>NZ_CP022316.1:691946-1383892 GCF_002216795.1 Brachybacterium avium | reverse complement strand
CGCGCTCGATTCCACCGACCGCGAAGAGATCTCCTGAATCGGCTGTGAGTGTTCGTGGTGGCCGGCCGCATCGATCGCGCGCTGCCCCGCGCGCCTGGTCGTCGACCACCGTCGCGCCGATCCGATGGAACGTATGCGGGTCGAACCGGGCAGAGGCGCCGGAGCATGCAAATGCGCGCTGAGGACTCATGTGACCACGTCACATAGGTCCTCAGCGCGCATCTGTCGGTATCAGCCAGCGGCGGGGCACCAGTGAGCCGGCCTGCCCGGGCCGGCGGGGCTCAGACGGTGCGGGCCAGCGGGTCGAAGTCCGCCGGGACGGCCGGGATCTCGGAGACCGACGACTCCACGGTGACGAACTCGCCGCTGGCTGCGGACTCCTCGGCCGAGAGCATCACGTCCAGCACGTGGTAGCCCACCTCGCCGGTGGCGATGTGCGGGCGACCGGTGTGAATGGCGCGGACCATGTCCAGCAGGCCCAGGCCGCGGCCGGTGGCGGGACCCTTCTGCGTCACCTCGATCCATTCCTGCTCCGGCGGGCGCTCGCCGAAGGACTCGAAGGGGCGCACGTAGGCGATGCGGCCCTCGAACATGTTCGGATCGGGCACGATCAGCGAACCCTCGGTGCCGTGGATCTCCACGATGCCCTGGCGGGCCAGCGGCGAGTCGAAGCTCAGCAGCGAGGTGCCGGTCTGGCCGCCCGCGAACTGGGTGAGCACCGAGATCGTCGAGGGCACCTCGACCGGGAAGGTGGTCCCGGCCTTCTCGCCCACGCGGATCTCGCGCTCCTCGCTCGCCTTCAGCCCGACTGCGGCGACCTTCTCGACGGTGCCGAACAGGCTCACCAGGGTGGTGAAGTAGTACGGGCCCATGTCCAGCAGCGGGCCCGCACCCTGGGCGAACAGGAAGCCGGGGTTGGGGTGGAACACCTCGGGGCCCTGCCACTGCATGGAGGTCTGCGCGAACAGCGGCCGACCGATCAGCCCGTCCAGCACCGCCCGCTTGGCGGTCTGCACGCCCGCCCCGAGCACGGTGTCCGGAGCGCAGCCGATGCGCAGCCCGGCCTCGTCGGCCTGTGCCAGCAGCGCGGCGGTGGACTCGCGGTCCAGGCCCAGCGGCTTCTCGGTCCACACGTGCTTGCCCGCCGCGATCGCGGCGGAGGAGATCTCGACATGGGTGGCGGGCAGGGTCAGGTTCACCACGACCTGCACGCCCGGATGATCCAGCACGTCCTGCGCGGTGCCGGACGCCGGCACGTGGTGCTTCGCCGCCTGGGCCGCGGCGCGCTCGGTGTTGATGTCGCCGAGGATCAGCACCTCGACGTCCGGGAAGGAGTTGAGGTTCTCCAGGTAGGTGTCGGAGATGACGCCGACGCCGATGAAGCCGATGCCCACCGGGGAGGAGAAGGGGGAGAGGGTGGTCATGCGGCGAGTCCTCCGTCGATCAGGAAGCGGTAGCTGTTCTCGATGTCCGAGAAGACCTCGCCGGGGGCGTTGTCGTACTCGATGACCGCGTACTTGACGCCGGTCGCGGCCTGCATCGCCTCGATGGTGGGGACCTCGCCCTCGCCGGCGTGGCGCTGGTCCAGGCTCGAGGAGCTGAACTTCGGGGCCTCGGGGGCGAAGGGGTTGGTCTCGGGCTTGATGCCGTCCTTGACGTGGATCGCGACGAGGCGATCGCCGAGCTCCTTGACCAGTGCCACGACGTCCTGACCGCCGACCAGCGCCCAGTACAGGTCCAGCTCGATCGCGACCGACGGCTCCACCAGCGACAGGAAGCGCTGGTAGGCGCTCTGGCCGTCGAAGTCCGCGAGGAACTCCTGGGCGTGGTTGTGGTAGCCGACGGTGAGCCCGAACTGCTTCGCGGTCTCGGAGGCGGCGTTGAGGCGCTCGGCGATGTCCTTCACGCCGTCCTCGGTGAGCCAGCGCTCGGTGGGGACCATCGGATCGATGACGGTCTTCATGCCGATCTCGGCGGCGGCCTCGAACACGACCTCGTTCGCCGGGGTGGGGATGGAGCCGTCCGGCGTCCACAGCTCATCGGACAGCAGCGGCGCGTGCCCGGTGGGGGAGGCGAGGCCCGAGGCGTCCAGCGCGGCCCGGATCTCCTTGGGGCGGCGCACGAAGTCGAACGCCTCGACGTTCTTCAGACCGATCTGCGCGAGCTTGTCGAGGGAGCCGTTCATGTCGGCGGAGAACTCCGTGGCCAGCGTGTACAGCTGGACGGAGGCGAGGGGCAGTGCCACGTCGAACCTGCTTTCATGCGTCGTTGTCAGAGGGCGGGGCGGCGCCGTCGAAGGACGCGCGAGGGTCACCCTACCATCAAACCACCAGGTGGAGGTTTTTGCTGGCGAGCGCTCCCCAGGGTGGGTACATTGGCGTCATGAGCACCGAGGATCCCGCCAGCGGCACCACTGAGGAGACCCCGTCGGCCGCGCCCGATCCCGCGCCCTCCGGCGCCGCGCGCCGCATCGGCCGGGCGGGCTCCTACTCCAAGGGGATCGCCCGGAGGCAGGAGATCCTCGACCGCGCCATCGAGGTGTTCCGCGAGCGCGGGGCCGACGGCACCTCCCTGCGCCGCATCGCTGAATCCATCGGCATCTCGCACGGCGCGCTGCTGCACTACTTCTCCTCCCGCGAGGAGCTGCTGGTCGCCGTCTACGAGCATGCCGAGAACCGCCCCGATCCGGAGCGGGGGACCCCAGCCAGGAGCGCTCGGTGGAGGTGATGGCCAATGCGGCGCTGTCGAACCTGAAGGTCCCGGGCCTGGTCCAGCTCTACTCCACTCTGGTCGCGACCGCGCTCGAGGTCGACTCCGGGCCCGCCAAGGAGTATTTCACCGCCCGCTTCGAGCGAGTGCGCGACAACCTCGAGCGCAAGCTGCGCGAGGACCAGGAGACCGGGCTGGTCCGGTCCGATATCGACCCCGCCCGCACCGCCGCCCTCGTCATCGCCGCGAGCGACGGCCTGCAGATCCAGTGGCTGCTGGAGCCCTCGATCGCGCTGCAGGAGACGCTGGAGACCTTCGCTGTGCTGCTCGCGCCGTGAGGCGACCGCCACGCCCTTCCCAAATGTAGACGTTTCGTCTACAATTGGGGCATGGCTGCTACGGAGACCACGACCGTTCGAGTTCGACGACCCGATTCAGAGCGTCTTCAAGTGCTCGCCAAGTCCCGTGGGACTTCGGTCATCGATGTTGTGCATGTGGCGATCGACGCGCTCGAGCGGAAGGAGTTCCTCGAGGGGCTCGCTGCGGATTACGAGCGGCTCCGCGACGACCCCGAGCGCTGGGAGCAGTATGTGGCCGAGCGACAGGAGTGGGACACGCTCTCGTGATCTGGCGGGGAGAGGTCTACGACGTCGATCTCGGTCAGCCGATCGGTCATGAGCCGGCGTTCCGGCGCCCGGCCGTCGTGGTGTCCGTCGACATCCTGAACAACGGACCTGGCGGGCTGGTCATGGTCGTACCTGTCGCCTCTGCCGCCTACGGTCTGCGCAGTCACGTCGAGGTGGAACCGGGCACCAGCGGCCTGGGACACGTCTCCTATGCCCGGTGCGACCAGCTGCGGGCCGTCTCCACTGAACGGCTCATGACCCGCCGAGGCAACGTGGGCCCCGAGGAGCTGAGCGAGGTCGACCAGGCGCTGCGCTTCGTGCTCGACCTCTGACGGGGCGCGGCCGTCACCGCCGGGCGCCCGGCGGAGCAGCACGTCGAATTCCTCCGTCGCCCGCCCTTGCGCCCGAGAAAGGCTGAACCCCGCTGAACCTGCCCGTCACGCGCCGCTTCGGCCCTCTGCGCGACAAGCACTCCCGCCCCTACCTGGTCACCGCCGGGCTCTCGATGATGGCCGACAACATCGAGCACGTCATCACCTACTGGGCGCTGTGGGAGGTGTTCGCCTCGCCCTGGCTGGTGGGCTTCCAGGTGATCAGCCACTGGCTGCCGTTCCTGCTGTTCTCCGTGCTGTTCGGGGGCCTGGCCGAGAAGTACGACTGCCGGCGCATCATCCAGGCCGCCCAGATCCTGTTCGCCCTCGTCTCGCTCAGCTGGGGTCTGCTTTTCCTCACCGGGACGCTGGAGATGTGGAGCGCCTGCGTGCTGCTGGTGCTGCACGGCCTGGCGGGCGCGCTGTGGGGCCCGGCCGAGCAGCTGATGCTCCACGACTTCGCCGAGCCCCCTGAGCTGCCCAGCGCCGTGCGGCTGAACGCGACCTTCAAGAGCCTCGGCGTCCTGGCCGGTCCGGTGGTCGGCTCGGCGCTGCTGCTGGCGCTCGGGCCGACGTACGGCATCTTCGTCAACATCCTGTTCTATCTGCCGATGAATTTGCTGATGATCCGCACCCCCTTCACCGGGCACGTGCGCAGCGGCCATGTCCACAGGGAGCGGATCTCGATCCTGGACACCCCGCGGGTGCTGCGCACCGTCAGCAATGACCGGGTGCTGGTGGGGATGATCGCGCTGGCAGGCCTGATCGCGGTGTGCGTGGGCGCCTCATTGCAGGTGGCGATGCCGAACTTCGCCCAGAATCTCGGTGCCGGGGACAAGGCCGGGATCGGGTACGGCGCGCTGCTGTTCGCCAACGGCATCGGGGGAGTGGTGGGCGGGATCCTGCTCGAGGCCACCGGGATCCTCAAGGTCGACGTGCGCGGCGCCGTGATCGCCGCGGTGATGTTCGGGCTCACCTCCCTGATCGTGGCCACCACCGGCCACTACGCGGTGGCGCTGATCGCCCTGGTGATCGGTGGCATCGCGAACCTCGCCGCGACCGCGATCGGTCAGGCGCTGGTGCAGCTGCGCGCCCCGGAGCACCAGCGCGGACGCGTGGTGGGGGTCTACTCGATGATCGGCAGCGGCATGCGCACCGGCAATGGGATCACCCTCGGCTGGCTCGGTGCGCTGCTCGGCGTCAGCGGCGCGGTCGCCGTGGGCGGGGCCGCACTGGTGGTCGGGGCCCTGCTGATCGCGGCGCTGATCGCGCTGCAGGCCCGACGGGAGCTCCGCGCCTGAGCTGGGGAGCCGCGTCGGAGGTCAGTCCCGCCGACGCCGCTGATGCCAGAGCAGACCGGCACCGCTGAGCAGCGCGAGCCCGGCGAGAGCCGCGGGTGTGGAGGCCTCCATCCCGGTCTCGGCGAGCTCCTCACCGCCGCTGTCAGAGGCCTCGTCGCTGTCGCCGGAACTGTTCCCGTCCGCCCCGTCGCTGTTCCCGTCCGCCCCGGAGGCTTCGACCTCCGCCTGGACCTCGGCAGGGGAGAGACCCACCTCGCCCTCGGAGACCCCATGCGCGAACAGGGAGGTCATCAGCACTGCGAGTGCGGCCGCCTGCTTCTGATCGGCGCTGTACTCGGGCGTCGAGGGCGGGGCGTCGTCGGTTGCCGAGCCGGGGTCCGTCGGGGTGGAAGAGTCGGGGGACGGCGAGGAGGCGCCCGGCCGGTCGGCGGCCGATGGCGGCGCAGAATTCTGCTCCTCATCCTGCGAGGTGCTCGGGGCGGGGCTCGCGGGTGTCGAGGGCGTGCCCTGCGAGTCCTCACTGTCCTGACCACCGGGCTCAGGCGCCGAGCTGGTCGGGCCCCCGGTCGGTGCCGGGGTCGATGGGTTGTTCGTGGAGGCCGGTGCGGTGGGCGCCGGGGTCGACGGCTCGTCGGTCGGGGCCGGGGTGCTCGGCTCGTCCGTCGGTTCGGGATCGGTGGGAGCCGGTTCGGTCGGCTGTTCCGACGTCGGCGGGTCCGTCGGCTCCGCGGTCGTCGGCGGATCTGTGGGCTCCTCCGTCGGCTCCTCGGTGGGCTCCTCGGTGGGTTCCTCCGTGGGTGGATCCGTCGGTTCCGGCTCCGCGGCGTCCTCCACGGTGAACGTGGTGCTCGCGGTAGCGCTTCCGACCTTGATGACGGCTTGATAGTCGCCGACTGCGCCCGGCGTGAATGAGGCGTAGACAGACTGTCCGCCGTCGGTCCGCACTGTCTTCGAATCTTGCGAGTCGCCGTTGCCCTGGATGAAGATCTCGACCGTGCCCTCCGAGCGCGTCGGGAAGCAGTCGCCGGAGACCTCGACGGGCCCGCCGAGCTGTGTCGAGGTCGCCGTCGCGCTCGGTGCGGCCTCGACGCAGTCCCCGTGCCCTGTCGGCGCACCCGCCACCGGCGGGGCCAGTGCGAGAGCGGGCGCCGCAGCGCATGCCATCGCGAGCAGGAGCCCGGCGCCGAGCCTCACGAGGGCTCGGCCGCGTGGGACGAACATCGGAACTCCTCGGGCACGACGGTTTGGACCAGTCATACTGTATGAGGCATCGCCACGAATAATCACCTGGGCTGTTCATCAGGTGGCAAATTCTTCATGAACAACAGTGCCAGCGATGACTCAAAGGAGTTCGACATGACTCAGGATGACATCGCTGTCCAGGCTCCCAGCGACCCCCAAGACTCCCGCAGCCACTCCCGCGAGGCCGGGGGACCCCTCTCCGAAGCGCAGGCCCGCGAGATCGCCGCCGAGGCCGAGAGCGTGGTCGCGGAGATCGCGACCGTCGTCGAGGGCAAGGACGAGGTGGCCCGCATCGCGGTGCTGGTGCTGCTGGCCGGAGGGCACCTGCTCATCGAGGACATTCCCGGGGTGGGCAAGACGATGCTCGCCAAGTCCCTGGCCGCCTCGCTCGGGGCCGAGCGCCACCGCATCCAGTTCACCCCCGACCTGCTGCCGGGCGATGTCACCGGTGCGAGCGTGTTCAACCAGGCCACCAGCGAGTTCGAGTTCCGCCGCGGCGCGGTGTTCACCCAGATCCTGCTGGCCGACGAGATCAACCGCGCCTCCCCGAAGACCCAGTCCGCCCTGCTGGAGGCGATGGAGGAGCGACAGGTCACCGTCGACGGCACCACCTACGCCCTCGCCGAGCCGTTCATGGTGGTCGCCACCGCCAACCCGGTCGAGATGGAGGGCACCTACCGCCTGCCCGAAGCCCAGCGCGACCGCTTCCTGGCCCAGACCACGATGGGATATCCGGTGCCCAGCGCTGAGGCGCGGATGCTCGCCACCCAGACCGGACCCGTCCCCGAGGGCGATCATGACGTGATCGATGCCGTCATCACCCGCACCAGCCCCGAACGCATCGCCGCCCACATCTCCCTGGTGCGCAGCGTGTACGCCTCCCCGGTGATCCTCGACTACGCGGTGCGCCTGGCGCAGGCCACCCGCAGCCACCCCCAGGTCACCCTCGGCGCCTCCCCGCGCGCCGCCGTGCACCTGGTGCGTGCCGCGAAGGCGAAGGCCGCGCTCACCGCGCGCACCTTCGTCACCCCGCAGGACATCTCCGACGTGATCATGCCGGTATGGCGCCACCGCATGCACCTGACCCCGCAGGCCCTCTCCCGCGGAGCGAGCGCGGAGGAGCTGGTCGATCAGGTGCTGCGCAGCACCGCGCAGCAATGACCCCGCGCCCGGGCAGGATCCTGCGCCCCACCGGGCGGGGCCTCGCGGTGCTCGGGCTGTGCCTGGGCCTGTGGCTGCTGGGGGACCTGGCCCGGGTCACCCCCGCCCGGCAGCTGGCCGCCGCGCTGCTGCTCATGCTGGTCGTCGGGGCGGTCGGGATCGCGGTCAGCGGCGTCGGGCTGCGCGCGCGGCGATACCTGGTCGACGACGCGGTGCCCGTCGGCGCCTCTGCGAGGGTGATGCTCGAGCTGGAGGGCCCCGCCTGGATCACCGTGGTGCCGCTGGGGCGCGGGATCGTGCGCGAGCACCTGCCGGAGTCGCTCGGCGGTCAAGGAGACCTGCCACTGGCTGCGCGGATGCCGCATGTGCTGCACGTCGGCCGACGAGGCGGGCACGAGCTGGGCCCCTACTCGCTGATCGTCCGCGACCTGCTGGGGCTGTTCCACCTGCGCCGCACCGTGGAGGACGGCCTGCACCTGACCGGCCTGCCGGTGGTCGGTGTGATGGAGCCGGCCGCCGAGCGCGCCACCGGCATCAGCCGCGAGGGGGCCCGCAGCGCCGCCCCCGCCCCGGGCATCGGCGAGATCGGCCCCATCGCCCGCCCCTACGCCAGCGGGGACGACATCCGCCGCATCAACTGGCGCGCCAGCGCCCGAACCGGCCAGCTGATGACCCGCGAGGAGGAGCCCGCCGCCGGGCAGAGCGCCGTGATCGTGCTCGACACCACCCGGCGCGAGAACCCCTCCGCCGAGGTGGAGGACGCCCTGGTCTCGCACGCCGCGACCGTGCTGGACGCCCTGGGCCGCAGCGGCTGGGAGGTGCGCATCGTCGACGCCTCCGGGGACGAGATCACCCGCACCGGCCGCCGCCGCGGCCTCTCCGGCCCGTCCCCGCTGGGCCGCGAGGCGGACGCCGTCGCCCAGCGCGCCTCCCTGCTCGCGCTCGCCGACGTCGACTTCGACGACGACGCCTCCGGTGGCATCGGCCGGGATCACGCCGCCGGGCACACCGCCCTCGCGATCGCGCTGGGGCCCGACGACGGCGACCCCTTCTCCGGACTCCAGCTGGACCGCTTCGCCGGCCGCGCCGCCCACCGCACCGCGATCGCGCTCGGCCCCGCCCTCGAGGAGCCGGATGCTGCCCATCCCGCGCAGCCCCCGCACCGGGCCCGCCGGATCGGCCCGGCCGACGGGGACGACTTCGGTCACGCCCACCTGCAGCACGCCGCGGAGCTGGCGGCGGTCCGCGAGCGGCACGCCCCCACCCGCTCCCCGCTGGGCCGCTGGACCCTGGTGCGCGGCACCGCCGCCGACACCCTCACCGACCTGCTCACCGCCGACGAGGAGCAGAGCCGATGAGCCCGCTGATGGGCCGGCCCGCGCTCGAGGGCAGCCACCTCACCGGCCGGGCACTGCTGCTGCTGGTCGCCATCCTGCTGGCCTCGGCCCCCGCCTCCCAGCTCCTGGCCGGCTCGTCCTGGTTGGTGCTGACCCTGGTCGCCGCGGCGCCCGTGATCCTCGGCGGGGTGGTGCTGCGCACCGTGGTGCGACGCCAGATGCTGGTGCCGCTGGCCCAGGCTGGACTGCTGATCCTGCTGGTGCTGGTGGTCGAGACGGTGCTGGGCCTGGCCCCCTGGCAGGACGGACCGCTCGCCGTGGTCCGCGACCAGGCGGAGATCGCCACCCGCGGCGTGAACGAGCTGGCCTCGGGGGTGCCCCCGCTGGCCCTCGGCGCGCCCGGCGCCGTGCTCATGGTGGCGCTGATCGGGCTGGTGACCCTGCTGCTGGACCTGATGTTCCTGGACCTGGGCTGGCACACCCCCACCGCTCTGCTGGTGAGCAGCGCGGTGCTGATCCCGGCGCTGCAGCACCCGGCCGGCGGCCAGTGGTGGCAGGTCGCTGCCCCGGTGCTGGCCGGGGCGGCGCTCTTCGCGACCCGCACCGTCCACGCCGATCCCCGCTACCTGCGCGGGGACCGTCGGCCGCAGGCGGGGCCTCCCGCGCATCGCGGCCGCACCCTCGCCGCGGTGACAGTCTGCGTGGCGCTGGTCGCGGTGCTGAGCCCGCTGCTGGGCCCCGCTCTGCCGCAGCTGGCCCCGGCCCGGCTCGCCCTGAACATCGACCTGCTCGAGCGCTGGCAGGATCCCGACGCCCCCGCGCTCGGACCGGTGATGATCGATGACGACGTCTCCGTGCGCCGCTCGCTGCTGCAGCGGGAGGACACCGAGGTGCTGCGCTACACCACCACCGCGGAAGACCCCTCCTACCTGCGCCTGCGCACTCTGAACACCTTCGACGGCGAGACCTTCCGCGGCACCGCGGAAGGCGACGCCCTGGTGATGGGGGTGGCCGCGTTCAGCGATGCCCGCGACGACGGCGTGGCCGTGCACGGCAGCGCCGACGACTTCATCGAGACCGACGTCGAGATCACCAACCTCGCGGGCCAGCGCCTGCCCGTGCCGGATAACGTGCGCTCCGTCCGAGGGGCCGACCCTGTGCTGAACCGGGCGATGACGCTGCAGCCCTCCAACGGCGAGGTGGCGCTGTCCTACGTGCGCTCCGGCCTGCTCGGGCAGCGGTACAGCGTCCAATCCGAACCGGCCACCGCCACCGCCGAGCAGCTGCGCGGAGTGGACCCGGCCGTGTTCGCGCAGCCCTTCGACGCGGGCTACACCTCCCGGGACGACGTGCCCGAGACCGCGACCGCGCTCGCCGACCAGCTGGTCGAGAGGGATGGCGCCGACAACGCCTACGACACCGCCGTCACCTTCCAGGACTACTTCCGCAACTCCTTCGCCTACTCGCTCACCGTCAACTCCCCACCGGGCGAGGATCCGCTGGAGTCCTTCCTGGACGATCGCGTGGGCTACTGCGAGCAGTTCGCCGCCTCGTTCGCGCTGATGATGACCTCGCAGGGGTATCCCTCCCGGGTGGTCATCGGCTTCACCCCCGGCGAGCAGGACGGGGACGAATGGTCCGTCAGCTCCACGAATGCGCACGCCTGGCCCGAGGTGTGGTTCGGTCCCGAGTACGGCTGGGTGCGCTTCGAACCGACACCGGCCGCGGCCGCCAACGGGGTGAGCCCGCCGGAACGGACCGACCCCTCCGATCAGGAGCAGGCCCCCGCCCCGGAGACCCCGACTACGCAGGACGAGCCCGCCGAGGAGACGCCCGACGAGCAGGGCACCTCCGAGGAGGAGACCACCGAGGACCCCGCCACCGCCCAGGACTCCGACGGCGGTGACCTCGGCCCCTCCGCCGCCACCGTGCAGCGCGTGAAGTGGGGGGTGGTGATCACGATGGCGCTGGGCGGGCTGCTCGCCGCTGTCGCCGCTGCGGCCGTGCTCGGCATCCGCCGCCGCCGTCTCCGCGCTCGCGACGCACGCTGGGCCGCCCTGCTGGACAGCGGCGACGGTGATGGCGGGCTCGCCTCCGCACTCGCCGTGGAGCGGCGATATCGCGGGGCAGGAGAGCTCGCCTGGTCCGAGATCACCCGCGAGCTCTCGGTGCGCGCGTTCGCGATCCGCTGGCTCCGGATCACCGGGGCCTGGGGCAGCGACCCCACCCCCCTCGCGCTGGACGCCGCACTGGCGCCGCACCGCGCCCTCGAGGATCTGCTCGCCCACATCGAGGCCGCCGGCCTCGAGATCACCGACGAGCACCACGCCGCCGCGGCCCGCATCGCCGATGCCTTCACCACCGCCCGCTACGCGGCGCCGCTGCCGGGTGAGGGCGCCGCTTCGCCAGCGGTGAGCCCCCAGCCGTCGCGGCCGTCCCAGCCTTCACCAGATTGCGCCGCCCGGGCATCACACCCGCTCCGCCAGGACGCGGACCAGCTCATCGACCTCATCCGCCGCACCCGCTGACCGCACAGTCATGAGCGCCCCACTTCCACACGCGGAAGCAGGGCGCTCATCATTCCGGAGCAGCTGCGGGATTCAGTCCCGTCCGGTACCCCCGGTGCCCTCGGCCGCCCGGATGCCGGCGGTCGCCCCGGCGTCCTTGCCGAACATGCGGCGCGGGGCCTGCTCTTCGAAGATCTTCGCCGCCCGCAGCGAGTCCACCTCGCCCACGACGGGGTTCGGCTGGTGCGTGGCGCGGGAGCCGCCGTATAGCGAGACCAGGTTCATCGCGACCGCACGCTGGTTGCGGTGGCCGATCATCTTGGTGATGTGCACGCCGAGCCAGGCGGCCCAGCCGAGCGAGCCCGAGAGCCCGCCCAGGAACGGGATCTCCGCGATCGCGGCATGGCGGCCGATGGTGGCCATGGTGCCCAGATCGGTGTACGTGAACTTCTTGCGCGGTTTGCCGTCGACCTCTGCGGAGATCGCGCGGGCCGCGGCCTGGCCCATCTGGATCGCGGGCTGCGCGAGCTGGGGGAGAGCCTCGTCCTGGCCGGCGATGTCACCGGCGGCATAGACCCCGGGGAAGCCCTTGACCTGCAGGTAGTCGTCCACCGAGAGGCGGCCGCGCCTGTCCTGCGGGAAGCCCCACTCGGAGATCGCCTGGGGGATCGCGACGCCGGCGGCCCAGATGGTGATGTCGGATTCGAGGATCGAGTCGTCATCGAGCACCACGTGGTCGTAGCCGACCTCCTTGACCCCGTGGCCCAGCCGCAGGGTGACGCCGCGGTCGCGCAGCTCGTCGGCCGCGTACTGGCGGTACTTGGTGGAGAACTCCTTGAGCAGCTCGTCGCCGCGCTGCAGCACCGTGACCTGGAGGGTGCCCGGATCCATCTCCGGATAGAGGATGTCCAGCTCCTGCATCCGGAAATCCGCCAGCGCGCCGGCGATCTCCACGCCCGTCGGCCCGCCGCCGACGATGCACACGTGCAGCTTGTCGTGGCTGTCCCCGGCCTCGCGGCTCGAGCGCTCCAGCTCGGAGAAGACGCGGTCGCGGATCGCCAGGGCCTGGGCGCGGGTGTACATCGGCATCGCGTGCTCCTCGGCACCGGGGGTGCCGAAGTAGGTGGTGGTCGCACCGTTGGCGATGATCAGGTAGTCGTAGGAGATCTCGTGCTGGCCCTTCTGGCCCTCGTCCAGGCTCACGACCTTCCGCGTCGGATCCACGCCCTCGACTTCGCCCTGGCGGTAGCGCATGTTCGGCACCTTCAGGGACAGGCCGCGCAGGAACATGGTGACGTCCCCCGGGTTCAGGCCGGCGGTGGCGACCTGGTACAGCAGCGGCTGGAACGTCTTGTAGACGTTGCGGTCGATGAGGGTCACGCGCACCCGCGCATCGCGCAGCGCCTCCACGGCGTGCGCACCGGCGAACCCCCCTCCCAGGATGACCACGTGCGGCCAGCTCGCGCCGTCCTTCGCGGGGACGGTGGGGCGACGGGTGAAGAAGGGCATCGGCATGACCATGAGGAGGACTCCTTGAGCGGCGCATGGGCGGCCCGGCCGGGGCTGGTGGCCGAGCGGGTCGCGGTCCGCGTCTGGAAGAGGGAGGGAGCGTCGGAGTGAGGGGCTGGGGACGGTGCCGGAACCGACCCGAGCCGGTGCCGAGAACATCGAGAAGACGTCACGGGCGGGGGTCGAGTGGACCATCCGAAGTCCTCGCCGATGGTACCCACTCGGCTCCGGCAGGGCTACGAGCAGCCCGGCCGCGGGTACGAGGTCACACACGGAAAGCGGTCACCGGAGATCTCGACCCTTCCAGCCCGCTCGCAGGCGCCCCGATCCGCCCCCACCACCGGGTCACGGGGAGATCACGATATTCCTGCTGGCGGCGCCCGGCGAGCGTCTGACCACCACCGAGGTGAACTGTCGATGACGAGCGGGGACCAGGTCGGCGAAAACCGGGGCGGAGACGGCGTCGATGGGGTGTGATGGAGCAGCTCGTGTCGAGTCATCCCCCTCCCTGCCCCCAGGAGCATTCATGATGGACAACCCCGCGCGCCGCATCGGGCGCGGTGTGAGCGTCGGCCTCAGCGCTGCCGCGGTCGCCTTCGCATCGGCCGTGATGCCGATCGGTGCTGCCGCCGCTGCTGAACCCGACGACCAGGTCAGCCTGATGACCTTCAACGACTTCCACGGCGCCCTCGGTGGCGCCGCCGGCATGGTCTGCGCCGTCGAGACGGTGCGCGCCGAGGCCGATAGCTCCTTCCTCTTCTCCGCCGGGGACAACGTCGGCGGCTCCGCCTTCGCTTCCGCCGTCCAGAACGACGAGCCCACCATCGACGTGATGAATGCGATGGGTGTCGATGCCGCCGCGATCGGGAACCACGAGTACGACCAGGGCCTCGACGACCTGCTGGACCGCATCGCGCCGCGCACGGACTTCCCGGATCTCGCCGCGAACGTCTTCTATGAGGGCACCGGCGAGCTGGTCCACGACGCGTACGCGATCGTCGAGCGCGACGGGGTGCGGGTCGCGGTGGTCGGCGCGGTCACCACCAAGACCGTCGGCAAGGTGAGCCCGGCCGCGATCGAGGGCCTGAGGTTCGGCGACCCGGTCGACGGCGTCAACGCCGCGATCGAGGAGCTCGACGCCTCCGGTGAGCAGTACGACGTGCTGGTGGCCAGCTACCACGAGGGCGCGAGCGTGAGCGCCGAGCCGGGCATCGCCCCGCAGAACACCGACCCGATCTTCGACAAGATCGTCGAAGAGACCTCCCCGAGGTCGATGCGATCTTCAACGGCGACTCCCACCGCATCTACAACTTCAACGCCCCCGTCCCCGGCCAGGACGGCGAGGTGCGCCCGATCATCCAGACCGGCGCCAGCGCCGAGAACCTCGGCGTGGTCACCCTCCAGCTCGGCGAGGACGGCGACTGGGACGTGCTCGGCGAGCCCGAGAACCGCGCCACCGCCCTGCCCGAAGGCACGGAATGCGCCGTCGACACCGAGGTGGTCCGCGAGGTCACCGAGATCGCGCGGACCGCGATCGACGAGGCCGCCGTCATCGGCACCGAGCCCGTCGGCTCCGTGGCCGGGGACGTCACCACCTCATGGGCCGATTCCAAGGCCTCCTACGTCGACGGCATCCGCACCCCGAACACCGAGGTCGGGAACCAGGCCATCACCAAGGGCGATGACCGCACGCGCCACTCCGCCGCGGGCGACATGCTCGCGGATTCGATGAAGTGGTACCTCGAGGACGCCGGCCTGGACGGCGAGCACGAGGTCATCGGGTTCATGAACCCCGGCGGCATCCGCGCCGAGCTCTGGTACGACCAGTCGGACGCCGACGAGGGCGATGGCGTGGTCACCTACGCCGAGGCCAACTCGATGGTGCCCTTCGGCAACACCCTGAACTCCGGTGAGGTCACCGGTGCGCAGTTCGTGCAGATGCTCGAGGAGCAGTGGCAGCGCACGGCCGACGGCGGCTCGGTCGATGCGGGCGATGAGGCCTTCCTCGCCTTCGCGGTCTCGCACAACGTCGAGTACGTCTTCGACTCCAGCCGCGCGCTGGACGACCGCATCGTCGACATCCGGATCGGCGGCGAGCCGATCGACCCCGACGCGACCTACACGATCGTCGCCGCGAGCTTCCTCTTCGAGGGCGGCGACAACATGTGGGCCCTTTCCGAGGCGGAGGATGTGCGCGACTCCGGCGTGCTGGACCGGGACGCGTTCATCCAGTACCTGGAGGCCACCCCGGATCTCACTCCGGACTTCGCGCAGCGCCAGCTCGAGATGCAGATCCTCGACGGCGGCGAGTACGACTCCGAGGCCGGCATCGACCGCGACCCGGTGCTGCGGCTCGGCAACGTCGAGTCCCAGAGCCTCGGCGCCCCCGAGATCGCCACCGTGGTCGTCGACGCCGGCGAGTACGGCACCTTCGAGGCGCCCTACGCCTACGTCGAGGACGCGGGCCGGCTCTTCGCCGACGTCACCCTCACCGACTGGATGTGCGTCCCCGAGGGCACCGTGGTGCCGCTGACGATCACAGCGATCCCCGAGACCGGGACCGAGATCGTCACCGAGATCGGCTCCTTCACCTGGACCGAGGGCGGCACTCCGGACGAGTGCGACACCGACGACGGTGACGACGACACCACCCCGCCCCCGAGCGACGGCGATGACGATGCCACCACCCCGCCTGCGGGTGATGGCGATGACGACGCCACCACCCCGCCTCCGGCCGGCGGTGACGGCCAGGATGGTGACAATGCCCAGGATGGCAGCACCGTCGCCACCCCGGTCGGCGACAGCACCTCCGGCGACACCACGGCGGGCGGCTCCGACCGCTCCGATCTGGCCCGCACCGGCGTGAGCCTCGGCTCGCTGATCGCGACGATCAGCGTCGTCACCCTCGCCGGAGCCGGTGCACTGGCACTGCGCCGCCGGATGTCGCAGCGCTGACCCATCCCTGACGACGGAGGGGCCGGGCCCCACCCGGGCCCGGCCCCTCCGTCAGCTCGGAATTCCCGTCCCCTCGATCCTGGCCCGGTGCGGGGCGATGCCCGCGAGTCGTGTGCACACTGGAACCATCGGTGGTTCCGAGGCCCACATGACTGAGGAGCACCTGGTGGATGAGCCGCCATCACCCCCGCGCCGGGCATGCCGCCCGGCACGGCACCTACCGTGAAGGAGACCTGACATGGTCGATGTCCCCACCCAGCTGCAGTCCGTGACGCGCACCTATCGCCTCGAGGAGCGCGACGGCCAGGCGGTGCACGTGCAGTCGCTCGAGCAGACCTACCCCGCGGCCCTCGCCGACGTCTGGGACGCCCTCACTACCGCCGAGCGCATCCAGCGCTGGTTCCTGCCGATCAGCGGTGACCTCCGGCTCGGGCGCCGTTATCAGTTCGAGGGCAACGCCGGCGGGGAGATCCTCACCTGCGAGCCGCCCGAGGACGGCGCGGCCGAATTCTCCGTGACCTGGGAGATGATGGGCGCCGTGTCCTGGGTGACGCTCCGCCTGGCCGCAGACGGCGAGCAGGCCACCCGCGTCGAGCTCGAGCACCTCTCGAACGTCGCCGACATCCCCGCCGAGATGTGGGAGACCTTCGGCCCCGGCGCGACCGGCGTCGGCTGGGACGGCGGCCTGCTGGGCCTGGGCCTGCACCTCGGGGCGACCGAGGGCTCGCTGGCCCCGTCCGAGGCCGAGGCCTGGACGCTGACGGACGAGGGCCGCTCCTTCTACCGCGGTGCGGCCGACGGCTGGGCCGTGGCCCACACCGCCTCCGGCGAGGACGCCGAGGTCGCCCAGCAGCGGGCCGACGCCACCTACGGCTTCTACACCGGCACCGACCAGGAGGGCTGAGCACCCGGCTGCCCGGCGCCCGCCTGCCCGGCGCCCGAGCCAGCACCACGGCACCCCAGCACCCCGGCACCTCGGTGCCACGGCCCGGGGCGTCGGGCCGTTGCACCCAGTGGCGCTCAGCCAGCACACGACGCCCATTTAGGCGATGCATGCTGGCTGAGCGCCACTGCATGCCAGCCGCCGTCACCGTTACCAGCCGCAGCCGCAGCCGCAGCCGCAGCCGCAGCCGCAGCCGCAGCCGCAGCCGCAGCCGCAGCCGCAGCCGCAGCCGCAGCCGCAGCCGCAGCCGCAGCCGCAGCCGCCGCCGTCGCCGTCGCCAGCCGCCGTCGCGCCCGCCACGGAACTCTGCTCACACGGCTCGGGCGATCACCACGAACTCCCGCCCGGGCCGGTCCGGGGCGTCCCGGACCTCCTCGACCGCGAAGCCGGTCACGGTGAGCGCAGCGCGCAGCTCGGCCTCGTCCCGCCACCGCAGCGTGGATGTCGAGGTGAGGGTGGTGCCGTCCGCGAAGCTGAACTCGTCGGTGAAGGTGACCAGCGGCAGCGCCACCTCGAACGCCCGGGGCCGGGTGATCACCCGGCCCAGGCCCGGCACCTCGTGCACCTGGTCCTCGGCATCCGCCTGCCAGTCCTCCCAGGCGCGGCGCTCCGGCCGACGCGCCTCGAACACCAGCGCCCCACCCCGGCGCAGCGCGGCTCGGATCGCGCGCAGCGTCTCCTCCCAGGCCTCGTCGGTGACGAACACCTGCGCGACGTTCCCGGTCATCACCGCGGCATCTGCCTCCAGTGCGGGGAGGTCTGACGCGGTGCCGTGGATCCAGCGCACCGCGTCCGCATGCGGCTTGGCGCGGGCGATGTCGAGGGAGGCGCGCGCCGGGTCCACTCCGGTCACGCGGAGTCCGTCGGCCGCGAGGCGCGCGGCGAGCGATCCGGTCCCGCAGCCCACGTCGATCACGGAGCGGGCACC
This sequence comes from Brachybacterium avium, assembly GCF_002216795.1. Classification (NCBI taxonomy): domain Bacteria; kingdom Bacillati; phylum Actinomycetota; class Actinomycetes; order Micrococcales; family Dermabacteraceae; genus Brachybacterium; species Brachybacterium avium. The sequence goes on along the minus strand of NZ_CP022316.1, from coordinate 1,366,303 downwards.
GAGCTCGGCGAGGATCCGCTGGTAGTGGTCGAGGTCGTCGCGCTCCCCGTCGAAGGTGTCGTAGCAGGCGGCCAGCCGCGGCTCGGCGTAGATGGCATCGGGGCCGAGGGGCTGGACGCGCGAGGTCGTCGCAGTATCGGACAGCGCGGCTTCGGCGGGCGTGGGGTCAGTGGGCTTGGGCTTGGGCATGGGCGTGAGCGTACGGTGGCCGAACCGGCGCCGACCAGCGGTTTTCGTGGCTGCGACCCGCGGCCGGCAGATCAGAGGAGCGAGGCCCAGGTGGTGTCGGCGTCGATCAGCCAGTGGTTGCGCAGGGTCAGCGCCCGCTCGGTCGCCGCCAGCGCCCCGGCGATCAGCAGTGCGGTGTTGGCCCAGGTGGGCAGCTGGATCGGGGAAGTGAATGTCCCGACCCGTGCCGCGACGACCTCCACGGTGGTGATCATCTCGGCGAGCTGCGGGAGCATCACCACCAGGCCCGCCAGCAGCACGAGGATCGCGGCCGCGCCGATCGCCCTGCTCGTGCGGGGGTGGTCTTTGCTGAAGCGGGCCCGTCGGCCCTCCAGGGAGCGCGGGTGAGGGCGCAGCGCCCGCGGCTGGCCACTGTCGGGCACATGATGCATCCGGGTCAGGCCGTACATGCTGGTCGCGACCTCGATCGCCCCGCCCGGCACCGCGAAGGCGACGGGAGGATTCGCGATCTGCAGCTGCCGGCCATCGCGATAGAGCGCGACCGGCGCGTGGTGGGCCCCCGCGGCGATCTTCCCGCCCTCGAGCTCGGCGGCGAGGAAGCGGACGTCGACGGTGAACGGGGCGGTGCGGCCGGTGTGCTCGTCGGGGTCGAGGAAGAACTGGGTGCGGGTGAGCAGCTGCCACCAGCGCAGATCCTGCAGTGCGCTGCCGTCACCGGGCTTGGCGCGGCGGAGCAGACGGGAGTGCTGCAGCTGCGTGAACATGGATCTCCTGGAGGGGACGAGGCGGGCCCGCGCGATCGCGGCACACCCCCATTCCAGCCGATCCTCCGCCGCCGCGACCAGTGCCATCTGTCATCTCCTCCCAAGGGAGGAGGCCGCGCCTTCGCCCGGTGAGTGGGCAGCTGCACCCACTGGCGCTCAGCCAGCACACGGCGCCCCTATGGACGGGTGCGTGCTGGCTGAGCGCCACCGGTCCACACACCGCAAGGCCCGCACCGCGGGACCCGCTCACGCCGCTCAGGTGCTCCGCAGCTCCCGCGGCAGCTCCTCGAGCAGCCGCAGCCACAGCTCGGAGACGGCGGGGAAGCTCGGCACCGCATGGCGCAGCACGTGCACCGGCACCTGGCCGACGATCGCGATGGTCGCGGCATGGATCATCTCGGAGGCCTCGGGACCCACGAACGTGGCGCCGACCAGGGTCCGTGCCGCCCGGTCGACCACCAGCTGGGCGGTGCCGGTGACGTCGTCGCGCAGCAGCGCGGAGCCGGCCGCCCCGCCGAAGGGCACCTGCGCCGTGACCACGTCATGGCCCGCCTCGCGGGCCTCCGCCTCGGTGAGCCCGACCGCGGTGACCTGGGGATCGGTGAACACCACCTGGGGGACCGGCACTCGCTCGGGCACCGGTTCGAGCGCCTCACCGGTCGCGCCGGCACGGATCGCCTGCCCGATCACTCGGGCCCGGTACTTGCCCCAGTGGGTCAGCGGCACGTCCCCGCTGGCGTCGCCCACCACCTGCAGCCACTTCGGCAACGGGGCACCGGTCGCATCATCGGAGACGGTGGTTTCCGCGCCGGTGACGTCCTGGGGAGTGAGGCCGACAGCCTCCAGCCCCACCTCCGCCAGCCGGGGCCGACGACCGGTCGCGGCGAGCACCTCGTCGGCGCTGACCTCGCGGCGCCCGCCGGCGTCCTCGACCTGCAGCGTGACCCGCCCGCCGTGGAGCCGGCCGAGCCCGGTGCTCCGGGCGTGCTCGCGCTCGCCGCTGAGGACCGAGGCTCCGAACTGGACGTCCACCCGGAGAGCGCGCAGGGCATCGCGCACGTGCGTGCCGGCGAAGGGCTCGAAGCCGGTCAGCAGGGAGGTGCCGCGCACCAGCAGGCGCACCCGGGAGCCGAGCCCCGCCATCCATGTCGCGGCCTCGACCGCAACCACCCCGCCGCCGACGATCACCAGCTCCTCCGGCACCTCGCGCACCCCGGTCACATCCCGGGAGGTCCACGGCGCCAGCTCCCTCAGCGGCCCAGGCACCACGGCCTCGGACCCAGTTGCCACCACCACCGCCCGACGGGCATGGATCCGGGTGGGGACGGCGGGGGCGCTCGGCGTGGACGAGGCCGCGGGCGCCCGGGTGGTGCCGTCGGCCAGGTCGGCGGGAGTGGGACCATCCGGTGCGGCGGCCGGCTCCACCAGCACCTCCCGCTCGCCGACGATCCGGCCGTGCCCGCGCACCACCTGCATGCCCGCGCCCTCGGCCCACTTCACCTGCCCGGCATCGTCGTAGTGGGAGACCCAGCTGTCGCGGCTGGCGAGCAGGGCCTCGCGGTCGACTTCCGGGGCGGTGATCCCCGGCAGGTGGGCGGCGGTGTCCGCGATGGCGAGGGGGCGCAGCAGCGCCTTGGACGGTATGCACGCGTAGTAGGAGCATTCGCCGCCCAGCAGCTCGGACTCGACGATCACCGCGGTGAGGTCGGTGCCCTCGATCGCGTACTGGGCGACGTTCTCACCGACCGGGCCGCCGCCGAGCACGACGACGTCGACGGTGAGGTCAGCGGGCTGAGGAGCGGGGGAGGAGGCGGACTTGGACGGAGCGTCGGTGGCCATATCCGCACGCTACGCCACCAGAAATCTGTTGTCAGTGAGCGCTGAACGCTGCAGAGGCGTTCAAAGCCCATATACGGCAGGTTTCCGGTGGCGGCGCCGGGGCCTGCTCAGAAGGGGTTCGGGGTCAGCGTGTACTTCGACTGCAGGTACTCGTGGATGCCCTCCGCGCCGCCCTCACGGCCCAGGCCCGACATCTTCCAGCCGCCGAACGGTGCCGCGGCGTTGGAGACCACGCCCATGTTCAGGCCCAGCATCCCGGCCTCCAGCAGCTCGATCATCCGCTGGCCCCGGGCGAGGTCCTGCGTATAGACGTAGGAGACCAGCCCGAACTCGGTGCCGTTCGCCAGGCGCACCGCCTCCTCCTCGGTGTCGAAGGGGACGATCGCGAGCACCGGCCCGAAGATCTCCTCGCGCAGCAGGGCGCTGCCCTCGGGGACGTCCGTGAGCACCGTCGCCTCGAAGAAGGTGCCGCGACCGTCGACCTTCTTCCCGCCCGTGACGAGCGTCGCGCCGCGCTCGACGGCGTCGGAGACCAGCGTGCCGGCCTTCTGGACCGCGTCCTCGTCGATCAGCGGGCCGATGGTCACACCCTCCTCGGTGCCGCGGCCCATGCCGAAGTCCTCGACCCGCTCGGTGACCCGGCGGGCGAACTCGTCAGCCAGGGAGCGGTGGACGATGAAGCGGTTCGCGGCGGTGCAGGCCTGGCCGATGTTGCGGAACTTCGCGAGCATCGCGCCCTCGACCGCGGCATCCAGGTCCGCGTCCTCGAAGATCACGAAGGGGGCATTGCCGCCCAGCTCCATCGAGGTGCGCAGCACGCCCGGCGCCGCCTGGGACAGCAGCTTCTGCCCCACCTCGGTGGAGCCGGTGAAGGAGAGCTTGCGCAGCCGCGGATCGGCGAGGATCGGCTCGGAGACGGCGCGGGAGGAGCGGGAGGTGACCACGTTGACCACGCCCGCGGGCAGCCCCGCCTCCTCCAGCAGCTTCACGAACGCGAGGGTGGTCAGCGGGGTCAGCTGCGCCGGCTTGATGACCACCGTGCAGCCGGCCGCGAGGGCCGGGGCGATCTTGCGGGTCGCCATCGCCAGCGGGAAGTTCCACGGGGTGATGAGGAAGCAGGGCCCCACCGGGTGCTGGGTGACGATCGCCCGCCCGGTGCCCTCGGGAACCGCGCCGTAGCGGCCCTGGACCCGCACCGCCTCCTCGCTGAACCAGCGCAGGAACTCGCCGCCGTACTTCACCTCGCCGCGGGACTCGGCCAGGGGCTTGCCCATCTCCAGCGTCATCAGCAGCGCGAACTCCTCGGCGCGCTCGGTGAGCAGGTCGAAGGCCCGCCGCAGCAGCTCGCCCCGCTCCCGGGCCGGGGTCCGGGCCCAGGCGGGGAAGGCCTCCGCCGCCGCGTCCATCGCGGCCTGCGCATCGGCGCTCGAGGCGGAGGCGATGGTGCGGATCACCTCGCCGGTGGCGGGGTCGCGGACCTCCAGGGTCTCCCCGCCCTCGGCGGCGCGCCAGCTCCCGTCGATGAACAGCTCCTGGGGGACTGCGGCCAGCAGCTCCTGCTCGCGCTGATCGGTCTCGCGCTTGTCAGTCATGGCTCTCCTCGCGGTGTCGTGCTCGGGTGGTGGTCGAGATGGTGCTCATGGCGCGGTCGCCCCGTCGGCCGGCAGCAGGTGCCCACGGAAGAACTCTGCCAGTCCTGCGGTGTCGGTCAAGGGGAAGATCCCGGCGACGTACTGGTCGGGACGCACCACCACCACGGCGCCGTCCCGCGAGATGCCGCGGGTGGCGAAGATGTCCACCGGATCGAAGAGCTCGGGGTCACGACGGTCGGTGGCGAAGACCCGCTCGTAGTCGGTGAGCTGGAACGGCCCGCTGCGCGAGCGGAAGATCTCCGGGGCGTCGGTGACCTCGAACTCGTGGTGTCCCTGCTGATAGATCACCTTGATGTCGAACAGTGCATCGAGGTCGGCGCCCGTCGGGGTGTGCACCGCGACGGGGGAGTCGAGCGCCTCCAGCATCCACTGCGCCCAGCGGCGCAGCGGGGAGTCGGCCGCCGATGGCGCGGCAGAGTCGGCGAAGGCGTAGATGCGCCAGCGGCCGTCGGCCCGCGCATGGTGCCCGAGGTGGAGGGGGTTGGCGTCGCTGACCCGCACCACCCGCTCGGACTTGAACCGCTTGCCGATCGGGTAGCCGGTGGCGAGCTCCTGGCCGACCCCTTCGCGGGTGATCATCGAGTCGGCGTACTCGGTCATGAAGCCGGCCGGGAACTCGCTGGTGCGCACGTAGTACTCGGCGACCTCGTCCGGGGAGCCGAGTTCCTCGGGCTTCTTGGCCATCAGCGAGGACCACTCGCGGTCGAAGTCGATGAGGTCCTTCGCGACCACCTGGCGCTCGGCGGAGTAGGTGTCCAGCAGCGAGGCGGGGCTGCGCCCGGTGAGCACCTGGCCCAGCTTCCAGGCCAGGTTGAAGCCGTCCTGCATGGACACGTTCATGCCTTGGCCCGCCTTGGCGGAGTGGGTGTGGCAGGCGTCGCCCGCGATGAACACCCGCGGGGTGCGGGTGCCGCGGTCCTCGGGCAGCACGTCGTCGAAGCGGTCGGTGAGCCGGTGGCCCACCTCGTAGATGCTGCTCCAGGCCACGTCCCGCACCTCGATCGTGTACGGGTGGAGGATCTCGTTGGCCTTCGCGACCACGGTCTCCATCGGGGTCTGACGCACCTGACCGCCGTCGTCCTCCGCGACCGTGCCGAGATCCACGTACAGCCGGATCAGGTAGCCGCCCTCGCGGGGGATCAGCAGGATGCTGCCGCCGTCGTGGGACTGGATCGCGCACTTGGTGCGGATGTCGGGGAAGTCCGTGTCGTACAGGACGTCCATGACGCCCCAGGCGTGCAGCGCCTTGTCACCCTTCATCGTGCAGCCCAGCGCCTTGCGCACCCGCGAGTGGGCGCCGTCGCAGCCGTAGACGTACTTCGCACGCACGGTCCGCTCGGCGCCCTCGTCCGGACCCGCGGTGCGGCGCAGGGTCACCGCGACCGGGTGCTCCGCGCCCTCGGTGACGGTGAGCTCGCCGGTGAACTCCCAGCCGTAGTCGGGTTCGATGCGGGCCGGGCCGCGCTGCGCGGCCTCGAGGTAGTAGTCCAGCACCCGTGCCTGGTTGACGATCAGATGCGGGAACTCGCTGACCCCGCGGACGTCGTCATCGGTGCGGGAGGTGCGGATGATGTTCTGCGGATTCTGCGGATCCGGGGCCCAGAAGTTCATCTCGGTGATCCGGTAGGCCTCGGCGGTGATCCGCTCGGCGAAGCCGAAGGCCTGGAAGGTCTCCACCGAGCGGGCCTGGATGCCGTCGGCCTGGCCGAGCTCGAGCCGGCCCGGCCGGCGCTCGATGATGCGGGTGTGGACGTCCGGGTACTGGGAGAGCTGCGCGGCGGCGATCACGCCGGCCGGTCCGGAGCCGACGATCAGCACGTCCATGGTGTCGGGGAGCTCAGCGGGCCGCTCCGTCCCGGTGCCGGCGGCCGCGGCGACCCGCGGCTCGGTCGAGAGGTACCCGTGGTGGTGGAACTGCATCGTTCTGCCTTTCCTGGAGCTGGAGAGTGACGTGGAGGGGGAGTGGGGCGGCGGTGCCGACACACCCTGCATGGGTCGTATACGACATCGGATTACCGAAGCGGTGCCGACGGGCGGTGGTGAGGGTCCCGTCGGCGCCGCTTCGGGGGCGGGTCACTCGAGCACGGGGACCGCGGTGGAGGTGCCGCGCAGCGGATTGACCCGCTGCTCGGCCTCGTGCTCGGGGCCCAGCGGGATCCCGCTGCGATCCCGCAGGACCAGGGTGGCGACCAGGCCGATGAGCACCATGCCCAGCAGGTAGATGGTCACGGATTCGGTCGAGCCGGTCGCGGAGACCAGTGCGGCCGCGATGGTGGGGGCGAAGGCGCCGCCGACGATCGAGCCCAGGGCGTAGGAGATCGAGACCCCGGAGAAGCGCACCGAGGCCGGGAACAGCTCGGTGTACAGCGCCGCCTGCGGGCCGTAGGTGAAGCCCAGCCCGATGCTGAGGAAGGCCAGCGCCACGAAGAGGGTGCCCAGGGAGGCCTGGTTGACCAGCGGGAACAGGGCCAGCACGCCGATGCCGAGCAGCGCCCAGCCCAGGATGTACGTGGTGCGGCGGCCCAGCCGGTCGCAGATCGCTCCGGCGGCGAGGGTCGAGAACAGCCAGAACACGGCCGAGGCGGTGACGATCCACAGCACCGGACCGGCCTCCATGGCGATCGGTCCGTCGGGGTCGGTGGTGTAGCGCTGGATGAACCCGCCGGTGGTCATGTAGCCCACGGCGTTGTTGCCGGCGAACACCAGTGCGGCGACGAGCACCACCAGGCCGTACTTCTGGAACAGCACGACGATCGGGGTCTTCGTCTCCTGCTTGCGCTCGGCGATCTCGGCGAAGACCGGGCTCTCCTCGACGTTGCGGCGCACGTAGTAGCCCACCCCGATCAGCACCACCGAGAGCAGGAAGGGCACCCGCCAGCCCCAGGCCAGGAAGGCCTCTCCCGGCGCGATCTGGGTCATCAGGGCCATCACGCCGGAGGCGGCCAGCAGCCCCAGCGGCACCCCGATCTGCGGTGCGGAGCCCATGATCCCGCGCTTGTTCGTGGGGGCGTGCTCGACGGAGAGCAGGGCGGCCCCGCCCCATTCGCCACCGGCGGAGATGCCCTGGATGCAGCGCAGGATCACCAGGATGATCGGCGCCGCCATGCCGATCGTGTCGTAGGTGGGCAGCAGGCCGATCAGGGCCGTGCCCGCGCCCATCATGATCAGCGTGATCATCAGGATCGCCTTGCGCCCGATCCTGTCGCCGTAGTGGCCGGCGAGGAAGGCGCCCAGCGGGCGGAACAGGAAGCTCACGCCCACGGTGGCGAAGCCGAGGATCACCGAGTTCTCGCCGAGCCCGGAGAAGAAGAGCTCTCCGAAGACGATGCCCACGGCGGAGGCGTAGATGAAGTAGTCGTACCACTCGACCGTGGTGCCGATGACGGTCGCCATGGTGACGCGGCGGCGCTCGGCGGCGGTGGTGGCGTGCTCGGTCGGGGACGCACTGCCGAGGCCGGCGGAGGGGGTGCCGGGTGGGCGGGAGTTGGTGCTCTGCATTGCTGTTCTCCAGGAACCTCAGACGACGATGTCTTGTGCGGTGCGGCTCGGCGGGAGCTCCGGTGGGGAGGGGCCTGTGCTGATCCCCGGGCCCTTGCCGCAATGTGGAACATCGTATACGCTTTCAAATATTCCGCAAGAGCAATGTCGCCAGCGAGGAGCATGATGACCCACCCTCTCGACCCCGCCGACCGTCGGTTCGCCGCCCTGCCGGAGAGCCCCGGGAAGATCATCGCGGTGCACCTGGCCTACGCTTCGCGCGCCGATCAGCGCGGCCGCCGCCCCGCCGCCCCCTCCTACTTCCTCAAGCCCGGCAGCTCCGTGGCGGGCACCGGAGGCACTCTCGAGCGCCCCGCCGGCACTGAGCTGCTCGCCTTCGAGGGCGAGATCGCGCTGGTGATCGGCACCCCCGCCCGCCACGTGAGCCTCGAGGAGGCCTGGGACCACGTGGGCTGGGTGACCGCCGCCAACGACTTCGGGGTCTACGACCTGCGCAAGAACGACAAGGGCTCGAACCTGCGCAACAAGGGGGTGGACGGCTTCACCCCGCTCGGGCCGGAGCTGCTCGATGCCCGCACGATCGACCCCGCCGCCCTGCGCGTGCGCACCTGGGTCGACGGCGAGCTCGCGCAGGACGACACGACGGACACCCTGCTGTTCCCGCTGGCCCAGTTCGTCGCCGACCTCTCCCAGCACCTCACCCTCGAGCGGGGCGACGTGATCCTCACCGGCACCCCGGCCGGCTCCTCCGTCGTCGGCCCCGGCGCTGTGGTGGAGGTCGAGGTCGACGCCCCCACCGCCCCCGGCGCCCCCACCTCGGGCCGGCTGCGCACCACGATCGCGCAGAGCCATGTGCCCTTCGACCCGGCGCTCGGTTCGCTGCCCGCGGTCGACGACACCCAGCGGGAGGAGGCCTGGGGATCCCGCGAGGCGGCGGGTCTGCCGCCGGTCGCGGGGAGGGCGCCGCCGATGCCACCGCTGCCGGCAGCCCCGAGCGCTTCGTGCTCAGCCCCGCTCAGCGGGAGAAGCTCGAGGCGGCCCCGGTCGCCGGGCTCAGCGCCGCCCTGCGCAATCGCGGCCTGCACCACTGCCTCCTGGACGGGCTCCGGCCGATGCATCCCGAGCGCAAGCTCGTCGGCACCGCGAAGACCCTCCGCTTCGTCCCCACCCGCGAGGACCTGTTCGCCTCCCACGGCGGCGGGTTCAACATGCAGAAGCAGGTCTTCGACAGCGTCGGCGAGGGCGAGGTCATCGTCATCGAGGCCCGGGGCGACGCCGGCGCCGGCACCCTCGGCGACATCCTCGCGCTGCGCGCCAGGCAGCGCGGCGCCGCCGGGGTCGTCACCGACGGCGCCATCCGCGACTACGAGGCGGTCGCCGAGATCGGCCTGACCGCCTTCTCCGCCGGGGCCCACCCCTCGGTGCTGGGCCGCAAGCACGTCCCCTGGGACAGCGACGTCGCCGTCGCCTGCGGCGGCGCGACCGTGCTGCCGGGCGATGTGATCGTCGGCGACTCCGACGGACTGGTCGTCATCCCCTCGGCCGTGCTCGACGAGATCGTCGAGGCGACCCTCGAGAACGAGGAGCGCGATGAGTGGATCGCCGCGCGCATCGCCGAGGGCGAGGCCATCGAGGGGCTGTTCCCGATGAACGAGGCATGGAAGGCGCGGTACGCGGCATGGCGACGCGAGCGCTGAGCGAGCGGCCCGCCGCCTCGGCGGTGAGCAAGTCGCAGCAGGCCTACGACTGGGTGCGGGAGCGGATCCTGCGCCAGGAGTTCACCCCGGGCTACCGCCTGGTGCTGTCTGCGATCGGGAAGGAGCTCGGCATGAGCGTGGTCCCGGTCCGCGAGGCGGTGCGCCGGCTCGAGGCCGAGGGGCTGGTGGTGTTCGAGCGCAACATCGGTGCCCGGGTCGGCATGATCGACCGCACCGGCTACGAGGAGGCGATGGACGCCCTGGCGGTCCTCGAATCCGCCGCGATCAGCCGGGCCGCCGCCCACCTCGACGCCGAGACCCTGCGCCGCGCCCGCGAGCTGAACGAGGTGATGCGGGGCAGCCTCGAGCACTTCGACGCGCACATGTTCACGGCGCTGAACCAGCAGTTCCACGCCCTGCTCTACCGCGCCTGCCCCAACCAGCACCTGGTCGACCTCACCGAGGCCGAATGGTCACGGCTCGGCCACCTGCGCGACTCCACCTTCACCTTCATCCCCGGCCGGGCCCCGGAGTCCGTCCGCGAGCACGAGCACATCCTCGACCTCATCGAGGCCGGGGCGACGCCGGACGGCGTCGAGCACGCCTGCCGCATGCACCGGGGCCGCACCCTGTCCGCCTACCTCGACCTGGGGGAGCCCGGCGCCCCGACCTCCCCGTCGGCCCCGTGACCCCGTCGGCACCCGAATATCCCACCCACCGCGCAAGGAGCATCATGGCCATCCCCACCGCCACCAAGCCCGCGAACCTGCCCGCGAAGATCCAGCACTTCATCGGCGGCGCGCACGTCGACTCCCTCGACGGCGACACCTTCGACGTGCTCGACCCCGTCTCCAATCAGCCCTATCTGAAAGCGGCTTCCGGCAAGGTCGCCGATATCGACGCTGCCGTCACGGCCGCGAAGGATGCCTTCGAGACCGGTCCCTGGCCGCACCTGCTGCCGCGGGAGCGCTCGCGGATCCTGAACCGGATCGCCGACGTCGTCGAGTCCCGCGGCGAGGAGCTCGCCGCGATGGAGTGCTTCGACACCGGGCTGCCGATCACCCAGGCGCTCGGCCAGGCACGCCGCGCCGCCGAGAACTTCCGCTTCTTCGCGGACCTGATCGTGGCCCAGCACGACGATGCCTTCAAGGTCCCCGGCCGGCAGGCCAACTACGTCAACCGCAAGCCGATCGGCGTCGCGGGCCTGATCACGCCGTGGAACACCCCGTTCATGCTCGAGTCCTGGAAGCTGGCGCCCGCGCTCGCCACCGGCAACACCCTGGTGCTCAAGCCCGCGGAGTTCACGCCGCTGTCGGCCTCGCTGTGGCCCGGCATCTTCGAGGAGGCCGGGGTCCCGGCGGGCGTGGTCAACATCGTCCACGGCTTCGGCGAGGAGGGGTATGCCGGCGACTCGCTGGTCAAGCATCCCGATGTCCCGCTGATCTCCTTCACCGGCGAATCCGGCACCGGGAAGCTGATCTTCGCCAACGCCGCACCCTGGCTGAAGGGCCTCTCGATGGAGCTGGGCGGGAAGTCCCCGGCCGTGGTCTTCGCCGATGCGGATCTGGACACCGCGATCGATGCGACCGTCTTCGGGGTCTTCTCCCTGAACGGTGAGCGCTGCACCGCCGGCTCGCGGATCCTCGTCGAGCGCAGCATCTACGACGAGTTCGTCGAGCGCTACTCCGCCCAGGCCGACCGCGTGAAGGTGGGCCTGCCCGAGGACCCGGCCACCGAGGTCGGCGCGATCGTGCATCCCGAGCACTACGAGAAGGTCATGAGCTACGTGGAGATCGGGAAGCAGGAGGCGCGCCTGACCGCCGGCGGCGGCCGCCCCGAGGAGTTCCCCGAGGGCAACTTCGTGCGGCCCACCGTCTTCGCCGACGTCGCGCCGGACGCGCGGATCTTCCAGGAGGAGATCTTCGGCCCGGTCGTGGCGATCACCCCCTTCGACTCCGACGAGGAGGCGCTCGAGCTCGCCAATGACACCAAGTACGGGCTCGCCGCCTACATCTGGACCAACGACCTCAAGCGCGCCCACAACTTCTCGCAGGGCGTCGAGGCCGGGATGGTCTGGCTGAACTCGAACAACGTGCGCGACCTGCGCACCCCCTTCGGCGGCGTGAAGGCCTCCGGGCTGGGTCACGAGGGCGGCTACCGCTCGATCGACTTCTACACCGACCAGCAGGCCGTGCACATCAACCTCGGCGAGGTCCACAACCCCGTCTTCGGCCAGGCCGACTGACCTCGCACCGCCCCACCCACTCCTGAGAGGCAAGGACGCCATCATGACCACCCCGTCGACCCCCACCGCCACCGACCGGATCCCCACCCCGAAGTCCCCGCCGCCGGACATCCTGCGCTGCGCCTACATGGAGCTCGTGGTCACCGACCTGGCCGTCTCCCGTGACTTCTACGTGGACGTGCTGGGCCTGGTCGTCACCGAGGAGGACGATTCCACCGTCTACCTGCGCAGCTTCGAGGAGTTCATCCACCACAACCTGGTGCTGCGCCAGGGGGACGTGGCTGCGGTCGCCGCCTTCTCCTACCGGGTCCGCTCCCCGCAGGAGCTGGACGTCGCCGTCGCCTTCTACGAGGAGCTGGGCTGCCGCGTCGAGCGCCGTGCGGAGGGCTTCACCAAGGGCATCGGCGACTCGGTGCGGGTCCAGGACCCGCTGGGCTTCCCCTACGAGTTCTTCTTCGACGTCCGGCACGTGGAGCGCCTCGCCTGGCGCTATGACCTGCAGGGCCCCGGGGCGCTGGTGCGCCTGGACCACTTCAACCAGGTCACCCCCGACGTGCCCAAGGCGGTCGCGTACATGGAGGACCTCGGCTTCCGGGTCACCGAGGACATCCAGGACCAGGCCGGCACCACCTACGCCGCCTGGATGCGGCGCAAGCCCACCGTGCACGACACCGCCATGACCGGCGGCGACGGCCCGCGGATGCACCACGTCGCCTTCGCCACCCACGAGAAGCACAACATCCTCGCCATCTGCGACAAGCTCGGCGCACTGCGCCGCAGCGACCACATCGAGCGCGGCCCCGGCCGTCACGGCGTCTCCAACGCCTTCTACCTCTACCTGCGCGACCCCGACGGCCACCGGGTCGAGATCTACACCCAGGACTACTACACCGGCGACCCCGACAACCCCGTCGTCACCTGGGACGTCCACGACAACCAGCGCCGCGACTGGTGGGGCACCCCGGTGGTCCCCTCCTGGTACACCGACGCCTCGCTGGTCCTGGACCTCGACGGCAACCCCCAGCCCGTCATCGCGCGCACCGACGCCTCGGAGATGGCCCAGACCATCGGGGCCGACGGCTTCTCCTACACCCGCGAGGGTGATCCGGCGGCGGAGCTGCCCGAATGGAAGCAGGGCGAGTACAAGCTGGGCCACCAGCTCTGAGAGGCTGAGGACATGACGCTCCCGGAGACCACCCTGGACGCCCTGGCGGACGAGCTCGCCGAGGCCGGACGCACCCGCACCCTGATCCCGCGGATCACGGCGCGCCACCCCGAGGCCACGATCGAGGACTCCTACGCGATCCAGGGCCGCTGGCGGGACCGCGAGCTCGCCCGCGGGCGCCGCCTCGTGGGCCGCAAGATCGGCCTCACCTCGAAGGCGATGCAGGCCGCGACCGGCATCACCGAACCGGACTACGGGGTCATGTTCGACGACACCGTGGTCGACACCGGCGCGGTGCTCGAGTTCGACCGCTTCACCAATGTGCGCATCGAGGTCGAGCTCGCCTTCGTGCTCTCGGCGCCGCTGGAGGGCCCGGGCTGCACGCTCTTCGACGTGCTGCGGGCGACGGAGTACGTCACCCCCGCCCTCGAGGTGCTCGACGCGCACGTCGAGCTCGAGGGCCGCACCATCGTGGACACCATCGCCGACAACGCCGCCTACGGGGCGATGGTGCTCGGCGGGAACCCGGTGCGACCGCACGATACGGACCTGCGCTGGGCCTCGGCGCTGCTGCACCGCAATGAGACCATCGAGGAGACCGGCGTCGCCGCCGGGGTGCTCGGCCACCCGGGCCGCGGCGTCGCCTGGCTCGCGAACAAGCTCGCCCAGCACGGCGAGCGGCTCGAGGCCGGGGAGATCATCCTCTCCGGCTCCTTCACCCGCCCGGTATGGATCGAGCGGGGGGACACCGTCCTGGCCGACTACGGAGAACTGGGGAGCATCTCATGCCGCTTCATCTGAAGCAGACCTTCCGCGAGGACCTCGCACAGCAGCGCGGGCCGGAAGAGCAGCGCGGGGCCGCGCAGGCCCGACCGCTGGCCGGGATGTGGCTGTGCAGCGGCAGCCCGGTGGCCGCCGAGATCGCCGCCGGCTCGGGCCTGGACTGGCTGCTGCTGGACATGGAGCACTCCCCGGTCACCCTGAGCTCGCTGCTCGCCCAGCTGCAGGCGATCGCCGCCTACCCGATCACCCCGATGGTGCGGATCCCCGTCGGGGACACCGTCATCATCAAGCAGGTGCTCGACCTCGGCGCCCAGAACCTGCTGGTGCCGATGGTCTCCACCGCCGAGCACGCCCGGTCGATGGTCGAGGCCGTGCACTACCCGCCGCGCGGGCGTCGCGGGGTGGGCTCGGCGCTGTCCCGCTCGGCGCGCTGGAACCGGGTCGAGGGCTATCTGGGCGATGCCGCCCAGCACGTGTCGCTGTTCGTGCAGATCGAGTCGGCCGAGGCGGTGGAGAACATCGAGGAGATCCTCGCGGTCGACGGGATCGACGGCATCTTCGTGGGCCCCTCCGACCTCTCCGCCTCGATGGGGCTGCTCGGCCAGCAGTCCCACCCCGACGTGGTCGCCGCCGTGCGCCACTGCGTCGCGGCGGCCGGAGCCGCAGGCATCCCCGCAGGGGTCAACGCCTTCGACCCCGACGTCGCCCGCGGCTACGCCGAGGACGGCGTCGACTTCCTGCTGGTCGGGGCCGACGTCTCGCTGCTCGCCCGCGGCTCGGAGGCGCTCGCGGCCCAGTGGGTGCCGACGGAGCAGGACGAGTCCGGTCGGGCGTCATACTGAGGTGCCGCTGAGGTGCCGGGCCCTCCCGGCGCTCCCGGCGCTGCGACGGCAGCGCGGATCGACTGCAGGAGAAGAGGTGCTGAGCGATGGCCGATGATGTCCGCTTCCCGAGCTCCGTGGGCCCCGACCTCGCGGGCGTGCTGGATGCACCCGAGGAGAGCGCCCGCGGGTGGGGAGTGCTGGTGCACGGGTTCACCCTGGGCAAGGACTCCCCGGCAGCGTTCCGGATCGCCCGCAGCCTGGCGGCGCACGGCATCGGCATGCTCCGCTTCGACTGTCTCGGGCTCGGTGAGTCCGAGGGGGAGTGGGGCGACGGATCCTTCACCGTGAAAGTGGACGACACGGTGCGCGCAGCGCAGTTCCTTGCCCAGCGCGGCACCCCTCCGACCCTCCTCATCGGTCATTCCTGGGGCGGGGCCGCGGCCATCGTCGCCGCTCAGCGGATCCCGAGCGTCAAGGCCGTGGTGACGATCGGTGCCCCTGCGGACCCGGCCGAGGTCGAGCGCCACTACGACTCCGTGGTCCACCGCGTGATGGACGAGGGGACCGCGCCCTGGCTGGTCGGCGGGCGCGAGATGACGCTGAAGCGGGACTTCGTCCAGGATGTGCGCGGAGCCGAGCTGATCGCCCGGGTGCACACGCTGGAGCGGCCGCTGCTGGTCATGCACTCCCCGACCGACGCGACGGTGAGCATCGACAATGCGAGCGAGATCTTCCGTGCCGCCGTGCACCCCCGCAGCTTCATCGCCCTCGAAGGCTCCGATCACCTCCTCACCGCCGACGGGCAGGCCGACCGCGCCGCCCGGATCATCAGCGCCTGGGCGGATCAGTACCTGTAGCCGCCTCGCGGATCACCACGCAGATCGCCGTGCGGTTCGCCGCGCCTCGCACTCTTGTCTCCTCGCCGTGTGGTTCGCCGTGCCTCGCACCCCTATCTTTCCGCCGCGACCTGTGCATTGTGGATAACCATTCTGTGTGGAGGAAAGAACGTCTCTGAGGCCTTGTCGAGAGCCTTTGTGCATGACGCAGTCCCTGTTATCCACAATCGGCGCCATCTCTTTCGACTGTCGGGGTATCTCGCTAAAATCGAGGTATCGGACGGGCGAAGGAGCCCGTCGTCCATGGTCCGTTCGGACGGTGGGCCCGCGAGTGGTTGTCGGGAGGTGGCGGGGCGTGAGCGCGATCGAGGAGCAGCCGCCGCCGTTCGACGCGGGCGATCGCGACGAGGCTGCCGAGGCGGCGTTCCTCGCCTCCCTGCCCCCGCATCTGCGGGACGTCACCGCGCGCCGGGAACTCACCCGCAGCAGCCTTCCCTGCGCGGCCACAGCATGGACAATCCCCAGCTCAGCGCCGCGACCCAGCGTGTGTGGGATGTGGAGAAGCAGGAGGCCCGCTGCCTGGCCGAGAAGCATCGCGCCCTGGCCGAGCTCTACGACCATGACGGGGAGTACGAGGAGGCCGCCGAGGTCGAAGCCGTCGATGCCACCCGTGCCGGTCTCGCCCTGCGGGTAACCACCGGTGCCGCCCGCTGGCATCTCCGTGATGCCTATCAGGCCGTGCACCTGTTCCCTCGCTGCCTCGCTGCGCTGGAGTCCGGGGCCCTGCCGTCCACCTGGTTCCAGAAGATGCTGAAATCCTCGCGATCGTTGACGGATGATTCTCGCAAGGATCTGGATATCGCCGTTGCCGCCTGGTCCCCGGATATCAGTCCGGAACGTTTCTTCACCCTGTTGAAGAAGCTCCTCGCCCTGCTCCAGCAGCGAGAGGATCGCCCGGATCCCCTCGACAGTCTCACCCGCAGCGTCGAGCTGTTGCCGAGTATCGAGCCCGGGATGGGGACCATGCAGATCAGCGGTCCGATCCCCGTCATCCTCGCGCAGTGGAAGCAGGTGGACGAGTCCGCCCGGGCGGTCCAGACCGCCCAGCGCACCGCACTGCGCGAGGGCACCCCGATTCCGCACGACCCGGACGGACTCGTCCTGGCCTCGGGGAAGGCCACGCCCCTGACCGAGCTGCGCTTCGCGCTGATGAGCTCGGCGGCGCTGGACCTCGATGGGGTCTCCGTCCCTACCGGAAGGTTCCGGCTGAACATCACGGTCCCCGCCCTCACCCTCCTCGGTGCCTCGGATGAACCGGGCAACCTCGAGGGCACCATCCCGCTGCCGCCGTCGATAGCCCGCTCCCTCGCCGGCAGCAGCGAGGCCTGGTACCGCGTGCTCACCGATCCCACCAGCGGTGCTTTCCTGCCGCTGCCTGCCCAGAAGTACCAGCCCTCCGCGGCGATGCTCGAACATCTCCGGCTGCGCAACAGCATGTGCGCGGTGCCGGGATGCACCCGGCTCACCTCTTGGGCCTCTGAGTGCGATCACATCGAGGAATGCCGGCGCGGCAGCGCCGATGCGGGAGCCCTCACCGAGATCGAGAACCTCCACCTGCTGTGCTGGCAGCATCATCTGGACAAGACAGCCGGCCTGCTGGATCCCACCCGGCTCCCGACTGCCGTCACCGAGCCCGGCCGCACCCGCTGGGCCGTCGGCCGTGACGGCGACATCGTCACCGTGATCGACGATCTCGACACCGCGAGCCTCCAGATCGTCGAGGACCTCGAACACGCCTGGACCTGCTACCTGCGCGGCACCCACGCCGGGGATCCGGTCACCGAGCCAGTCACAGAACCGGTGCCGGCAGAGCGCGAATCAGCAGACCTCGAAGCAGCCGGACCCGAACCCCCTGGCCCCAGCGACCCAGGTCAGGTGCCCACTCCCGAAGAACCGACGGAGCTCACAGGGAAGCCGCTGCCCGAGTACTTCTGCTGGGAACCACCCTTGCTGCGACGGGGATGCCCTCGCCCACCGAAGGAGCCGGAGAATCCCCGGAACCCTGGAAAGATCTGGGCCCGCCACCCTTCTGACTGGACCGTCCTTGCTCCTCGCCGGACCCGGCGCACCGTCGTGTGCTCCAGGGCCTCAGCCCGCGGCGAGGCCGGCGAGCACCTCGCGCACCGCCGCAGCCGGATCCGCGGCGCCCATGACCGCCCGGACCACCGCCACCCCCGCCACCCCGGTGCACGCGAGCGGAGCGGCATCAGCGGGCGTGACGTCACCGATCGCCACGATCGGCAGCGACGAGGCCGCGACCAGCGGTGCATACCCCTCGACCCCCAGCGGAGGACGGCCGGACTCCTTCGTGGGCGTGCGCCGGAACGGGCCGGCACCCAGGTAGTCGACCTGGTCGCGCACTACCTCGGCCGCGCGGACCAGCTCGAGCGTCCCCGTGGTCAGCCCGATGATCGCCTCCGGCCCCAGCAGCCCTCGCGCATCGGCCACCGGCAGATCGTCCTGACCCAGATGCACGCCGTGCACCGCCGCCCCGCGCTGCCGGGCGACGGCCGCGACGTCGGCCCGGTCATCGACCAGCACCCGCGTCCCCGGATTCGCGGTGTGGACCGCCCCGGCCACGGCGAGGACCAGCTTCAGCAGCTCCGCCGCCGTGGCCTCCTTCGCCCGCACCTGCACCACCCCGGCCCCGGCGGACGCCGCCGCGGCCGCGACCTCGACGGTCCGCCGCCCGGTCCCCGAGGTGACGAGATAGCAGCGCAGATCGAGGCCCGGGAGAGGACCGCCCTGAGTGCCGATGGGCTGCACGGGCTGCGTGATGTGCGTGGGCTGTGTATTCATCGTCCTACCTCATCGAGTGCGTCCAATAGATGCATGCGGAAGCTGCCCGGGCCGGTGGCCCGCTCGGCGGCGAGCTCCCCGGCCAGGTCGAGCCAGACGGTCGCGGCCACCGCGGCCTCGAACGGATCGGGATGCACGGCGGTGCAGGCCGCCGTCAGCGCCCCCAGCAGGCAGCCGGTGCCCGTGACCCGTGTCAGCAGCGCGGTGCCGCGCGCCACCCGCAGGCTGCGCGCGGAATCCAGCACGAGGTCCACCTCCCCGGAGACCGAGACCGCTCCGCCGGTCCGCGCCGCCACCTGCCGGGCGGCGTCCTCGACAGCATCGCCGGCGCGACCGCTCGCGGGGGAAGCGTCCGGGCCACGCCCGCCCCGTCCCACCCCGGTCAGGGCAAGGATCTCGGAGGCGTTGCCGCGCACCACGGCGGGCCGGGAGTCCAGCAGCTGCCGGGCGAGCGGAGTGCGGACGGGGGCGATCCCGATCGCGGTGGGGTCGAGCACCCAGGGGCGTCCCTCCCGCACCGCCACCTCGACCGTGGCCGGGATCCCGTCCATGGCGTCGGTGCTGAGCGTGCCGAGGTTGATCGACAGGGCCTCGGCGAGGGTGGTCACCACCGGGGCCTCGGCTGCGGTCTCGGTCATCATCGGCCGGGCCCCGGCGGCCAGCAGGCCATCGGCGACCAGCGACATCGAGACGGTCGCAGTGAGGCAGTGCACCAGCGGCGCCCGCTCGCGCACCGCGGCCAGGACCGGGGCGACCGGGCCCAGATCCGGGTCGGTGCCGGGCCGGGCGGTCATTGGAGGCTCCCGGTGGCCACGGTGTCGAGGTCCGCGTCCAGCTCACGCGGTCGCAGGCGCGGTCCGCGCGCGGCACCGATCACCAGCAGCAGACCGCCGAGCACGATCAGGGCCAGGACGGTGCCGTGACGGCCCAGCACCGGCTCCAGCGCGGGCACATAGAAGGGGTAGAGCGCCGGCAGCACCAACGACAGGCTGTACCCGGCGCCGTACCCGGTCGAGCGGATCGAGGTGGGGAAGCGCTCGGAGAGATAGGCGGCGATCGGCCCGTAGGCGGCGACGGTGGCGATCTGCAGCAGCGCGGCGCAGGCGGCGGCCATCGCCAGCGTGGGGGAGGTGACCGCGAGCCACCACAGCAGCGGTCCCGTCACCGTCGCGGCCGCTCCCCAGATCATCAGCAGCCGGCGCCGCCCCACCAGGGTGGACAGGTGCCCGGCCAGCGCCATCGCCACCGCCTGCGCCACCGAGGCCAGCCCCATGACGATGGGCACCGCGATCGGCTCCAGCGGAGCATCGGTGGACAGCCGCTCGGTGAGCAGCAGCACGGTGGTGTAGGTCAGCAGCCACAGCCCCGTCATCATCGCGAACACCTGCCAGAACGCGCGCGACCAGGAACCGGTGAGCAGGCTGCGCAGGGTCGGGGCCGGTGCGGGCGCGGGCACGGGCGCAGGCGCGGTGCCCGGGCCGGTCGCGGGAAGTGCCTCCTGCTGCTGCGTGAACAGCGGGGCATCGCTCACCTGCCGGCGGTAGTACAGCAGCATGCCCACGGAGAGCAGAGCCCCGGCCGCGAACAGCACCCGCCACCCCCAGGCCGCGTACTGCTGCGGCCCGAGCAGCGTCAGAAGCATGGCGACGGCGAAGGCCACCGCCGCCTGCGCCCAAGGGGCCATCGACAGGATCAGCCCGCTCATCAGCCCGCGCCGACGCGGCGCCGACCATTCCATCGCCAGCGGGATCGCGGCCGAGTACTCCCGGCCACGAAGATGCCGCCGAGGAAGCGCAGCAGCAGGATCAGCGTCACCGTCCCGATGCCCAGCAGCTGATGGGTGGGGACCAGGGCGATCGCCAGCGCACATGCGGCCGTGCCGCCGATCGCGATCCGCGTGGTGCGGGTGCGGCCGAGGCGGTCCGAGATCCGGCCGAACACGACCCCGCCGACGGGACGGCCCATGAGCATCGCGATGATGATCAGCGCCCCGGTGGAGGCGGTCGCACCGGGCCCTGCGAGCACCAGCATCGCGGGGGCGAGGGCCGTCACGGGCAGGAACACATGGATGTTGTCGATGAAGTTGCCGACCACCCCGGCCCGCAGGGCGGCTCGCCCCGCCGGGGGCAGCTGCTGGGGTTCGGTGAGCGTCGAGGCGGCAGCGGTCATCGGGTCGCCCCGCTGAGAACGGCCTCCGCCTGGGCGGCGTGCGGCTCGAGCCGACGGGCCTGCTCGAAGAACTCCAGCTCGTGGCGGCACGCCAGGAGGAACGCTCGCGTCGCCGCGGCCCGCTGGGCGGGGGTGGCCGCAGCGACCTCCCGCTCGACCTCGCCCAGCGCCCCCTGCACGCCCTCGACGAACCCGGGATCGCGATAGGTCTCCAACCAGGCGGCGTACGGATGGCCCGGCGCGATCTCGGCCAGATCACCGCCCACCTGCGCGTAGAGCCAGAAGCACGGCAGCACCGCGGCGGCCGTCACCGGGGCGGCGGAGCCGAGCGCATGGGCGAGCAGGAAGTCGGTGTACGCGCTGGTCACCGGGCTGATGGCGGTGCCATCCTCGGCCGGTTCCGCGGAGAGCCACGAACGATGCAGCTCCGCCTCGACCGTCAGACAGGTCCGGGGGGACTCCGCCCAGAACGTGCGGCCCGAGGCGGTGGTGGACGCCTCCGCGAGGGCGGCCAGGGCGCGGGAGTAGCGGGCGAGGTAGAGCGCATCCTGGGCGAGATAGAACTCGAAGGCCGGGCCGGTCAGGCTCCCCTCCACCAGCGCCCGGACGAATCCGGAGCCCGCCACCTGCGCAGCCAGGGAGGAGCCGGCGGCCCAGAGCGCGGCGGTCCACGGGCCGGCGGGGGCGACGACCGGGAGCACCGGGGCGGTCCCGGCCTCCGTCCCGGCAGCTCCCGCGCAGGCATCGATCAGGTCCTCGGGCGTCTCGAGCCGGGCGGGGACCTCGCCCACCCGCAGCCAGGGCGCGGCGGAACCGGCCGCTGCCAGCCGTCGGCCCTGGTGGGCGTGGTCAACGGGGCCGTGCCCCGTCCCGACGTGCAGCGCCCCGCCGTGCACGATCGCCTCATGCAGCCACTGGGTCGCCCAGGCCAGGGCCGCGGCGGGGCTGTGACCGGCCCCGAGGCGGGTGGCGAGGGCGGAGGCGAGGGAGCAGCCGGTGCCGTGCGTGCTCGTGGTCTCCACCCGGGCCGAGCTCGCCCGGTGCTGCGCGCCGTCGGCCTCCACCCAGGTGTTGCTCACCTCGCGGTCCTCGAGGTGACCCGTCTTGACGACGACGGCGACCCCGGTCTCCGCCGCCCAGCGGCCGGCCTGCGCGAGCGCCTCCCCTTCGCTCCTCGCGCGCGGCGCACCGGTGAGCACCGCGAGCTCGTCGATGTTGGGGGTGACCACGCTCGCGCGACGGCAGAAGCGGATCATCGCCTGCTCGGCCGCGGGTTCCAGGAGGCGATGCCCGCTGGTGGCGACCATCACCGGGTCCACCACGAGCACCCGCGGTGGGTGCGCGTCGAGCCAGGCCGCGACCGTCTCGATGACCTCGACGGTGCCGAGCATGCCGGTCTTGACGGCCTCGAGGGTGACGTCATCGCTGACCGCGGCCAGTTGGGCGGCGAGGAACTCGGCCGGCGGCACATGGATGTCGCGCACGCCGTGGGTGTTCTGGGCGACCACCGCGGTGACGACGGCCATGCCGAACCCGCCCGCGGCGGTGATCGACTTGAGATCCGCGGCGGTGCCGGCGCCGCCGGTGGGGTCCGTCCCCGCGATCGAGACCACGCGCGGCACCGTCGGCCGGACGGGGAGGAGGGCAGAGGGGGACTGGGTGCAAGGATCCGAACTCATGCGGACATCCCTTCGCTAGTACGAACTAGATCAGGTTCCACGGGTGTCATCTCAGCGCGTCTCACGCACCCCGTGTCCGCCGACCACCCTAGAGCACGAGCTCGCAGCGGGGCCCGCCGTCCACGACGGTGAGACGTCACCGGCTGTCGGCCCCCGCTCGTAGGCTCAGGGCATGAAGATCCTGCACACCTCGGACTGGCACCTGGGCCGCACCCTGCACAAGGTCGACCTGCATGCCCACCAGGCCGCCTTCCTCGACTGGCTGGTCGCGCTGGTCGAGACCGAGCGGGTCGACGTGGTCGTCATCCCCGGCGACGTCTACGACCGCGCCGTGCCCGCCGTGTCCAGCGTGACCCTGCTGGACAGCGCCCTGGCGCGCCTGGCCGACACCGGCGCCACCGTGGTGCTGACCTCCGGGAACCATGACTCCCCGGAGCGGCTCGGCTTCGGCCGTTCCCTGATGCGCGCCGGCATCCACCTGCTCACCGACGTTCCCGGCATCGAACACCCCGTCTCCGTGGCCGATGAGCACGGCGAGGTGCTCTTCTTCGGCCTGCCCTACCTCGAACCCGACCGGGCCCGCACCGAGCTGGTCGCGGAGGGGGAGCCGCCGCTGGCTCGCAGCCACGAGGCCGTCACCCGCGCCGCGCTGGAGCGTGTGCATGAGCGCGCCGCCGCGCATCCGGGAGCGCGCACCGTCGTCCTCGCCCACACCTTCGTCACCGGCGGCGATGCCAGCGACTCCGAGCGGGACCTCTCCGTCGGCGGCGTCGACTCGGTGCCCGCCGGTGTGCTGGGAGGCCTCGACTACCTGGCGCTGGGCCACCTGCACGGCTGCCAGGACCTCACCCGCCTCGTCGGCGCCCCCGCCTGGTACTCCGGCTCGCCGCTGGCCTTCTCCTTCTCCGAGAAGAACCACCGCAAGTCGGTGCTGCTGGTCGAGCTCGGCGCCCCCGGGACCGCGGCAGAGGTCCGACGGATCCACACCCCGGTGCCGCGCCCGCTCACCGAGCTGCGCGGCTCCCTCGAGGAGATCCTCGCCCGCGCCCCCGAGCACGGCGGCGACTGGATCAAGGCCGTCGTCACCGACCCGGCCCGCCCCGCCCACCTGCAGGAACAGCTGCGCGAGGCCTTCCCGCAACTGCTGCTGACCGAATACGCGCCCGAGGGGCGGGAGGCGAGAGCGGGCACCCCGGTGGTGCGGCGGGAGCAGAATCCGTTGGACGTGATGGACGACTTCCTCGCCCACGTCACCGGCGCGGCTCCCACCGCCGCCGAGCACGAGGTCCTGGACCGCGCCTATACCGCGGTGCGCCGCCAGCAGGAGGCCTCGTGAAGCTTCACCACCTGCGCCTGACCGGGATCGGCCCCTTCGCCGGCACCGTGCAGATCGACCTCGCCGCTCTCGGCGCGAGCGGCATGTTCCTGCTCGAGGGCCCCACCGGCTCCGGCAAGTCCACGATCCTCGATGCCATCGTCTACGCCCTGTACGGGCAGGTCGCCGGCAGCGTCAGCAGCGGCGACCGGATCCGTTCGCAGTTCGCGCCGCCCACCGAGGCGAGCGTGGTGGACCTGGTGTTCGAGACCGCCTCCGGCATCTTCCGGGTGCGCCGCCAACCCGAGTTCCACCGCCCCAAACTGCGTGGCACCGGCACCACGAAGGAGCAGGCCAAGGCCGTGCTCTGGCGGATCGGCTCCCCGCAGCTGATCGAGGACGTCATCGCCGACACCGCAGGCGGGGGCAGCGGCGTCGAAGCGATCGCCGCCCGGATCGACGAAGTGGGCCGCGAGATCCAGCGCGCCGTGGGACTGACCCGCGAGCAGTTCACGCAGACCGTCCTGCTGCCGCAGAACGAGTTCGCCCGCTTCCTGCGCGCCGGCACCGGGGAACGCCAGACGGTGCTGCAGCGCGTGTTCGGCACCGAGACCTACGCCGCCGTCGAGAAGCAGCTCGAGGAGATGCGCAAGCAGGCCAGGCGCGAGGTCGACGCCGCCCAGCAGACCCTCGGCACCGCGCTGGCCCGCTTCACCGAAGCCGCCGCTCTGGAGGAGGAACCGGTCGGCGTGCTCGAGGAGCACGCCGCTGCACTGCGCCTGGAGCCGCTGGCCGGGCTCGCCGAGGAGCACCTCGCGGCGGTGACCGCCCGGGCCGACGAGGCCGGTGGCGCGGCGGAGCAGGCCGGGACCGCCGAACAGGCCGCCCGCACCGCGGCCGAGGCCGCGACCACCGCCCGCACGCGCATCGACCGCCGGCGGGAGCTCGACGAGCTCGCCGATCGGCTCGAGAAGGAGAAGACCGCCCTCGAGAGCGCGCAGACCGCCCTGCAGCGCGACGAGACCGCTCGCCCCGTCGTCGAGGTGCTGCGTCGCCGCGACGGCGCCACCACGAAGGCCGCCACCGTGGTCGAGGCCCTCGCACAGCTCGCGAGCACCACCGCGGAGCGGCAGAAGTCGGTGGTGGACCTGCTGGAGGAGGAGGACGCTGCTGCCCAGCTGGCCGCAACGGCCGACGAGGCCACGACCGCCGCCGGCACGCTGAAGGACCTCGTCGAGCTCGAGGCCGGGCTGCCCGCGCGGGAGCAGCAGCTCGCCGGGCGACGCGAGCAGCTCACCGCGTCGACGACCGCCCTCGCCGCGCTCACCGAGCAGCTCGAGGCACGGCCGACCCGACGCACCGAGCAGGTCACCGCCCGGGATGCCGCGCGCAAGGATGCCGCCGCTCTCGGTGACGCCCGGCTCGCGCTGCGCACCGCCGAGGAGCGCCAACAGGCCACCACCGCTGCCGCGGCCCAGCAGAAACAGGTCGAGACCGCCCGCGAACAGGCCGCAGCCAGCCTGCGCACCGCGCAGGAACGGGCGGCGACGGAGAACCAGCTGCGCCGCCGCCGCTTCGCCGGGATCGCCGCCGAGCTCGCCGTCGACCTCGAGGCCGGGGACGCCTGCCCCGTCTGCGGCGCGCTCGAGCATCCGCACCCGGCGAGCACCGCCGAGGACGCCGTCGGCCCCGAGCAGGTCGAGGCCGCGGAGGAGGAGCGCCGGGCCGCCGAGGCCGCGCACTCCCGCGCTGAGCAGCAGCACGCCCTGGCGGGCCAGGAGCTCGCCCGGCTCCACGAGGCCGCCGGAGACCTCACCCCCGAGACCGCGACGACCGCCGTCGAGGCGGTGAAGACGCAGGTCACTGCCGCCCGCACGGCCGAGAAGGAGGCCGCAGAGCTCGAGACCGCGCTGACCGCCTTCGACGAGGAGACCGAGCGCCTCACCCGGCGCAGGGAGGCCGATGCTCTCGGCGTCGAGCGCGAACGCACCGCGATCGCCGCCGCGGCCGAGGCACTGGAGACCGACCGCAGCAGGATCGCCGAGGCTCGCGGGGAGGACGACTCCATCGCCGACCGCCGCCGCGCCCACCTCGCCCGCGCCCGGGCCGCGACCGCCCTGCGGGAGGCGCTGCGCAGCCGGACCGAGGCCGAGCAGCGGGTGGCGGAGCTCGTCGAGGAGGCGGAGACGTCCCTGGCTGCCAGCGGGCTCGCCACCGTCGAGGCGGTCCGTGCCGCCGTCCTCGCCGCCGAGGAGCGCGGGCGGCTGCAGAAGCTCGTCCAGACCCGCGCGGTCGACGAGTCCCGGCTCGCCGACGGCCTGGCCGAGGAGGGCATCGCCGAGGTCGTCGCGACGCCGGAGGCCCGGGAGCAGGCGGAGGCCGTAGTGGTCGCGACCGCCGAGAAGCTCAAAGCCGCCCGTGCCGCGGTGCAGGAGGCCGCCGGTATCGCCGCCCGGCTGCGGGGCATCGCTGAACGCGCCGCCGCCGCCCGGACCGCACTGCGGACCGCATCGGCCCAGGTGCGCAGCGTCAGCGAGGACGCGGGCATCACCGTGCGCGTCGCCGACCTCGCCACCGGCCGCTCGAGCGACGGGGAGCGGGTGCAGCTGTCCACCTACGTGCTGATGTGGCGGCTCGACGCCGTCATCGAGGCGGCGAACGTGCGCCTGGCCCTGTTCTCCGGCTCCGACCTCGAGCTGCTGCGCGACACCGGTGCCCGCGGCGCGAGGAAGACCGGCCTGGACCTGCTGGTGCTGGACCGCCGCACCGACCAGGTGCGCGTGCCCGAGACCCTCTCCGGCGGCGAGACCTTCTTCGTCTCCCTCGCGCTCGCCCTCGGCCTCGCCGACATCGTCATGGGCGAGGCCGGGGGAGTGCAGATGGAGACCCTCTTCATCGACGAGGGCTTCGGCTCGCTGGACCCCGAGACGCTCGAGACCGTGGTCCGCGAGATCGGACGGCTCGCCGAGAGCGGCCGCGTGATCGGGATCGTCAGCCACGTCGGCGACATGAAAGCGCAGATCGCCGAGCAGATCCACGTGCGCCGCGGCGCCGACGCCCGCTCCACCCTGACCGTCACCGCGTGAACACGTCTGCCCGTCCAGCGAAGCCCCGTAGGGTCTACGCCTGGCGCGGTCCGCACCGGTCCGCCACGATCCCGCAGGAGCCGACATCTTCGACACCTCGAAGCCCCCGAGTCCCGCCTTCCGTACGGCACCCACGAGCCCCGGCTCCCGGATCGTGGGCACCGGCCACTACCGGCCCGCGCGTGTGATGACGAACCAGGATCTCGAGCAGCTGGTCGAGACCAGCGATGAGTGGATCCGCCAGCGCACCGGCATCGAGTCCCGACGCATCGCCGCCGACGGCGAGGGCGTGCCCGAGATGGCGACCGCGGCCGCCCGCGCCGCGCTCGCCGACGCGGGCGTCGACCCCTCGGAGGTCACCCAGATCATCGTCGCGACCTGCTCGAACGAGGAGCGCTCCCCGAGCGCTGCCGGCAGGGTCGCCGAGATGCTCGCCATCCCCGCCCCCGCCGCCTTCGACGTGGGCGCGGCCTGCTCCGGCTTCGAGCACGCCCTCGCCGTCGCGGACATGTCGATCCGCACCGGCGCGTCGACCGTCTCCCTCGTGATCGGCGCCGAGAAGCTCTCCGCCTTCACCGACTACAGCGACCGCACCACCTGCATCCTCACGGCCGACGGGGCGGGCGCCATGGTCCTGCGCGCGAGCGAGGAGCCCGGCATCGCCCCCGTGCAGTGGGGCACCGAGCCCGAGCTCGCCGACGCGGTCACCATCAACGGCGAGGGCCCCTGCTTCTCCCAGCAGGGCCGTCAGGTGCTCGGCTGGGCACTGCGCGAGGCGCCGAGGATCAGCCGACGGATCGTCGAGGCGGCGGGCCTGGACATCGAGGACATCGACGTCTTCGTCCCGCACCAGGCGAACCTGCGGATGATCGAGCCGCTCGCCGCCGCGCTCGGTCTGCGCGGGGACGCGGTCGTCGCGGACGACATCATCACCTCGGGCAATACCTCGGCGGCGACCATCCCGCTGGCCATCTCGCGGCTGCGCGAGGCCGGGCGCATCCCCGCGGGGGCGACAGCGCTGCTGATCGGCTTCGGAGGCGGCTTCGCCTGGGCCGGTCAGGTGGTGCGCCTGCCCTGAACCGGCCCTTCATCCTCGCTCGGCGACTGCACCAGCCTCAGCCGCTGGAGCCGATGCTTCTCACTTGTCGTTGCCCGGCGGGTTCGCCGTCTGGATGAGCGAGAACTCCACGCTCTTGCCGTGCTGGGTGCTGAGAGTGACCGCGGTATCGCCGGAGGAGAGCATCGTGAGCGACAGGCCCAGCTCCCGTGCTACACGGGCGTGGCGGACTCGCCAGCGGCCCTCGAGCACGAGAGTGGTCTCGGTCTTCAGGCTCTCCTGATACCTCCACTCAGCCTCGTAGGGGTTCTGGTTGCCCAGGAAGGTGCCGTCCTCGTCGTACGCCGACTCGTCCCGCCCCTCGTACAGGTGCAGGTCGGGGTCGGTCACGGAGAACTCGGTGGCCCGGCCGTCACCGGAGGGGTGGGTCAGCACCATCGCCTGGCGGTCGATGGAACGCACCACCGAGCCGTCGGCCAGCGCGGTCTCCGGCTCGAACACCACATGCGCGGTGATCTGCGAGGCGGCATCGGTCACCACATGCGCGGTGCGGTCCCGCTGCAGGATCGAGACCGGGGCGTCCTCGCCGCTCATCGACTGCGCCAGCGCCTCGGTCGCCTCCGCACCACCCTGGACCAGCAGGGTGTAGGCGTACCCCGCATCATCCGGAGAGGTGCCGTGGTCCAGGTACCCCAGGGCCATCAGCAAAGTTCCCTCCTTCTTGCTGGTCTGGTCCGGAGTGGTCTGCTCGGCCAGGGTGTGCGTGATGCCCGGCCCCTCGAGCACGACGTACCCGTTGCCCGTCGGATCGGTGACCCAGTTCTTCCCTGACCGCACCTCCTGAGGAGCGCTCATCAGCTCCGGGGAGGCCTGGTACAGCGTGGTCCGGGTGGGGAAGTCGGCATCGTCGTTGTTGATCCCCGAGCCGAGCGCGATCACCCGGTCACCGACCATCAGCGCCGAGATCCGTGCGGTGTGCGAGTAGTCGTAGTACGGGTGCTCGCGCAGCTCCATCCCGACCACGACCGCCTTGTCCTGCAGCACACCGGAGCCGCCGAAGCGCGAGTCGGTCAGCGCCAGGCTCGTGGTCCTGCCCGACAGCGGCTGCTTCAGCTGCTCGAAGGGGATGGTCTTGGTGGTGGCGCCGGGGATGAAGCGCCAGTCGTAGCCCGGCTGGGTCACCCCGTTCTCGAGCATCGTGACGTAGTCCTCGTCATCGGTGTCCGCGAAGACGGTGAGCTGGCCGTAGGTCTGGTACCGGCCGTAGGAGTTGTTGTTCGTGTAGATCTCCGTCGCCCAGATGTACCGGTTGTGGGTGCGCATGGTGACCGACCAGCTGCCCTCGCGCCGCAGGCCGGTGGAGGCGTAGGGCAGCGCCCAGTACCCGTTCGGGGGTGAGGCCTCCTCGATCCCCGCCTCCAGGAACAGCTGACGCGTCTCGGTCTGGAAGGCCGACCAGTCCGCGGGGTCCGGCGGCAGCAGGTACAGGAACAGCGCCGCCTGCTCCTCGTCGTACCCGGGAGCGCCGTCGAGCCGGGTCAGCCCGGTGCGTGCGAAGGGTTCGATCAGGGCGGCGATGCCGTTGGTGCCGGTCTGCTGGCGCCCGGTCTGGCTCAGCGGGTAGTCCAGCACGTTCGCCAGGATCAGCTGGTGGTGCAGCCCCTGCTTGAGCACCTCCTGGGCGGAGGGGTCCAGCGCGAAGGCGGTGCCCGCGACGTCCGTGGCGACCGGGGTGGTGCCGACCAGGCCGTCCCGGCCGTACAGCGGATAGGGGCCGACGTGGTGGTACAGCGACCCGTCGGGCTTGAAGCCGCCGTTGGTGCCGTGGGAGTAGCTGAAGACGTGGTCGTTCCAGCTCTTGAACGCCCGCAGGCGGCCCACCCGCTCCTCCCACGACCCGGGGGCGAAGCACGTCGAGAGCAGGCCCTCCGTGTACGTGTTCATGACGTCCGCCATGCCGGACCGGTCGCGCTTCCGCGTGAAGTCGTTCAGCAGTCGACCGGTGCCGGCGATCCATTCCAGCGTCGAGCCGACCTGGCCCCAGAGCTCGCGCTCTCGCAGCAGAGGCTCCATCATCAGCAGCGACTTCACCCATGAACGGAACTGGTAGCCGACGTGGTGCAGCGATCCCTGCCCGGACCCGGCGGCCCAGCCCTGGTCATCCAGGTGCGCCAGGATGCGCAGGAGCAGCCCGCCGGCGCGCTCGGCCGCGTCCTCATCGCCGGCGCGTCGCGCGCAGTCGTAGGCCTGGGCGAGCGGCTGGCCGGTCTCGTCCCACACCTTCCGCAGCTGGATGGTGTCGGCGAACTCCTCGACCGCGGCCCGGTAGGAGCTGGGGATGATCTCCGTCTGCTTGTCCAGGATGAACGCGCCGGGGCGGGCCGGCCGCAGAGCGGCGCCCATGGCGTCGGGGTCGGCGAGCTCGGGGATGTCATACCCGTCCAGGTTCGCCTCAAAGACGTCCAGGGCGGCCGAGTCGTAGTCGCGGTTCTCGCGCTGACGCTCCAGCAGCCGGTCGTACACCAGCTTGGCGTCCTCGATCTCGGCCGGGGTGACGTCGCTGCTGTCGAAGCCCGGATCCGTGCGCTGGTGCCAGAACTCCAGCACCCCCATCCAGTGGAAGTTGCTGTTGGACTCGAGCTCGGGGTAGGTGTCCGGGACCTGCATATCCGAGTGGCCGAGGTCGCCGCGCATGGTCATGTTCGTGACCACCTGATCGATCCAGAGCGTCCCGGCCGTCGACGGGGCGCGGAGCGAGATCCGATCCAGGCCGGCCTGCGCCTCGCCCTGCACGTCCTTGTCGTACCGGAGCCAGAAGGTGCGCCATCCGGTGAAGTCCAGATGGAAGTCGAGATAGGCATCGACCTCCGCGCCGCGGCCGAACTCGAACCGCAGGACGTCATCGGTCGGGGTCTCGTTGTATACCCACGCCGAGAAGTGGTCCATATTGCCGCTGCTGCGCGGGGTGTACCCGATGTCCCCGTTGATGCGCATCCGCGCCCCGGGCTCGTGGTCCCACTGCAGCGAGTGGGAGCCGACCTTGCCATGGGTGGCCGAGATCTCCAGGCTGCTGCCCGCATCGGTGCTGAAGGAGTCCGGCACGAAGGTCTCGAGCAGGTAGATGGGCGCATCGAGGGAGGCGAGCTCCTCCTCGAGGCCGTCCTGCGGCGCCGCCATGGCTGCGGGCGTCGCTCCGGGCAGGGTGAAGGGCAGGGTGCCGGCTGCGGCGGCGAGGGTTCCGCCGGCGAGGAAACCGCGACGGCCGATGGATGGTGTCTTCATTGACAGATTCTCCTTAGGGGTGAACCCCGTCAGAAGATCAGGCATCGAAAGAAGTAATCAAGACTTACTTCGGAGAGTCGGGGCGAGGTCGGAATTGCAGGCTGGGGTGCCGACGCCCAGTTCTCGATGGCGGTTGATGCAGAAAATATGTGCGTTATGGCGCGATCGTCACTATTTATCGGTTGCGTGGGTCAATGCGATGGAATGTCGCATTTTTGCTTTTGTGTGACGCGATTCTGTCGAGGGATTCTTCGCGGGAATATCGCGGCCGCGCCGAGGGTGACTGCTCCGCCTCAGAACCACCGACGGAACAGGTCCTCGACCCCGCTGCGGCTCTCGGGCCCGCCCCCGGGTCCGCGGTGATGGTCCTCCCGGGCGAACAGCGGCACACCCCAGCGGGCCAGCAGCGGGGCGAGCAGCGCCCCGATCCAGGCGCCGAGCGAATTGGCCAGCAGGTCCTCGATATCTGCGATCCGCACCCCGCACGGATAGAGCCCGAACGCGCCGGTGAACTGCGTGATCTCGATCAGCGCCGACAGCAGCACCGCCAGCGCCAGCGAGGTCGTGGCGTCCAGTCGGAACACCCCGCGCAGGATCAGCCCCAGCGGCAGGAACAGCGCCATGTTCAGCAGGAGCTGCAGCACCGGGAAGCTCGTGGCCAGCTCCAGCAGACCGGCTCCGCCGCGCTGCATGCCCAGCACCTCGGCCGCCGTATGGAAGGGGTCCAGCCGCAGCGCCCCGCCCGAGCGGCTGCGGCAGGTCACCGCCACGTCGTAGGCCGGGGCGATGGTGAGCCCCGCCAGCGACATCGTATACACGCAGATCGCCGCTACGCCCGCCAGCCGCGACGGGCGCGCCCGGCCGAAGCGGCGACGCTGCAGCCACATCGCGGGCAGCAGGATCACCGCGAACAGGCCGAGGCCGCCCGCGATGCCCACCAGGGCCAGCCGCAGCAGCTCATTCACACCGGTACCGTACGGTTCCGGGCTGGATGCGACCAGTGCCCCGCTGGCGCAGTGCCTCGCAGTGTCTCCGGCGGTTCAGCGCCTCCGCGCAGTGACCGGCGCCGGGCCCTGGCTCTTAAGCACCTTCATCGCGAAGCGCGAGGCGACGCGCGAGACCCCGGGCAGGGTGATCACCTGCTCGGTGAGGAAGTGCTCGTACGCCTCGAGATCCGCGACGGCGACGCGCACGAAGTAGTCCGGCGCACCGAACAGCCGATACAGCTCGACCACCTCGGTGAAGGCCCGCATCGAGGACTCGAACCCCTCCACGGTGCCCCGGTCGTAGGCGGTCAGCTCCACATCGAGGAACACCGCGAAGCCCTGGTCGAGGGCTGCGGGATCCACCTGCGCGGTGTATCCCAGGATCACTCCCTCGGCCTCGAGGCGCTGGACGCGGCGCAGGCAGGGACCGGGCGTGAGGTGCACCTTCTCGGCGAGGGCGACGTTCGAGAGCCGTCCGTCTGTGCGGAGGTGGTCGATTATTGCGCGATCGATGTCGTCAAGGTCCATATGTTGCATCATAGGTGTTCACGGCGGGGAGCTGCGCAATCGCGAATGGAGCGCAACCTGGAATGATTGCGGTCGTGACTGATCTGAGGAGTGCTGCTGCGACGGATGCCGCCGCGATGCCCGTGCCGGCCCCGCCGGTCGGAGACCTTCCCGCCCATCCCGCCCTTCCCGCCGACTCGACGCCCCGCACCGAGATCGCCACCGGCGTGCGCCTGTCCTTCGCGGCGGGTCTGGGCATGTTCCCGCTCGGCGTCGCCTTCGGTGTGCTGGTCATGCAGACGGGCCTGCCGTGGTGGGTCGCGCCGGGGCTGTCGATCGCCCTGTTCGCCGGCTCCGTCGAGCTGCTGCTGGTGGGGCTGATGGTGGTGGGGACGCCGCTGGCCACGATCGCGCTGACGATCCTGCTGGTGAACTTCCGCCACGTCTTCTACGCCTTCTCCTTCCCGCTGCGGGTGGTGCGCCATCCGCTGGCCCGCTTCTACTCCCTCTACGCCCTGATCGACGAGGCCTACGCGGTCACGGCCGCGAGCCCGGGCACCTGGAACCGCTTCCGCCTGCTGGCGCTGCAGGCCTCGTTCCACAGCTACTGGGTGGGCGGCGGGATCGTCGGCGTCGCGATCGCCTCCTTCCTGCCCGGCCGGATCGAGGGCCTCGAGTACGCGCTGTGCGCACTGTTCATCACCCTCACCCTGGACGCCTGCCGCTCCCGCCGGCAGATCCCCTCGCTGCTGCTGGCCGGGCTCGCGTACGCCTCCGCCGCCGTGGTGGCCCCGGGCTCGGCGCTGTTCCTGGGCCTGCTGGTCTTCGTGGCGCTGCTGCTGGGCCGCTACCAGCTCCAGCGCCACCGGGAGCGCCGTCATGCCTGAGACCGGGTACCTCCTGGCCGTCATGGGCATCGGCTTCGCCATCACCTTCGCGCTGCGGGCGGCGCCCTTCGTCATCCTGCAGCCGCTGCGGGACTCCCGCGCCGTGGCGACCATGGCGCTGTGGATGCCCGTGGGGATCCTCGCGATCCTCACCGTCTCCACCCTGCGCACCTCGCTCGAGGCGGGCCCCGACCGACTGGTCCCCGCCGCCATCGCCACCGTGGTGACGGCCGTGGTGCACCTGCTGGGCGGGCGGCGCACCGTGCTCAGCGTGGGCCTGGGCACCGCCACCTTCGTGGTGCTGGTCAACCTGCTCTGACCTCCCCGCCACCCGCCCGATAGGATGGACCCGGCCCCGATCCGGGGTCGTCGCCCTGCACTGCCGCCGCCCTGCATCCTCGTCGTGAACGCTCACGCCGCCTGCCGAGGCGCGCCGGCCACCGCCCACCCCGCGCCTCCCGGAGGACCCGTGGACTCACTCACCGTCCAGATCATCGTGACCGTCCTGGTCGGCCTCGCCTATGCGGTGGGCCTGAGCGGGATCGTGGTCCCGGTGCTGCCCGGCACCATCACCATCGTCATCGCCTCTCTGGTGTGGGCGATCGTGATCGGCGGCTGGACCGGCTGGGTGATGTTCTCGATCGTGCTGCTCCTCGGCGCGATCGGCATGACCACCAGCTATGTCCTCACCGGCCGTCGGCTGCATGCGGCCGAGGTGCCGATGTGGCCGATCTATGTCGCGATCGCCTCCGGCATCGTCGGCATCTTCGTGATCCCGTTCGTGGGCCTGCCGCTCGGGTTCCTGCTGGGCCTGTACATCTGTGAAGCGCTGCGGCAGCAGGACTGGAGGAAGGGCTTCACCTCCGCCTGGATCGCGATGAAGGCCCTCGGCACGGGCATCCTCATCGAGTTCTCCCTCGCTATGCTCTCCACGATCACCTTCGCGGTCGCCGTCCTCGTCCACTTCGTGACCGCATGACCCGCACCGCCGCCCCCTCCCGTCCCCGCCGCTCCACCGCACCGGCCGCCGCCCCCGCCGCTCCGGCACTGTCCGCGCGCCAGCACCCCGCCGTGCTGGTGCCGGGCCTGAAGCGCCTGCTGAAGGGCTCCTGGGAGCAGCGGCGATGGTTCGCCCTCGCGGTGCTCGGGGCGACCGCTTTCGCGCTGCTGCAGATCGCGACCTCCGCCGTGATCGGCCGGGTCACCGAACAGGTGATCGTGCCGTCCTTCCAGCGTGGCGAGGCGACCCCGGCACTGCTGATCGGCGGCGGCCTGGCGATCCTCGGCATCGCCGTGGCCCGCGCCGTCACCGTGATGGCCCGCCGCGTGTTCGCCGCCGCCACCCAGTTCGAGCTGTTCGGCCTGTATCGCGAACGGATCGCCGCGGTCTACGCGAAGGTGCCGCTGCTGTGGCACCGCCGCCAGGCCACCGGCACCCTGCTCAGCTCCGTCTACGCCGACGTCGAGGCGACATTCTTCGCGATGGCGCCCTTCCCCTTCGCGCTGTCCACCATCGTGATGCTGGTCTACGCGACCGTGGTCGTGGCCCGCATCGACCCGGTGATCCTGCTGGTCATGCTCGCGCTGATCGTGCTGCTGATCATCCTCAACGTGCTGCTGCAGCGCTTCGCGACCCCGATCGCCATGCGCTCCCAGCAGCTGCGCGCCGAGGTCGCCGAGATCGCCCACGAGTCCTTCGACGGCGCCAACGTGGTGAAGTCCCTGGGCCGCGAGGACATCGAGGAGGAGCGCTTCAACCGCGCGGCAGATGATCTGCGCGAGGCGGGCATCCGCTTCGGCTATGTGCGCGGCTGGTTCGACCCGCTGATCGACGCCCTGCCCAACCTCGGCATCCTCGCCGTCGCCGTGCTCGGCGCCTGGCGCATCGGCGACGGCCACCTCACCACCGGCCAGCTGGTCGAGGTCGCCTACCTGTTCACGCTGATGTCCCTGCCGATCCGCTCCTTCGGCTGGGTGCTCGGCGACCTCTCCCGGACCGTCGTCGGCGGCGGCCGCGTCCAGCAGATCCTCGACGTCACCGAGGAGCGCACCTACGGCCCCGACCCGCTGCCCGAGGGCCCCGGGGTGCTCACCCTGGACGAGGTCACCTTCGTCTACCTCGACGACCCCGCCCAGGTGATCCTCGGCCGCGAGACCCGCAGCACCGACCTGCAGGTGCGCGAAGGGCACGCCCTGCACGGCGTCAGCCTGCGGGCCGACCCGCGCACCGGCACCCGGGTGCTCGCCGTCGTCGGCGCCACCGGCTCCGGCAAGTCCACCCTCGCCCTGGTCGCCGCGGGTCTCGTCCACCCCACCTCCGGCGCGGTGCGCCTGGACGGCGCGGACCTGCGCTCCCTCACGGCCGACGCCCTCACCGACGACGTCGCCCTGGTGCTGCAGCAGGCCTTCGTGTTCGACGAGACGGTGCGCTGGAACGTCACCCTCGGGGACGACATCGACGAGGCCACCGTCCGCTGGGCGCTGCGCGTCGCCCAGGCCGAGGACTTCGTCGACGCCCTGCCGGACGGCCTGGACACCGAGCTGGGGGAGCGGGGCGGCTCGCTCTCCGGCGGCCAGCGCCAGCGCATCGCGCTCGCCCGGGCGCTCGCCCGTCGGCCACGGCTGCTGATCCTGGACGACGCCACCAGCGCCTGCGACCCCAGCGTGGAGCTGGCGATCCTCGACGGGATCCGCCGCGAGATGACCGCCTCCACGCTGCTGCTGATCGCCTACCGCAAATCCACCATCTCGCTCGCCGACCAGGTCGTCTTCCTCGACCACGGCCGCGTCGAAGCCGCCGGCACGCATGAGGAGCTGCGCGGGCGCAGCGAGGGCTACCGCTCGCTGGTCGACGCCTACGACGAGGCCGCGATCAGCCACAACCTGCTGGAGTCCTCCGGGCCGCAGCCCAGCGACGGCCCCGACCCGTCGGTCGCCGTGCCCGCCGCGCGCGCCCGCACCGTCGCCGATGCGCGCGAGCACCACAGCTCCAGCCGCTTCCGCTACGAGGACGACAACGGCATGGTCGACCACTGCCAGGACGACAGCCCGCAGGACGACCAGGAGGAGGACCGATGACCGCCGCCCCCGCCGCCCCCGCGAAGACCGAGTCCTCGGCCCTCGGCGCCGAGGCCACCACCGAGGAATCCGCGCTGCACACCGTGCGGCGCGGCCTCGCGCTCACCCCGAACGCCCTGCAGGGCCTGTGGATCACGATCCTGCTCGCGGTCATCGCCACCGCCGGCAAGGTGGTGGTCCCGATCTCGGTCCAGGCCATCCTCGACCGCGGCATCATCGAGCCCGAGACCCCCGACATCGCCTTCGTCGCCGCGGCCGCAGGGCTCGCCGCGCTGGTGCTGCTGAGCACCGCGGTGTGCAACATCGTCATGAACCGGCGCCTGTTCCGCCTGGCCGAGACGTCCCTGGCTACCCTGCGCAAGCGCGCCTTCCGCCACATCCACGACCTGTCCCTGCTCACCCAGGGCACCGAGCAGCGCGGCGCGCTCGTCTCGCGCGTGACCAGCGATGTCGACACCGTCAGCCAGTTCATGAGCTTCGGCGGCATCATGCTGGTGGTGATGAGCATGCAGCTCGTCCTCGCCACCGCCGTGATGCTCTTCTACTCCTGGCCGCTGGCGATCGTGGTGTGGCTCTGCTACATCCCGATCCTCCTGGTCATGGGCACGCTGCAGCGCCGGATCCGGGCCCGGTTCCAGCTGGTGCGCACCGAGGTGGGCCGTATGCTCGGCTCCGTCTCCGAGGCCCTCGTCGGCTCCGCGACCGTGCGCGCCTACGGCATCGAGGCCCGCACCCGCGGCACCCAGACCGCCCGCGTCCGCGACGTGCGCGACGCCCAGTTCTCCGTGCTGAAGCCGCAATCCGCCTCCTTCTTCCTCTCGGAGACGGCCGACGGGCTCGCCACCGCCATCGTGGTCGTGGTCGGCATCGTGCTGGGCACCGGAGCACTGGGCATCTCCCTGCCCGGCAGCGACCTCACCGCCGGCGGCGTGATCGCCTTCGTCTTCCTCGTCTCCCTGTTCAGCCAGCCGGTGCGGATGGGCATCGAGATGCTGATGCAGGCCCAGAACGCAGTGGCCGGCTGGCGGCGCGTGCTCGGCGTGCTCGACACCCCGGCCGACGTCGCCGACCCCGCCGGCGCCATCGACCCCCACACCGGCCGACGGGACGATCCGGTCCCCGGCGCGAGGGACCTGCCCGAGGGTCTGCTGGACATCGAGATCCGCGAGCTGCGCTACTCCTACCCGACCGGCCCCGAGGTGCTGCACGGCCTCAGCGTGGACCTGCCCGCCCGCTCCCGCATCGCGATCGTGGGCGAGACCGGCAGCGGCAAGACCACCTTCGCCAAGCTGCTGACCCGCATGATGGATCCCGCCTCCGGCGAGATCCTCATCGGCGGGATCCCGCTGCACCTGATCCCCTACGAGTCCCTGCGCTCGCGGGTGATCATGGTGCCGCAGGAGGGCTTCCTCTTCGACACCACCATCGGCGGGAACCTGGACTACGGAGAGCCCGGCGCGAGCGAGGCGGAGATGAGCCGGGCCCTCGACGAGCTGGGCCTGGGCACCTGGGTCCAGGAGCTGCCCGAGGGCCTGGACACCCCCGTCGGCCAGCGCGGCGAATCCCTCAGCGCGGGGGAGCGGCAGCTGGTGGCGCTGGCCCGCGCCTACCTCGCCGACCCGGACATCATCGTGCTCGACGAGGCCACCAGCGCCGTGGACCCCGCCGCAGATGTGCGCCTGCAGCAGGCGATCGACGGCCTCGCCCGCGGGCGCACCACGATCACCATCGCCCACCGGCTCTCCACCGCCGAACGGGCCGACCGGATCATGGTGCTGGACGGCGGCGACCTGGTCGAGCACGGCACCCACGACGAGCTGGTCGACCTCGCCGGCGGCATCTACGCCGGGCTGCACCGCTCCTGGGTCGCCCACCGCAGCGCACGGTGAACGGCACGGACGGGGCGAGCGGGGCCGCCGACCCCCTGCACCCACCGGTCCCTCCGATCTCCTCGCGCGATGAGCCGCGGTTCCGCGACCGTGAGCGCAAGAACGCCCTCGCCGCCGCCTTCCAGGAGCAGGGCGAGGACTACGACCGGCTGCGGCCGGGGTATCCGGGCGCCGTGCTCGAGGCGATGCTCGCGCAGATGCCGGCGAGGGCGGCCGGTGGCGAGGGTCGGGCGATCGACCTCGGGGCGGGGACGGGGAAGCTGTCCTGGGCGCTCGCCGAGCGGGGCTTGTCCGTCACCGCGGTGGACACCAGCGCCGCGATGCTCGAGACCGCGCGGCGGGGTGGGGCGTCGCTCCCCACCCCATCGGGCACCGCCTCGCCGGCCGCCGCGCTCGCCACCTCGCCGGCCGCAGCGCTCGCCACCCACCTCGCGCCGGCCGAGGCGACCGGGCTGCCCGCCGGCTCCGCCGAGCTGGTCACCGTCGCTCAGGCCTGGCACTGGTTCGACGCGGCCACGGCCTCGGCCGAAGCGGCGCGGCTGCTGGCGCCGGGCGGGGTGCTCGCGCTGGTGTGGAACATGCTGGACGTGACGATCCCGTGGGTGCACCGCCTCTCCCGGATCATGCACGCCGGGGACATCCACCGTGAGGACTTCACCCCCACCGTCGGCCCCGAGCTCGAGCTCACCGCACGCAGCGTGCACCAGTGGGAGGACCCGATGCCCACCGGCGACCTCATCGACCTCGCCCGCACCCGCAGCTATGTCATCACCGCGCCCGAGGAGCGCCGCGCGAAGGTGCTCGCGAACCTCGACTGGTACCTCCATGAGCACCTCGGCCATGCGCCCGGCGACCTCGTCGGGGTCCCGTACCGCACGGACCTGTTCCTGTACCGCGCCGCGCGCCAGAGCCTGGTCGGGTTGCGAGGCTGCTGATTGCTGGCCGTGGGCTGGGCAGGCGGTCTGAGCTGTCGGCATGCCCGGCTCATGGCGACAGCTCAGACCGTCTCGAAGGCTCTCGATGCATCCTGCTGCGTCTCGAGCGGAGGCGCGGTGTCACGGGCGCCGGGGCGCGTCATCGGTCCCGAGCGGGCGCAGGTGCGGCGGGGCGTCGGCCGAGGAGCCCCAGCCTCGTGCGCTCAGAGCTTCGCGGACGACGCGGACGGCGTCGGCGCAGTCGTGACGGGTGTCCCGTGCCGACAGCCGCACCTCCGTCCAACCGGCACTTGCCACCCGGCGGGCCCGCGCGATGTCTCGCTCGATCTGGGCGGGCTCGTTATGGTGCTTGCCCTCGTATTCGGCGCACACCCGGTACTGGGGCCAGAGGAAGTCCGGCTCGTGGCGGGGGAGACCGTCCGCCCCGATCAGCGGCACGTTGAGGGCGGGCTCGGGCAGTCCTGCCTTGACGAGGGCCAGGCGCAGCAGGGTCTCCTGCGGGGAGTCGGCACCGATGCGCACCTGCTCGAGGGCGCGGCGCAGTGCTCCCGCGCGACGTCCGGTGCATGCGCGGTCGAGCTCCTCGAGAGTGCACCAGGGCGCGTCCCGGCCGTGCTCGAGCTGCGGGCGCGGCCGGCGCACCAGATGATCCGCGACCACGACCAGCCAGCTGTGTGAGAGCGACGGTGCCAGATCGCGCCAGGTCCGGGCACGGGTGGTCAGCCGCATGGGAGCGAGGGGAAGCGCTGCACCGTCGGGGGTGACAGGGAGCCGGTACCGGGTGGAGCGGACCTCACCGTCATGCAGGACCGGGCCGCGCCACCGCACCACGTCATCGGAGCCCCGGCGCCCGCCCGGGATCGCGATCTGCACTGGGACCTCCGGGGTCCAGGA
Source organism: Brachybacterium avium (assembly GCF_002216795.1). Lineage (NCBI taxonomy): Bacteria > Bacillati > Actinomycetota > Actinomycetes > Micrococcales > Dermabacteraceae > Brachybacterium > Brachybacterium avium. The sequence goes on along the minus strand of NZ_CP022316.1, from coordinate 1,326,188 downwards.
ATCCTCGTCCTGGGGAAGAGGGATGCGCTGCATCCTGGCTGCGGAGGCGCCGACCACGACAGCGCCCGGATCAGTCCGGCAGATCGCTGCGGCGATGTCGCTCTCGGTGAACCCCCATCCCGTGCGCGCGAGCAGCCCGGGGCGGAGTCTCCTGAGATCACTGCGGCGCAGACGCTCGGCAGACACTCCCGCCCGAAGCGCCTCGGCCCGAGTGAAGACACGCCACGGCACGGTGTCCGGGAGCGGGGCTGGTGGAGAGGGCATGTGCTCAGGATGCTGCCGCCCCCGACCATCGCACCGTCGCCATCCACAACAGCTGATTGGGGAGGAGCAGTCGCGGATCCATGCCCGGGCTGAGCGAGGCCGGCTGCGGATGCTGAACTCGCTGGAGGTATGGACGAGCGATCCCGAGCGTCGCGTCGGCGGGAGGGGCGGAGCGAGACTGCTTCAGCTGTCGTGGCGCGACCGGCGTGGCGACAGCTGAGACAGGATGAGCTGGGCCGCGCAGATCGAGACTGCTTCAACTGTCGCGATCAGCAGGGCGTGGCGACAGCTGAGACAGGGTGGGAGGAGCGGGGCTTCCTCAGCCCGTCGCGCTGCCCCCGTCGCCCGCGCTGCCCCCGTCGCCCGCGCCACCTGCGTCGCCTGCGCCGCCGCCGTCGGAGGGAGCCGCGCCCTCCGGCGGGGCGATGGTCATGTCGGTGACGCGCCAGCGCTCGCCGTCCCAGGCGACAGTGGCGATCAGTTGGCCGGTGACGGAGGCCAGCTGGTTCGCCTGCAGGTGCGGGTCATCCACCAGGATGGACTCCTCCTGCGTGAACTGGGCGACCACGGTGCCGGTCGCCGGCGGCTCACCGTTGCCGGAGAACGTCGTCGAATGCACCTCGAAGGCCCCGCCGACCAGATAGCCGCCCTGCTCACCGAGCACCTGGGCGTTGTCCAGGAAGCGCATGCACACCTGGCAGTTGGGGTCCACGGAGTCCTCCCACACGGAGGTGTCGCCGCTGCTCATCATGAAGTCGTAGGAGTCCAGCAGATACGTGAGCGTCGCCTGGGCGCCCTCGGCGCTCTGCGTGGTGAGACCTGCCGGTTCCTCCGGCCGGGGCAGCTCGGGGCGGGGCGGCTGCTCGGCGGGGTCCGCCGTCGGCCGGTTCTCCGGGTTCTCGACCGCCGAGCTCTCCGTGGCCTGGTCCCCGCCGCGCGGGCCCAGCAGCTGACCGATCCCCATCACCCCGAGGGGGACCACCAGCAGGAGCGCGAGCGCGATGACGACGAGGCGTTGGACGGGACGGTTCACCCGGCCCACGGTAGACGACGAGCTCTGGGGAGCCCCGGCGGACGTGGTCACCGCCACGCGCTGCCGCCGAGCACTGCCGCCACGCGCCGCCGACGGGTTCTGCCGTGCGCGGATCAGACCGAAGTCGGATGCCGAACAGGGGTCCGGAAGTCTATGCTTCCCGGGTCGCTCGGCCGAGTCCCGGTCGGCGGCCTCTCGGAAGGAAGCTCGTGACCCTGCTGCGCCTGGTGCTCAGAGCCCTCAAGCCGTACTGGATCTGGGTGCTCCTGGTGGTGCTCTTCCAGATCGTCGGCGTGCTGGCCGCTCTCTACCTGCCCACCCTGAACGCCGACATCATCGACGACGGCGTCGCCAAGGCCGACATCCCGGTGATCTGGCAGTTGGGCCGGCTGATGCTGGTCATCTCCTTCGGCAACATCATCGCGCTGGTCGCGGCGAACTTCTTCGCAGCCCGTTCCGCGATGCGGGTCGGCAAGGACCTGCGCTCCACCGTGTTCTCCCAGGTCGCCTCCTTCTCCCCGCGCGAGCTCGCCGAGTTCGGCACCCCCTCGCTGATCACCCGCTCCACGAATGACGTCCAGCAGGTGCAGATGCTGGTCTTCTTCTCGCTGAACATGCTGGTCCAGGCTCCGGTGACCGGGATCGGCGGGGTGATCCTGGCGCTGCGGGTGGAGCCGGGGATGGCTTGGCTGATCGCCGTGATGGTGCCGGTGATGCTGGTGGCCGTCGGCATCCTGATCGTTCGGGCGGCACCGCTGTTCAAGCAGATGCAGGGGAAGATCGACGACATCAACTCCGTGCTGCGCGAGCAGATCACCGGCATCCGCGTGCTGCGCGCCTTCGTGCGCGAGGACCGCGAGCGCGAGCGGTACGCGGTGGTCAACGGCCAGCTCACGGATCTCAACCGCCGCATCGGCCTGCTGATGATCCTCATCAACCCGATCATCATGTTCATCCTGAACGTCTCCAGCGTGATGGTGCTGCTGGTGGCCGCGCCCCGCATCGATGCGGGCCAGATGGAGATCGGCTCGATCACCGCCTTCATCGCCTACCTGATGCAGATCCTCATCGCGGTGATGATGGCGACCTTCATGACGATGATGATCCCCCGCGCGATGGTCTCCGCCGAGCGCATCTGGGAGGTGCTCGACACCGAGACCAGCGTCCACCAGCGCACCGACGGCGTCCGCGACCTCGAGGGACCGATCGAGCTCACCTTCGAGGACGTGTCCTTCACCTATCCGGGCGCCGAGCGCCCGGTGCTGGAGAACATCTCCTTCTCCGCCCGCGCCGGGCAGAGTGTCGCGATCATCGGCGGCACCGGCGCCGGCAAGACCACCCTGATCAACCTGGTGCCGCGTCTGATGGACGCGAGCGAGGGGAGGGTGCTGCTGAACGGGCACGATGTGCGCGACCTCGACGCCCGGGTGCTCTGGGACCGGGTGGGCCTGGTCCCGCAGCGGCCCTACCTGTTCTCCGGCACCATCGCCTCGAACCTGCGGTTCGGCAACCCCTCGGCCGACGAGCAGGAGCTGTGGCATGCGCTGACCGTCGCCCAGGGCCGTGACTTCGTCGCCGCGATGCCCACCGAGCTGGAGTCCCCGATCGCCCAGGGCGGCACCAACGTCTCCGGCGGTCAGCGGCAGCGGCTGTGCATCGCCCGGGCCCTGGCCGCGAAGCCCTCGCTGTACCTGTTCGACGACTCCTTCAGCGCACTGGACCTCACCACCGATGCGCGGCTGCGCGCGGCGCTGGTCCCGGAGACCCGCGAAGCGCTGATGCTGATCGTCGCCCAGCGGGTCTCGACCATCACCGGGGCGGACCTGATCCTGGTGCTGGACAACGGTCGCGTCGTCGCCCAGGGCACCCATGCCGAGCTGCTCGAGAGCTCGGAGACGTATCAGGAGATCGTCCGCTCGCAGGGCGTCGAGGAGGAGGTGGCGTGATGAATGCTGCGAAGAACGACGCCCCCGGCCCCGACGTCCAGGGCCCGGAGGAGCAGGCGCCGCCGATCGGCTCCCAGACCCCCGCGACCCCCGCCGGGGACGAGGCCTCGACCGCCTCGGAGATCGCCGCCGAGAAGGACGCCGCCCGCGGGCTGCGCCCTGGCCAGAGCGCGCGCAATTTCTGGCCCTCCACCAAGCGCCTGGTGCGCGAGATCGGTCCCGAGCGCTTCTACCTGCTGGCCGCGATCCTGGTCGGCGTCGTCTCGGTGGCGTTCAGCGTGGTGGGCCCGCGCATCCTCGGCCGTGCCACCGACATCATCTTCACCGGTCTGATCTCGAAGAGCCTGCCGGCGGACGCCTCCCCGGACGCAGTCATCGCGCAGCTGCGGGCAGAGGGCAAGGACCAGTTCGCGGACATGCTCTCGGGGATGGTCCTCACCCCCGGCCAGGGCATCGACTTCACCGCGCTGCACCAGACCCTGGCCCTGGCCGTCGGCCTCTTCGCCGTCTCCGCGCTGCTGATGTGGATCCAGGGCGTCGCACTGAACCGCATCATCTACCGCATGGTCTCGCGCCTGCGCCGCGAGGTGGAGGAGAAGCTGCACCGGCTGCCGCTGGCCTACTTCGACCGGATGAAGCGCGGGGAGATCCTCTCCCGTGTCACCAACGACATCGACAACATCCAGAACACGCTGATGAACACCGTCACGGGCCTGGTGAACTCGATCCTGATGGTGTTCGGCGTGCTGGTCATGATGCTGACGATCTCCTGGCAGCTGTCCCTGATCGCGCTCGCCGTGATCCCGGTGGCGCTGGTGGTCACGGGCTTCGTCGGCAAGCGCGCGCAGAAGCTGTTCGCCCAGCAGTGGGACGCCACCGGCGTGGTGAACTCCGAGGTGGAGGAGGCGTACACCGGCCACGCCCTGGTGACCGTCTTCGGCCGCCGCGACGAGGTCGCCGCCCGCTTCGAGGAGCGCAACGAGACCCTGTTCCGCGCCACCTTCGGTGCCCAGTTCGTCTCCTCCCTGATCATGCCGCTGATGATGTTCGTGGGGAACCTGTCCTACGTCGCCGTCGCGATCGTGGGCGGGCTGCGGATCGTCTCCGGCCAGCTCACCCTCGGCGACGTGCAGGCCTTCATCCAGTACTCCCGCCAGTTCACCCAGCCGCTGTCCCAGGTCGCCTCGATGGCGACCATGCTGCAGTCCGGCGTGGCCAGCGCCGAGCGGGTCTTCGAGCTGCTGGACGCCGAGGAGCAGGAGCCCGAGACCACCGTCGACACCGCCGCGGCGGGCATCCGCGAGGGCCGCGTCGAGTTCGAGCACGTGCGCTTCTCCTACACTCCCGAGCGCGAGCTGATCCGCGATCTCTCGCTGGTCGCGGACCCCGGCCACACCGTCGCGATCGTGGGGCCGACGGGGCCGGCAAGACCACTCTGGTGAACCTGGTGATGCGGTTCTACGAGGTCGACGGCGGCCGGATCACGATCGACGGGATCGACATCCGCGACCTGACCCGCGCCCAGCTGCGCGAGCGCACCGGGATGGTCCTCCAGGACACCTGGCTGTTCAAGGGCAGCCTCATGGAGAACATCCGCTACGGCCGCCTGGATGCGACCGACGAGGAGGTCATCGAGGCGGCCCGCGCCACCCACGTCGACGACTTCGCCCGCCAGCTGCCTGATGGTTACGACACGATCGTGGACGACGACGAGTCCTCGCTGTCCGCCGGTGAGAAGCAGCTGATGACCATCGCTCGCGCCTTCCTCGCCCAGCCCAACCTGCTGATCCTCGACGAGGCCACCTCGAGCGTGGACACCCGTACCGAGGTGCTGGTCCAGAACGCGATGAACCGCCTGCGTGCGGGCCGCACCAGCTTCGTCATCGCCCACCGCCTGTCCACCATCCGCGATGCGGATCTGATCCTGGTGATGGAGGACGGGGACATCGTCGAGCAGGGCGATCACGACGAGCTGCTCGCGCTCGGCGGGGCCTATGCCCGGCTGTACCGCTCGCAGTTCGAGGGCGCGGCGGTGGACATCGACGCTGAGGAAGAGGCGGCGACGACGACCGGCGGGATCGCGCTGGACGGCTGAGGCCGGGCGCGACGGGGCCGTCGGTGAAGCACACGACAGCAACTTGTTTCCATGCAAGGCCGTGAATAGTATTCATCGGTGATGTCGTATCGCCCTCGCCGCCGCACCCTGCTGCGGGCCGCACCTCTGGCCCTGGCCACGGGGCTGCTCGCCCCGTCGCTCGCTTCGTGCACCCGCGCCTCCGAGCGCCTGGATGCCGAGTCGAACACCGTGCCCGAGGTGGACCTGTCGGATATCGCCGAGGTCCCGGAGATCGCTGCCCTGGTCCCCGCAGCGATCCGCGAGCGCGGAGAGCTGATCAACGGTGCCGCTCTGAACTACGCGCCGGGCGAGTTCGTCGGCTCCAGCGGCGAGGCAGTCGGTTACGACATCGACATCCTCGCCGCGATCGGTGCGGTGCTGGGGCTGGCCACCCGCACCGAGGCGGCGGTGTTCGCGCAGATCATCCCCGCCGTCGGCTCCACCTATGACCTCGGCATCTCGAGCTTCACCGTCAACGAGGAGCGGCTCGAGGCCGTCAGCATGGTCTCCTACTTCCAGGCCGGGATCTCCTACGCCGTCAAGACGGGCAATCCCTATGACATCGATCCCGGGGACCTCTGCGGCAAGCGGGTCGCCCTGCAGGTGGGCACGTACCAGGAGGAGCTGTCGATCGAGCGCTCGGCGGAGTGCCGCGAGATCGACCAGTCCGCCTACGACCTGCTCGCCTACACCTCGAACTCCGACGCCGCCACCAACGTCGCCGGCGGCAAGGGCGACATCCTGATGGCCGACTCCCCGGTCACCGCCTACGCCATCGCCCGCTCCCGCGGCACCCTCGAGGCGATCGGCGAGATCGAGGAATCCGCCCTGAACGGCATCGTCGTCGCCAAGGACCAGCCCGAGCTGGCCGAGGCGCTGCGCGCCGCCCTCCAGCACCTCATCGACTCCGGCCACATGGAGCGCATCCTCGCTGCATGGGGCAATGACGCCGGCATGATCCCGACCTCGGAAGTGAACCCCCAGCCGTGAGCACCACCCAGACCCCCGCCCCCGCGCCGACGGGACCGCCGCCTCCCGCGGACGGATTCACCCCCATCCGCGCCCGGGCCGCCTCCCGCCCGGGCACCTGGATCTCCGCCGTCGTCGTGGCCGTGCTGGCCCTCGGCCTGGTCTGGTTCCTGGTGACCAACCCGGTGCTGGAGTGGGGCACCGTGGCCACCTACCTGCTGGACGTCAAGGTGATCCAGGGTGTCGGCTGGACGCTGCTGCTGACGGTGCTGTCGATGGTGCTGGGCACCGCCGTGGCGCTGACCGCCGCGATCATGCGCCGCAGCGACAACCCGGTGCTGCGCGGCGTGAGCTGGGCGTACATCTTCGTGTTCCGCGGCATCCCGGTGTACACCCAGCTGGTGTTCTGGGGGCTGTTCACCGTGATCGTCCCCAAGATCGTGATCGGCGTGCCCTTTGGGCCCGAGCTGCTGAGCTTCTCCACCCGTGACCTGCTCACCGCGTTCTGGGCCGCAGTGATCGGCCTGGGCCTGAACGAGGGCGCCTACCTCGCCGAGATCATCCGTTCCGGGCTGAACTCCGTGGACCGGGGCCAGTCCGAGGCGTCGAAGGCACTGGGCATGAGCAACGGGACGATCCTGCGCCGCATCATCGTCCCGCAGGCCATGCGGGTGATCGTGCCGCCGCTGGGCAACGAGACCATCGGCATGCTGAAGACCACCTCGCTGGTGCTCGCGGTGCCCTTCACCCTCGACCTCACCTTCGCCACCAACGGCATCGCCAACAAGCTGTTCACCCCCATCCCGCTGCTGATCGTCGCGGCGCTGTGGTACCTCGCGATCACCAGCGTGCTGATGGTGGGCCAGTACTACCTCGAGAAGTACTTCGGGCGCGGCTTCGACGCCCGCACCCCGACCACCGGCCGTGGCGGACGCTCCCGCCAGGCCGCCGTGAACCGCGCCGGCACCACCCCGAACGACCCGCTCCCCGAGGTGGAGCTGTGATGACCCAGACCCCTGAGAACCCCGTGCCCGGCACCGACTGGACTCCCGCCACCCCGCCCCGTCCCGTCATCGAGGTCGAGGCGGTCCACAAGTCCTTCGGTGACCTGCACGTGCTGAAGGCCTGCGACCTCACCGTGCGCGCCGGCGAGGTGGCCGTGCTGGTGGGTCCCTCCGGCTCCGGCAAGTCCACCCTGCTGCGCTGCATCAATCAGCTCGAGGAGCCCACTGCCGGGCGCGTCCTCATCGACGGCGAGGTGCAGGGCTACCAGAGCGATCCGCTGCCCGACGGTCGCTGGCAGAAGCTTCCCTCCGCCCAGATCGCCGCCCAGCGCTCCCGCATCGGCATGGTCTTCCAGCGCTTCCACCTGTTCCCGCACCTCACGGCGCTCGGCAACGTGATGGAGGCGCCTGTGCAGGTGCGCGGGCTGCCCAAGGCCGCCGCTGAGCAGAAGGCACGCACCCTGCTGGAACGGGTGGGCCTGGCCGAACGCGCAGACCACTACCCCTCGGAGCTCTCCGGCGGGCAGCAGCAGCGGGTCGCGATCGCGCGGGCGCTGGCGATGGACCCCGAGCTGATGCTCTTCGATGAGCCGACCAGCGCCCTGGACCCGGAGCTGGTCTCCGAGGTGCTCGCCGTGCTCAAGGACCTCGCGGCCGACGGCATGACCATGGTCGTGGTCACCCATGAGATGGGCTTCGCCCGCGAGGTCGCCGACCAGGTGGTGTTCATGGACGAGGGCCGCATCCTCGAACGCGGCACCCCCGAGCAGGTCATCGACCACCCCGAGTCCGAGCGGCTGCAAGGCTTCCTCGCCTCAGTGCTGTGATCCCGGGGTGGCAGTGCACCCGCCCGGCCGCAGCGTGCTCGACCCCAAAGCGCTCCTGCCCTGCCCTGCCCTGACCCCGCATGCTCGCGCTTGCCCACCAGATTCCTGCCGTCTACGACGTTTGAACGGCTGTGGAGCGTTCAGACCTCACCTGCTTCAAAGTTCTGGTGGCGTCGAAACCGTGAGGTGCCCTCGGGGCTGCTCAGGCGGCGGCCAGCTGTGCCACTTTCCGCCGGCCGAATCCGCCGACCTCCGCGATGGTGCGGAGGATGTTCTGCTGGGTGGCGGGCCAGTGGTGCCAGACCTGGTCATAGCTGATGCGGAGCACCTGCAGCCCGTGCCGGATGGCGTGCAGATCCCTGCGACGGTCCCGGCCGAAGGCGCTCTCGCCGGAATGGAACTCCTTGCCGTCGATCTCCAGGAAGAGCCCGCCGACGTAGGCGTCGAGGAACCCCACGCCCTCCACATGCACCTGCTGCTCGACATGGAACTTCCGGCGTCGCAGCCACCGGACCACCCTCGTCTCCGAGCCGGAGTCGCTCGCGGAGGAGACCGTGCCGATCCGGGAGCGGACCGCGGCGGGGGCAGCCTCCAGGATCTGCTGCACCTCGGCAGGGGAGAGGAGCCCGCGTTGCATCGCGGACTCGAGCAGGATCGCGGAGGTCTCGCCGCTGCAGCACCGGAGGGAGTGGGCGAGCGCGAGCGGAAGCGAGGCGACTGCGTCCGTCTCCGGCCAGGATCTGCCGCGCGGGGAGTGCTGTTTCATCCGCGGCGGAAGGGAGCCTCCGCTGCCGCCGCGATAGACGTGCAGATGGTGACGCTCGGGGGAGGTGTCCTCCGGGATCCAAAGACCATGCAGCCGCGCCGCGTCCACGCAGGTGAGCCGATACCCGGCGGTCAGGGCCCGAACCACGGCAGCGTCGGCGGTGGGCAGTGCGGTCCAGCCGCGGGCGATGCGCCGCAGCTCGCCGCGCTCCAGGGCGCCGCGCATGGTCCACTGCGTCAAGCCGAGGGCGGAGATCTCGTGGCGCCGGGCGACGCCGAGCTGCTCAGGGGTGAGATGGAGGGCGCCGGGCGGTCGGCGGGTCGGTTGACTGGACGGGCGGTAAGGGCGGTCCGCGCTCGCCGGCAGGATCACGTGACTGGGGCCGTACATGCTCCGAGTCTCGGCGCGGACGGAACGCGGCGGGAGGAGAGCGTTGCTGATGTGGACAGCCCAGGGGTGGGGAGGAACGGTCGACCACCAGGAGACTGACGTATATCAGTGTTGAACGCATATACGCCGTTCAACGCCCGTATACGTCAAAGTTCTGGTGGCCACCACCCCGGGCCAGGTCACCACCCCGGGCCAGGCGACTATCCGGCCCGGCCACCCGGGCTTCAGCGGCTGCGCAGCGTCACCACTCCAGGATCTGCCAGCGCTTCTTCTTCGCCACGCCGTACAGGCCCAGGTCCGGGGACACGGCAGCGGGGGTGCCGACCAGCTCGAGCCAGGAGGCGTCGGCGTGGGAGTCGCCGTAGCCGTAGGAGGCGGCGAGGTCCGCGCTGTGCAGATCGGCGTACTTGCTCAGCCAGTTCGCGCGGGCCTCGTCGACCAGCGGGGGAGTGGCCAGGTAGCCGGTCATGACCCCGGAGGAGTCCTCGTCCATGTGGGTGGCGACGACCTCGTCGAACAGGTCCGCGAGCGGCTCCACGAGCACGTCGAGCGCGCCGCTGACGAGCACGGTCCGGTGCCCGGCGGCGCGGTGGCGCTCGATCGTCTCGAGGGCCTCGGGGCGGACCGACGCGCGGATGCGGCGCCCGGCCTCACCCTGCATGAGGGAGCGCAGCTCGTCGCCGCGGTAGCCCTTGTAACGGCGGTTGACCGTGCGGATCAGCTCGGAGCGGTCCCGCTTCTCCGCCCGCAGATACCCGGGGACGGCGGCGAGCAGGCCACCGATCTCACCGGGCCAGGACCGGCGCGGACGCGTCGCGCGGACCACCGCGAAGTACTGCTGGACGATGTTCGTGGCGAGCACGGTGCCGTCGAGGTCGAAGACGGCCAGAGCGTTCTCGTTCTGCTTGAGCTCCGGCGCGGGGCGCGCGGAGCGCTTGCGCTGGGCGGACTTCGCCCGCGAGTACGCCTTGGTGAGGTCGGTGACGGCTGGGAGGTGCTGTTTCGTGAAGTACTCGCTCCAGTCGATGCCGGTGACGTCGAAGTCGTGGTTCGCGAGGAAATCGGCCGACAATTCGTCGCGCAGGGCGCGCGTGTTGGCGTCGTCGAAGACCATCTCCGTCTTCGTGTACTGGCGGTACAGCTCGATGTACATGCGCAGGGTGGTCAGGCCCGACGTCGCCTTGTGCAGGTCCGACGTCCACGCCCGGGTGCGCTTGGTGGCGGGGAGGTAGGCGACGGCGGTGGCCCCGGCCTTCGCGGCGAGCTCCTTGGCGCGGAAGCGCTGCTCGACCATCTCCACGGCCGGGAAGGTCCAGGCGGGGACCTCGATGGCCTTGCCCTCGTCGTCCTCGAGCGGGTGCTCCACGAAGTACTCGCGCACGGCGGTGAACATCTCGTGGAAGGGCAGCGGGTTCGAGGCGCCGGAGACCACCTGGTAGTAGGCGTCATCGCCGCGACGGGAGACGTCCTGGGTGGCCAGGGCCACGATCACGTTCACCACGAAATCCACGGGGATGACGTCGAGGATCGAGTCCGCGAGGCCCGGGAACTCGGGCAGCGCGCCGCGGCCGTAGGCCATGATCAGCGGGTCGGCGACCTTGTAGCCGTCGATCCAGCCCGGGTACGGGTTCTGCACGGCGGATTCGATGATCGACGGCCGCACGAAGGAGACGCGGTGGCCGCCCGCCGCCCACAGCTCCTCGGCGACCTGCTCCGCCATCGCCTTGGTGAAGGTGTAGATGTCGGTCCAGCCCACGGACTGGGCGCGGGTGCGGCCGAAGTCGACCAGGCGCTCGTCGACCCAGTTGCGGCGGGCCTCCTCGGACGCGGAGGCGACGGCCTTGGGGCCCATGCGGCCGGTGCGCAGCGTCGCACCGCGGATCTGGGAGCGCAGCGTCTCGGGCCGACGGGACTCGGCATCGACGCGGGTGCGAGCGTCGAGCGCGGCCTGGTACTCGGCGCGCCAGTCGACGTCGGTCCGGAGCGACCCCTCCTGGCGGAGGCCCTTGGCGATGCCGCCGACATAGGCGGTCGAGACGTGGATGACGTGCGGGTCCTGGCCGGAGGCGAGCAGTGCCTCGTAGAGGTTCTGCGCCCCGCCGACGTTGGTGCGGAAGGCGACGTCGATCGGCGGGTCGAAGGAGACCGACGACGCGGAGTGGATGACCACGTCGAAGGGGTCCTCGATCGCGGGCATGTCCGTGAGGTCGCCCTCGATCACGGAGACACGGGCGTCGAACGCGGCCTTCACGACCGCCTTCCCGTCCAGTCCGTCCTGGCTGTCCTGTGCGTTCTCGCTGATCGCGTCGGCCCAGGAGGAGAAGACCGGCTTGCGCAGCAGCTGCTCGAGACGCTTGAGCCCGCTGAGGGAGCCCTTGGGGCGCACGACGGCCGTGATCCGGGTGTTCTCGGTGGTCTCCAGGAGGGACCGCAGGACCGCCTGGCCCAGGAACCCGGTGACGCCGGTCAGCAGGATCCGACGATCCCCGTCGCGGTGCCCGCCGCTGCTGGCGGACTGGTCGGCGGACGGTGTGCTGTTCGACATGGATTCCCTCTATGGACGGGTACGGAAGGACGTGGAGGATGTGGGGCCCGTGTCGCGATCCCCTCGCGTTCGACGCGTCTCGGGACCGCCTCACCAGGGGTGCTTCCCGCGCTGATCAGGGCGGCGCTAGTGTATCGTAGCCGCCATGCATAGGGCCCTGATCACCGGTGGCACCGCGGGCATCGGGGCCGCTTTCGCGAGAGCTTTCGCTGCTCGTGGGGCGTCCCTGGTGCTGGTCGCGCGAGACGCCTCCCGCCTGGACGAGACTGCCGCACAGCTCCGCCGGGAGTACGGCGTCGAGGTCGAGACCCTCATCGCCGATCTCGCCGACCGCGCGGCGCAGCAGCGCGTCGCCGACCGCCTCGAAGCCGCGACGGAACCGGTCGACGTGCTTGTCAACAACGCCGGCTTCTCCGTGAGGGCGAGCCTGCTCGAGGAGGACATCTCCGCTCATGACCTCGGCTTCGAGGTGATGATCCGCGCCGTGCTGAAGCTCGGTGGTGCGGCCGGTCGGGGGATGCGCGAGCGCGGTCGCGGCTGGATCATCAACGTGGGCTCCGTGAGCGCCCTGGTGACCCAGAACAACTACTCCGCGATCAAGGCCTGGGTGGGCAACTACTCCGAGTCGCTCGGGGTGCAGCTGGCGGGCACCGGCGTGCAGGTCACTGCGCTCATGCCGGGCTGGGTGCGCACCGAGTTCCACGATCGCGCAGGGATCAAGGGCTCCTCGATCCCCGGTGTGCTGTGGCTCGACGCCGACCGTCTCGTCGAGGAGTGCCTTCGGGATGTGGCCCGCGGCAAGCCGGTCTCGATCCCCTCGCTGCGCTGGAAGGGGATCGCCGGTGTGCTGCGCACGACGCCTCGTGGGATCGTGGCACGACTGAGCGCACTGCTCAGCCACCGCCGCAGCCGGGAGAAGTGATCGCATGACCCCGCAGTACTCCGCGCAGGACCCTGAGGACACCGTCGATCCTGCCGGTGCCGCCTTCCCGACGCGAGCTGGCGACGCTGCGGGTCACCTGCACCCGGCCGGCTCTGGCGAGGATGCCGACGCTGTGGCCGACGACCTCGCCGACGCCGACGGGGAGCCCGGCGACGATGCCGACAGCGACGCCCCTGTGGGCCCGGCCGGCGAGTCGAAGCATCCCAGCGCCGGCCGACGCCTGATGCAGTCCCTCTCGGCCCGCTCGCGCGGCGAGGGCTGGGAGAAGCCCGAGGGAGAGCTCGCGAAGTACCGCTCGCGATGGCGCTCGGGCCTCCGTTTCGTGTTGCAGCGGGTGATCTTCCGGATGGTCGTGAGGTCCGCGGTGAACCCGCAGGTCGTGATGCACCGCCGCGTCAAGAGCGTCAGGGGGCCGTTCGTGCTGGTCGCGAACCACACCAGTCATGTCGACGGGCCCCTGCTGGCGCTCAGCCTGCCGTGGGCCCAGGGCCGCCTGCTGTCCACCGGGGTGGCGACCGACTACTGGTTCGAGCACGGATGGCCCCGTCGATTCTTCGTGCGCACCATGCTCAACGCTTTCCCGATCGACCGGGGCGGCGGCCGCAAGCACTCCGGCACGTCCCGCAAGCTGCTCCGCGTCGGCGTGCCGATCCTGGTCTTCCCGGAGGGCGGACGCCAGAGCAGCGGCCAGATGTCCAGCTTCAAGCCCGGCGGGGCGGCTCTCGCGATCAGCGTCGGCGTGCCCGTCATCCCCGCGGCGATCGTCGGAGGCTACGAGGCGATGCCCAAGGGTCGAAGCTGGCCGAAGGGCCGTCCTCCGGTCCGCGTCGTCTTCGGCGAACCGATGATCTCCCATGTGGACGAATCCGCCGTCGAGTTCTCGACGCGGATCCGGGCCCGGGTGAAAGACTTGTACGACGAGCATCACGACGAGGTCCTGGGCGGCGCCGCCGAGGACGAGGAGGGATCCGCATGAGCGAACGGCTGAGCGCACGGGAGGTCAAGCGGCACAAGTGGTGGGGCTGGGGACTGGACTCCGTCACCTTCCGCTACGACAACAAGCCGGCCTTCCCCCCATTGGCGAAGAACAAGGTCGGCGTGGATCTGGATTCCCAGCAGCCGGTCGAGCCCGAGCTCTCGGAGTTCGAGGTCCCGCCCAGCCGCCTGCCGCAGGAGCTGAAGGGCGAGCTGGCCGCCGTGGTCGGCGAGGAGAACGTGCTGGCGGATGACGAATACCGCGTCGTCCATTCCTTCGGCCGCTCGCTGCCGGACCTGTTCCGGGTCCGCTCCGGTGACTTCGCGCGACTGGTCGACGCGATCGTGTATCCCGCCTCCGAGGAGGAGGTCGCCGCGGTGCTGAGGCTCGTGCTCGAGCACGACCTGGTGCTGATCCCCTACGGCGGCGGCTCCAGCATCTCCGGCTCCGTCACGCCCGACCTCTCCGAGCAGCGCCCCGTGATCTCGTTGAACCTCGGCCGGATGCGCGACGTCCTGGAGATCGACGACACCGCGGGCCTGGCCCGGGTGGAGGCCGGTGCGTACGGCCCCGATCTCGAGGAGCAGCTCAACGCCGAGGGCTGGACCGTCGGCCACTTCCCGGACTCCTTCACCTACTCGACCCTCGGCGGCTGGGCCGCGACCCGGTCCTCCGGCATGCAGTCGGACAAGTACGGCGACATCGAGGACATCGTGCGCGGGCTGCGCCTGATCCACCCTGACGGCGTCGCGGTCACCAAGCCGATCCCGGGCCGCGACTCCGGCCCCAGCGTGCACGAGATGATCCTGGGCAGCGAGGGCCGGCTGGGCGTGATCACCGAGGCCACCGTGCAGGTGCATCGCCTCGCCCCGGTCCGCCAGGTCATCGCCTATATGTACCCGGACTGGGAGCACGGCATCCGCGGGATGCACGCGATCGCCCGCTCCACCGATGTCACCCCGACCTTCACCCGTCTCTCCGACGGTCCGGAGACCGAGTTCAGCCTGTCGATGGTCAAGGAGCCCAGCTCCACCAAGGGCCGGATCGCCGCGAAGGTGCAGGACGGCCTGTTCGCCTATCTGCGCTCACAGGGCTGGGACACCACCGAGGAGATGTCGATCTCCTACGTGTGCTTCGAGGGTTCCAAGGCGGCGGTCGAGCAGCAGAAGGCGCTGGTGAAGAAGATCGTCAAGCGCAACGGGGGCATCACCCTCGGGGCGGGGCCGGGCGCGATCTACGACCAGAAGAAGTTCGACACCCCCTACCTGCGCGACTTCCTGATGGACTACCAGGTGTTCGGCGATGTCTGCGACACCGGCGCGACCTGGTCGATGCTCAACGAGCTCCACACCAAGGCCTACGAGGCCTTCTATGCGGTGCAGGAGGAGCAGGGCCTGCCCGGCTTCATGTTCTGCCACATGTCGCACAGCTACCACGCCGGGGCCTGCCTGTACTTCACCTTCGCCTTCCCCTACTCCTCGAAGGAGCAGGCGCTGGAGCAGTACTACGCGGCCAAGTCCGCGGTGCAGCAGACGTTCGTGGACCTGGGGTCCACGGTCAGCCACCACCATGCGGTGGGCACCGAGCACCAGCCGTGGATCACCGAGGACATCGGCGAGGTCGGGGTGCGCATGGTCAAGGGGCTGTTCGCGGACAACGACCCGGGCCGGAACCTGAACCCCGGCAAGGTCACCACCCCCTGAGCGCCGCGATGAACCCGCTCTGGGTGCTGCGCCACGGCGAATCCACTGCGAACGTCCAGGGGCTGATCGTCTCGGCCCCCGGGCCGCGGGCGCTCACCGAGGTGGGGCTCACCGCGCGCGGTCGCGAGCAGGCCCGGGCGGCGGCCGCCGAGGGCCTCGCCCAGGGTCTGGGGCCGCAGACCGTGATCGTCTCGAGCGATTTCGCGCGTGCCCTGCAGACCGCCCAGGAGTTCGCCGCCGGGCTCGGCGCCGCGCCGCCGCGCGTGGAGGTGCGGCTGCGGGAGCGCAGCTTCGGGCGGTACGACGAGGGCCCCGCGAGCGCCTATGAGCAGATCTGGCAGGTCGATCGCGAGCGCGGCACCCACGAGGGCGGGGTGGAGCAGGTCGCTGCCGTCGCCGCTCGCGTGACCGCCGTGCTCCACGAGGCCGATGCGCTCGCGAGGGAGGCACCGGTGGTGCTGGTCGCCCACGGCGACGTGCTGCAGATCGCGCTCGCCGTCACGGCCGGGAGGGACCCCCACGACCACCGCGAGGTGTCGCACCTGGGCAACGCAGAACTGCGCCGGATCGGCGAGGGCCGAGGAGCTGCCGACGGGGACCTCGATCCATGAACGTCACACCCGTGAACATCGCCCCGTGAACGGCACCCGCTCCGTGGACCCGGTCCCCGAGGGGACGGCGCTCACCGTCGTCGGCGGGCGGCGCACCATCGATCCTCTGGTCGCCCGGTTCTTCGCCGAGCGCGGCTGGAGCGCGCATGAGCGGGGGTCGGGGCGGTTCATCGTCGAGACCGGCAGCCTGCGGCGCACGGTGCTGCTGGGCGCCTTCGCCGGCTCACGCTTCCGCCTCACCGCACTGATCGAGCTGCTCGAGCCGCTGCAGCCGCCTCGCGGAGCGGACGCCCCGGAGACGGTCGAGGTGCGCTATCGATGGGGGGCTGGAGCCGGGCGGGCCCTGGGAGGCTCGATCGGCAGGGCTCGGGCGGCACGGAGGCATCGGGAGACGTCCCTCGCGCTCGAGCGGTATCTCGGGGCGGCTGGGCACTCGGTGCACGCGCGACCGCTCTGATCCCGGGCCCGGACGAAATCCCGGGCCCGGACGAAGAAGAGGCTCCCTCGCCATTGAAGGAGCCTGCCCATGACCATAGCCCCGAAGCGGTGAGAAGCAGATCACATCCCGGTCACGGTTCTGGCCGAGGCGCGCCCTACGATGGACTGGCCGTCCCTCCGGACGGCCCGGGACCCACCACCGACAGGATGAACGACACCATGACTCTGCGCATCGCCGTCTTCGGAGAGAACCGGCATGAGAAGGTCGATCCGACAGTGCAGGAGATCTACCCCGAGGGGATGCACACCGTCATCGCGGAGGCCCTGCGCAGGCTGCTCGCGGCCGACGGTGTGGACGCCGAGGTGCGCATCGCGCTGCTCGATGACATCGAGGAGTCCCTCTCCGAGGAGGCGCTCGCCGAGACCGACGTGCTGACCTGGTGGGGGCACATGGCGCATCAGGACGTGCCCGACGAGATCGCCGAGCGCGTGGTGCGTCGCGTGCACGAGGGCATGGGCCTGATCCCACTGCACTCGGCCCACTACTCCAAGCCGTTCAGGGCGCTGATGGGCACCACCTGCAACCTGCTGTGGCGCAATGACGGCGAGGAGGAACGGGTGTGGACCGTCAGCGGCTCCCATCCGATCGCCCGCGGCGTCCCGCATCCGATCCTCATCCCGCAGCAGGAGATGTACGGCGAGATGTTCGACATCCCGGCCCCTGATGAGCTGGTGTTCCTCTCCTCCTTCGCCGGGGGAGAGGTGTTCCGCTCCGGTGCCGTGTTCCGGCGCGGCAAGGGCAAGGTCTTCTACTTCAGCCCCGGCGACCAGGAGTACCCCGTCTACCGCCAGGCCGAGATCCAGCGGGTGCTGGCCAACGCCGTGGTCTGGGCCCGGCCCGAGGAGCGCGAGACCGCTCCGGTGAAGATCGCCAATGCGCCGCGCGACTGGTTCCGCGGCGAGGAGATCACGCGTGTCATCTGAGCGGCTGACTGCAGCGCCGGCCGGCCTCGCCGCCGCCCCGGCCCCGGTGCCCGCACGCACGGGCTTCCCGCGCCTGCCGGCCGACCGTCCGGCCCGGGTGGTGGTCGTCGGCGCGGGCGGGATGGGCAGCTGGTGGGCCCGGGAGATCGTGGCCAGCGATGTCGCCGAGCTGGTGGGCGTCGCCGACCTGGTCGAAGGTGCGCCCCAGCGGGTCATCGAGCAGTCGGGGGCGTCGGACCCGTCGGCCGTGGCGATCGGGGCCGACGGGGTGGACCTCGCCCTCGCGACCGGCGCTGACCTGCTGGTCGACCCGACCGTGCCGGTCGCGCACCATCCGGTGACGGTGAAGGCGCTGCATGCCGGGATCCCGGTGCTCGGCGAGAAGCCGGTCACCGAGACCCTGCCCGAGGCGCTGAGCCTGGTGGCGCACGCCGAACTGACCGGGGTGCCGTTCATGGTCTCCCAGTCGAGGCGGTTCTTCCGCCAGGTGCGGCAGCTGCGCGGCTTCGTCGCCGCCCACGGGCCGACGGTGCTGACCAGCGCCTTCTTCTCCCTTTTCGTCGAGCACGACGGGTTCCGGCGCAGCCAGGATCATCCGCTGCTGCGGGACATGGGGATCCACGCCTTCGACGCCGCCCGGTACATCACCGGTGCGGACCCGGTCGCGGTGACCGCGCGCGGTGCGCGGCCGGACTGGAGCGTGTACGCGCACGACGCCACCGTGACGGCGACCTTCGAGATGGACGACGACTCGCTGTTCGCCTATCACGGCACCTGGAACGCGCGCGGCCTGCCGACCTGGTGGAACGGGGAGTGGCGGATCGCCGCCCAGCACGGCTCGGCCACCTGGGACGGCACCGGCGCGCCGGTGCTCGGGACCGAGGACGAGGAGTCCACCGCTCGGCTGCAGGCCGAGGTAGCGGAGGAGACGGTGCCGGAGCGGGACCAGATCGCCGCCTCCCTGGTGGAGTGCGTCAGCGCTCTGCGCGAGGGCCGCACCCCGATGTGCGAGGTGCACGAGAACCTGCTGAGCTTCGCGATGGTCGAGGCGGCGGTGGCGTCCGTGGAGCGCGGGGCGCGGGTCGAGATCGACGAGCTGCTCGACCATGCCCGCCGCGAGGCGATCGCCGCCGAGGCCGACCCTGCGGCGCGAGAGCTGCTGCAGTCCTGGACCTCGGTGCGCGAGGTGCTCACCGCCGGCTGATTCACGGTCGAGCAGCGCCGGCGGTGATCCGTACTCCGGCACGGTCCAGGTGCGGCAGGGCGCGATGCAGCTGCGTCTCCACCTCCTCCATGAGCAGCTGTGAGCGGCCGACGCTGAGGCCCGGGTCCACGACTACCGTGACCTCGGCCTCGAGCCGATGCCCGATCCAGCGGGCCCGGGCCTCACGCACCTCGAGCACGCCGGGCACCGCGGCGGCCGTCTCGACGGTGTCCAGGGTGTCGGGTCCGACGCCATCCATCAGGCGATGGATCACGGTGCGCATCGAGCTGATCAGCACCAGCACCACCATCACGGCGATGAGCAGGCCGATGAGCGGGTCGATCCAGGTCGCGCCGAGCCAGGCACCGACCACCCCGACCACCACGGCCAAGGAGGTGAGCGCATCGGTGCGGGCATGCTGGCCCTCCGCGATCAGCGCTGCGGAGCCGATCCTCCGGCCGGCGCGGATCCGATACCGCGCGACCAGCTCGTTCCCAGCGGCACCGATGAGGGCGGCGGCGAGCACCCAGACCAGATGAGTCATGTCCCGGGCCGTCGTGAGTGCGCGCACCGACTCCCACACGATCAGACCCGCAGACACCGCGATCACGGCCCCGATCAGGAGGCCCACCAGATCCTCGGCGCGGCGGAAGCCGTAGCTGAAGCGACGGGTGGGAGCGCGCAGCCCGAGGCGGAAGGCGATGATCAACGGGATCGTGGTGGCCAGATGGCCGAGGTTGTGGAGGGTGTCGGCGAGCAGGGCGACCGAACCGCTGAGCGCGACGATACCGATCTGCAGCAGTGCGGTCGCCCCCATCCCGGCGAGGCTCACCCAGGCCGCCCGGATGCCGATCGCACTGGACTCCTCGGCGGTGCGGATCGCGTCGCCGTGGTCGTGGCTGTGCGGGGTCAGCGCGTGGCGCACGCGGGACCAGAGCCCGGCGTGCTCGTGTCCGTGCGCGTGTTCGTGCCGGTCGCCTGCGTGCGCGGGGTGCTGATCGTGCGGGGGGTGTGGAGTGCGCTGCGGCACGGGGTGAGGGCCGTGCGAGTGGTCGGGGGAGGGAGCTCGAGACATCGCATCAATGTATCTGCGTAGGCATGCAGGTAGCAAGGTTTGCGTAGGATGACGGGATGCACCCCGCACCTCTGCATCCGGTCCCCGACGAGGAGCATGCCCGGATCGCCTCGGACACCTTCCGCATGCTCGCCGATCCGACCCGGGTGAAGATCCTCTGGGCGCTCTTCCAGCAGGAGTCCAGCGTGAATGCACTCGCCGAGGCGATCGGGGCGACACCTGCCGCAGTGAGTCAGCACCTGTCCAAGCTGCGGATGGCGGGCTTGGTGCAGAGCCGCAAGGAGGGTACCTTCGCCTTCTATCGCGCCTCGGACTCCCATGTGCACCGGCTCCTGGCGGAAACCCTCTCGCACGCCGAGCACGTCACCGGGGCAGCGGCAGGGGATGACCCCCACGGCTACTGAGCCGCCGCCGCGGGCATCCGCTGCGTCCGCGCTGTCCCCGGATGCCACCGAACGCACCCGGGGCACGAAGAAGCCCCTCGCCGCACCGTTTCGGTGCTGCGAGGGGCTTCTGCAAAAAAGTGCGCCCGGAGGGATTCGAACCCCCAACCTTCTGATCCGTAGTCAGATGCTCTATCCGTTAAGCTACGGGCGCTTGCCAGCTGAACTGACCTGATCAACTCTAGCGGTCACGTCCGGCCGGCGCCAATCCGGGAGTCATGACCCTGCTCACACGGCTCCCGGATGGCTCACCTGAACAGCGTCACCAGCCCGGATTCTGCGGCGGCTGCTGGCCCTGACCGGGCTGGCCCCACTGCTGCCCGTCCTGCGGCGGGTGGGACCACGGCTGCTCGCCCTGCGGGGCCGCTGGGGGTGAGGCCTGGCCCCACTGCTGACCCTGCTGACCGGGCTGACCCGGCTGGCCCTGCGGGGCCGCTGGGGGTGAGGCCTGGCCCCACTGCTGGCCCGGCTGACCGGGCTGACCCGGCTGGCCCTGCGGGGCTGCCGGGGCGGCGGCGCCCGCTGCTGCCGCCGAGCCGTAGCTGCCGGGCATGCCGGACGGGGTCGAGCCGCCGCCCTTGTTCTTGCGGGCACGGATCAGGAAGAAGGCGACCACCGCGATGAGCAGCAGGAGCAGGAACCCGAGCACGAGCACGATCACGATGACGATCACCCAGGGGAAGCCGCCGGCGTCGGCCCGGATGTCGATGCCCTGCGCCACCTCGTTGAGATCGGTGTAGGTCACGGAGTTCCCGTCGACCTCACCCCCGTTGGACTCGATGACCTTGCCGGGGAAGGTGAAGGTCATCCGGAAATCGAAGTCGAGGCTCGCGATCGACGGATCCTCGAGATCCGACGTCATGGACTCGTCGCCGTGGAGGATCAGATGGTATTCGCCGCCCTCCTTGGTCAGGGACATGTCGCTGCCGAAGTTGTCGCGGGTCATGACGCCGGTGACGAGGCAGCCGAGCTGGCCGTCCTCCTCATAGGGTTCGACGTCGGGAGCGAGCTCCCCGCCGACGGACAGCTCCCCGGCCATCTCGGAGCACATCTCGTCAGCGGTGGCGTAGACGCCGTCGGTGAACTCCTTGTCGATCCCGAGGTCGTAGGACACATTGATCGTGTCGACGTCCTGGATGTCGAAATCTGCGTGGAGCTTCCCGCACCCGGCGAGCACCATCAGGAAGGGCAGGAGGAGGACGGCGATGAGTCTCTGCCGCGTCGAGGTGCTTTTCATGGGATTCCCGTCGGGTAGTGCGCTGAAATCTGTGGACAGCGCCGTGCTGAGCGCGTGTCCCCGTCAGCCTACCGGCGCAGGAGCGCCGCCGCCTTGGGGAGAACTCCCCATCGGGCGGAAGGCTCGTCCGCTACACCCCGACCATCTGGGTCCCGACCATCTACTTCCAGAACATCAGCATGCCGCCGCCGACCATCAGCACACCGAAGCCTGCGGCGAGATTCCAGTCGCCGATGGGCAGGGGGAGCTGACCTGCGGAAATGTAATAGGTGACCAGGTAGGCCAAGCCCACCACCAGCAGCACCACGGCGGTGGGTGCGAGCCAGGCCGGGTTCTGGGTCGCGGCAGCGACCCGGCGGCCGGTGCTGCGGGAGCTCTCGGCGGCGGCGGCCTTCTTCACCGACGTGGACCGGGTGGAGTCCTTCGCCTTCTCGGCGACCTCGCCGCCCTTGGGCTTGACCGGGTCCTTGCCTGCCGCAGAGCGCTTGACCGGGGCCGCGTTCTTCGAGGACTTCTCGGCGGCATCCTCGGTGGCATCCTCCACGGGCTTCGCCGCGGCCGTGGCCTTCGCGCTCGATGTCGGCCGCTGGGACGACTTCTTCCTGCTCCTGGCCATGAAACGGTGCTCCCTCGACGCGCCTGTCAGCGCGGGCATGCCGCGCGTGCCCGCGGGTGCGGACTGTGGCCTAGGGTAATGGTCGTCGACCGAGGGTGCGAAGTCAGGAGTTGCCATGGACGCAGAGGGCACCGGCCGCAGCCCGGCTCGCAGCGCACGCCGCCGCGGGCGGATCGGCGTGGCGCTGGTGATGGTGCTGTGCGGAGTGCTGTTCGCCACCACCGCGCGGCTCTCCGACGGCAGCTCCATCCGCGACGAGAGCAGCGATGTCGCCGGTGTGCTCGAGGAGCGGGGGCGGGTGATCGAGGACCTCACGGAGGAGAACGCGGCCAAGCGTGCCGAGATCGAGTCTCTCCGCGACACGGACGAGCGCGCACCGGCCGCCGCACTGACCCAGCAGGTCGGCGATGCCGTCGGGCTCAGCGAGGTCAGTGGTCCCGCTCTGCGGATCACCCTCACCGACGCCCCCGGCAGCGCGCTGGGCACCATCCCCGACGCGGAGCCCGATGATCTCGTGGTCCACCAGCAGGATCTGGAGGCCTATGTCAATGCGCTGTGGGCGGGCGGGGCCGAGGCGATGATGCTCCAGGATCAGCGGGTCATCAACGGCAGCGCCTTCCGGTGCGCCGGCAACACCCTCCTGCTCGAGGGGCGGGTCTACTCCCCGCCGTTCGTCATCACCGTCATCGGGCCGATCGAGGAGATGACCGCCTCGCTCGAGGCCTCGCCGGGCGTCCAGGTGTATCGCCAATGGGTCGATCATGTGGGGCTCGGTGAGAAGGTCGAGACCCTGGAGGAGACCACCCTGCCCGGTTTCGTCGGCTCCCTCACGATCGATGCGGAGGTGACCGGGTGAGACCGTCCCACCGCGGTCATGGCCGCGGGGGCGTGCTGATCGGGGTCCTGGGAGAGCTGCTGCTGACCCTCGGTGCCCTGCTGCTGCTGTTCCTCGTCTGGCAGCTGTGGTGGACCGATGTGGTCGCCGATCGGGAGCAGTCCGGGATCCTCGCGGGCCTGGAGCAGGAGTGGGGCGAGGTCGATGAGCAGACCATCGCCCCGCGGCAGGAGGGCCCGCCGCCGGTGCCCGAGACCCCCCAGGACACGAAGGTCTGGGCCACCATGCACGTGCCGGACTTCGATCGCCCGCAGTTCCCGCTCGCCGAGGGCGTCAGCCTCGAGCAGGTGCTCAACGTCAAGGGGGCCGGGCACTATCCGGGAACCGCACTGCCCGGAGAGGTCGGGAACGTTGCGATCGCCGGTCACCGCAACACCTACGGCCGCGTCTTCGAGGACATCGGCCGGCTCGGGGCCAGGGATCCGATCGTGGTGGAGACGGCCGACGCCTTCTACGTGTACGAGGTGACCGAGACGCTCATCGTCCAGCCCGAGGACGTCGAGGTGATCGCGCCGACGCCCGGCCGGCCCGGCGTCGACCCGACGGAACGGATGCTCACCCTGACCGCCTGCCATCCGATGTTCTCCGCCCGCGAGCGGATCATCGTCCACGCGCAGTTCGCGTACTGGACGAAGCGGTCCGACGGGATCCCGGAAGCCCTCGCGGACGAGGATGCGACGAGCCCCGAGACGACGGAGGAGAGCTGATGTACGGATGGCTGTTCCGGGCCCTGCCCGGACCGTTATGGCTGCGGGTGCTGATCGCGGCGGTCCTGGTGGCGGCGGTCGTCGTGGTGCTGTTCGCCTGGGTCTTCCCGGCGATCGCGCCGTCCTTGCCCTTCAACGACGGCATGGTCGGCGCACTGTCCGGCGGGACCGCGCACATCGCGCCCTGACCGGGCGGGAGACGAGATCAGCCGGCGGTCATCAGGGGCTCGAGCCCGGCTGCGCGCTCGATCGCATCGCGGCCGTCGCACAGCTGCAGGAAGCGGGCCAGCATCAGGTGCCCGTTCTCGGTGAGCACCGACTCCGGATGGAACTGGACCCCGTGCAGCGGCAGCTCGCGATGCGCCAGCCCCATCACCATGCCGTCGGCCGTGCGGGCGGTCACCTCGAGCTGCGCGGGGATCGTCTCCGGCACCACGGTCAGCGAGTGATAGCGGGTGGCGGTCATCGGGGACGGCGCTCCGGCGAACACGCTCGTGCCCTGGTGGGTGAGCTCGCTGGTGCGTCCGTGCATCAGCTGCGGGGCATGATCCACGGTGGCGCCGAAGTACTGCCCCAGCGCCTGATGGCCCAGGCACACGCCCAGCATCGGCAGCTCACGTGCGGCGCAGGCGCCGATGACCTCGAGGGAGCGGCCGGCGGTGGTGGGATTGCCCGGGCCGGGGGAGATCAGCACGCCGTCGAATCCGGAGAGGTCCACCTCGCCCCCAGGGGTCGCCGGCACCTCGTCGTTGCGGACCACGACCGTCTCGGCGCCCAGCTGCTGCAGGTAGCCGACGATCGTGAAGACGAAGCTGTCGTAGTTGTCGACCACCAGGATCCGCGCGGCCGGGGACTCCGCGGCGATCTCGGCGCCACCTCCCGGTGTGCCCTCAGCCATTCCCGTCTCCCTTCCCGGCGTTGTTCTCACCAGTGCCCGGCTCGTCGCTCGGCGGGTCGGCGGACGGATCGTCGTCCTCGGTCGGCGAGGCGGACTCCGACTCCGAGGGAGTCTCCTTCGGCTTGTCGCTGGGCTTCTCGCTGGGCTCTTCGGTGGGGGTCGCCTTCGGCCCGGAGGAGACCACGATCGTGATCGTGGAGCTCCGGTCGACCTGTTCGTTCGCGCCGGGCTCGGTGCGGATCACCCGGCCCTTCTCGACACTGTCCGAATGCTCATCGGTGTCGGTGTGGCCGAAGCCCGCATCACCGAGAGTCTTCTGGGCATCCGCAAGCGGCTGCCCGGTCACGTTGGGAACGGAGACGGGGCCCTCGGGCGCTGCGACGACCAGCTGGATCGTGGCACCGATCGTCTCGGACTTCCCGCCCGGGGGCGTCTGCTCGAGCACCGTGCCCGGGGCGTGCTCGCCGTCCGGGCGCTCGGTGCTCTCGACCTCGAACCCGATGCTCTTGAGGATCTCGGTGGCCTTGTCGAGGTCGGTCCCGACCAGATCCGGCACCGGGTAGCTGCCGGTCGCGTCCCAGAACTGGACTTCGCTGCCGCGCTGGGCGGAACTGCCGGCCGACGGGTTCGTGCGAGTGACGATCCCGCGCTCGGTCTTCTGCTTGTCCTCGCTGTCGACGTGCTTGGGGACGAATCCGGCGTCCTCGAGCAGCTTCTCCGCCTCATCGCGGGGTTTGTCCGTGACGTCGGGGACATCGACCGCCTCCGGACCGGTGGAGACGGTCACCTCGACGGTGGAGCCGACGGCGACGTCCTCCCCTTCCCCGGGCTCGGCGGAGATGACGGTCCCCGCCTCGACCTCCATGGACTCCGCCTGGACGAAATCGCCCTTCAGCCCGGCATCGTCCAGGAGCGCGCCGGCGTCCTCCTCGGTCTCTCCCACGATCGACGGCACGGCGACCGTCTCGGGGCCCTGGTCCCAGGGCTGGAGGACGGCGAGGGCCGCAGCGACCAGCCCGAGCACCGCGAGGACCACCAGGATGATCAGCCACCAGGGCTTGCGGCGATCCTCGTTCTCCTCGACCGTCTCGGGCTCGTCGATCGTGTGCAGGGCGAGGGGGCCCGTGCTGGGCGTCGGGGCGGAGACCCCGTTCCAGCTCTGGGCGCGCAGCCCGCCGGCGGTCGCGGCACCGACCGCGCTCATGGCCGGCAGCGCCTCGGTGGCATCGTCGACCGGGCCGAGCACGGTGGTGGCCGCGGCGTCATCGCCCGTCGGGACGGCGCCCCCCACCAGGGCCGGGGCCCGCCCGGACACCACTGCAGCGATATCGCGCGAGAAGGCGACCGCGCTCGGGTAGCGCTGCTCGCGATCCTTGGTCAGGCCGGTGAGGATCACGGCGTCCAGGGCCGGGGTGATCGCCGGGTTGTAGGCCGAGGGCGGATGCGGCTCCTCGCGCACGTGCTGGTAGGCGATCGAGACCGGGGTGTCGCCGGTGAACGGGGGACGCCCGGTCAGCATCTCGAACATCACGCAGGCGGCGGAGTAGATATCGGAGCGGGCGTCGACGAGCTGGCCGCGGGCCTGCTCGGGGGAGAGGTACTGGGCGGTGCCCATCACGGCTTGGGTCGCGGTCATCGCACTGGTGGCATCGGCGATCGCACGGGCGATGCCGAAGTCCATCACCTTCACCGCGCCGGCCTCGTTGATCATGATGTTGCCGGGCTTGATGTCCCGGTGCACGATCCCGGCGCGGTGGGAGTACTCCAGGGCGCTCAGCAGCGCCGCCATGATCTCGCCGGCCTGCGCGGCGGGCATCGGATGCTCGGGGTCGATGTACTCGCGCAGGGTCTTGCCCTGGACGTACTCCATCACGATGTAGGGGATGGTGACTTCCGCCCCGGTGATGGTGGTCTGCTGCTCCTCGCCGGTGTCGTACACGGCGACGATCGAGGGATGGTTCAGGGAGGCGGCGCTGTGCGCCTCACGACGGAACCGCTCCTGGAAGCTGGAGTCCCGGGCCAGGTCGGAGCGCAGCACCTTGACGGCGACGGTGCGATGCAGCCGGGTGTCCTCCGCGAGGAACACCTCCGCCATACCGCCGGTGCCGAGGATCCGTCCCAGACGGTAGCGCCCGCCCAGGACCACGTTCTCTTCGCTCACTCCACACCTGTCCTCGTGCCGTGGTCGACACCGACCGATCCGACCATCGTAGTTGCTGAGACCGGGTCGGCTGAGGCGACGTGAGCCATCTCCGCACCGCCCGGTGTCCCCAGCGCGTCCATCGCCCCCAGCGGGAGCAGGCCGAGCCCGCCCGCGATCGCCGCGATGATCGCGAGGATCACCAGGACCACCAGGACCAGTCCCGGGAACGACATGCCCGCGAGCTTCCGGCCGGTGGTGGAGGTGCCGCGCACCGTCCGCGAGGAGGTGGGGGTGTCGACATCGTCGAAGGCGCCGGTCCGACGCGACGCCGCAGGCCGGTCGGCCCCGGCACCGGTCGCTCCCGCGCCTTTGCGGGGCCCCGCCGACGGAGAGGACGCCGACCGGCCGGAGTTCGCTGAGTTTGCCGAGTTCGCCGATCGTGCCGAGCTCGCCGACAGCGCTGAGCTCGCCGACAGCGCGGAGTTCGCCGACCGGGTCGGGCGGGCGGCGCGGCGCGGCGCGGAACCGGCGGAGGCGGCCGACAGCGCCGACGGTCCCGAGGTGCCCGAACGGTGCCGGATCCCGCGACCGCGACCGGACAGCGGCAACGGCATCGCGGCCGTGCGGGTCCCCGTGGGCGAGGCCCCGGGGCGATGGCCGTCGGATGAGGCCGGGGAGGCACCGGAGCTCTCCGCCGCAGATCCGGGCCGGACCTGGTTCTCCCCGGTCCAGTCATGGTCGGCAACCTTGGTCACCGGGATCGCGCCGGTGCTGAAGCGCGGCTCGACGCCGCGCTGGACCGCCTCAAGGATCCGGGACACCGCGGCCGCGGAGCGGGGACGATTCGCCGGGGCCTTGGCGAGCATCATCATCATCAGCCGCCGCAGATCCGCCGAGATCATCTCGGGCAGCGCCGGAGGCTGCTGCTTGACCTGCGCCATCGCGATCTCGACCTGGCTGGAGCCGGTGAAGGGCCGGCGACCCACCAGCATCTCGTAGCCCACGATGCCCAGCGCATAGATATCCGAGAGCGAGGTGGCCTGCTTGCCCATCGCCTGCTCCGGGGAGAGGTACTGGGCGGTGCCCATCACCAGGCCGGTCTTGGTCAGCCGGGCCTGGTCCTTGCTGCGGGCGATCCCGAAGTCGGTGATCTTCATGGACCAGTCGTTCTTCTCGTCGACCAGCACGTTCTCGGGCTTCACATCGCGGTGGACCACGCCCTTGGAATGGGCGGCATCCAGCGCTCGGGCGAGCTCGATGAGCAGCGAGACCACGCGCTTCTCCGGCAGCCCGCCGGAATTCTCCTCGATGATCTCCGAGAGCGGGCGGCCCGGGCACAGCTCCATGACGATGTAGGCGCGGCCGTCGAGCTCGCCGTAGTCGTACAGCGCGGCGATGCCGTCGTGCGAGAGGGCGGCGGTATGGCGGGCCTCGGCGCGGAAGCGCTTGAGGAAGCCGTCGTCGCCGGCGTACTCCTCTCGCAGCACCTTGATCGCGACCTCGCGATCGAGTTCTCGATCGCGACCCTTCCAGACCTGCCCCATCCCGCCGGTGGCGATCAGGGACGTCAGTTCGTAGCGTCCTTCGAGCACGAGCCCCGGTTCGGTCTTCATGGCCGGATCACCGCCTCCATCACGTCCTGGGCGATCGGCGCCGCGGTGCGCGAGCCGTATCCGCCTTCCTCGACCACGACCGCCACGGCGATCTTCTGGTCTCCCTGCTGTGCATATCCCACGAACCAGGAGTGGGCCTGGCGGCCCTCGCCCCACTCCGCGGTTCCGGTCTTGCCGCCCACCTCGACGCCGTCGATCGCCGCCGCGGTGCCGGTGCCGTCCTCGACCACGCCCACCATCATCTGGCGCATCTGGGCGGCGTTCGCGGCGGTCAGCGGCTGTCCCAGCTCCTTCGGCGTGAGGGCGGCGACCGTGGTCAGGTCGCTCGTGCGCACCGCCTTGACCAGCTGCGGCTGCATGACCACCCCGTCGTTCGCGAACGTCCCGGCCACCATCGCCATCTGCAGCGGCGTCACCCGGGTCTCGTACTGCCCGATCGAGGTGGTCGCGAGCTGGGAGTCGTCCAGATCCTCGCCGATCCTCGAGGGGGTCACCGACAGCGGGATCTCCAGCCGCTGCCCGAAGCCGAAGCCCTCGGCGGTCTCGCGCAGCTGCTCCTCGCCCAGATCCACGCCGAGCATCGCGAAGGAGGTGTTGCAGGACTGACGCAGCGCATCGGCCAGGGTCGAGGTGTCGTCGGGCCCGCAGGCCTCGGTGCCGCCGCCGGCGTGGTTGTTCATCACGGCGGTGGAGTTCGGCAGCTCCCAGGTGCCCGGTCCGGGGATCTCCGTCTCAGCGGTATAGCTGCCGGACTCGAGGGCGGAGGCGGCGACCACGAGCTTGAACGCGGAGCCGGGCGGGTAGAGATCCCCGCCGATCGCCCGGTTGGCCAGCGGCCGCTCCGGGTCCTCGTTGAGCTCCTGCCACGCCGTGCGCACGGACGCCCGGTCATGGGAGGCGAGCTGGTTGGGGTCATAGCTGGGGGCGGAGACCATAGCCAGCACGGCTCCGGTCTCCGGGTCCAGGGCGACCACCGCACCGCGGCGTCCGTCCAGCGCGTTCCAGGCGGCCTCCTGGGCCGCGGAGTCGAGGGTGAGCTCGACGGTCGCCCCCCGTCCCTGCCGACCGGAGAGGATGTCGGAGATGCGGTGGTAGAACAGCGCATCGGCCTCGCCGGAGAGGGTGTCGTTCAGCGACCGCTCGATGCCGGTGAAGCCGTACACCACCGAGTAGTACCCGGTCACCGGGGCGTACATGGCGCCGGGGTCGTAGGTGCGCAGGTAGCCGTAGGTGTCGTCCGAGGACTGCGAGACCGCGATCGGATGCCCGTCCACCACGATCGGGCCGCGATGGCGCCCGTACTCGTTGTAGAGGGTGCGGTCGTTCTGCCCGTGGGCGTTGAGCCGATCCTTGGCGATCACCTGGAAATAGGTGGTCGAGGTGAACAGCAGCACGAACAGCACGCTGATCACGAGCCAGACATGGCGCAGCGGCCGGTTCATGCGCCCACCTCCTGGGCGGGGCGCGGCGCAGCGGCCGACCCTGTGCCCGGGACCTGCCGGGCGGCGGGCCGACGGGCCGCGTCGGACAGGCGCACCAGGATGCCCGCGATGATCCAGTTGCACACCAGGGAGCTGCCGCCGGCGGCCAGGAAGGGGAGGGTGAGGCCGGTCAGCGGGATCACCCGGGTGACCCCGCCGACGACCACGAAGACCTGCAGCGCCATCACGAAGCCGAGACCGCCCGCGAGCAGGGTGCCGAAGCCGTCGGAGATGCCGACGGCGGCGCGCAGCGCCCGCTGCACCAGCAGCAGGTACAGCAGCAGCAGGGCGAAGGCCCCGACCATCCCGAGCTCCTCCGCGAAGGAGGCGAAGATGAAGTCGGACTCGGCATGGGGGACCACGTCGGGCCGCCCCTCCCCGAGGCCGGCGCCGGTGATGCCGCCGTTGGAGAGGCCGAACAGGCCCTGGGCGATCTGCTCGCAGGTGGAGTAGTTCGCGCTCGAGAGCGGATCCAGCCAGCAGGTGAGGCGGGTGCGGACGTGGCTCATCTGGGTGGCGGCGAAGATCGCCGGGGGCAGGAACATCACGGCCCCGATCACCAGCCAGCTCAGCCGGTCCGTGGCCACGTACAGCATCGCGACGAACAGGCCGAAGAACATCAGCGAGGTGCCGAGATCGGTCTGGAAGACCAGCACCGCCATCGCGAAGCCCCAGGCCACCAGGATCGGGCCGAAGTCGGACCAGCGCGGCAGGTGGATGCCCAGCACCTTCGGGCCGGCGAGGGCGAGCGTGTCCCGGCGGGAGACCAGGTAGCCGGCGAAGAAGATCGCGAAGGCGATCTTCGCCAGCTCGGCGGGCTGGAAGCTGTAGCCCGCGAGATCGATCCAGATCTTCGAGCCGTTGCGGGCCGAACCGATCACCGGCGCGAGCGGCAGCAGCAGCAGCACCGCACCGGCGACGGCGCTGATCCAGGTGAAGCGGCGCAGGCGGCGGTGGTCCCGCAGCATCACCAGCACCGCGACGCACAGCAGCACGCCGAGCACCGCCCACAGCATCTGCCGGTCCGCGCTCGCCGAGCTGCGGATCCCGAAGATCTGGTTCGCGGAGTGGACGGACTCGATCATCGCGATGCCCAGCAGGTTCAGCAGCACCACCAGCGGCAGGATCACGGGATCCGCGTAGGGGGCCCGCCACATCACCGCGATCTGCAGCACGAGCGCGAGCACAGCGGCACCGACCCCGTACGCCAGCAGGTTCTCCGGCAGCTCATGGAACCGGCCGAGCCCCACCAGGGCGTAGGCGCCCACACCGGTGACCACCGCGAACGACAGCAGCAGCGCCTGGGTGAGCCTGCGCGGCCGCGCGGTGTACGACACGATCGTGGCCACTACGTCCCCTCACCCGCAGCGGGGGACTGCATCGCGCCGTCGGTGCTGGAGGGCAGCGGGCTCGCCTCCTCGGCGGCGCTCTCCTCGACGGCGGTCTCCTGACTGGTGTCACCGCCCGCATCGGACGCCCCGCCGCCGTCGGACGGCGCGGGGGTGACCACGGGTAGGGGCCGGTTCGAGATCGCGACCTGCTCGAGCCGGTCGATGATCTGCTCGGCACCAGCCCGGTCGGAGGCCGTGATCGTGTTCCGGACCTGCTGGCGCGTCACCTCGGGCAGGTCCTCGAGGGCGATATCGGTGACCTCCACCGGCTCGGACATCGAGATCGGTCCCAGATCCTGGGTCAGGCCCTGGTAGAGCACCACATTGGTGCCATCGGTGCCGACATAGAACTGTCGCTGCGACCAGGCGTAGCCGGCCCACAGCGCACCGCCGAGCAGCGCGAGCAGGAGCATCAGCGCGACCAGCGCCGGCCAGGGGCTGCGACGCGGGGGCTCCTCCGCGGAGAAGTCCTCGTCCTCGTAGGGGGCCTCCGGCTCCTCACGGGTGAGCGCGGCCGCCTTCGCGGCGGGCCCGGAGGCGGCGGTGGGGGCATGGCGGTTGCGTGCCGCGGAGCCGACGATCTGCGGGCTGGTGGAGGGGGCCTCCTCACCGCGGGGCAGCTTCTCGAGATCCACCACGTCGGCGACGATGCAGGTGATGTTGTCCGGGCCGCCGCCCTTGAGGGCGAGCTGGATCAGCTCCTCGGCGCACTCTCCGGGATCCTCGAAGCCCGTCAGGGCGGAGTCGATGGTGTCCAGGGAGACCAGGCCCGACAGCCCGTCGGAGCAGAGCATCCAGCGATCGCCGGGGTGGGCCGGTCGCAGGGAGAGATCCAGCTCGGGGTCGGCGTCGACGTCACCGAGGACGCGCATCAGCACGGAGCGCTGGGGGTGGCGCTCGGCTTCCTCCTCGGTGAGGCGGCCCTCGTCCAGCAGACGCTGGACGAAGGTGTGGTCCTTGGTGACCTGGGTGGTCTCGCCGCCGCGGAGCAGATAGGCACGGGAGTCGCCGATATGGGCGAGGGCGAACTTGCCCTCGGCCCGCAGCATGGCGGTGATCGTGGTGCCCAGGCCGCGCAGCTGCGGCTCGTCGCGGGCCCGGCGCAGGATCTCCTGATTGGCCTCGAGCACGCTCTCCTCGAGGGTGGCCACGATGTCGGAGGCCGGGGTCTCGGAGTCCAGCTGGGCCAGGTGGCCGATCGCGACGGAGGAGGCGACGTCGCCGCCGGCGTGCCCGCCCATCCCGTCGGCCACCACCAGCAGGTGGCTGCCGGCATAGGCGGAGTCCTGGTTGTTGGACCGCACGAGGCCGACGTCGGAGCGGGCGGCATACCGCAGGGCGATGCTCATCGCGGACCTCGTCTCAGTTCGATCTCGGTGCGGCCGATCCGCACCTGGGCCCCGGGACGGAACGGGACGGAGCCCTCGATCCGCTTGCCCGACACCAGGGTGCCGTTGGTCGAGCCCAGATCCTCCACCATCCACTCGCCCTCGCGCTGGAACACGCGGGCGTGGCGGTTGGAGGCGTAGTCGTCGTCGAGCACCAGGGTGCACTCCGGGGCGCGCCCGATCAGGATCGGGGTCGAGCCCAGGGACAGGGAGGTCCCGCGCAACGGCCCGGCGGTGACCACCATCGCCGCCTGGGTGACCTCGGGATCCGTGCGCAGCTGCGCCGGATCGACGTCGGGGGAGGACCCGCTGAGCGGGCCCGAGGCGGGGCGCTGCTCCCGGCGCGGGTCGCGGCTGGAGCGGGTGACCACGGTGGTGCCGAAGAGGTCGTTGCGCAGCACCAGCATCACGACGATCACGAAGATCCACAGCGCCAGCACGAAGCCGAGGCGCAGCGCGACCAGGGTCAGTTCGCTCATCGGGGGCTCACCAGTCGGCCGGACCGGCGGTGGGGAGCAGCACGGTCAGCCGGGTGCGGCCGATCTTCAGCAGCGAGCGGTCCTGCAGGGCCACCGGGGTGCGGATCCGCTCCCCGTCGACGAAGGTGCCGTTGGTGGAGCCGAGATCGGTGGCGACCAGGGTCGAATCGGCGTCGGTGCGCAGCTCGAGATGGTGGCGGGAGACCCCGGTGTCCTCGAGGATGATGTCGGCGTCGCCGCCGCGACCGATCACGGTGACCGGGCCGGTCAGCAGGTACTGCTGGCCGTCGATCTCGACGATCGGGCTGCCGCCGGAGCCGGCCTGGGCGGCGCCGGTCGCCGGGGCGACGCTGCCGCGCTCGGTGCGGGACTCGGTCTCGAACCGGCCCACCCGCACCTCGTCATCGCGTTCGAGGGTCACCGTGACACCGCCGACGAACATGTACCGCTGCTTGTCCGCATGCTCCGTCACCACCCGCTGGAGCTCGTCGAGCAGGGTGTCCTGCCAGGAGCTGAAACGGTCGTAGTCCTGGGAGTGGAGGTAGATCGCGAAGATGTTCGGGGCCAGGGTCCGCGTGCGGTCGAGCACCTGGATCTGATCGTCGCACTCGCGCTTGAGCCCCTGTGCGAGGTCGAGCGGCTTCAGCTGGCCGCGACGGCCTGAGAAGACGCTCGTCACGCCGCGATCGAGGCCGCGCTCGATCCGATCCAAGATCCCCACGGTGGTCCTTCGCTCTCGCTGTGGCTGACAGGTGCGGCGGGCCGTCGGCCGACCCCGCCGATCAGTACCGATCAGTGGCGTGCGGCGCGGCTGCTCGCCCACTGATCGTATCGCGAGAGCAGGTCGATACCGATACCGCCGAGCGGGGAGGCGGCGAGGGATTCGTGCAGGCCTCGTGAAGAGGCGGGCGCTCCGGGACGGAGGACCCGTATGCGATATTGAGGGCGTGGAGACCGACAGAGCGCCCGAGATCCCCGTCGACGTGGACTTCGCCCATGCACTGGGGGTGACGGATGCGGAGACCACCCTGCACACCCAGGGCGAACAGACCAGGGTGTGGGACCTCGCCAGCGTCTCCAAGCCCCTGACCGCGCTGGGCGTCCTGATCGCCGTGGACCGCGGCCTGGTCGACCTCGAGGAGCCCGCCGGGCCGGAGGGTGCGACGGTGCGACACCTGCTCGCCCATACCGCCGGCTACGCCTTCGACGGCGACGAGGTGGTGGGGGGCGTCGGGGCCCGCCGCATCTACTCCAACACCGGCTTCGAGGTGCTCGCCGCGCATGTCGAGGAGGCCACCGGCTTCGACTTCGTCGACTGGATGGAGCAGACCGTCGTCGCCGGCCTGGACCTCGTCGACCTCGAGGTGACGGGCTCCCCGGCCGCCGGCTACCGCGGCTCGCTCCGCGACCTGCTGACCTTCGGTCGCGAGCTGCTCGCGCCCACCCTGATCCCCGAGGAGCTCTGGCGCGAGGCGAGGACCGTCCAGTTCCCGGGACTGGCCGGGATCCTGCCCGGCTACGGGCGCCAGAAGCCCAACGACTGGGGGCTCGGATTCGAGATCCGCGACGGGAAGCAGCCGCACTGGACCGGTGCCGGCTCCTCCCCGGAGACCTTCGGGCACTTCGGCCAGTCCGGCTCCTTCCTCTGGGTGGACCCGGTGGCGGGGCTCGCCGCCGCATTCCTCGGCGAGCAGCCCTTCGGACCGGAGCACGTGCGCGTCTGGCCCGGCCTCACCGATGCGCTGCTGGAGCGCTTCGGCGACGCGGGGCACAGCAGCCGGGAGCACAGCAGCGGGGGCGCGCGGTGAGCTCACTGGACGTCCTGGAGGAGTTCGGGTTCGAGGCCGCCGCCATCGTGCTCGGCCCCGAGGGCGAGCGGGCGCGGCGCGGGGACGTCGACCTGGTCCGTCCCTGGCGCTCGGTCACCAAGACCTTCACCGGCTGCGGAGCGACCCTCGCCATCCAGGAGGGCCACGTGGATCTCGAGGACGCGGCG
This sequence comes from Brachybacterium avium, assembly GCF_002216795.1. Lineage (NCBI taxonomy): Bacteria > Bacillati > Actinomycetota > Actinomycetes > Micrococcales > Dermabacteraceae > Brachybacterium > Brachybacterium avium. Next base: position 1,291,107 of record NZ_CP022316.1, on the reverse strand, counting down.
GGCCCGCCCGGGGCGACGCTGCGCCATCTGCTCTCCCATGCCTCGGGATACTTCTACGAGTCCGCGAACACGCTGCAGGCCCCGGGGCTGCGCCGCCACTACTCGAACTTCGGCATCGACGAAGCCGCCCGCCACGTGGAGCGGGGCATCGGAGGCGACTTCGGCGACTGGGTGCAGGAGCGGATCGCGCAGCCGCTGGGCATGACGGGGCTGGAGTGGAGCGGCTCGGCCTCCGTCGGCGCCCACGGCCCGCTCACCGACCTCGCGCTCTTCGCCGCCGAGCTGCTGCGGCCGACCCTGCTGGAGGCGCGATGGTCCGCGGAGATGACCTGCGTGCAGTTCCCCGAGCTGGTGGGCATCATGCCCGGCTTCGGCAAGCAGAGCCCCAACCCCTTCGGGCTGGGGATCGAGGTGCGCGGTACCAAGTCACCGCACTGGACCGGCGGCGACAACAGCCCGGCGACCGTCGGCCACTTCGGGATGCGCGGCACCGCCTTCTGGGTCGACCCCGAGGCCGACCTGGCGCTGGTGATCGGCACCTCGCACGACTTCTGCGACGCCCACCGCGAGGTCATGCCCCGCCTGGCCGATGCGGTGCTGGCCGAGCACGCCGGCTGAGCGGTGCCCGCCGCGGCTCGCCCAGCCCGGCCGCGCCCGCCGCGGGGTGCCACGATGAGAAAGGTTCCATTGACGTGGAACTTTCCTCGTCGTGGCGCGGGGGTCGCGCTGCGGCAGCGAGAAAGGTTCCACCAGGGCGGTACTTTTCTCGTCGTGGCGCCTGGCGACTGGCGCCTGGCGCCTGGCGCCTGGCGACTGGCGGCGGCGGGTGAGGCCAGGGGCGGCGGGCACGGCTGGGTGCGCCGGGCGCGGCTAGGCGCGGCCGGGCACGCCACGCCACGCCGCGGGGCGGCTCCGCAGCTCAGGCGTTGTGGACCAGTGGGCCGGTGGGTTCGCGCCAGCCGGCGAGCACCTCGAGCATCCGTACCAGGCGCACCGTGGCCTGCACGTCGTGGACCCGCAGCATCCTCGCGCCGTGCTGCACCGCCCAGGCCGCAGCGGCCAGGGACCCCTCCAGGCGCTCCTGCTTCTCCAGTCCCAGGGATTCGCCCACGAAGTCCTTGCGGCTCAGCGCTGCCAGCAGCGGCAGCCCGAAGCCCGCGAACTCGTCCAGGCCCCGCATCACCTCGAGGGTCTGCGGCGTGGACTTGTTCAGATCCGGGCCCGGGTCCAGCACGATCCGCTCCCGGGGGATCCCCGCGGAAAGGGCGCGGTAGAGCCGGGCGGCGAGGAAGTCCCGCACCTCGGCGACCACATCGTCGTACTGCGGGCGGGGGAGGGGGCGTCGCGGCTCGGCGGCCGAGTGGGTGAGGATCAGCGAGGCACCGGACTCGGCGACCGCACCTGCCATCTGCGGATCCGAGAGCCCGGTGGTGTCATTGATCAGGTCGGCGCCGGCCGCGATCGCGGCCCGGGCCACTGAGGCGTGGAAGGTGTCGACCGACAGCAGCACGCGGTCCGGCAGCTGTTCTCGCAGCGCGGCGAGGACCGGCGCCACCCGGTCGATCTCCTCCGACGCCGGCACCGGGTCGCCGGGGGCGAACTTCACACCGCCCACATCGATGAGGTCCGCGCCGTCGCCCGCGGCCGCGAGCCCGGCGGCGACCGCGGCCTCCAGGTCCCAGGTGCGGCCCTCGTCGAAGAAGGAGTCGCGGGTGCGGTTGACGATCGCCATCACCAGCACCCGGCGGGAGCTCTCCGGCAGCGGACGGGGCGTGCGCAGCGCACGCTCCGCCGAGGGCGCCTGAGCATCCAGCACGGGCTCGGGGGCGCGGGATACAGTGGATTCCGACCAGGGGGTCCGGCCTGCCGCACACTCGTCGTACACCTGGTTCACGATCCGTTCCTCCGCTGTTCAGGCCGGGTCCACGCCGCTTTGAGGCGTGTCCGGCCTGCACTACGTTATGAGCGGACCCGAACTTGCACAATCCGGCTGCGGCGGACCTCGCACGCCGGCACAGGACCTTAGGGAGAACTCACGAGATGAAGATCGTCGTCGCCGGCGGAGATGGATTCTGCGGCTGGCCCACTGCCCTGTACCTCTCGCAGAAGGGCCACGACGTCACGATCGTGGACAACCTGGTGCGTCGTGAGATCGACGAGGAGCTCGGCTCGAACTCGGTCACCCCGATCCTCGAGCTCGAGGAGCGGGTCGCGGTGTGGAAGGAGGTCTCCGGCAAGGACATCGCCGTGAAGATCGCCGACCTCACCGACTATGACGCCGTCTCCGCGATCTTCCAGGAGATTCAGCCGGAGTCCTTCGTGCACTTCGCCGAGCACCGCTCCGCGCCGTATTCGATGATCGACCGCGAGCACGCGATCGAGAACCACCGCAACAACGTCGAGGGCACCTTGAACGTGCTGTGGGCGATCAAGGACTTCGCCCCCGACTGCCACCTGGTCAAGCTCGGCACCATGGGCGAGTACGGCCAGCCGAACATCGACATCGAGGAGGGCTGGCTCGAGGTCGAGCACAAGGGCCGCAAGGACCGCCTGCCCTACCCCAAGCAGCCCGGCTCGTTCTACCACCTCACCAAGGTGCACGACAGCGACAACATCATGTTCGCCTGCAAGATCTGGGGCATCCGCGCGACCGATCTGAACCAGGGCGTGGTCTACGGGCTGGAGACCGACGAGACTCGCCGGGATCCGCGCCTGGTCAACCGCTTCGACTACGACGCCGTGTTCGGCACCGCGCTGAACCGCTTCATCGTCCAGGCGGCCATCGGCCACGACCTCACCGTCTACGGCAACGGCTCCCAGACCCGCGGCTACCTGGACATCCAGGACACCGTGCGCTGCATCGAGATCGCCTGCGAGAACCCCGCCGACGTCGGCGAGTTCCGCGTCTACAACCAGTTCACCGAGCAGTTCTCCGTCAAGGAGCTCGCCGAGAAGGTGCAGAAGGTCGCCCGCGACCTGGGCAACGACGTCGAGCTCGCGACCACCGAGAACCCGCGCGTGGAGAAGTACGACCACTACTACAACGCGGTCAACACCAACCTGCTGGACCTCGGCCTGCAGCCGCACCTGCTGACCGAAGAGCACCTCACGGAGGTCCTCAAGGTCGCGATGAACAACACCGATCGGGTCAAGCGCGAGCTGGTCCTGCCGACCGTCACCTGGAAGTGAGCTCGCACCCGTGAAGATCGCGATCGTCACGGAGACCTTCCTGCCGTCGGTCGACGGCGTGGTGACACGCCTGCGCCACGCCGTCGAGCGGTTCACCGACCTCGGGCACGAGGTCATGGTGATCGCCCCCGATCTCGGGGTCACGGAGCACCACGGGGCCCGGGTGGTGGGCATCAAGCCGGTGACCCTGCCGTTCTACAAGCACCGTCGCTTCACCCTGCCCAATCCCACCGTGGACGGGATCATCCGCGGCTTCCATCCGGATGTGGTCCACGCCGCCCAGCCGATCCTGCTGGCCTCCTCCGGGGCCTACGCCGCGCACCGCCAGCGGATCCCGCTGGTGGCCAGCTACCACACGCACATCCCCCGCTACCTGGACCTCTACCGCGCCTACCGCTGGGGGAAGCGGCCCGTGTGGTGGCAGATCAAGCGCAACCACGCCCTGGCCGACATCAACATCGCCACCTCCGAGACGATGAAGGCGGAGCTCGCGGAGAAGGGCATCGAGAACCTCCATGTGGTGCGCCGCGGGGTGGACACGCAGACCTTCCATCCCCGCTTCGCCTCGACGGCGATGCGCGAGCGCCTCACTCAGGGGCATCCGGAGAAGAAGCTGCTGGTGTTCGTGGGCCGCCTGGCCGCGGAGAAGGAGATCCATCGGCTGCGCCCGATGATGGAGCGCCGTGACGACGTGGCGCTCGCGATCGTGGGCGACGGGCCCTACCGGCGCGAGCTCGAGCAGCATTTCGCCGGCACCTCCACGCTGTTTCCCGGCTTCATGGGGGGCGAGGAGCTCGCGAGCGCCTTCGCCAGCGCTGACGCCTTCGTGTTCCCCTCGGTCACCGAGACGCTGGGGCTGGTGATCCTCGAGGGGATGGCCTCTGGGCTCCCGGTGGTCGCGGCCCGCTCGGGGCCGACGATGGAGCAGGTCACCGACGGGGTGAACGGGCTGATCTTCGACTCCGGGGACGAGGCGAGCCTGGACGCGGCGCTGACCCGGCTCGGGGACGGAGAGCTGCGCGGGCGCATCCGCGAGGCCGCGCGGGCCGAGGCCGAGAAGTTCTCCTGGGAGAACGCCTCGGATGACCTGCTGCGCTACTACGAGATGGCGATCGAGCAGCACGGCTGAGCTGTGCCCGTGCCCCCTCGGCGCGCTGCGGGCGCCGCTGGGCGGAGGCCCGGAATATTCGATGGAGGGTGCGGGCCGGGCGTGATGGGATGGCGTGATGAGCGCCGCCCAGTCCTGTTCTGCCCAGATCCTTCCCGTCGACCCCACCGACCGTCGGGCGCTGCTCGCCTGGAACGCCGTGCTGGGGGAGGGATTCAATGCCGGGCGCGAGGCGGCCTGGTGGGCGAGCGAGGAGACGATCCTCGCGCGCTTCGGGGATCCGAGGCCGGAACGGCTCTCCGTGTTGCTGGTCGCGCACCTCGACGGTGAGATGGTCGGAGCAGCGGGCGCCGACGTCGACCCCGGTGACCCGGCCGAGATCGAGATCTCCGTGCTCCCGGCCCATCGCCGCCGGGGCATCGGCACCGCACTCGCCGCCGCCCTGCGCGAGACGCTCGCCGGCCAGGCCGAGGTGGTCCAGGCGGAGACCTACAGCGAGGCGGGCGTGGCCTTCGCGCTCGCGCAGGGGATGCGGGTCGGCAACCAGGAGCACCGTCTGCTGCTCGATCTGCCCGTCGACCGGCCCCTCGACCTCGAGGCGCTGCGCGCCGAGGCCCGCCCCACCCCCGGGATCGAGGTGCGCACCTGGCGGGGCGCCTGCCCCGAGGACCTGGTGGAGGACTGGGCACGTCTGACCACCCAGATGGAGGCCGACGTGCCGATGGGGGACCTCACCCGTCCGGCCTCCCGCGCGGAGGTCAGCGAGATCCGCCGCAACGAACAGCGGATGGATGCCCAGGGCTGGACCCTGGTGCGCGGCCTCGCCCACGCCGACGGAACGGCTGTGGGGTACACCGAGATCTTTCTGAACCGTCACGACCCGCAGATCCTCACTCAGGACGACACCCTGGTGGAGCGCGCCCATCGCGGCCGCGGCATCGGCCGCGCCCTCAAGCTGGCGAACCTGGAGAACCTCGCCGGCGTGCCCGAGGCGGGATCCGCTCGCTGGATCCAGACCTACACCGCGCTGGACAACGCGCCGATGCTCGCGCTGAACCGGGCGCTCGGCTTCCGGGAGGCGGACGTGCTGAGCATCCTGGAGGGTCCGCTGCACGCGGGATGAGGGCACGACCGCAGGCCGTGATCACCCCGGCCCCGGAGCGGGCCGGTAGGCGGAGCGCTCAGATCTCGTCGCTCTCCTGGTCGTCGCTGTCGTCATGGTCCACCCGGAGCGAGACGCGCTGGACCCCGCGGATCTCCATGAACTCCGGGATCAGGTCCCGCAGCGGGATGCGACCGTGGAAGCGGACGTCCACCTCGACGGATTGCCGCTCCCCGTCCTCCTCGAGCCGTCGGCTCCTGACGACCGACGAGGAGAAGCCCATGGCCGTGGCGGAGGACAGCAGGTCCCGCAGCACGCCGGCGCCGTCGATGTAGCGGACCCGCAGGATCCGGTAGCGGTCCCGGCTCGGGAGCATATGCACCAGCGGGGCGATCGCGAAGAGGGTCAGCAGGTGCAGGAACGTCAGCAGCACCGCGAGGGACAGCATCCCGGCACCCGCGGTCATCCCGACGGCCGCCGCCACCCAGATGGTGGCGGCGGTGGTGAGGCCGCGGACGACGTTGTGGCCCTTGAAGATCACCCCGGCTCCCAGGAAGCCGATCCCGGAGACGATCTGCGCGGCGATGCGGGAGGGGTCCAGCGTGACGTCGTCGGCGAGGACGGCGGAGAAGCCGTAGGCGGAGACCAGGGTGAACGCGCAGGAGCCCAGGCCGACGAGCACATGGGTGCGGAACCCGGCGCTCTTCTGCCGGATCTGGCGCTCCAGCCCGATCAGCGAGCAGAGGACGAAGGTGATCAGCAGCAGCTGAGCCTCCACGAGGCTCGAATCGTGCAGGAGCCCGACGAAGGCATCCATGGTGTAGCTCCTCAGGGTGGGGAAGGGGCTCGGCGGAGGCTCCACCGGAGCGCCCCCGATGCCGGCTCCGGCCCGGTGCGGATTCCCGGAGCACGCCCTGTCGATGGCCTCGTCGATCCGGCGCACCATCGATGGTGACGTCTGGCACATCCTAGGCGACACCCCTGCGGGCATGAGGCTCTCTACTGGCCATGACTATGACGGCTTATGACAGCGTGCTGGCCCCTTCGCGACACGCGCCCTCATCATCGTCGGCATGACCAGCACCGCCACTGCACCCGTTCTGCGCCCTGCCCCCGGGAGGCCGGCCGACGTCGACCCGTCTCCCGCCCGGGGGCGCCCGAACGGGGTGCGGCTGGACGCCATCGCCCGTTCCTTCGAGACGCCGCAGGGCCGCCACGAGGTGCTGCGGGATCTCGATATCGAGCTCGGCTCCGGCGAGATCGTCGCCGTCGTCGGCCCCTCGGGCTGCGGGAAATCGACCCTGCTGCGCCTGATCGCGGGGCTGGACCGGCCCAGCGCCGGGGTGATCCGTCTGGGCGGCACCGCGCTGCGCGGCACCGATCCGCGCACCGCGGTCGCCTTCCAGGAGCCGCGCCTGCTGCCCTGGCGCACCCTGGCCCAGAACGTCGCCTTCGGCCTGCCCCGCGGCCTCGGCCGACGCGAGGGCCGTCAGCGGGTGCAGGAGCTGCTGGCGCTGGTCGGTCTCGAGCACGCCGCTGCGCTGCGGCCCCGCGAGGTGTCCGGCGGCATGGCCCAGCGCGCCTCGCTCGCCCGGGCGCTGGCCCGCGGCCCCGAGGTGCTGCTGCTGGACGAGCCCTTCGGGGCGCTCGACGCCCTGACCCGCCTGCGCATGCAGGACCTGCTGCTGGAGGTCCATGCCGCCGAGCCCACCACCGTCCTGGTCGTCACCCACGACGTGGAGGAGGCGCTGTATCTCGCGGACCGGGTGCTGCTGCTGCGCTCCCTCCGCCAGCACCCGCACTCCGGATCGCTCGCCCGCACCGTCGAGGTGCCCGGCGCCCGGCCCCGCGACCGCGCCGATCATGCCCTCGCAGCACTGCGCGTCGAGCTCCTCCAGGGCCTCGGCGTGCATGCCCACCAGACCGCCCCTTCCGCCTCCCGCATCGCAGACCTCACCTCGGAGAACCTCTCATGACCCACCGCCTCAGCCGCCGCACCGCCACCACCCTCGGACTGACGGCCGCGGCCGGGATGGGACTGGCCGCCTGTGTGCCCGGAGAGGGCTCGGAGAACACGGCAGCAACAGGCGGTGCCGGGCAGTGGAGCACCGGCGCGCTCACGGTCGACTGGGCCACCTACAACCCGCTCAGCCTGGTCGTGCGCGAGCAGCAGCTCATCGAGAACGCGCTCGGAGACTCCGTGACCGTGACGTGGGTGCAGTCGGCCGGGTCGAACAAGGCCAACGAGTTCCTGCGCTCCGGCTCCGCTGACATCGCCTCCACCGCCGGATCGGCCGCGCTGCTGGCCCGCGCCAACGGCTCCCCGATCAAGATCATCGACATCTACTCCCAGCCCGAATGGTCCGCCCTGGTGGTCGGGGCCGACAGCGACATCACCGGCCCCGCGGACCTCGCCGGCCGCCCGGTCGCCGCCACCCCCGGCACCGACCCCTACTTCTTCCTGGTCCAGACCCTCGCCGAGGCGGATCTCGGCATCGACGACATCGAGCTGCAGCCCCTTCAGCACGCCGACGGCTACTCCGCCCTCGAGGGCGGCAGCGTCGAGGCCTGGTCGGGGCTGGACCCGATCATGGCCGCCGCCGAGGTCGAGTCCGCAGTGCAGCTGGTCTACCGCAACGTCGACTTCAACACCTACGGCGTCCTCAACGCCACCGAGGACTTCATCGAGCACCACGCCGATGTCGCCCAGGTGGTGGTCGACGCCTATGAGCAGGCCCGCAGCTGGGCGCTGGAGAACCTCGAGGGGACAGCGCAGCTGCTGGCCGATGCGGCGAGCATCGATCTGGAGGTCGCCACCGCCGTGATCACCGAGCGCTCGAACCTCGATGTCTCCGGCATCCCCGGCGAGGACCAGCTCGCGGTGCTCGAGGCGATCTCCCCCATGCTGGCGGAGTCCGGGGACGTGCTCGGCGGCGCGGAGGCGCTGGAGAAGGCCCGCGGCTCGCTCCTCCACGACGCCTTCGCCCTCACCGCGGTGGAGGAGCAGTGAGCGCGCAGGTCGCCGCAGCGCCCGGGCCCGCCGCCCCCGAGCGCGCCGCAGGCGCCCCGTCGGCCGCCGCTGCCAGCAGTCGCCCAGCGCTGTGGGACCGCACCGCCGTGCGCCTGGCCGCCGGCGCCCTGCTCCCGGCGCTGATCCTCATCGCCTGGCAGCTCGCCACGGCCACCGGCCTCGTCCCCGCCTATCGCCTGCCCGGCCCGCTGGCCGTGGTCCAGGCCGGCATCGAACTGATCGAGCGCGGCGAGCTGGCGGTGCACATCGCGATCTCCGTGCAGCGCGTGCTGCTGGGCTTCGCGGCCGGCTCCCTCGTGGGCCTCGCCGTCGCCGCGATCGTGGGACTGTCCCGCGCGGGGGAGGCGCTGCTGAACCCCACCCTGGCCGCCCTGCGCGCCGTGCCTTCGCTGGCCTGGGTGCCGCTGCTGATCCTCTGGCTGCAGATCGGCGAGGAATCCAAGATCACCCTGATCGCCATCGGCGCTTTCTTCCCCGTGTTCACCACCGTCGCCGCCGCGCTGCGCCACATCGACCCGCACCTGGTGGAGGCGGGCCGCTGCTTCGGCCGGCGCGGCTGGTCCCTGCTGCGCACCGTCCAGCTGCCCGCGGTGATCCCTTCGGTCGTCTCCGGGCTGCGCCTGGCACTGGCCCAGGCCTGGCTGTTCCTGGTCGCCGCCGAGCTGATCGCCTCCTCGATGGGCCTCGGCTTCATCCTCAACGACTCCCAGCAGACCGGCCGCGTGGACCGGATCCTGCTGGCGATCGTGCTGCTGGCCCTGCTGGGCAGCCTCACCAATGCCCTGCTCGGCCTCGCCGAGAAGAAGCTGCTGAAGAGGTGGGCCTGACCCTCGCGCCCACCGCCCATCCATCCCTGACCCACCGCCCAGCTGGCCCTGACCCACCACCCGCCCCAGGAGGACCCATGCCCATCACCGTCCCCGCCTCGACTTTCGAGACGCCGCTGAAGTTCGCGTACTGGGTGCCGAACGTCTCCGGCGGCCTCGTCGTCTCCACCATCGAGCAGCGCACCGACTGGCAGCTGCCCTACAACTCGCGCCTGGCCCAGGTCGCCGAGGCGTCCGGCTTCGACTACGCCCTGACCCAGACCCGCTACGCCGCCAGCTACGGCGCGGACAAGCAGCACGAGGCCTCCGCCTTCTCCCTCGCCCTGCTCGGCGCCACCGAGCGGCTCAAGGTCATCGCGGCCTTCCACCCCGGCATGTGGCATCCCGGCGTGCTCGCCAAATGGCTGATCACCGCCGATCATCTCTCCGGCGGTCGCGCCGCGGTGAACATCGTCTCCGGCTGGCTGAAGGACGAGTTCGTGAAGTTCGGCCTGCCCTGGCTCGAGCACGATGAGCGCTACGTGCGCACCGAGGAGTTCATCTCCGCCCTGCGCGGGCTGCTCACCGAGAACGGGTTCTCGCAGTTCGGGGACCACTACGTGATCGACGACTTCACCCTGAACCCGAAGCCGGTGGACGTACCCGGCCGCCCCCATCCGGAGATCTTCTTCGGCGGCAACTCCACCGCCGCGCAGTCCGCCGCGGGCCGCGTCGCCGACTGGTACTTCTCCAACGGCCGCACCCTGGAGGGCTATGAGGAGAACGTCGCCGGGGTGCTCGCCTCCGCCGCCGCAGCGGGTCGTGCCCCAAGTTCGGGCTGAACGGCTTCGTCATCGCCCGCGAATCCCGGCAGGAGGCGGAGGAGACCCTGCGCGAGATCGTCGCCAAGGCCCACCGCCCCGCCGTCGAGGGCTTCCGCCGATCCGTGCAGGAGGCCGGCGCCTCCACCAAGGACGGCAAGGGCATGTGGGCCGGCTCCTCCTTCGAGGACCTCGTGCAGTACAACGACGGCTTCAAGACCCGCCTCATCGGCACCCCCGAGGAGATCGCCGACCGCATCATCGAGTTCAAGAAGGTGGGCGTGAATCTCATGCTGACCTGCTACCTCCACTTCACCGAGGAGGTCGCCGCCTTCGGCCGGGACGTGCTGCCGATCCTGCGGGAGAAGGAAGCTGACCTCGCCCGCGCCCGCGGCACCGAGCTGAACACCGACCTGCTGCCCGTCGTTCCCGGAGTCTCCGCCGAGGACGCCGCGCAGGCCGCCTTCTCCACCCTCCCGGACGATCACCCGGCCAAGCAGGGAGCCGCCGTATGACTGCCCAGACCCAGCAGGCCCAGCAGACCCAGCAGGCCCCGTCGGCCGCCCCGGCGCCCGCGTCCAGCCCGGAGCGGAGCTTCGGGTTCCGCACCCGCGCCCTGCACGCCGGCGGCACCCCGGACGCCCAGCACGGTGCCCGCGCGGTCCCGATCTACCAGACCACCTCGTTCGTCTTCGACGATGCGGCCGACGCCGCGAACCTCTTCGCACTGCAGAAGTACGGGAACATCTACTCCCGGATCGGCAACCCCACCGTCGCCGCCTTCGAGGAGCGGATCGCCTCGCTCGAGGGCGGGATCGGCGCGGTCGCGACCGCGTCCGGGATGAGCGCGGAGTTCCTCACCTTCGCCGCGCTCGCCGGGGCGGGGGACCACCTCGTCGCCTCCGCGCAGCTGTACGGCGGCACCATCACCCAGCTCGACGTCACCCTGCGCCGCTTCGGGGTGGAGACCACCTTCGTGCCCTCCTCCGACCCGGAGGAGTACCGCGCCGCGTTCCGCCCGGAGACCAAGGCCCTCTATGTCGAGGTCATCGGCAACCCCTCCGGCGAGATCGCCGATCTCGAGGGGCTCGCCGCCCTCGCCCATGAGCACGGCGTGCCGCTGGTGGTCGACGCGACCCTCGCCACCCCCTACCTGGTGCGCCCGCTCGAACACGGCGCGGACATCGTCATCCACTCGGCCACCAAGTTCCTGGGCGGGCACGGCACCACCCTCGGCGGGGTGGTCGTCGAATCCGGCCGCTTCGACTGGGGCAACGGGAACTTCCCCACCATGACCGAGCCGGTGGACTCCTACGGCGGGATCCGCTGGTGGGACAACTTCGGTGAGTACGGCTTCCTCACCAAGCTGCGCTCGGAGCAGCTGCGCGACATCGGCCCGTCCCTGCCGGCGCAGTCCGCATTCCAGCTCCTCCAGGGCGTGGAGACGCTCCCGCAGCGCATCGACGCCCATCTCGCCGGGACGGAGGCCGTGGCGCGCTGGCTCGAGGCAGATCCCCGGATCTCCTACGTGACCTGGGCCGGGCTCGAATCCCATCCCCATCACGCCCGGGCGCAGAAGTACCTGCCGCTGGGTCCCGGCTCCGTCTTCGCCTTCGGAGTGCGGCCGACGGGGCAGTTCGACTCGCCCGAGGAGGAGGCCACAGCGGCCCGCGCGACCGGCGAGCAGGTGATCGCGAACCTGCAGCTCGCCTCGCATCTGGCGAACATCGGCGATGCGCGCACGCTCGTCATCCACCCCGCCTCGACCACTCACCGCCAGCTCTCCCCGGAGCAGCTCGCCGCGGGCGGCGTGCGGGCGGATCTGGTCAGGATCTCGGTGGGCCTGGAGGACATCGAGGACATCCTGTGGGACCTGGACCAGGCGATCACCGCAGCGACGGGGGAGGCACGATGAGCGAGCAGACGATCCCGCGCACCTGGCAGGGCCCATCGGCCCCGGACCGGCTCGCGATCCTGCGCCGCGCGAAGAGCATCGCGATCGTCGGCGCCTCCGCGAATCCCGCGCGGGCCAGCTACTTCGTGGCGACCTACCTGCTCTCCAGCTCCCCCTACGAGGTGTTCTTCGTGAACCCTCGGGCCACGACGATCCTGGGCCGCCCGGCCTACGGCTCGCTCGCCGAGCTGCCCGTGGTGCCGGACCTGGTGGACGTGTTCCGCAGGGACGCCGACCTGCCGGGCGTTGCGCAGGAGTCGGTGGCGGTGGGCGCGAAGTCGCTGTGGCTGCAGCTGGGCTCCTGGAACGAGGAGGCGGCGGCGATCGCTGAGAGTGCGGGGCTGGAGGTGGTGATGGACCGCTGCGTGAAGATCGAGCACGCCCGCTTCCACGGCGGCCTGCACCTGGCCGGGTTCAACACCGGAGAGATCAGCGCCAGGAAGCAGCGCCTCAGCGGACGCGGCTGAGCGTACGATCACTCCTCAGGCGCGGGTCGGAGCTCCTCCGGCCCACGTTCTGCTGTCCGGGCACCCGCTCTCAACCCTCGACGCGGATCCCCAGATGGCCTGCGAAGACCGGTGCGAGCGTCGTGACCTGCTGCGTATTGAGCGTGGCGCCGGCCATGCCCTCGAGGTTGCTGATCGCCCCGATTTCCAGGCCCCGCAGATCCACGTCTTTCAGCGTGGCGTGGGCGAGTGCGAGGCTGCCGGCGCGGCAGTTCACGAAAGCGACCCGGGTGGCGGTGACCCCCGCGAGATCCAGTTCCTCGATCGTGCAGTCCTCGAAGAGCACGTCCTCGAGGGTGCTGGAGCGCAGGTTGATCCAGTCGAACTTGCTCCCGGTGATCCGAGTTGAGCGCATCCCGGCGTCGAAGATGTCCAGCGCCCCGATCCGGGAACCGCTCAGCTCCACGTCGCGCCAGGTGGACCGGGTCGCATCCAAGACAGGGGCATTCAGCCGCTCGATCCGGGTCTCGATGAGCCGGGCGTGCTGCAGGATCGTGGCGTGGGCGGTGACCCCGAGCAGCTCGCACTCGGTGAACGTCGCACCGGAGAGGTCGCAGCCGCTGAGGTCGGCGCCCTCGAGGGAGAGCCCCTCATGGTGCTCATGCGCAGCGAGGTCGTCGGCCGCTGCGGGCTCGAGACCCGGAAGGACCAGACGGCTCAGCACGGGCTTCTTGGTGGCGGTCGACCGGCGCACGGGGCTCCTCGGAGAGTGGGTCAGATGGGGCTGGTCGAGCCTACGGGGTGCGGGGGACGGCGGACGCTTCGGCAGGATTCGAACCTGCGACCCACTCCTTATGGGGGAGCTGCTCTGCCGGGCTGAGCTACGAAGCGCGGTTCCGGCGGGGCCGACGAGGACCAGCCTGGGGCAGGGGAGCGGTGCTGTCGAGCCGTCCGTCATCGGCCGACGCAGAGCGTCGTGCAGCGTCCCCGGGGGTCACGTCGGTACGCGGGGGTGGTGCCTCGAGGAGAGGTTGGAGCCCCGGGCGGCGCAGGGTGAGGCGCAGGCTGGGCTGTGGACCGTTCCTCCACAGTCGGCATTCATCCACATTCTCGACGACGGGCTTGCGAAGTCGCCTACAGAAGAGGTGTCAGACATTTTCAGGATTTTGTCCTGGTCGCACCCGAGGTGCCGCTGTTCTGGGGTGATGTCTGGCTCTATGTTTGTCTCGCTCTCTACTTCTCCTCCACAGCGAAAGTTATCCACATTTCGCTCGGGGCCTTTCATCTGTCAGGGGCAAGGGGAATCATGGAGTCATGTTCGAAAGCGTGCGAGAGAACGGTGCAGCACCTGGTGATCCCCACCAGGCGCTCGTCGATGCCGTGCACGCCGGTGGTGTCGCGGCGCTCGCCGCAGCGCTGGGAGATCAGGGCTTCATGCTGCGGGAGCTCGCCCTGCGACCCCGAGAGCTGTTCGTCCCCGATGAGGCGCTCGGCGGCGCGTACACGAACGTGGTCGGCATGATCCACGAGCTGCGCAGCGCGATGGATGCGCTCGAAGCGCGCGCCGTCGTCGCCCTCGCCGAGTCGCTCATCCGCGAGAGGCAGGCGGAAGCACGGGCCCACACCGCGCACGAGAGCGACCAGGCCCCACCCCCGAAGAAGCTCTTGCGCGAGGCGGCGAACGAGGCGGCGCGGGAGGTCTCGATGCTGACCAGGAAGTCCCCGGCCTCGGCCAGCCATTCCCTGGCGTCCCAGCGCCGATTGGTCGCGGATATGCCCGAGATGCTCACCGCTCTCGCCACGGCCCAGATCACCAGCACGGTCGCCCACAGGACAGCCCGCTCCTTCGCCCCGCTGTCACCGGCCCAGCGCACCGCGGCGGATCGGTATCTCTGCGAGCGGCTGCCCGATCTCGACGGCGCCGGCTCGGAGACCTGGAACGGTGCCACCGCCGCGGCGATCGCGGCGGCCGACCCCGCCGGCCAGGGACGCCGCCACCGGCGGGCGATGCAGGAGCGTCACGTCACCCTGCGGCGCGCCGAGCACGGTATGGCCACCATCTCCGCCCGGGTCTCCGCGCTGGACGGGGCGAAGATCCGCAAACGGCTCTCCCTCGAGGCCGAGCGTCTGCGCGCCGCTGGAGATCGCCGCGGCCACCAGGCGATCCAGGCCGACACCTTCGTCGACACCCTGCTCGGCCAGGAGGAGGCGATGGTGCCGACCACCCTCGACATCGGCGTCATGATCACCGACCGCGCGCTCCTGCACCCCGGGACAGGAGATCTCGCCCAGATCGAGGGCTACGGCACCGCCCCGGCGGAGGTGCTGCGCGAAGAGCTGCGCGGTCCGTGCGGAGCGGCGCTCGCCCAGCAGGACGAGAACGCGATGGGCCCCGACGGTCCTGCGCTGGGCGCCGTGCTGAGACGCCTCTTCACCCATCCGCGCACCGGTGAGCTGGTCGCGGTCGAGTCCCGCGCCCGGGCCTTCCCGGCAGCGCTGGCGAAATTCATCCGCTGGCGGGACCAGGTATGTCGCGGGCCCCACTGCGACGCGCCGATCCGGC
Organism: Brachybacterium avium; assembly: GCF_002216795.1. NCBI lineage: Bacteria > Bacillati > Actinomycetota > Actinomycetes > Micrococcales > Dermabacteraceae > Brachybacterium > Brachybacterium avium. The sequence continues at coordinate 1,276,087 of NZ_CP022316.1, read as the reverse complement.
AGATCGACCACATCCGGCCCCACGCCTCCGGGGGTCATACCTGCCTCGACAACGGACAGGGGCTCTGCGCCCACTGCAACGGCAAGGAGCAGCAGACCCGCAGCGTCCGGCGCGTGGAGAGCACCGGCGCGGACGGTCACATCGTGGAATGGACCAGCCGCGCCGGCACCCGGCGCCTCACCCGCCCGCGAGCCCTCATCCGGCCCCAGGCACCGCCTCGGCCCGTGATCCCCGCGGCTCCGTCGCGCAGGAGACCCGTCCACCGGAGGAGGCGTCGGCCGCCCTCGACCCGATCACCCGATACTCCCGCCTGATCTCCCCCGAACCGGGTCATCCCCGCGCCGCGGCCGCGGCCGCGGCGGGCAGCACCGACGCGATCCGGTCCAGGACCTCCGGGGTGTGGGCGGTCGAGACGAACCAGGCTTCGAAGGCTGAGGGCGGCAGGTAGACCCCGCCCTCGAGCATCGCGTGGAAGAAGCGGGTGAACGCCTCCGTGTCCTGTGCCTTCGCGTCCTGGTAGCCGAGCACGGGCTCCTCACGGAAGAACACCGAGAACAGGGTGCCGGCCCGCTGGATCGTATGCGGCACCCCGGCCGTGGTGAGCGCGTCGGCCACCAGCTGCTGGAGGGTGCGGGAGGCGCTGCCGAGGATCTCGTACGCCGCCGCGTCCAGGCCCGCGAGGGTGGCCAGGCCCGCCGCCGTCGCGAGCGGGTTCCCGGACAGCGTGCCGGCCTGGTAGACGGGTCCGGCCGGGGCGAGCAGCCCCATCAGGTCCTCGCGGCCGCCGAAGGCACCCACCGGCAGACCCCCGCCGATCACTTTGCCGAAGGTCATCAGGTCCGGGGCCCAGTCGGCGCCGGTGACGCCGGCTGCGCCGGGACCGTCGATCCCGTAGTAGCCCTCGGCGCTGGCCCGGAACCCGGTGAGCACCTCGTCGCTGATCAGCAGGGCGCCCGCGGCATGCGCGGTCTCGGACAGGAAGCGGTTGAAGCCGATCCCGTCCTGCTCCGGGGGCGTGACCACGCCCATGTTCGCGGGCGCGGCCTCGGTGATGATCGCGGCGATCTCGGAGCCGCGCTCGGCGAACAGCGCCTGCACCGCCGCCCGGTCCCCGTAGGGCAGCACCACGGTGTCCCGGGCGGTCGCGGCGGTCACACCCGCGGAGCCCGGCATCGCGAAGGTCGCGACCCCGCTGCCGGCCTCGGCCAGCAGCGCGTCCACATGCCCGTGGTAGCAGCCGGCGAACTTCACGATCACGTCCCGGCCGGTCGCCGCGCGGGCCACGCGCAGCGCGCTCATCGTCGCCTCGGTGCCGGAGTTGACCAGGCGCAGCTGCTCGACGGGGCGGATGCGGTGCACGACCTCCTCGGCGAGGGAGACCTCGCCCGGCTGCGGGGCGCCGAAGGACAGTCCGCGACCGGCCGCCTCCCGCACCGCCTCGACCACCGCGTCGTGCGCGTGGCCGAGGATCATCGGGCCCCAGGAGCCGACCAGGTCCACGTACTCGTTGCCGTCGGCGTCGTGCAGCAGGGCGCCCTTCGCCGAGGTGAGGAACGGCGGGGTGCCGCCCACCGAGCCGAAGGCCCGCACCGGCGAGTTCACGCCCGAAGGGATCACCTGCTGGGCGCGGGAGAAGAGGTCGGTGGAAGAGATCGTGCCGGTCATCGAAGAAGTCTCCTGGAGGTCGTCGGGAGGGAGCGGGTTCAGAGGAATTCGTGCAGGTGGGCGGGCAGGCCGTCGCGGTACCAGCCGGCGACCTCGCTCGCGTGATAGGTCAGCACCGTGGATGCGCCGGCGCGGCGGAAGGCCAGCAGGGACTCCAGCACGGTGCGGTCGCGGTCGAGCCAGCCGTTCTGCGCGGCCGCCTCGATCATCGCGTACTCGCCGGAGACCTGATAGGCGCCGACGGGGACCGGGGAAGCCTCGGCGACCTCGCGCAGCACGTCCAGGTAGGGCAGGCCGGGCTTGACCATCACCATGTCGGCGCCCTCGGCGAGGTCCAGCGCCAGCTCGCGCAGGGCCTCGCGGCCGTTCGCCGGATCCTGCTGGTAGCTGCGACGATCGCCCTGCAGCGAGGAGCCGACCGCCTCGCGGAACGGACCGAAGAAGGCGGAGGCGTACTTCGCGGTGTAGGCGAAGATCCCGGTGTCCAGATGCCCGGCGCCGTCCAGCGCCTCGCGGACCGCGGCGATCTGGCCGTCCATCATCCCGAGGGACCCAGCAGATGGGCACCCGCCTCGGCCTGGGCCAGCGCCATCTCCCGGTAGCGCACCAGGGTGGCGTCGTTGTCGACCCGGCCCGCGGCGTCGAGCACCCCGCAGTGGCCGTGGTCGGTGAACTCGTCCAAGCACAGATCGGCCATGATCACGGTCGCATCGCCCAGCTCGCGGCGCAGCCGGGCCAGCGCCTGGTTCAGGATCCCGTCGGGATCGCTGGCACCCGAGCCGGCGGCGTCCTTGTGCTCGGGGACCCCGAACAGCATCACCCCGCCCACGCCCCGCTGGACGGCCTCGGTCGCGGCCCGGACCAGGGAGTCCATCGTGTGCTGCTCGACGCCGGGCATCGAGCTGATGGGGCGGTTCTCCTGCGCACCCTCACGCACGAACATCGGCAGCACCAGGTCGGCAGGCCGCAGGGAGTGCTCGCGCACCAGGGAGCGCATCGCGCTGCTGGTGCGCAGGCGGCGGGGCCGGTCCAGCGGGCCCGGGAGGCTCGGGCCGGGCTGTGCGGGGAGGGTCATCAGGACTCCTTCGGAGAGGGGGAGTGGGGGTGGAAGAGGTGGGGGGTGGGGGGTGCCGGTGTCAGCACCTCCTGCACCGCGGTGAGCAGGGCCGCATCGGTCGTCTCGGCCGCCTGCCGGGAGACGGTCAGCCCGGCAGCCTTCGCGGCTCGCGAGGTGGGTGCCCCGATGCTGACGATCGGGGTCGAGGGATGGACGCCCAGGGCGGCGGCGCGGCGCGCGATCATCGGGCTGGTGAGGACCAGAGCGCCGTAGTGTCCGGCGGCGAGGCCCGCCCGGACGTCGTCGGGCGGATCCAACGGCTCGGGCCGGTAGGCCGTGAGCTCGCGGACCAGGTATCCCTTGGCCCGCAGCCCTTCGGGCACGGTGCGGGCCGCGGCGGAGGAGGCCGGGAACAGCACCGAGGCCGCGTCGGCCGCCGCGGGCATCTGAGCGACGAGGTCCGCGCCGGAGCCCGCGGCGACCAGATCGGGGGTGAGCCCGATGGTGCGGAGCGCCTCTGCGGTGCCCTCCCCGACGGCGACGATCTCGACCGTCGGTGCGACCTCCACCGGGGCCAGCAGTTCGGCGACGGTGCGGGAGGTGACCACGAGGTGGGTGCAGTCGCCCGCGGCGAGCAGCGCCCGGGCCGCAGCGAGCTCCGCGTCGGCTCCGGGCACGAGCCGGATCAGCGGGTGATGCTCCGCCTGGATCCCGGCTGTGTGCAGCAGCTCGAGCAGCGTCGCTCCGCGCCCGGCCGGTCGGGTGACCAGCACGGGGCGCGGAGCGCTCGCCGCACCCATCAGGCGCGGGCCTCCGCGAGGATCTCGCCGGCGCCCCGGGAGAGCAGATCCGCGGCGAGCTCCTCACCCAGCTCGGCGGGCACCGAGCCCGAACCGGAGAGCCGGTCCTCGGTGAGGTCGAGCGCCACGCGGGCCTCGCCCTCGACGGCATGGCTGCCGTCGGTGCGGATCGCGAGCGCGCGCAGCCGCAGCACGCCAGCGGTCGCCTGGCCATCGGCCTCGAGCTCCGCAAAGGCCGCGACCGGCGCCGAGCAGCCCGCCTCGAGGGTGGCCAGCAGCGCTCGTTCCGCGGCGATCGCGGCACGCGTGGCGGGGTCGTCGACCGCGTCCAGGCGCTGGGCGAACCAGGGCCGCTCCGCGAGCGCGGCGGTGGTCGCCTCGACCGCGAGGGCTCCCTGGGCGGGGGCGGGCAGCATCACCGAGACGTCCAGCAGCTCGCTGATCGCCGCCTCGCGTCCCACCCGGCGCAGCCCGGAGGCGGCGAGCACGACGGCGTCGAGGTCCGCGTCCGGGCCCTGCGCTCGGTTCAGGCGGGTCTCGACGTTGCCGCGGATCCCCAGCACCTCGAGATCGGGCCGGGCTCGCAGCAGCTGGGCGGCGCGGCGCGGGGAGCCGGTGCCGACCTTCGCCCCGGCCGGCAGCTCGGCGAGGGTGAGCCCGTCGCGGGCGCAGAGCGCATCGCGCGGATCCTCCCGGGCCGGGTAGCAGGCCAGGGTGATCTCCGTCAGCGGTGCGGTGGGGAGGTCCTTGCAGGAGTGGACGACCACGTCGACCGTCCCGTCCAGCAGCGCCTGGCGCACCGCGGTGACGAACACGCCGGTGCCACCGATCTGGGCGAGCGGGCTGATGCGGTCGCGGTCGCCGTGGGTGCTCACGTGCACCAGCTCGACGGGATGGTCCGTCCCGGCCACCAGCGCCTCGCCCACCTGCCCCGACTGGGTCAGGGCGAGGTCGGAAGCGCGGGTGCCGATCCGCAGGGAGGAGCCGACGAAGGCGGCGGTCCCGGTGGCGGTGACGTCGGCGGGCGTCATGACGACGCTCCTGCCGCCGCCGGGGAGCCCGTCGCGTCCGCGCGAGCGCTCAGGACGTCCTGCTCGGAGTCGATGGCGCTGGTGGTGGGGCGGCACTGGCGGCCGACGCAGCAGTTCGCCCCGCACACGTCCGGGGTGCCGCCGAAGTCGGTGACCACGCGGCGCGGGAACTGCGCATCCAACCGCTCCTGGACCAGATCGGCGAGGGCCGCGATGAAGCGGGGGTCCTCCCCGGAGGTCGCGACGCGGCGGAAGGCGAGCCCCTGCTCCTCGGCGGTCTCCTTGGCCTCGGTGTCCAGGTCCCATACGACCTCGACGTGATCGGTGACGAAGCCGATCGGGACCACGACCACCGCGTCGGCCGCCTCATCGGTCGCGAGCTGCTCGATCACGTCGTTCACGTCCGGCTCGAGCCACGGGGTCTGCGGTGAGCCGGAGCGGGACTGGAAGACCAGCTGCCAGTCGGGCAGCTCGGGGGCATCGTCGTGCAGCTGCTCCATCACCCAGCGGCAGGCCGCGAGGTGCTGGGCCACGTACCAGCCGCCGGAGCCCTCGACCCGGGTCTCCTCGGGGCCGGAGGCCTCGGCCATCGAGTTCGGGACCGAGTGGGTGGAGAACAGCACCGTGACCCGCTCCGGATCGTGGCCCTCCGCGGCGAGGCTCGCCAGGGCGCCGGCCACGCCGTCGACCACGGGCTCGAGGAAGCCGGGGTGGTTGAAGTAGACGCGGACCTTGTCGATGCTGACCTCGCCGGCCAGGCCGGTCTCCTCGAGCACCATCCCGAAGTCCTCCCGGTACTGGCGGCACGAGGAGTAGGAGGAGTAGGCGCTGGTCACCAGGCCCAGCGCGTGGCGTCGACCGTCCGCATGCAGGGCGCGCACCGCCTCGGCGTTGTACGGCGCCCAGTTGCGGTTGCCGAAGTAGATCGGCAGCTCGATGCCGCGGCCGGCGAGCTCCTGCTCCAGCGCGGTGATCATCGCCTGGTTCTGGGCGGTGATGGGGCTGCGACCGCCGAGGGCGCGGTAGTGGCCGGCGACCTCCTCGAGGCGTTCGTCGGGGATCCCGCGCCCCCGCGTGACATTGCGCAGGAACGGGATCACGTCGTCCTGGCCGTCGGGGCCGCCGAAGGACGAGAACAGGATCGCGTCGAAGGGCTTCAGCTCTCCGCGCCGGGTGTGGGTCGCGGAGGCGGGATCGACGATGCGCGGGCTCGGCATCGACAGGGTGGAGTCAGTCATGGTGGGTCCTCGGTGGTGGGGTCCGGGCTCAGGCGAGCAGGGCGGCGACGGCCTCGAGATCCTCGAGACGTCGGCCGGCGTGGAAGGGCAGCTCGTCGCGCACGTGCAGACGGGCATCGGAGTAGCGCAGGTGGCGCATCATGTCGACCAGATCGTGGAGGTCATCCGCCTCGAAGGAGAGCAACCACTCGTAGTCACCGAGCGCGAAGGCGGCGACGGTGTTGGCGTTGACCTGCGGGTAGTCGCGGCCCAGCATCCCGTGCTCGCGCAGCATGCGGTTGCGCTCGTCATCGGCCAGCAGGTACCAGTCGTAGCTGCGCACGAAGGGGTAGACGGTGATCCACTGCTTGCGCGCGGTGCCCGGCACCATGAACGAGGGGGTGTGGCTCTTGGCGAACTCGGCCACGCGGTGCACGCCCACGCCCGCCCATTCGCGGTGCAGCCAGGTCCCTGCCACGGAGCGCTCGAACTCGCGCAGCGCGGTCTGCAGGGCGACGGGCTCGTCGGCCGCGAGCCACAGCATCAGATCCGCCTCGGCGCGGAAGCCGGAGACGTCGTAGAAGCCCAGGATCTGAACGCCGCCCTCGGAGGCGGTTTCGACCAGCTGGGTGACCTCGGCCAGGGAGTCGCGGATCTGCTCGGTGGTGAGCTCGCCGTCCTCGGTCAGGCCCGAGAGCCGACGGAACACGGTGTAGCTGGTATAGCGGGTGGTCTGTGCGATGTCCTCGAGGGACTGCGCCGACTGTGCGGGCGTGCTGGTCATGAAGAGGTTCCTTCCCGATAGGTGTTCTCGGCGCGGAGGATCGCGTCGATGCCGGTGCCGGCCCTCCAGGAGCCGACGAGTTCGAGGCGGGGCTGCTGGTCGAGCAGCTCGGTGAGGGCGTCGAGCCCCGCGCGGTGACCGGGCAGGGCCTGGCGCATGGCGCGGTCCCAGTCGATCACCTCCGCGGCCAGCAGCTGCGCCCGGGACAGCGGGATGCCCAGGATGCGGGAGGCGTCGGCCAGGGCGAGGTCGACGATCTCCTCGCGGGGCGGCAGCTGCTCTCCCGGGCGCCCGTAGGACAGCCGCAGCAGGTGCGGGCTCCCGGCCGTGGGCAGGGCCGCGGCCAGCGCCTGCTGCACGTGCTCCCACTTGGCGCTGGCATGGGTGAGGGCCTTCGCCCGGATCCCGGCGGTGCCGGGAGCGATCAGCGCGCCCGTGCCGCAGGGGTGGGGATCCAGCGCGGGGGCGTCGAGCACCAGCGCCACCAGGCGCACGGCGGCCGACGGGGCCTGCGGGATCGCGCGGGCGATCGTGGGCGCCGCCTCGCGCAGCAGGTCCTGGGCGGTATCCGGGGGGCAGGCGAGGACCAGGTGGTCCGCCTCCAGGTGCTCGTCGCGAGCGGTGCGGACCCGCCACCGGTCGCCGCTCCGCTCGACGCCGACCACCTCGATGCCGGTGCGCAGGATCCCACCGGCGGCGAGGATCTGCGCCTGCAGTGCTGCAGGGAGCGTCGCCATGGTGGGGGACAGGGAGTGGACGCGAGTGCCCGCACTGGCCGTGGCGCGCCCCCGCAGCCGCCGCACCGTCGCGGTGAGGGAGCCGTGCTCGGCCAGTCCCCGGCTCAGCTGCGGGGAGGCGGCCGCGAACTCGAGGGTCGCCGGATCGGCGGAGAGCACCCCGCCGATCACGGGAGCGACCAGCCGTTCGAGCACGGTCCGGCCCAGTCGGCGACGCACCACCTCGGCGACGGTCGCTCCGGGCCGGGCGGCGTACGAGGCGGGCAGGAACCGCTCGAGGCTCGCGCGCAGCGCCCCGGCCGTGCCCAGCACCGTGCGCACATCGGCTGCGAGCGGATGCGCGGGGATCCCCAGCAGGCTCGCGCCGGGGGCGCGATGTACGCCTGCGGAGGAGACCACCCGGCTGCCCAGGCCCTCGCGCGGAGCCACGATCCGCTGCTCGAGGCCCAGCTCGGCGACCAGTGCGTCGACCGCCCCGGAACCGGTCGCATACGCCTCGGCGCCGGTGTTCAGTGCGAGACCGCCGGCGTCCGGGAGGACGGTGTCGGCGATCGCGCCGCCGACGGCCCGGGAGGCCTCGAGCAGCACCACGCGGTGCCCGGCGTGCTGCTGGCGGCGGGCGGCCAGCAGCCCGGCCAGGCCGCCGCCGACCACGAGGACACGGGTGCTCATGCCGGGCGGACGTCCTGCTCTGCGCCGGCCACTTCATGGAGATAGCTCACCAGATCGGTGAGGACCTGCGGATCGGTGGTCGGGGGACGCCGTGGCCGAGGTTGACCACATGGCCGCTCGCAGCGGCCCCGGCCTCCAGCACCGATCTCGCCTCCGCGAAGCGCGCCTGCTCGGAGGTGAACAGCACGGCCGGGTCGATGTTGCCCTGGACCGGGGTGCCGGCCGGCAGCATCTCCAGCGCCTGGTCCAGCCGCAGCCGGTGGTCCACACCCATCGCGGTGGCCCCGGCGGCGTGCATCTGCGGCAGCAGGTGGGAGGCGCCGACGCCGAAGTGGAGGCGCGGCACCGGCAGGTCGGCGACGTGGGCGAGGGCCGCCGCGGAGTGCGGCTGGACATGGGTGAGGTACTGCTCGGCGCTGAGGGCGCCCACCCAGGAGTCGAACAGCTGCACGGCGGAGGCGCCCGCGAGCACCTGGGCGCGCAGGAAGCGGCCCGACAGCTCCGCCACCCAGGCGGCCAGGCGCGCCCACGCCTCGGGTTCGGAGCGCATCAGCGCACGGGTGCGCAGGTGGTCGCGGCTGGGACCGCCCTCGACCATGTAGCTGGCCACGGTGAAGGGGGCGCCGGCGAAGCCGATCAGGGGCGTGGTGCCGAGCTCGGCGACGGTCAGGCGCACCGCCTCGCGGATCGGCTCGAGCGCCGCCTCGTAGTCATCGCCGAGCACGGGAAGGGCGTCGATATCGGCGACGGTGGCCACGGGATGCTCGAAGACGGGGCCGACGCCCGGCTGGATCTCGACCGCGAGCCCCGCCTGGCGGGCCGGGACCACGATGTCGGAGAAGAAGATGCCGGCATCCACGCGGTGGCGCCGCACCGGCTGGACGGTGATCTCCGCGGCCATGTCGGGACGCACGCAGGAGTCGAGCATCGTGGTGCCCTCGCGCAGGGCGCGGTACTCCGGCAGGGAGCGGCCGGCCTGTCGCATGAACCACACGCTCGGGGTGAGGCTCCTCACTCCGCGCAGCTCCTGCAGCACCGAGGCGTCGGACACCCCGCCCTCGGCCGTCGGGCGCTGTGCCGGGTGCTCGACGGGCAGCTCGGCGGAGGGGCCGACGGGGGGTGCGGAGGGGGCGGCGGCAGTGGTGGCGAGCCCGGGGCCTGCGGCGTTCCCGGGAGCTGACAGGTGTCGCGATCGATCTGACGCCTTGTCGGCAAAAGTGGGCTCTGACGTGGGGTTCTGTGTCATGACGCTCCATTGTGCACATGAACTCCGAGAGCGTTCCGAGAGTCGGCCGGAGCGGCTGCGGGCCGTCCTAGACTGGCGCTCATGCTCGCTGCTCTCCGTGCCTCCCATGAGCACCTCGACCTCGAGGTGCTCGACGCCCTGACCCGGGGCGCGGACTCCCTGCCGGCGGTCATCGACGAGATCCGGGACGAGCGCGTCACCGCGGGCACCGACCCCGTCATCGCCGGCGAGGTCGTGGTCAGCACCTGCAACCGGCTGGAGATCTACCTCGACACCGACCGCTTCCACGAGGGGGTGGACCTGGTCGTCGATGCGGTCGCCCGCACCAGCGGGCTGGACCGCGAGGTGGTCTCCCTCTGCTTCGAAGCGGCGATGGATGCCCCCGTCCCCCAGCATCTCTACGAGGTCACCTCCGGGCTGCGCTCCCTGGTGCTCGGCGAGGCCGAGATCGCGGGGCAGGTGCGGCAGTCCTACGAGACGGCGCGCCGCGCGGGCCGCACCACCTCGATGCTCCACGACCTCTTCCAGCACGGCTTCCGCTGTGCGAAGTCCGTCGCCACCCAGGCGCCGGTCGGCGCGGCCGGGCGCAGCGGCGCCACCGTCGCGGTGGACCGGGCCGAGATCGAGCTCGGCGGCTTCGCCGGTCGCAGCGTGCTGATCGTCGGCACCGGCGCCTATGCCCGCCTCGGGCTCGCGGAGCTGGCGCGCCGCGGGGTGGGCGACGTGCGGGTGTTCTCCCCCTCGGGCCGGGCCGCCGGCTTCGCGGAGCGCCACGGCGTCCAGGTCGTCGAACCGGCCGACCTCGAGCGCTCCCTGCACGCGGCCGATCTGGTGCTCGCCTGCTCCGGGCGCGGCACCTCCCTGTTCCCCGAGCAGTTCCTCAGCGCCGGCCGCACCGTGGTGCTCGACCTCGCGCTGCACTCGGATCTGCACCCCCTGGTGCGGCACCTGAAGGGCGTCACCGTGCTCGGGCTCCAGGACCTCAAGCTCGGCACCGACGCGCAGGCCGATCCGGCACTGCGCACCGCCGGCGCGATCGTCGCCGAGAACGTCGAGGCCTTCCGCCTGCAGCAGGAGGTGCGCCGGATCGACCCGGCGATGGCCGCCCTGCGCCGGGAGGTCTTCGATGCGGCCGACGGGGAGATCGACCGACTGCGCCGCGACGTCGCCGGTGAGACCGCCGACCAGCTCGAGCGCTCGGTGCGCCGCATCCTCGCCCGGGTGATGCACCAGCCCGCCGAACGCGCCCGGCACCTCGCGGAGACCGGCTTCGCCGATGCCTACGTCGAGGCCTTCCACACCATCTTCGGCATCGACATCTCCGCCGGTCAGCAGCTCACCTCGGGCACCCAGGAGCCCGACGAGGACGTCAGTGCGCCGATGCCCGCCGGCTGGATGCGGGTGGATCGCACGGTGCCGCCGCGCAGCGAGGGGCTGCTGGACGAGCCCGCACCCGAGCTCGCGCCCGTCAGCCGCCTCTCCGCCTCGGACCTCGCCCGGGTGGCGCTGCGCGGCGACCGCTGCCCGGTCGGCCACGGGCCGGGAGCGCAGACTCCGGCCGACTGACCGGGCACGGACGGACGGCGGTCACCGCGGACCGGGCGTGAGCTCAGCGGCGGCGGAACAGGCCGCGCCGGCGGCGGGGAGCGGGGGCCTCGTCCGCGGCGACCTGCTCGTCCTCGCTGTCCTGCTCGGCGGGCAGGTCCTCCGGGTCGATCGGGAGACCCTCCTCGTCCACCCAGACGTCGGTCCAGCCGATATCGGACTCATCGCGCGGGCTGTACGCACGGCGCGGGCCCAGCGCCTCCTGGACGTCCTCGACCTCGATCTCCGCCGGGGCGCGGACCTCTTCGCCGCGATGCGGCACCGGGCAGGTCCAGAAGTACGGGCAGCCGGGACAGCCGGCGGTCTCCTCGTCGGGAGTCGCCTCGCGCTGCATCTGGACCCCGTCGATCTGCTGCAGCATGCGCAGACGCGACTCGAGGGGATTGATCTCCATATCCTGCTCAGAGTACTGCGCCGGGCGGCCGCCGACGACGCGCCCGCAGCAGGTTCCGACGTAGGATCGGGGCCCCACCGCGTCACCGTCCCGCGAGATCCCCAGGAGCCCCCGATGAGCACCCCTCAGCAGCGAGTCCATGACGCCACCCGCCGCCTGCTGGACCTGCTCGAGCACGGCGAATCGCTCAGCCCCGAGGCCATCGAGCTGCGCTGCGAGCTGGCCGAGGCCACAGCGGAGGCCGGGCACCTCGACGATTCGTACTACCAGGTCGAGGAGCTGCTCAAGGACGCGCGGCGCGAGCACGGACCCGACCATCCGGCCGTGGCCCGGGCGGTCGAGGCCGTCGAGGCGGTGCGGGCGATCGGGAGGCGTGCCCAGGCTGCGGCCGGTGAGGCCGGCACCGCCGGCTGAGCGCCGCTCACCACCGCCAGCCCGCCTCGCGGAGCCTCGCGTCGACCTGGTCCTGCATCGACTCGGCGTAGGTCGCCGAGATGTGGTCCGGATCGATGGAGACCCTCACGTTGCCGATCACCGGGGTGCACACGCCCTCGGGGCATACCAGGTCGTTGATCTCGATCGGGTGGACGCCCTCGGTCTGAGCGGCGAGCAGGGCCGCATCGGGCCGCTCGGCGGTCAGGTCCTCGGGGATCGGGGGCGCGCACTCGGGAGAGTCCGCGCCCTTCTCCCGCACACAGGTGCCCTGGTGCAGGTCCATCCGGGGCATGTCCCGCAGCGCGATCACGTCGATGCCCGTGGCAGTGAGGTCCGCCAGCGTGGCATCCAGGCCCGGAGTGATCACCTCCGCGCGCTCCGGCGTCAGGAAGGTGGAGTGCACGACCACCGCGTCGGGGGAGATCCGCTCGAGATAGGTTTGCGCCTTCGCGCTCCAGGCATCGCACTCCTCGGAGACCTGCGCGTCCGGGGCGTAGAGGCAGCCGCCCTTCCAGAGCGTGATCAGGGTCCAGCCGTTCTGCTCGGCGAGCGGGATGAGGGCACCGGTGAACTGCTCCATCCGCGAGCTGCCGACGCTGACCACGACCTTGCCGCCCGGTTCCCCCTCGACGACGCCGCAGGAGTTCCGCTTCGGCTCGACCTCGGCCCGAGGCTCCCGATCGCCCGAGCACAGACCATCGCCCAGCACCCAGTCGCCGGGGAGAGCGGCGAGGGACGGCAGCGGCTCGGCATCGGGGTCCGCGTCGGGATGCACGGTGAACTCGGGATCCAGCACCCGGGCGCCGGGATTGTCGGCCACGGCGCGGGCCTCCGCCTCGCGCTCGGCGGCCAGCAGGTGCTGCTGGGAGGCGATCACCGGCGAGAGCGACAGCACCAGGCAGGTCAGCGCCACGGCCCCGGCCCGCCAGGGCTTCGCGCTCGCCCACGGCCAGCGCCGCACCGGGGTGTCGACCAGGCGTGTCAGCAGCCAGGCCAGGAGCAGGGAGAGCGAGATCAGCGCCAGCCCGTCGAACGGTCCGGCGCGCTCCTTCCCCGTCCACGCGAGGTAGAGGATCAGCAGCGGCCAGTGGACGAGGTAAAGCCCGTAGGAGATGTCCCCGAGCACCACCGCGGGGCGGGTCGAGAGAACCCGGTCCACGCTCAGCGGATGCCCGGTCGTGCCGGCGATCAGCACCAGTGCGGCCGCCGCGAGCGGCCAGGCGGCGATCCAGCCCGGGAAGGCGCCCTGGACGTCCACCAGCAGACCGCAGGAGACCAGGGCGAGGATCCCCACCCAGGCCCCGACCACGCGGAGGGGCAGGGGGAACGGCGAGAGCGATCCGGCAGCGGACCCGCTGGCCCGGTGTCGTCCACGGCGGGCGCGGTGTGGGGCTCTCCCTTGCGCCCACTGTTCCCACCACGGCAGCGCGAGGCCCAGCAGGGAGCCGGCCGCGAACTCCCACAGTCGGGCGAGGGTGTCGAAGTAGGCGACCTCCTGCTGGGACGCGGTCGAGACGACCGACCAGGCGAAGGACACCACCAGCACCGCGGCGAAGAGGAGCGCGAGCACGGCACGGGCACGGAGGCGCAGCAGGCGCGCGAGGAGCACCGCGAGCGCGATCAGCAGCGGCCAGGCCAGGAACACCTGCCCCTGGATCGACAGGGACCAGAAATGCTGGAAGGCGGAGGGCCCGGCCTCCTCCGCGGCGTAGTAGTCCACGCCCCGTCTGATCAGCACCCAGTTCTCCACGTGCAGGAGGGAGCCGATCGCGTCGGTGATCGCGGTCATCCAGCGCTCGGGCGGCAGCACCAGGCGGACCCCGGCGAGGGTCGCCAGGACCACCACTGCGGTGGGCGGCAGCAGCCGCTTGAAGGTGCGCCCCCAGTACGCCGCCGGTGCCGTCGGCCGTCCGGCATCCACGCGCCGCAGGAACGTGCCCACCAGCAGGAAGGAGGAGAGGAACAGGAACACGTCCACCCCGCCGGAGACCCGGTCGAACCAGACGTGGTAAAGCACCACGAGGCCGATCGCGAGGCCGCGCACGCCGTGCAGCTCGGGGCGGAAGCGGCCCGCGCCGGTGGTGGGGGCCGGGTCGGAGGCGGCGGCGGGCGCGCCGACAGCAGGAGGAGCGGAGGTCACGGGTCCGGGGCGCTCCCTCAGCCGCGCAGGAACGCGGCGCAGGCCTGCTGCAGCAGCAGCGGATCCGCGGTCGCGCACATCTCGCGCGCCGAATGCATCGACAGCAGGGTGAGGCCCACATCGATCGTGGTCATCCCCAGCCGGGTCGCGGTCAGCGGCCCGATCGTCGAGCCGCACGGCATCGCATTGTGCGAGACGAAATGCTGATGCGGCACCCCGGCGCGCTCGCAGGCCGCCGCGAAGGCCGCGATGCCCACCGCATCGGTCGCGTACCGCTGCTGCGCGTTGATCTTCAGCATCGGCCCGTCGCCCAGTCGCGGACGGGTCACCGGGTCGTGGCGCTCGGGGTAGTTCGGGTGGGCGGCATGGCCGGCATCGGCCGAGAGCACCATCGAGGAGGTGAAGGCACGACGGCGCGAGGCCTCGTCCCCGCCGAGCGCGGCGTGCATCCGCACCAGCACGTCCTCGAGGAACGGCCCGGCGGCGCCGGACCGGGTGGCCGAGCCCACCTCCTCGTGGTCGTTGGCGATCATCATGGCGATCGGCTCGGGCCCGGCGGGCGCGGGAAGACCGTCGCCGTCAGCGACCGTGATCAGCGCCTGGACCTCGGCGTGCACGGAGCTGAGGTTGTCCAGCCGGGCGGAGGCCAGGAACTCCTCGTGCGCACCGAACAGCGCCGGCGCCTGGGCGTCGACCGTGAGCACGTCGAAGCCGACGATGTCGCCGGGGTCGACCGGATCCGTCCCGGCGCTGTCCTCGACCAGGTGCCCGGTCCCGTCCAGCGGCACGGCATGCGCGGCCAGCAGCTCCCGCACGTCCACCTCCCCGATCCCCAGGATCGGCTGCAGGTGCCGCTGCGGATCGAGCTGCAGGCCCTCCTTGTTCACTGCCCGGTCCAGGTGGACCGCGAGCTGCGGCACCCGCAGCACCGGCGGCGTGGACACCAGGGCGCGGCGACCATCACGCAGCGTGAGCAGCCCGGCCAGACGCAGCTCGCGGTCCAGCCAGGAGTTCAGCAGCGGCCCGCCGTAGACCTCGACCCCCACCTGCGAGAGGTTCTCGCGGCCCAGCTCGGGATTCGGCTTCAGCTTCAGCGCGGGGGAGTCCGTGTGGGAGCCGACGATCCGCCACGGCGTCGTGGCGTCGGCCCCCTCCGGGGTGACCCAGGCGATCAGCGCCCCGTCGCGGATCACGTACCGGGCCCCGGCGACATCCGCCGCCGCCCAGTCGGCGGATTCCTGCAGCGGGGAGAAGCCGGCCGCGCGCAGCCGGCGGGCGGCCTCCTGCACCGCGTGGAAGGAGGAGGGGGAGGCGGAGACGAAGTCGCCCAGGTCGAGGGTGGTGGCCCGGGCGCGGGCGGACGGTGCGGCGGCAGAGTGGGGAGTCACGGGTTCATTGAACCATCGGTGCCGCGGCAGGGGAGCATGCGCAGCAGCTTCGCCTCGCCCACCTGCAGCACCACCTCGGCGGCGCCGGTCTCGGAGATCTCGTTGAGGCCGGTGTAGCTGGCGGAGCGTCCATGGATCTCCTGCGGGCCGAAGTCCAGGGCGTATTCGACGTTCAGCTCCTCGGCGGCGTCGCAGACCTCGGGGTTCGTGCGGGCCTCGTCGAGCTCGGCATTGAGCAGGTGCACCTCGGGCTCCGCCTGGAAGCCCATATAGGTGTTGAGCACCGGCCGATCGGAGATGGCATAGGCGAGCGAGCTGCCGTTCCAGGCGTTGGTGGCGATCACCGCATCCTCGGGGACCACCTCGGGCAGCTGTTCGAGCAGCGCGCGCTCGTCGGCGGAGAGCAGCCCGCTGGTCTGCCAGGCCGACTCGAAGAACCACTGGTTGACGCGGGCCCCGGGGGAGAGCATCCCCAGCGCCAGCACCGACACGGCGACCGCCGCCGCGGCCACCTGCCCCGGGGGCCCGGAGAGCGCTGGCCGATGGTGCCCCGCCCAGCGCTGGAGGCTCTCGATGCCGAGGGCCAGCACCGGGATCGCGGCGACGGCGATGATGGCCGTGGTCCGGTTGTTGTCCGTGTACCAGTTGCCGAACAGGAGGTATCGCAGATCGCCCACCGGGGTGCTGCGGGTCAGAGCGGACATCGCCGCGGCCGCGAGCCAGGGGGCCAGCAGCCAGCGGGAACGGGACAGCAGCAGCACCGCGACAGCGCAGCCCAGCATCACCAGGCCCAGCGGGATGGAGGTGGGGGTGGCGTTGGGGGCCAGCGAGATCGCCTGCCCGATCGCCTCCTTCCGCGAGGCGTTCGGCTCCCAGACCGCAGAGGACTCCGGGGGCCGGAACCGCAGCCAGATCATCGCCGAGCCGGCCAGCGCCACGACCGTGAGCACCGTGAGCGGCCACAGGCGGTGGCCCGGCACGGCGGAGGGGGAGAACCGTTCACGAGCCCGGGCCAGAGTCCCCCAGACCAGGATCGGCAGTCCCAGCACCATGCCCACGAACACCCCCTGCGGATGGGCGAGCGTCACGGCCCCGCAGATCACCGGCAGCAGCACGGCGAGCTGGACGCCGCTCAGCTGCTGCCCGGAGCGCGGAGCCAGCCCCGCCAGATGGGCCACCACGACCACCACCAGCGGCATCATCGTCATGGAGAGGAAGTACGGCAGCACGATGCCCCAGTACATCAGCGCCACCGGGAACGCCCCGGTGACACCGGCCAGCGTGCCCGCGGCGATCCATCCCACCGGCCCGGCCGTGGTGCAGGTGCGCATCAGGACCATCAGCCCCACCGGCCACACCACGGCGGCCAGCAGCAGCATCACCACGTTGGAGGCCAGCGGGATCCCCTGGCCGGAGATCTGCACGACGAGACTGACCAGCTGGTGCCAGGCCGCGGGGTAATAGGTCTCCTCGCCCGGCAGGGCGGTCATCCCGCCGACGATCCAGGCGGACGCGTCCTGGAGCCGCAGGATGTGGCGCACCGCATTGAGGTGGAAGACGTTGTCGTAGGTCTGGTTGACCGCGAAGACCCCGCCCATCATCGGCAGCACCCGCGCCAGCAGCAGGCCACCGCCGAGCAGCGCGCCGATCAGCAGCGCGCCGGCGCGGCCGCGACGGCGGGACAGGAGGCCCGTGGCCGGGTGCGTCGCCTCCTTGTTCGGTGCGGGCGAGGGGTCATCGGCCGGCGTCGCCCGTGCCCGGCGGCGGCCCGGCAGCCACAGCGCCGCACCCACCGCCAGCCCCAGCAGCAGCGGGGAGACGATCGTCCAGGGGATCCCGAGCAGGTGCCCGACCTCGGCGGCGATCGCGGCCATCAGCAGCGAGAACGGGACGGCCGCGGCGACGGCGGTCAGCGGCCGCAGCCGGAGCGCGAGCACCGACGGCAGCCCGGGAGCACCGAGCACCAGCAGCGCCGCGCCCAGGGTCGCGAGGATCCTCAGGATGTCCACGCGGTGTGCACCTGCTTCCTGCTCGAGCGGGCGCGAGCGCCCCGGGAACGGGCACATCGTAGCCGTCGCGGTGCACAGGAACCATGGACGCGGTGCGCAGCGGCCCGGGGCGCGGACGGGCCCGGATCAGCCGGCCGCCGGCTCGAGCTCCTCCGTGACCGCTGCAGCCAGCGTCTCCTCGACGAAGAGCCTGGTCATATGGTTGTCATCCATGTAGACGTAGACCTCGCCGAGCACCGGGGAGCAGCGTTCGGCGGGACAGATCTGCGGTGTGAGATCGAGCAGGGTCACCGCAGCGTCCGGACCGTCGAGCGCGGCGAGCGGAGCGGCCGGGTTCGCGGGGGCCAGCTTGTCCTCGACATCGGCCCCGCAGGCGTCGTCCGCCTCGGCCGGGGTGCCGCCGTCATCGATCACCGCCTCCGCGCACTGGTACTGGTCCACCTCCCAGCGGGGGGTGTCGCGGACGGCGAGCACGTCGATGCCGCGGTCCAGCAGCTTCTGGATCGCCCCCTCCGTGCCCTCGGGGAGAGTCTCCGCAGGGCTGTCGGCATCGGTGAGGGTCACCGTGGTCAGCACGGTCGAGGGCTGGACCGCCTCCAGATATTCCAGGACGTAGTCGTCGTAGCCCGCGCAGTACGGGTACCGCTCGGTGCCGGCGAGGTAGCCGCACCCGTCCATCGAGAGGTTCACGATCTGCAGGTCGTTCTCCTCCGCCCAGGGGATGAGCGCAGGGATGAACTGGCGGGCGTGGGAGCTTCCCACCACCACGATGGTCTCGGAAGCGTCGGCATCGCCCGGCAGCAGCTGCTGGCAGTTCACGTGGCGGAAGCTCCGCTCCGGCTTCCAGGGGCCGCCGCAGCGCTCGGGCAGGTCGGGCCACTGGGACCCCAGCTGCCAGCCGTAGGGACGGATATCGGGCGGGGCGATGGTGGCGACCTCATCGGTCGCCAGGCTCGGCCCCGCCGCCACCGGGGGCTGTGCCGCGGTGCGGTGCAGGACCGTCCACCAGCCGCCTGCCGCGCCGGCCACCAGGGCGAAGCTCAGCGCGATCGCGGTCAGCGCCCGCCAGGGGCGTGCCTCGAGCCAGCGTGAGCGGCGCACCGGGGAGTCCACCGCCCGAGTCACCAGCCAGGCCAGCAGCACCGAACCGGCCAGCACGGCCAGGCCGTCCGCCAGCCCGGCGCGCGCCTGCCCGCTGTGGTGCAGCCAGATCACCAGGATCGGCCAGTGCACCAGGTAGAGGGCGTAGGAGATGTCGCCGATGAACGCGGCGGGGCGCGTGGACAGCACCGAATCCACCCCCCACCGGGTGCCGGAGTGCCCGGCGATGACCACCGCGCCCGCGGCGGCGAGCGGCCAGAGCGCGATCCACCCGGGGAAGAGCGCCGAGACATCCACCAGGATCCCGCAGGCCAGCAGTGCGGCGATGCCGGCCCAGCCGGTGAGGGCGCGCGCGGTGCGCAGGCGCGGGGGAGCACCCTCCTCCGGGCGGCGGGCACCGGTGAGCCGGTCCAGCACCGGCAGGACGAGCGCCAGCAGGGACCCGGCGGCGAACTCCCACATCCGGGCGGCGGTGTCGAAGTAGGCGATCTGCTGCTGGGACTGGGTGGAGACGATCGACCAGGTCAGGGACGCCGCACCGATCACCGCGACCAGGGCGATGAGGGGGCGCCGCACCGACCTCCCGGCCCGGGCCCGCCGCGCCACCAGCAGGAACAGCAGCGGCCACACCACGAACGCCTGCCCCTGCACGCTGAGGGACCAGAAGTGCTGCAGCGGGGAGGAGCCGCTCGCATCACGGGCGTGGTAGTCGACCTGCAGCAGCACCAGCAGCAGATTCTGCAGGTAGAGGGCCGAAGCCACCGCCTCCTGCATGATCACCTGCCACATCGAGGAGGGCAGGAAGGCGGCGGTCCCGGCCAGGACCAGCAGGATCGTCACCGCGGCAGGGGGCATCAGCCGCTTGAAGGTGTGCAGCCAGTAGCGCGGGATCCCCAGCGGCCGGCCCCCTTCGAGGCGGCGTACGAAGGTGCCGGTGAGGAAGAAGGCGGAGAGGAACAGGAAGACGTCCACGCCGCCGGAGACCCGGCCGAGCCAGATGTGGTAGACGGCGACCAGGCCCAGTGCCACCGCCCGCAGGCCGTGCAGCTCGCGGCGGAAGGCGGGGCGGGAGCGCTGCGGCTCGGCGGCCGACGGATCCGCGGCGGTGCCGGCCACGGGCTCCGGGCTGCGGGAGCGGAGCTCCTCACCGCGCAGGCCCCAGGTGCCGGAGACGGAGCCGGAGGTGGACCAGGCGTCCTCCGCCTCGCGCTCGGCGTGCAGCTCGACGGGACCCTGCACCCAGTCCCCCAGGGACGAGGTCTGCGAGGGCAGCGGGCCGGTGAGCCAGCTGGTCAGGTCCGACCCCGGCCGTACCGCAGCGCGCGGGGCGCGGCGGGTTCGGGAGCGGCCTCCGGTGCGGGGGCGGGGTCCGGCTCCTGGGTCCAGTCCTCGAGCGCGTCGGCGAGCGGCGGGGTCGCCGGCTGCTCCCAGGCCTCGGCCGCGGAGGCGGGGCGCCCCTCCTCGTCGGCCGGTCGGGGCGGGTGGCTCCCGTGACGGGAGCGCGGCGGATCACTGGGCGAGCTGATCGTGATCCCCTTCCGCAGGGCAGGTGTCGACGGGCCGTGGGCGGTCTGCTCCCCGCGTCCCGGCGCTGCGTGGATCCTAGTGGATCCGACCGGTCGCTCTCAGGCGGTGGGCCCGGCCTCGACACCGGCCTGCCGGGGGCGACGCACCCGCACCAGCACCAGGACCGCGAGCACCAGGATCGCGAGCGCGGCGATCACCTGCACCGCGACGGACAGCCCGTTCCACAGCGAGAACACCTCGGGGCCGGCGCCGAGGGTGAGCTGCACGATCAGCAGCCGGATGAAGAGGTTCGCCGCGATGGCGCTCGTCCACAGCGCAGCCAGCACCGCCCAGGTCAGCCACCGAGAGGCTCCCATGGTCCGCGCGATGAGGAGCCCGCCGATCGGGACCAGGAGCACGTGGGCGATACCGGCCAGCAGCCCCGGGACCGCAGCGAGGGCAGCGACCACCGAGGAGCCGGAGATGAGGAACCGGCCGCTGACCAGGTTCACGGGCAGGAGCACCGCGGCCACGACGGCCAGGATGCACAGCGCGAGGGCGAGGTGCAGCGGACGGGCGTGGGCGCGGCCGGTCCTCGGCGCCGCCGTCCCCCGGATCCCCAGCAGCAGTGCGAGCAGACCCAGGGCCAGGGTGCACAGGAGGTCGAGGCCGTGCGTCCCCAGGGCGAGGAGCTGCACGGAGGTGCTCGATCCCCCCACCGACCCGAAGGTCGGGACGAGGAATGCCGAGAACGCGGTCCACAGCGGATCCAGCAGCAGCGCGAGGGTCAGCAGGCCCAGGGCGAGCAGGGCGGGGAGCGGGGTGCGGCCATCGCGCGAGGTCGCGCGCTGCACCAGCAGGATCACGGCGATGGCCAGCAGCACGGAGACCACGGTGCTCGCGAGCACGAACGCCTGCACGGCGAGCTCGGCCACCTCCGACGCCCCCGTCGGCAGGAGCGACGGCGAGCGCACGATCGAGACCAGCACATCGGCCGTCGCGAGGACCGCGACGGTGAGGGCGAGCGGGCGCAGCCGCGGCCCGTCCGAGACCGGGGCGGGCGCAGCGGAGGGGACGGACGGCGTGCCAGGCGTGGTCATCGCAGGAGCCCTTCGAGGGGTGGTGAGGACACGGAACGCAGCAGGTGGGCAGGAGGTCGATCCTAGAGGCCGAGCGACCCTGTGGCCGTCGGTTCCATGGAACGAGGGCCTTCGTGGGATCATGACGCGGTGACCTCACCGAGCGCCGAGACCCCCGCCCCCGCCCCGTCCGCAGCCTCCGCGGCGCACGCGGCGGAGACTGGTTTCGAGGTCCTCGCCCGGCATGGCGAGAAGGCGCGCGCCGGGGTCATCACCACGCCGCACGGACAGATCGCCACCCCCGCCTTCATCCCCGTCGGCACCAAGGCGACGGTCAAAGCCGTGCTGCCGGAGTCGATGAGCGACCTCGGGGCGCAGGCGCTGCTGGCCAACGCCTACCACCTCTACCTCCAGCCCGGTCACGACCTGGTCGACGAGGCCGGCGGGCTGGGCGCCTTCATGAACTGGCCCGGGCCCACCTACACCGACTCCGGCGGCTTCCAGGTGATGAGCCTGGGCGCCGGCTTCAAGAAGGTGCTCTCCAGCGAGTTCTCCGGCGGTGAGAAGGCTCGCACCTCCTCCGGCGAGGACGACGACGTCGCCGCGGGCAAGGAGCGGCTGGCCCACGTCGACGACGACGGCGTCACCTTCCGCTCCTTCATCAACGGCGACGTGCACCGCTTCACCCCCGAGATCTCGATGCAGATCCAGCACGGGCTGGGAGCGGACATCATGTTCGCCTTCGACGAGCTGACCACCCTGATGAACTCCCGCGGCTATCAGGAGCAGGCGCTCGAGCGCACCCGGCTGTGGGCGCTGCGCTGCCTGGCCGAGCACACCCGCCTCACCGCCGAGCGCAGCCACCGCCCCTACCAGCAGCTGTGGGGCGTGATCCAGGGGGCCCAGCACGAGGACCTGCGCCGCCGCGCCGCCCACGACCTCGGCACGATGGAGGTGGACGGGCAGGCCTTCGACGGCTTCGGCATCGGCGGAGCGCTGGAGAAGGAGAATCTGGGCACGATCGTCGGCTGGGTCACCGACGAGCTGCCGCAGGAGCGGCCCCGCCACCTGCTGGGCATCAGCGAGGTCGACGACCTGTTCGTCGCGATCGCCGCCGGGGCCGACACCTTCGACTGCGTCTCCCCCTCCCGCGTGGCCCGCAACAGCGCGGTGTACACCGCCACCGGCCGGGTGAACCTCACCGGAGCGAAGTACCGCCGCCAGTTCGCGCCGATCGACGAGGACTGCGACTGCTACACCTGCACCCACTACACGGCCGCCTACGTCCATCACCTGTTCCGGGCCAAGGAGATGCTCTCCTCCACCCTGTGCACCATCCACAACGAGCGCTTCGTGGTGCGCCTGGTGGACCGGATCCGTGACTCCCTGCGCACCGGCGACTTCGACGCCCTGCGGGAGGAGACCACCGGTGCGTACTACGGCGCCCCGCGGTGAGCCGGCAGTGACGCAGTGAGCGCACACCGCAACCGGGAGAGGATGACCGCCCGCGCTGCCGGGTTCGACCGGACCACGGCCTTCGGTGCCGCGGTGGTGCTGCTGGCCCTGGCCGGGATCTGCGTGCTGCTCGGGAGCCACTTCGTGCTCGGCGCCCTGCGCCTGGCCGCCGGCATCCTCGCCGGGCTCGGTGTCGGGGTGACGCTGTTCGCTGTGCTGTCGGGCCGCCGCGCCCGCCCGGCGCCGCGCCCGCGGATCCTGGTGGCGGCCGGTGCGGCGCTCGCGACCGCGCTGGCCCTCACCGTCCCTGCCGTGCTCGCCACCCGGGTCGACCCGCTGGAGGACCGGGCCGCAGCCGGCCTGGAGGCGCTCGCCGAGGGGGACGCCGTGCACTCCCTGCCAGGGCCCGACAGCCCCGTGCTGGTGCACCGCGCCGAGGGCGCCGCCGAGGTGCTGATCGGCAGCGGTGTCCACCACGTCGACGCCACGACCCACGACGTGCTCGCCCTCTCCGCCGACGGGCAGCGACTGGTGCGCGCCACCGGTGCCTCCACCGAGGTGCTCCTGCTGGACCCCACGGCCTCCGACCCCGAGGGCCGGTTCCCCTCCCAGACCTTCGAAGGCACCCCGCTCGCGCTCGCCGGGGACCGGATCGTGCTGCGAAGCTGCACCGAGGGGTTCTGCCGGGCCTCCGGCTTCGACCTCACCGCCCCCGAAGAACCGCTCTGGGTGGTCAGCGCCTCCGCCGAGACCCGCGGAACGGACCCGGCGGGCGTCGAGGTGCCCGCCCGCGCCGAGCAGCCTCCCGGTCTGCTCGACGCGCTGCGCACGACGGGGGTGATGCCCACGGTCCCGCTGAGCTTCGATCCCGGCCAGGGCTGGGTCCAGCTGGATCTGGCGACCGGATTCCCCGTCGGGCGGATCATCGCCGGCCCCGAGGACGAGTGCCGCATCGCGGCCACCGACGAGGCGGTCGGTGCCGCCGACCCGCTGCACGCCTCACCGCTGGTGCTCACCGTCTGCTCCGCAGACGACGGTGCGCTCACCGCCACCGCCTTTCGCGACGGTGCGGTGCTGTGGGAGTCCGCCCCGTCACCGGCGGGGGACTGGTCGGTGCGGCTGGACCAGGGGCGGGTGCTCGCCACCGGCACCGAGACGGACAGCACCGCGGTGGGCGAGATCATCGCCTCCGAGCAGCGGGCGGACTGGACCGCGCCGGGCGGCGCGGGAATGGAGCAGGCGGCGGCGTTCACCACGAGGATCGGCATCGACGGCGCGGCGATGGTCGTGACCAACCCCAGCGGGCAGCTGCTCGCCTACGAGCTCGCCGACGGGGCGAACACCTGGACGCTCCCGCTCGACACCTCTGGCACAGAGGTGCGCGGGACCCTCGAGGCCGGCACCGCCGTGGTGATGGACGGTGCCCGGCGGGAGCAGCCGCTGCAGCCGCGCAGCACCCGGCGGCTGCGGGTGATCGACGCCGCGACGGGCGAGGTCACGTTCGAGGCCCGCGTCGCCGAGGAGATCGACGCCGTCCGCGCCGTCGGCGGCGGCAGAGCACTGGTCACCGTGGACGGGCAGACCCTGCTGCTGGGGGCGTGAGCCGCGGGGAGGACCGGTCTCAGACGGAGAGCTTCTTCGAAGCGGTGCTGAAGACGAAGAACGAGCCCACCGCGATGATCGCGACGATGACGAGGGCGTGCACGACACCGGCGCCGGCCGTGACGTAGTAGATGGCGGTCGTGGACTGGTCATCGATCACACCGGCGATCCCCATGATGATCCCGGCGAGGAAGACGAAGACCCAGAAGAGGACGGCGGAGAGGGGGATGGCGACGGCGGCGATGATCCCGCCCACCCGCGCCCGGCCGCGACCCATCACCGCAGCGGCGATCCCGAGCCCGAGCACGATGAGGTTCACCAGGAAGTTCAGGCCGTACAGCACGAGGTTCGCCAGGCTCGACCCGACCCCGGCGGCGCCGATCTCCCCGCCGGCGTCGGACGCGGCCAGGTCATCCGCGCCGATGAACGTGGAGAGGTTGATGCCGAGGCGGAGCAGGAGCAGCACGGCGGCGCTGATCAGCAGGATGAGGCCGATGAGCTTCACCCGCTTCCAGTTGACCCCGTCACCCGCGCCGAGCTGCGGGCCGGTGCCCATGCCGTACTGACCGGCGGCACCCGGGTACCCGGCCGGGCCGGCAGCGGGGGAGGCCTGGCCCCACTGCGACGGGGAGGGCTGTCCCCACTGCGGCTGCGGGGCCGGGGCCGGCTGCTCGGGCTGCCCCCACTGCGGTGCCGGGGGCGGCGGGTTCTGCCCGCCCGGCCCCCACTGCCCCTGCTGTCCGTGGTCCGGTCCGTACCCCTGAGTCATGCTTCTCCCTCGGTGCTGCCATGGCATGGCGTCACGGCGACGCCTGCTCCAGCCTATCGGGCGTCGCCCAGCGGCGGGACCTCACGGCGCCGATGAGCACCGCCGCCGAGAACACCAGCCAGTGCACCGCCTGCACGACCTGGTCGATGATCGCGATCGTGAAGATCCGATCGACGTCGCCCCCGGTGGCACCCGGGGCGGTGATGAAGAGGAACCGGCCGATGAAGAAGACGACGAGGAAGACGACGAAGGAGAGCACCACTGCTCCGCCGACGATGATCGCACCGGTTCGACCGCGTCCTTGCGCCTTCACCGCGACGATGATCGCCAGGGTGAGGAGCGCGACGGACAGGACGACCGTGATGGCCGATCCGATGCCGATCGAGATCATGGCGTCATCGGGGTCGGTCGCGGTCGAGGCGAGTCCGAAGAAGACCGGCAGGACGATGGTGCTGAGCACGAGGAGCGCGCGGACGGCGACCACGGCGATGCCGACGATGAACATCCATCTGATCAGGCCGACCGGAGCGGGCGGGTCAGCGCTGGAGGCGGGCACGGCCTCGCGCGGATCGTGTCCCCGCTGCCCCTGCTGCCCGTGGTCCGGTCCGTACCCCTCAGCCATGCTCATTCCCTGTCCCGCAGTGTCGTGACGTCACGGCGACGCCCGCTCCAGGGTATCGAGCGTCGCCGTGCGCCGAGGGGTGAAAGGGGGATCGCGGTCTCAGCCCATCGCAGGGGCCAGGCGGAAGCGGAAGGTCTCCTCCCGGGCGGAGAGCACGTACTGCGGCAGCGGTTCCGGACCGCAGGCCGCCGAACCCACGCCGTGCAGCGCGGAGGAGAGGGTCACCCAGGTGCGGCTGTCGGGGCGCAGCGCCCCGTCGTGCGCCCGGGCGTCGAGCTCCGCCGTGGACCAAGGGCGCACCGCGAGCCCCAGCCCCTCCGGTGCCCGCACCGCGAGGGAGGGCCCGTTCCCGCCGGTCAGTGCGGCGCGCACCGTTCCGGCGCGGTTGCCGTTCTCCTGCGGGAACACGTACGGCACCTGGAACTTTGCGAGGGAGGAGGCCCAGCGGCCGAAGGTGGTGCCGCCGCCGGTGTCCGGGTAGGACTCATGCGGGCCGAAGCCCTCGTACTCCACCTGGTCCGGGGCCGAGGGGAGCGCGAAGGTCCAGCCGATCCGCGGCAGCGGCAGGTCGGTGGGCCAGAACGCCGAGGGGGTCACCGTCACCTCCACGTCCACGCCGTCCGCGTCCGCGCTCCAGTGCTCGGTGACGTCGGCGCCCAGCGCCGAGCCGTCCAGGCCGATCCGGCTGCGGACGACGAGGACGTCCCCGTCGGCAGGGTCGGCGGTGATCTCGACCAGGCGGCGGCGGGAGTGGTCCAGCCCGATCCGCTTCCACCGCGCCTCGAGCGGGGCGCGGGTGCGGG
This sequence comes from Brachybacterium avium, assembly GCF_002216795.1. Classification (NCBI taxonomy): domain Bacteria; kingdom Bacillati; phylum Actinomycetota; class Actinomycetes; order Micrococcales; family Dermabacteraceae; genus Brachybacterium; species Brachybacterium avium. Next base: position 1,249,970 of record NZ_CP022316.1, on the reverse strand, counting down.
CGCGCTCGTTGTCCACCGGGGCGCGGTACAGATCCACGCCGGCCTGCTCGATCTCCAGCGCGCCCAGGCCCACCAGGCGGCCCAGGTCGTCGAAGCGGGCAGGGCCCAGGCTCCAGGAACCGTCCGCGTCGCGGGTCGGGGCGAGACGATCGGCGGCCGACGGGGCGACGGCGGCGCGCAGCCGCTCGGCGTCCACGTGGTCGGCGGTCACGATCAGGTGACCGGCCGGGACCGGGCCCTGCGCCGCGCGGGTGGTCAGGCGGACCGTGGTGGTCGCGCCGTCGTGCACCGGCAGCGCCACCTCGACGCTCTCGCCGGGGGCGACCTGCGGCAGCTCGAGCTCCTGCCAGCTGTCCTGGGCATCCAGCGACACCTCGGCGCGCAGGTGGCCGAGGTCGCTGAAGGCGTAGCGGTTCGTGAGCCGCGCACTGCCCGGGGCGACCTCGAGGCCGACGGGGGAGTAGTGGTGCTTGGCATCGAGCAGGGCCGGGGACGGGGTGCGGTCGGGCAGCACCAGGCCGTCGGCCACGAAGTTGCCGTCGTGCAGGCGTTCGCCGAAGTCGCCGCCGTAGCCGTAGATGCGGTTGCCCTCGGCGTCGGTGGTCTCCAGGCCGTGGTCGATCCACTCCCAGATGAAGCCGCCGTGCAGCGCCGGGTACTGCTCGGTCAGCGCCATGTACTCCTTCAGCGAGCCGGCGCCGTTGCCCATCGCGTGGGCGTACTCGATCCACAGGAACGGCTTGGACATCGACGGCGGATTCGCGAAATGCCCCTCGGGCACGTCCAGTGCGAAGCTGGCCAGCATGCGGGTGAGCTTGTCCTGGTACTCCTGGCCCAGCTCCCGCTGCCCGATCTGCGTGGACTCCTCGATCGTGGAGTACATCAGCGAGAACACGTCCACGTACTCCGCGGCATAGTCCTGCTCGTAGATCACCGGCCGGGTCGAGTCGGTCTCACGCACCGCGGCCACCATCGCCTCGGTGACCGGGCCGGAGGCGGCCTCGTTGCCGATCGACCACATGATGATCGAGGCATGGTTGCGGTCGCGGCGCACGAAGCGCTCGGAGCGCTCCACCAGCGACTGTTCGAACAGCGGGTTCTGCGCCGGCCCCTCGGCCGCGCCGGTGCCGTCCTCGCCCCAGGTCGAGTCGGCGTGGAAGCCGTGGGTCTCGAAGTCGCCCTCGCAGATCACGTACAGCCCGGCCTCATCGCACACCTCGAGGAAGCGCTGATGGGGCGGGTAGTGGGAGGTGCGCACGGCGTTGAGGTTGTGCTGCTTCATCAGCGCCACGTCGAGGTCCTGGTTGCCTTCGTGCTGGGTGCGCCCGAGGACCGGATCCGCCTCGTGGCGGTTCACGCCGCGGAACACGATGCGCTCGCCGTTGACGCGGAAGATGTCCCCGTCCACCTCGACGCGGCGGAAGCCCACCCGCAGCGAGACGGTCTCGGCCTCGGTGCGCACGACGGCGTCGTACAGGTGCGGATCCTCCGCGGACCACGGACGCACCTCGCCCAGGGCGAGGGGGTCCACGCCGGTCGCGGCGGAGTGGCCGAGCGAGGGGATCTCGACCCGCGCCACGACCTCGGCGCCGTCCGCGTCGAAGACGGTCGCGCTGAGCGTGCCGTGACCGGTCTCCGGATCGAAGTCCGCGACCGTGACCAGGTCATGGATCCCGCCGGTCGGGCGCAGCAGCAGGTCCACGCTGCGGAAGATGCCCGAGGCCCACCACATGTCCTGATCCTCGACGTAGGTGTTCACCGACCACTGCACCACGCGGACGTCGAGGAGATGCTCGCCGGGGGAGGAGAGCGCCTCGGTGACGTCGAACTCCTGGGTGAGGCGGGAACCGGCGGTCACGCCGATCTCGACCCCGTCGATCCACACCTTCGCCGCCGAGTCCACGCCCTGGAAGCGCAGCAGCACCCGCGCCCCGGCGGCGAGCTGCTCGGCCCACTCGGCGGGGACGGTCACGGTGCGCGAGTAGTGGCCGGTGGGGTTCTCGTCCGGCACATGCGGGATCTCGCGCGGGATCGGATAGATGACGTTGGTGTACTGCGGGGCGCCATAGCCCTGCAGCTGCCACATCCCGGGCACCGCGATGGTCGCGGGCTCGCCGAGGTCGGTGCCATCGGCGCGGGTGCCGTAGCGGAACCCCCAGTCCCCGTCGAGGTTCAGCTCCGGTGCATCCGAGTGCAGATGGGCGCGACCGCGTAGGCGGTTCCGGCCAGCGGGGAGCTCCTCCCACCAGCGGTCGGAGTGATCGGCAGGGGGCAGCGGGGTGCTCATCGGTGAGGCGTCTCCTGGGCTCGAGATCGGTCGGGGACCGAGTACGTGAACGTTCACGAACGAGTGTACCCGGCAGCGGACGCCCGGTGCCGCGACACCGGCAGCGCCACAAGAGAACTGCCGTATATGACGGTTGAATCCCTCCAGGGCGTTCAACCGTCATATACGGCAGTTCTTCGGTGGGGCAGTCTGGCCGGAGCGTGAGGGACTCCGGGCCTCCGCGCCCGTCGACTGAGCTCCGCTCGCTCGGCGTCAGCCCTTGACGGAGCCCTGCATCAGCCCCGCCAGGAAGTACTTGCTCAGCAGGATGTACACCAGCAGCGTGGGCAGGGAGGCCAGCACCGCGCCTGCCATCGAGACCCCGTAGTTGGCCAGCAGCGCGCCGTTGGCGAGGTTGTTCAGCGCCAGGGTCACCGGTCCGTTGGCGGGGGAGGAGAAGAACACCGCGAACAGGAAGTCGTTCCAGGCATTGGTGAACTGCCAGATCAGCACCACCACGAAGCCCGGGATGGCCAGTGGCAGCGCGATGTGCCAGAAGGTGCGCAGCATGCCGGCGCCGTCCATCGTCGAGGACTCGATCAGCTCATGCGGCACGGACTCGAAGTAGTTGCGGAAGATCAGGGTGGTGATCGGGATGCCGAACACCACGTGCAGCAGGATCAGCGAGGCGACGCCGTTGGGCACGCCCACCGCCAGCAGCATCTGCATCAGCGGGATCATCACGGCCTGGTAGGGCAGGAACATCCCGAACAGGATCAGGGTGAAGACGATGTCCGCGCCGGGGAAGCGCCAGCGCGAGAGGACGAAGCCGTTCATGCAGCCGAGCATCGCGGAGACGATCGTCGAGGGGACCACGATCTGCATGCTGCGCCCGATCGACGGGGCCAGCGCTTCCCAGGCGACGGCCCAGTTCGAGAACGTCCAGTCCTGGGGGAGGGCCCAGGCGCGCGCGGAGCTCGCGTCCCCGGGGCCCTTGAAGCTGGTGATCAGCAGGACGTACACGGGGATCAGGACCACGACCACGCCGAGGACGATGGCGAGGAGGCGCAGCAGGTGCGCCCAGGGGACGCCCCCGCGGGGGCGCGGCTGCTCGGCCGGGGCTGGCGCCGGGGCCGGGGCGGTGACGGAAGTGCTCATCGGGTACGGCTCCGATGCTGCTGGACGAGATAGGGGACGATCAGGAAGGCGATGATGATCAGCAGGAATGCGCCGACCGCGGCGGAGTTCGCGTAGTCGAAGCCCGACTTGAACAGGAACATGTCCACCGCGGGCACCTTCGTCTGGTAGGCGGCGGCCGAGGAGATCGACATGATCAGGTCGAAGGACTTCAGCGACATGTGGGCGATGATCACGATCGCGCTCATCAGCACCGGGGTCAGCTGCGGGAAGATCACCATGCGATAGACCTGCCACTCGCTCGCGCCGTCCATGCGGGCCGCTTCACGCAGCTCGTCGGGGACTCCGCGGAAACCGGCCAGGAACAGCGCCATCACGTAGCCGGACAGCTGCCAGATCGCCGGCAGCGCGATCGCCACGATGCCGAAGGTGATGTTGTTCCACCACGGGTTCTGCAGGAAGTCCAGACCGACCATCTGGAACAGCCGGTTCAGGCCGCTCGCGTTCTCGCCCTGGTTGGAGTTCAGCAGCCAGCGCCACACCACACCGGAGGCGACGAAGCTGACGGCCATCGGGAACAGATAGATGGTCTGGAACAGGCGCCCGCCGCGCAGCGGACGCTCCAGCAGCCACGCCCAGAGGAAGCCCATCGCCATCGCCCCCACCAGGAAGGTGACGGTGAACAGCACCAGGTTCGCCAGCGAGTGGCGGAAGTCCTCGGTCAGCAGCAGCTCGATGTAGTTCGTCAGCCCCACGAAGGCGACGGGCTTCCGGCCGGAGGCCTGCGCGGCGGAGTGGTTGTCCGTCATCGACGTCCAGAAGTTCACACCCAGCAGGCCGTAGACGAAGATGCCGATCAGCAGGATCGACGGCAGGATCATCAGCAGCGGAGCACCGTAGTGTCCGACCAGCTTCTTCATAGAGGGTCCTCGCTCCCGGCCGCGCCGGGGTTCAGGGCGGGCTCGGCCCCGGGGCTGGTGCCCCGGAGCCGAGCCCGCTGTCTTGCGCGGCTCAGGCCGAGGCGTTCGACTCGGCGATCGTGGCGAGCTCCTCCTGGAATCCGGCCACATCGCTCGCACCGGTGGTGAACTTGCTGGTCGCGTCCGAGACATCGTTCAGCCAGGCGACCGGAGTCGCGGCGCCGTGGGCGAGCGACGGGCAGATCGCATCCTGCGCATACGACTCGATCGCCGTCTGCTGGTAGGCGGGGAACTCCTCGGTGTCCACATCGGTGCGCGCGGGGATCGAGCCCTTGGCGAGCGAGAAGCCGACCTGTCCCTCCTGGGAGCTGATGGTGTCCAGCCAGGCCTTCGCGCCGTCCGGGTTCGGGGCGCCGACGGGCAGGGTGAAGGAGTCGGCCAGGAAGCCGAAGATCGCCTCGCCGCCGCTGAGCGGGAAGTAGCCGAAGTCCTCGCCGTCCTTCAGGTCCGCCTGCTGGAAGGAGGCCACCGCCCAGTCGCCCATGATGCTGTAGGCGGCCTCGCCGTCGATCTGCATCTGGGTCGCGTCGGTCCAGTCCAGGCCGTCGCGGTCGGTGTTGGTCAGCTCGATCAGCGCGCCGAAGTGCTCGAGCGCCGTGGTGACGTCGCCGCCGCTCCAGTCGGTCTCCCCGGTCCACAGCCCGTTGTAGGACTCGCTGCCCAGATCTGCCATCAGCACTGCCTCGAGCAGGTTGACCTGCGTCCAGGTGGTGCCGATCGACAGGCCCGTGACACCGGAGGCCGCGGCCTTCTCGACGTCGGCGATGAAGGCCTCGACGTCGGCGGGGACGACGGAGGGATCGATGCCGGCGGCCTCGAGCACCGCCACGTTGGTCCACACCACGTTCGAGCGGTGGATGTTCGAGGGGACGGAGTAGATCTGATCGTCCAGTGTCAGCAGCGTGACCAGGTCGTCCGGGAAGGCGTCGGTGAGCCCGTACTCCTCGTAGAGGTCGGAGACGTCCTCGAGCTGGCCGGCGTCGATGTAGTCGGCGAGCTCGAGCCCGGCGTGCGCCTGGAAGGTGTCCGGCGGATCGCCGGCCTGGAGGCGGGACTGCAGCATGTCCTTGGCCGCGCTGCCGGCACCGCCGGCGACCGAGGCGTTGACGAAGGTGAGATCCGGGTAGTCCTTCTCGAACTGGGCCACCAGCGCGTCCAGCCCGGCCTTCTCGGAGCCCTGGGCCCACCAGGTGAAGACCTCGACCTCGGAGCTGCTCTCGCCGCCGCCGGAGCCTCCGGAGCCACCGCAGGCGGCGAGGCTCGCCGCGGCCAGGCCGGCACCGGAGAGGACAAGGAAGTTCCTGCGCTGCATGGGGGTCTCCTTCGAAGATGACGATGACGTGGCGGAAGTCGTGCACCGCCGCCGGCGTGCAGAGTTTCGCTACATCGTGAACGTACCCCAGGCGGAAAGCAGATCGCGCGACAAACCGGACACAGCTTGGCAACGAAATCGGCGACATCCGGGGATCGTGGGCGGCCGTCACCGCCGCGGGGCGGGACGCTAGACTCTCCCCTCGTGACCACGACCGAGCCGAACCGGTGGACCGACCGCCGCAGCGATGCCGTGTCCGCGCGCAAGGAGACCTACGAGCAGCTGCGCCGGGCCAGCACCTGGCGCCTCCTGGCCGCGACGAAGGCGCCGGCGGTGCTCGCCATCCTGCAGGCGACGTTCCCGGCCGGCGACCGTCGGCTGCCGCGCAGCGAGCTGATCGCCCGGGTCGGTGCTCACCTGCCGCTGCTGCACGACGATTACGACGAGCGCACCGACGGCGACGACGGGGGCGCATCGGAGGAACTCGAACCGCTCGAGGAGAGCAGCGGTGGCCGCACCGCCGCGGAGTACGTCGACGGCTGGGTGCGCGAGGGCTATCTGACCCGTCGCGATGACCCCCAGCGCACCGAGACCACCTTCGAGCCGTCCCCGGCCACGATCGACGCGATCCAGTTCATCGCGTCGCTCGAGGAGCATCGGCCCACCACCACCCAGTCGCGGCTGCAGCTGGTGGTCCAGCAGTTCGAGCGCCTCGCCCAGGAGACCGAGACCGACCGGGACGTGCGCCTGGCAGATCTGCAGCGCCGGCGGGAGCGGATCGAGGCGGAGATCCGGGACCTCGCCGAGGGTGAGCTGATGCTGCCCAGCCCCGAGGCCTCCACCGACAAGCTGCGGGACATCCTGCAGATCGCGACCGAGCTCTCCGGTGACTTCCTCCAGTACCGGGAGGATCTGCGTGCCGTGGACCTGCATCTGCGCGAGCAGATCCTCTCGCCGGAAGGTTCGCGCGGGGAGATCCTCGAGCAGCTGCTGGCGGGCGATGACCTGCTGGGCCAGTCCAGCGTGGGCCGGACCTTCACCGCGTTCTTCCGGATGCTCAACGATCCCGTCCGGACCCGGACCACCCAGGAGCTGGTGGACCGGCTGCTGGAGCGGGACTTCTCCCGCTCGCTCGGACGCGACGAGCGCGAACGGCTCGCCAATGTGTTCAGCGACCTCTACGAGCCCGCGCAGGAGGTGCTCGACGTCAAGACGGAGCTGTACCGGTCGCTGGCCCGCTTCGTGCGCTCCCAGGACTTCCGTCAGCATCGAGTGCTGCTGGAGACGCTGCAGGAGGCCCAGGGGCTCGCGCTCGCGCAGAAGGACGAGGTGCCGACCCGCACGCCCTTCCCGCTCGAGCTGGACCTCTCCCGGGTGCTGCTGAGCTCCGTGTCCCAGCACCGGCTGAAGGACCCCACCGATCCCGGTGCCCCGGCCGAGGCCGAGGTGCATGACGCCACCGCGCTCAGCGTCGAGGTGCTGGCGGATCTGGTGCGGACCAATGACATCGATGTGGTCGGCCTGACGGCGGACATCAACGAGGTGCGGGGCCGCAGCGGCCAGGCCTCTCTCGGGGATGTGCTGCGTGAGCGGCCCGCCGGGCAGGGACTCGCCAGCATCATCGGCCTGATGTTCCTGGCCACCAGCCATGCGCGGGAGCGCGAGGGATCCACCGAGATCGTCACCTGGCGCGAGCTCGACGGCAACGACTACGCGGCCAAGGTGCCGGCCTACTACTTCCTGGAGGACGTCCCGGTCGAATGACCGGGCCGCGGCGGCGCGACGTTCAGGCTCCGGCGAGCTCCGCGAGGGCGGGCCGGGCGCGTACCCGCAGCTGCGCGAGGTCCGTGCCGAAGCGGGCCATCCGGCAGCCTCGGCCGTGCGGGGCCACCTCGATCCCCTCCGCCTCCCAGTGGGGCAGCGCGCGGGCGAGCAGCGGGTGGTCACCGGAGGCGTTGGTGACCCGCCACCACGGCACCCCGGATCCCCAGGTGCGCAGGATGCGGCCCACCAGGCGGGGGCCGACGTCGACGATCGCGCCGATCTCGCCGTAGGCGGCGACCTGCCCGGGCGGGATCGCCTCGACCACGCGCAGCACCCGTTCGACGGTGAGGTCGTCCATGCGGGTGCGGGAGGGGCCGGTGGGCATGGTCATCAGTCTGGCACGGGCGCGGGGAGGCCGACGCACCGACGGCGGCCCAGGGACCAGGTCCCCGGGCCGCCGTCGGTGCGGGGCGTACAGCCCCCGCCGTTCAGCTCCGCTCTCGTCGGCTCAACCGCGGTGCGAGCCGTCCTGCGGGTCGTCGAGCTCCGGCTCCTGCGGAGGCAGTTCGCCGTCCTGCTCGCTGTGCGGCGCGTCGTGCCGCATCGGCCGACCGAACTGCTGATCAGCGGGAGGGGTCTGGCGGCCGCCCGGCTCGCTCGGGGGACCGAACTGCTGATCCGCAGGAGGGGTCTGCTGCGGGGCGCCGTCGACCGTCCCGGTGGAGTCCAGGTATCCGCCGTGGTGCTCGCCCGCGCCGATCCCCGCCGCGGTGCCTGCCCGGGGCGCGGTGCCGAGGTGGGCGTCCTCGGCGTCGGCAGCACCCGGGGCGTGATCATCCGGGGTGCGATCGCCCGGGGTGTGATCGCCCGGTGTGCGATCGCCCGGGGTGTGATCGCCCGGTGTGCGCACCTCGGAGCCGTCGGCCGGCGGCTCCTCATCCGCCGGGCGCGCTGCACGGCGGCCGTGCCCAGCGGGCCGGGCCGCGGTGTCGTCGGCGAGAGCGTCGTCGTCAGCGGTGCGGCCGCGGTCGTCCTGGACGCTGCTGTGCGCCGCGCCGCGCTCATCGTGGCCGTGCTCCCGCCGGGAGTCGGCGGTGAGGGGTGCGCCGTGCTCCTCCCGGTGGGGAGCGTCGTCGGGGTGTCGGGGTCGAGGCGATCGGCCTCGGCGAGACGCTCCTGCACGCTCCCGCGCTCGTGCTCGACCTCGGCACGCTGCTGCTCGGCCGCGACGCGCTGCTTCTCCGCCTCGGCCCGGCGGCGCTCGGCCGCGATCTGCTCCTGCTCGGCCTGCTTCGACCTCTGCTCGGCCTCCAGTCGGGCGCGGTCGGCCTCCAGCTCGGTCTCGCGCACCTCGAGGTCGCGCTCCTGGACGGCCGTCTCGTGCGATTTCGCCTCGTCGCGCAGCTGCGCGGCCCGCTGTCGGTCGGCCTCCTGCTGTCGGGCCTTCCTGCGCTTGGAGGACATCACCCCGAGAGCGATCAGGACGATCAGGATGATGAGCACCACAACGACGATCCCGATGATGACGGGTGTGGACAGTTCCATGGTCGGCTCCTTGCGGTCGATTCCTCCGTGCGATGCGCACGGAGGTCTTCCTGCGTGTTCCGCTGATTCCACCAGATCCGCGGCCTCCATGGTGGCATTTCGGCGCACGGGCCCGGGAATCGGTCGCCTCGGATTCGTGCCTGCGCCGGTAAGGTAGGCGCTCGTGAGCACTTCTGCGCCCCGCACCGATGCCGATGCCGCCCCTGCCGAGGGGGAGGCCCCGTCCACTCCGGGCGCGGCTCTGGTGGATGACTCTCGCCGGGTGCTGGTCCATCTGCTGCAGGGTCCCTTCCTCGATGGGCGTCGTGACGGCGCCCGGTACGCCCAGCTGCTGCGGGACCGTTCGGCGATCGAGGCCCGCCTGGCGGATCTCTTCCTCGAGCTGATCGTCGATGACGATGCCCAGGTCGCCTTCGTGCGGCAGAGCGAGGAGGACCCCGACGCCCCCAAGCTGCTGCGCCGGTTGACCGGCATGAACCGCCTGGACTCGGTGTTGATGCTGGTCCTGAGGCAGATGCTGCTCACCCAGTCCTCACGCGGTCAGCGCACCGTGGTCTCCGAGGCGGAGCTGCAGCAGGCGCTGGCCGCCTACCGCCGCACCACCTCCACGGACGAGGCCGGTTTCGCCAAGGAGGTGCGGGCCTCGATCGCGAAGGTGCAGCGCGCCGGGCTGCTCGACGAGCAGGGTGACGACTTCGAGGTCTCGCCCGTCCTGCGCCTGATGATCGGCCCGGACACGGCCCGCGAGTTCATCGCGCTGTACCGCGAGGCCGGGGTGAGCGGGCTCGATGCCCGCGAGGAGGGCTCCGGGCAGGAGCCGGCCGACGGGCCCTCCGGGGACGTCGCCGTCGCCGACGACTGACCTGTCGGTCGGCGGGCGGGTCCGGCGGTGGCGCCACGCCGCTGGGTGGCCGCGGCGCAGGCCGTCGGCGTGCCACCGGCGGCGTCTGCAATGTGATCCGGAACGCTTCATGCCGGCGCCCAGGGGTGCTCTCGTGCCTGAGGGAGTCCGGATCCGGGAATCTGTCACGATCGCCAATTGCGCACCATCGATGTTTCGGAATAAGGTCAGGCTCACCTAACCGCCTATCGTCGGCGGCCCCGACCTCCGGAGGAATCGTAGTGACGCTCTCCCGTCGTGCGCTCGTCGCGCTGTCCCTGCTCGCCGTCCCCGCCCTCGCCTCCTGCTCCGGCGGCGGGGCCGATGCCGCCCGCGGCGACGGCGCCGATGAGGCGTTCAGCGCGACCATCCCGCACCTCTACGGCGAGACGGTGCTCGAGGCGAAGCCGACGAGGATCGCGACCGTCTCCTGGGTCAATGCAGACACCCTGCTCGCCCTCGGCCTGGTCCCGGCCGGTATGCCCGTCGTGACCTGGGGCGGCAACGACAACGGCTCCACCGACTGGATCGATGCCGCGCTCGAGGAGCTCGGCGCCGGCTGGGGCACCGAGAACGCGCCCGCGACGTACGACGAGTCCGACGGCATCAACCTCGACGAGATCGCAGCGGTGGTGCCGGACCTCATCGTCGCCGCCTACTCCGGGATCACCGAGGAGGAGTACGCCCAGCTGAGCAAGATCGCCCCCACGATCGGCCCGCTGGCCCCGAACTACACCGCCTCCTGGGAGGACGTGCTGGCCGCGCTCGGCACCGCGACCGGCCTCTCCGAACAGGCGGCGACGCTGACCGAGCAGATCAGCGGCGACCTCGCCGCGGTCGGGGAGGAGAACCCCGCCGTCGCCGGGGCCACCTTCATCGCCGGCTCCCTCGGCCTGACCGACAACTCCATCGCCCTGTACCTCGGCGACGACACCCGCCCGCGGTTCTTCACCGCCCTGGGGATGACGCAGGCCGAGGTGGTCACCGAGAACACCGCCGACTCCGAGACCTTCTACCTCGAATGGTCCGCCGAGCGGGCCGACGAACTGGTCTCGGACCTCATCTACTCCTGGGCCGCGCCCGGCACCACCGTCGAGGACTTCCAGGACAACGAGCTGTTCGCCCAGATCCCGGCGGTCGCCGACGGCGGCGTCGTGCTCACCGACGACGACCACCTCACCCTGTCGATCTCGGCGGCCAACGCCCTCAGCCTGCCCTGGGCGCTGGAGCACTTCGTGCCCACGGTCGTCGAGGTCGCGCAGAGCGTCCGCGGCTGACCGGTCGCGGTGCGCCGTTCCACCCCGCTCGTGCTCGCCGGGGGCCTGCTGGCCCTGGCGGTCGCCTGCCTGCTCTCGCTGATGATCGGTGCCCGCACCGTCTCCCCGAGCACCGTGGTGGACGCGCTGAGCGACTACGACAGCTCCCTCACGGACCACGTGGTGATCCATTCGCGACTGCTGCGCACGCTCGCCGGGATCGCCGTCGGCGCGGCGCTGGCCGTGGCCGGCGCCGCGATGCAGGGGATGACCCGCAACCCGCTCGCCGATCCCGGGATCCTCGGGATCAATGCCGGCGCCACCACCGCCGTCGTGCTCGGGGTGTATCTCGTCGATGCCTCCGAGGTGGCCCAGTTCACGGCGCTCGCCCTGCTCGGTGCCGCGCTCGGCACCGTCGTGGTCTACGCCGTCGCCTCCCTCGGCCGGGAGGGGGCCACCCCGGTCAAGCTCGCGCTCGCCGGCGCCGCGCTCACCGCCGGCCTCGGCTCCGTGGTCAACGCCCTGGTCATGATCGATGACTCCTCACTGGACCGGCTGCGCTTCTGGCAGGTCGGCACCCTCGGCGCCCGCAGCCTCGCGGACATCTCCCGGGTCGGCGTGCTAATGGTGATCGGCGCTGTCGTGATCGTCGCGATGGCCGGGGTGCTCAACGCCCTCGCCCTCGGGGACGACGCCGCAGTGGGCCTGGGGGTGAAGGTGGGCCGGGCACGAGCGCTGCTGGGCACGGCGATCATCCTGCTGTGCGGCGCGGCCGTCGCGCTCGCCGGTCCGATCGGCTTCCTGGGCCTGGTGGTCCCGCACGCCGCCCGGCTGCTCGTCGGCGGCGACTACCGCCGGATCGTGCCGCTGTGCCTGCTCGGCGGCCCGGTGCTGCTCCTGCTGGCCGACACGGCGGGCCGGGTGATCGCCCCTCCCGCCGAGGTACAGGTGGGCGTGATGACCGCCCTGGTCGGCGTGCCCGTGTTCATCGTCCTGATCCGCACCCGTCGGCAGGTGGGACTGTGACCGCCCCCGCCCCGCCCCGCCCTGCTCGCAGCCGCCGCCCCGCCCTGGTGGCGATCGCGGCCGGGCTGCTGCTGTTCGCGCTGGTGATCGTGCGGGTGCTGGTGGGCACCCCGATGGTGCCGCTGGACCTTGCGCTGCGGGTGATCGGCGGTGAGGCCGTGCCCGGGTACTCCTTCATCGTGATGGATCACCGCCTGCCCACCGCCGTGGTCGCACTGCTGGCCGGCACCGCCTTCGGGCTCTCCGGCACCATCTTCCAGACCCTGCTGCGCAACCCGCTGGCCAGCCCCGACGTGATCGGAGTGACGCTCGGTTCCTCGGCCGGGGCAGTGATCGCGATGGCGTTCTTCCAGGCCGACGGCCGGGCTCTGTTCTGGTTCGCGCTGCTGGGTGGCCTGCTGACGGCCGTGCTGCTGCTGGTCGTCGCCGGCGGCGGTGGGCCGGGAGCCGCCGGCGCCGCGGACAACCGCTTCGTGCTGGTCGGGATCGGGGTCGCGGCCGCGCTCGGCGCGCTCATCTCCTACCTGCTGACCCGGCTATCGCTGCAGTCGGCGGGCGATGCGCTGCACTGGATGATCGGCTCCCTCTCCTCTTCGACCTGGGACCGGGCGGCGGTGCTGGCCGGCGCGCTGGCGGTGCTGATCCCGGCCCTCGCCCTGCTGATCCCGCGCCTGCGGATCCTGCAGCTGGGTGACGACACCGCCACCAGCCTCGGACTCTCCGTGCCCCGCACCCGTGTGGCGCTGATCCTGGTGGCGGTGATCCTGTGCGCGCTGACCGTCGCGGTCACCGGCCCGCTCTCCTTCGTGGCCTTCCTCGCCGGACCGATCGCGCAGCGCCTCGCCGGCCGTCCCAGCTTCCCGCTTGCCGCCGCGGTCGGAGCCGTGATCGTGCTGCTGGCCGACATCGCCGGGCAGAACCTCTTCGGCGGCACCGAGCTGCCCGCCGGGGTGATCACCGGCGCGCTCGGCGCCCCGTTCCTGATGTGGATGCTCACCCGTTCCCCGACCTCCGGATCCGGAAGGTGACCTCGCGACCATGGCACTGATCGAAGCCCAGCACCTGCACCTGGCATACGACCGTCGGGAGATCGTCCACGATCTCAGCCTGGCCCTGCCCGAGGAGCGGATCACGATCATCGTGGGCGCCAACGGCAGCGGCAAGTCGACCCTGCTGCGCGGCATGTCCCGCCTGCTCACCCCGAAGAGCGGCACCGTGGTGCTGGATGGTCGCGACCTCCACTCCCTGCGCGGGAAGGAGCTCGCGCGGCGGCTGGGACTGCTGCCGCAGTCACCGATCGCACCGGACGGCGTCACCGTGCGCGAACTGGTCTCCCGCGGCCGGTTCCCCCATCAGGGACTGATCCCGCAGTGGTCGAAGGAGGACGAGCGGGCCGTGTCCGAGGCGCTCGCGGCCACCCGCACCGATGCGCTGCAGGAGCGGCTGCTCGAGGAGCTCTCCGGTGGGCAGCGGCAGCGGGTGTGGATCGCGATGGCGCTCGCCCAGCAGACCGAGGTGCTGCTGCTGGACGAACCCACCACCTTCCTCGACGTCACCCACCAGCTCGAGGTGCTCGACGTGGTCCGCGACCTGAACCGCGAGCGCGGAACCACCGTCGGCATCGTGCTGCACGACCTCAACCTCGCCGCCCGCTACGCCGATCACCTGGTCGCCGTCCGCGCCGGTGAGATCCATTCCCAGGGCTCCCCGGCCGAGGTCATCACCGCACGGATGGCCCACGAGGTCTTCGCCCTGGACGCCCATATCGCCACCGACCCCGTCACCGGCAGCCCGATGGTGCTGCCCCGCGGACGGGACCGCACACCATCACCCCACCACCACGAGGAGGACCACGTGACTGTCACGACCGATCCCGCGCCGCCCGCCGCGCTGGTGCCCGCCCTGGAGCACTCCAGCACGCTCGCCTTCGAGCTCACCGTCGCCGCGCGCCGCACGCTCGGCCCGTCCCTGGTGCGCTTCACCTTCACCAGCGCCGACCTCGAGCACTTCGGGACCAATTCCCACCCGTTGGACCTGCGGGTGAAGCTGATCATCCCCGGGCCGCAGGCGAGCGCCGACCACTTCGCCATGGTGCGCCCGGACGGCCAGCTGGATCCCGCCACCCATGCCCAGTGGTATCGCGACTGGCTGCAGATCGATCCCGCCGACCGCGGCTGGATGCGCACCTACACCGTGCGCGAGCACCGCGCGGCCGGCCATCCCGGCAACCTCTCCGCGCAGCCGGAGATCGACATCGACGTGGTGCTCCACCTGGACCCGGTCGAGCAGCCCGGCCAGGGGGTCGCGGCACGCTGGGCCCGGGACGCGCAGGTGGGGGACACCGTCTGCCTGCTCGGTCCCAACCGGCACCTGGTGGGCCCCGACTACGGCGGGATCGAGTTCCGCCCCGGCACCGCCCGCACCGTGCTGCTGGTGGGCGACGAGACCGCGCTGCCCGCCATCGGGTCCATCCTCGAGGCGCTGCCCGCCTCGATCAGCGGCCACGCCCTGATCGAGGTGCCCGAGGCCGGCGACGCCCAGCAGCTGCTGAGCCGCTCCGGGGTGCAGGTGACCTGGCTGCCGCGGGAGGGCCGACCGCACGGCGAGCTGCTCGACGCCGCGGTGCGACGGGTGATGAGCGAGAACAACGCCCAGGCCTTCCGTGACGCCGCGGCCGACGGCCCTGCGGCCGACGGTGCTGCGATGACGTCCACGGAGCTCGAGGACGTCGACGTCGACGAGACCATCCTCTGGGAGACCACCACCGGTCACGGCGCCTTCTACGCCTGGCTCGCCGGGGAGGCCTCCGTGATCAAGGCCCTGCGCCGGCACCTGGTCAGCGAGCTGGGGCTGGACCGCACGCAGGTGTCCTTCATGGGGTACTGGCGGCAGGGGCGCGCTGAGCACTGAGGGGTGCCCGACTCCGACGGAGCGGCGCCGATGATGCGGGCGCGGGGATGCCGCTCGACCGCCGCGATGTCGGGCCCGCGGCGGCCTCCGCGATTACGATCTCAGCGGTCGGCGTTCTGCTCGTCGAGCTCGGAGAGGGCCTCGCCGTCCTCCGCACGACCCGCAGCGTCCGAGTCCGTGCCCTCGTCAGCGGCGCGTCCGGCGCCGCCGTTGCCCTCCTCGTCGATCTGCGCGTCCCGAGCGGTGACGGGCTTGCGCTCGACCCGGACCACATGCCGTGCGGCCTCGAGGAAAGCGTCCGCGTAGTTCTCCGGTGCGAACGGACCGAGGTAGTACTCGCGGGTGGACATGCGCTGGTCGGCCTTGGGATCGGAGATCAGCAGCTCGTCGAGCGCCGCATCGAGGTTCTCCAGGTCCCGGGTGATGACGTACGCCGAGCGGGCCAGCGGGAACGCCTGCTCGAACTCGGCGACGGTCGAGGTCATCGTGACCAAGCCGTACGGCTTCCCTGAGTACAGGAAGTCCGGGACCACCGAGGAGACGTCGGAGATCATCGCGTCGGCGGCGTTGAAGCAGCCGAAAGCATCCAGATCCTTCTCAGCGGGAGCCCGGTACAGGTGGTTCCGTCCGCTGGCCTGCACATCCTCGTCGAGGAGTCGGTGGATCTCGCGGATGTTCGCAGCCGCCTCAGGGTTGCGATAGCTGAAGGGGTGAGGGCGGAACACGACCGTCATCCCACGTGCGAGCAGCGCCCGCACGATGTCCGGGCCCACGGGGAGTGACCCGTAGTTGGTGTCGGCGTAGTGCCCCTCCCAGGTGGGAGCGTAGAGCACCGTGCTGATCGGGACGTTCTGCGGTCCCTGCTGCTGGACCGTCTCGACCTGGGGCCGTCCGACGATGGTGAACTTCTCCGACGGGATGTGGACGCCGTTGTTCTCGTAGCGGTCGATGGCGGCCTGCCCGGCGACGAAGATCCGGTCGTAGAGCGCGGTCACAGGATTGAAGCTCGAGGCCTTGTCGCTGTCCCCGTGCAGCAGCTGCACATGGGTGAGGTGGGGGTAGCGCACGAGGTGGACGTTGGGCGCGGAGTTGTTCACGTAGAAAGCGGTGGTCATCTGCGGCGTCACGACGTCGTCGAGCTGCCAGATGTTGGTGCGGACCACGACGGGGGCATCGGTGAGCGCAGAGATCTCGCGGAACGCCGAGGTGCGACGCAGCACGACGATGAACTTCTCTCCGATCCGCTCGAGATGGTCGATCCACATGCCGATCTGGTATGCCGATCCGGCCGGCACCCCGTAGTAGAGGACGAACCGGGGATCGTAGGCCTCCACGGCCGTGTACAGCCCGTTGTCCGAGTCCACCGAGTCGCGGATGCGCCGGAAGGAGTCCAGTGCTGAAGCCCCGGCCAGGAGCAGTGCGAGTACGGGCAGGATCACCAGCGTCCAAGCGGGCACAGTCACCAGCAGCAGGATGGTCGCCAGTACGGTGACCGAGAGATCGACGACCAGCAGGAGGTTCACCGGATATTTCGGCCCGCGCGTGTCCTGGATACCCGGCAGGTTGCTGACCCGAAGCTTACGGCCGGGCGCGACGCGGGTGACGACCAGCTCGGCGAGAGGGAGCAGAGCGAAAAGGGCGACAGCTATCCACCCGACGGGGCCCGCGGACCCCTGGGCCCAGGCGACGCCGAGCGGGAGCAGCCCCAGCAGGAGGCGGATCCCGTGCTCGCCGGCCAGGCCCGTGCGCGTCACGTGCCGGCGGAGGCGACGGACGCCGCGTCGGAGCAGGATGAACAGCGGATAGATCGCCGGGAGCACCGCGATGGCCGGGGGGAGCCCCGCAGCCAGCAGCACCAGCGGCAGGAGCGCGAAGACAGTCTGCGTAAGCCGGCGGCGCAGACTGCTCATCCGGGCCCAGGGCACGGACATCCGATGGCCTGATCCGGTCTCCGGACTCGCGGTCTGACTCATCTGTTCCCTGCTCCTTCTGTGGTGTGGGACGCAGAACAGGCCGACCCGAGGGGTGCTGGGCACGAAGTCCGGAGAGACCCCATCGCTGTCGCGGCACCTGTTCCGCGGGGCCACTCTACTGAGGGCGAGCACCGGATCGGCGGATATGCGTCACTTCGGCAGCCGTGATCTGACGAACTTCACGCGCCAGGAAGAATGCGATTCGGTCGCGATCGGTCAGCGAGTTCCTCAGATTGCGCGGCATCCGGCACGGTCGACGGTCACTCGAAGCGGGGTTCAAGGCCTGATTCCAGGCGGTCCGGGCGATGGAGCCGCCGCATGGAGATGGTGGCGGCAGGTGGGTTCTCCGGGGCTATCGCCGGCACCGGCGCAGTCATGATCGGGGCACCTCCCACGTGGCCCAACCGGCCGGGGCCGCTCAACGTCAGCCGAGGAACCGCTCTTTGAGCCCCTGTGCCCAGTGCCCTCTCCTCCCGATGCCAGTGTTTCGCGTGGGGTCCCCCTTCACCACGAACCTTTCGGATCCATCCGCGGCGAATTCGATGGCGAGACCGCTGGCCGAGGTTGGCAGCGACAGCCCTTCGGCCGGCAGTGCGCGTGACGTGCCGTTTCCGTTGGACACGTCGAAAGAGATATGCGCTTCCCGCTCGTCCTCCACCCGGGCCGTGACGGAGAACAGGTCGTTGCTCAGGGTCTCGACGACCAATGCCTTCGGCCTGCCTTCGGCCATGCTCGACCTGGACTCGCGTGCATCAACATCGGTCGCACCGGGTGCCGACAGAATGAAATTGACACTCCCGGAGTGGTCCGGGACCACCCCGACGACCTTCGCCTGGGGTAATCGATGTGCGGCGATCTGCAATCCGATATCACAGGACAGGAATCCAGCGCCCTTCGTGAAATACAGAACGACTCGCAGACGCTCACACTCCTGAATGTAGCGTGGCTCGGCTCTCAGGCTCGGTGAACGTTTCGAGCCCAGGCGCGCCGCGTACTCCGTCCCTCCGATGGTCTGGATCACGTAGAGATCCCAAACATCATCCAGTAGATCCATGGTCGTGAACGAAACGGAAAATACACCGCTTCCGTCCGCATCGCCCATCGACCCCAGTCTCTGCGCAGGAATGGTCTGGGTCGAACCAGACTTCCGGCCTTGCAGGCGAAGTGCTACGTCGTGCTCATTCGTTCGGAGTCCACGGATCGTCGCATCTCCGATGATCTTCACGACTCCCGACTCGACGTCGAAGTGCTTCAGATTCAGCTCGGCTTGTGGGTGCACCGCGTGCGCACGAGCGTCGTCGACGAGCTCACGGACTCCCTCGGGGAGGGCGTAGCGGATACCGGCCGGACCGACCTCGAACCTATTGCCGGGATCTCCGTGCTCCCACTGGACGAGAGCGGCGAGAGGCTCCGACTGCCCGGTGACAGCAAGATCCATCTTGATACGATCGAGACCCTCCAGGTGGCCGGCCACGCGGTCGTTGTAGTGCGCCGATACGAGGCGCTGCATCTCTTGGACGACCCGAGCCCTTTCGGTGCTGTCCAGCGCAAGGAGCTTTGATCCGAGCATCGGGCGCAGCGTGCGCTTGAGGGGCCTCGCGAGCATCCCGTCCCTGAGTCGTCCGGGATCCGTTTCGGCCACGATGACTGTGATGACGGCTCGCGCCAGCTCCAAGTAGTCCTCGATCGAGCGCGACGCCGCCGTGACGTTCGTGCCATCTCCTCGCGCGCGCAGCCGCGCGTACGGACGATCGGCCAGGATGGAGATCTTCTTGGCATTCAGATAGGCGCGAGCTACGAATGGCTGGTCCTCGCCGATGCTCAGCGTCTCAAGGAACCGTATTTCGTGGTCGACGACCAGAGATCTCCGGAAGAGCTTCCACGGAGAAAGTGTGCGATACACGTTGTCATCGATGATGTCGGCATCAAGCTTCGTCGCACGGAAGACCGGACCCGGTACGACGCGGCCGTTGATTCCCTCCCCCTTTCCGAGCACGACGTCGGATCCCTCTGCCTCTGCCGTTCTTACCAGGTCTCGAAGGGCGTTCTCCGTCAACTCGTCATCGGCGTCGAGGAAGAACAGATATTTGCCGCGAGACTCGCCGATGCCAGTATTTCTGGGTTTCCCGGGGCCTCCAGAATTTTCCTGATGCACTACCTTGATGAAGTCGTATCGTGAGGCGTATTCCTCAAGAATTTCGCCCGAAGCATCGGTCGAGCCATCATTTACGCAGATGACCTCGAGGCCCCCGGCGGGTAGTCCCTGATTCAGTGTGGAGTCGAGAGTGAGGGTCACAAAATCTTCGACATTGTACGTTGGGATGATCACCGACACGAGGGGCCTCGTGTTCGCTGTGCCGATTTCCATCGTCGAATCCAATCTTCGGTGGCAGGAATGTGTATATCGCACGGTGGTGGGCCAGCCTGAACGGCCTGCGCTTGGCCTCCGCTGACGACCAGGTCGGTGGTGGCGGGAGTCTCCAACCTCCCCGAGGATATCCGGCCTTCGCCCGCAGGCAGACGGCCTCCGCTGTCGTTCGTGCCCGAGTTGTGGCGGTGGCGTGCCAAGATGACCTCAGGTCGTCGGAGCCTTCTGGCTGTATCGCCCTTCGGTCATGCCCTGAAGTTCCCGGTGGAAAGCCAGCCCCACAGACGGCGCGGAAGGTTCGAGGAGAATCACGAGGGATCTGCGAAGCGCGTTCGTGACCGGTTGCGCCGCGTTCAACGCGATGCGGACATCCAACTGGTGACCGTTGCGGCCTGTGGCGATCCTACTCGGGCCGATTTGTCGCAACCGCTCATGAAGAGCTGGGGATCGGAGCGCGTCGCTCGAGACCCCGGGGACCCTACGGCCGCTGGAACCGCACCCGGAGCCATGAACCGTCCGGTGCTACGCTTCCCGGCAGCGAGAGCTGCCGCCCACCCGCGCGCCCGCTATGTCGGACCGAGGCCCGCCCGGTCGGATCGTCGCCCGACAGTGACCGCCCCAGACAGAAGAGGCCCTGCTCATGACCCCTCAGGTCTCCGTGATCGTTCCGGTCTTCAACTCCATGGACCATGCGCGCGATGCCGTGCAGTCCGTGCGAGATCAGACCATCGACTCCGAGGCAATGGAGATCCTCGCGGTCGACGACGGCTCCACCGATGGCAGCGGTGAGGTGCTCGCCGAACTCGCCGCCGACGACCCGCGGATGATGGTCATCACTCAGCAGGACTCCGGCACCCCGGGCGGCGCTCGGAACGTGGCGATCGACAGGGCTCGTGGCGAGTTCATCCTCTTCCTCGGCCCCGACGACCGTCTCACGTCGGACGCACTGCGCAGGATGGTCGAGACCGCCCAGGAGCAGGACGTCGACGTCGTGCTCGGCAAGGTGAGCAGCTCGGACGCACAGGACATCCCGTCCTCGATGTTCACGCGGACAGTCCTGGACGCGCATCTCGTGGACGACAGCGTGTTCGACATCCAGGGGCCTACCAAGCTCATTCGTCGCGAACTCATCGATCGTCTCGGGCTGCGATTCCGCGAGGAGCCGACGATCGGGGAGGACGAGCCGTTCATGGCGGCGGTGTATCTCAACGCCCGCAGGATCTCGATGCTCGCCGACATGGACTACGCAACCCTCGGGCCCCGCGAGGACAGCAGCCCCGTCGCCCCGATCGAACAGACCGCCGAGTCCCAGATGATGATGGCCGTGCGGCTCGCCCGGACGATCGAGCAGCACACGGAGCCCGGTACGCTGCGCGACTCCCTCCTCGAGCGACCCTTCGGCTGGACGATGGAACGGGCCCTGGACTCCCGCTGGACGAGGCTGGACCGATCGGAGCAGACCCGCCTCGCCGAGGCGTTCCACGACGAGCTGGGGCACCTCTACACCGATGGGGTCCGGAAGGTCATCGGGATCGACATCCGCGCCATGCTCGACCTGCTCGGCACCCGGGACCTCGACGGACTCCACGCTTACGTCGAGCACCTGGCCTCCGGGGCGCCGCGCCGCGTCGGATGGCAGGACGGCGACTTCGTGCGTCTGCTTCCGGCCGGGCTCGAACCGCTGGTTCCGGCGCGAGACCGGGTCGTCCGCGCGCCGAAGATGCTGTGTCGCCTCGAGGACGTGAGCCTCGTCGGTCGGCAGCTGACCGTCTCCGCCACGGTGCGGATCCCGGACCTCGACGGAGCTCCGGACGAACTCGGACTGCGGGCGAAGCAGCGAGGGCAGGACGGTGTCGAGGACCTCCGCGTCACCATGCAGGACCTCGACCCCGGTGCGCGCTCCTTCGCGGTCACCGCAGAGCACGGGGGGCTGGGCCGCGGCGTCTGGGACCTCTTCGTGGTGGTGCGGTTCGGCGACCGCGAGAAAGAGATCCGGTTCGGTGCGGAGCGGGCCCGTACGATCCCGCCGGAGGGGGTCTCGAACCTTGGAGGCGGACCCCGGCCCCAGGATCGGACGCTCGCCTACTTCACTCGTGGCCCCAGGAACTTGTCGATCGACAGCGGCCTCGTGATGCACAAGAACCTCGCCGAGGCGCGAGTGCTCGGCCTGACGCCCGACGAGAACGGTCGCGTCCTGCTCCTGGTGGGGCTCACGGACGCGCCGCGGGAGGCGGACGAATTCTTCGCGCACCTCAGCACCCCCCATCAGCATGGGGGGCGCCAGCTGCTGCCCTCCATCCGACTCGGGGACCGGCTGCTGGGCCTTCGGCTGCCGATCGGAGCGGGTGATGTCGGCACGACCGTGACGGTGACGGCAGTGCTCGGCGATGCGAGCGTCCCGCTGCCGGTGGCCGGCACCGAGTTCTGGCCGGCTCGCGCCACTGGGTTCGGCCTCATGCGCACGGAGGAAGGCGGGCTGCTCGTCACCGCCCCGAGCGAGAGTGCGCGCCACCGGGATCCCTTGCCCGAGATCCGAGTTCCGTGGACCGCCCACAGGCTGGCCGGCCTGCGTGGACGACTGGTCCCCAGGATCAAGGCGATGCCCGTCGTCGGGCCGTCGCTGACGCGCACCGTGCGTGCCGTCCGCGAGCGGAGATCCTGATGGCCCCGATCAAGACCTTCTGGTGGCGGTGGAAGTTCCCGCACCGCCTGAACTTCGGGGACGAGCTCACGCCGCCGCTGGTGGAGCGCATCACCGGGAAGCGCGTCATTTGGGCCGCCCCGCACCGCTGCGACCTGGTCGGCGCCGGATCAGTGGTGCAGATGATCCTGCGCAGGCAGGGTGCGAACCAGCCACGGGTCTGGGGCAGCGGCTTCATCCGCGCGGCGGTCGAAGGAGAGCAGCCCGCCCGCCTCGACCTGCTGGCCGTGCGCGGTCGGTCCACGCTGGGGCGTGTTGAGAGCCTCTCAGGCCGCGAGATCGCTCTCGGCGACCCGGGGATCCTCGCCCCGCTGCTGGTGGACGGCACTGTGAGGAAGCGCTATTCGCTCGGCGTGATCCCGCACTACCACGATGTGTCCTCCCCGGTGGTGGAGCGGATGCGGTCCCTGGGCTCAGGGGTCCGAGTGATCGATGTCGCCTGGACGCCGCAGGAGGTGGCTCGCGAGATTGCCTCCTGTGATGCCGTCATCTCCTCGAGCCTGCACGGCCTGATCTTCTCCGATGCGCTGGGCGTCCCGAACGCGCACATCCGCCTCGGGGACAAGGTGAAGGGCGGGCTGTACAAATTCCACGACTACTACTCGGCCTTTCCCGTCGCCGACCGCTACCGCGAGTACACGATGCCCACGGGCGGCCCGGCCTCGCTCACCGCGGCCGTCGACGCCGTGGCCGACCGGTACGCGGAGCCGACCGGGCTCCACGACCTGCAGCAGGGCCTGGTGACGGCGCTGCAGAAGATCTGAACGGGGCGGAAGCGCCAGTGCCGTTCCGTGAGGTCCGTCGCGCCGACCACGGAGGAATGATGCACGTCGTTATGATGAACGGCAGGTCGCGGACCCGCGGCCATGAACCGACACCTCGGGGGAGCGGAGCCGATGGTGACCGTCGACGAGTCAGGGCCCAGCGCTCTACCCGCGCCTCCGACGCCGCTGAACCGCACCTATTCCCCGGCCTCGGTGAGCGCTGCCGTCGAGAAGAACAAACTCGAGCAGATCGGTGTCCGGCCGCGCCTGGGCACCTACTTCAAGGAGCTGTGGGCCTCCCGGGCCTTCATCCAGGTGCTCGCCACCTCCAAGGCCGAATCCGAGAACCAGAACACCTATCTGGGGCAGATCTGGTCCCTCCTCTCCCCGATCATGAACGCCTCGGTGTACGTGCTGATCTTCGGATTCCTGCTGAAGATCGGCAGGGAGGGGATCGAGAACACGATCGCCTTCATCGTGGTCGGCGTCTTCATGTTCCGCTTCTTCGAACGCTCCGTGATGGCGGGAGCGCACTCGCTGAACAAGAACATGAACCTCGTGCGGTCCGTCCAGTTCCCCCGCGCGGTGCTGCCCACCGCGGGGGTGATGGCCGAGCTGCTGATGCTGGGGCCGGCGCTCGTGGTCATGTGCGTGATCTCGTACCTCTCCGGGTTCCTGCCCATAGCCGGGAAGGTCACGATCGACTGGTACTGGTTGCTGCTCGTGCCCGCCGTGCTGCTGCTGTGGATCTTCTCCACCGGCTGCGCCTTCATGGTGGCGCGCTGGGTCGCGATGACACCCGATCTGGACAACCTGCTGCCGCATTTCATGCGCATCCTCATGTACGCCTCGGGTGTGATCTTCTCCGTGGACCGGTACCTCGGCCAATTCAGCTGGGGATGGATCGTGGAGTACCAGCCGGTGGCCGTCTACCTCTACCTGGTGCGATCATCGATCCTCGATGAGCCCTCCTACCCACCCGACGGGTTCATGTGGCTGCTCGGTGTCATCTGGGCGGTGCTGTTCAGCGTGATCGGATTCCTGATCTTCTGGGGCGGAGAGGAGCGTTACGGACGTGACTGACGTCGACGAGGTCGATTTCGAGACCGACAAGGACGAGCTCGACAGCACCCCGGTGCTCGAGGTCCCCTCCGACAGGCTCTCCCTGCTGGTCAACGACCTGCACGTGTCCTACCGCGTCTTCGGAGCGAAGAAGGTCGGACACGGTGCTGGCCGGGAGTGGGGACTGCTGGACCGCCTCGTGCGCCGCGGGGCCAAGCAGCCGCCCGTGCGCGAGGTGAAGGCGGTCCGCGGGATCACCTTCGCCGCCAAGCACGGCGAGGCGATCGGCATCATCGGCATGAACGGCTCGGGGAAGTCGACGCTCCTGCGCGCCATCGCCGGGCTGATCCCACCGGCCGCCGGTACCGTCCACGTCGCCGGCAATCCGGCGCTGCTCGGCGTCAACGCCGTGCTGATGAAGGACCTCACCGGCGAACGCAACATCATGATCGGTGCCCTCGCGCTCGGGCTGAGCAAGAAGCAGGTCAGGGAGCGGTATCAGGAGATCGTCGACTTCGCGGAGATCGGCGACTTCGTGAACCTCCCGATGAAGACCTACTCCTCGGGCATGGGAGCCCGGTTGCGCTTCTCCATCTCTGCCTCTGCCGTGCCGGACATCCTGATGATCGACGAGGCCCTGGCCACCGGCGACGCCGCTTTCCGGGCCAAGAGCAAGGCCAAGATGGACGAGGTCCGCAAGGCGGCCGGCACCGTGTTCCTGGTCAGCCACTCGCTCGCGACGATCCAGAGCATGTGCACACGCGTGCTGTGGGTGCATGAGGGCCAGCTCGTGATGGATGGGGACCCCAAGCCGGTGTGCGTCGCGTACCGCGATTACGTGCATGCGCGCAGTGCGCACAAGACCTCTGCCACGAAGCGGAAGGGGAGCACGACGAAGAGCTGAGCGCCTGGGGTCCGTCGGAGCGCACCCGGCGTGCGCGGCGGCCCCGGTGGACACGGGTCGCACGGCACGATCCACGACGGGAAGGGCCCGCGCACCAGTGGTGCGCGGGCCCTTCCCGTCGTGCTCAGGTCACCGCCGGCTCATTGCCGCACGACGA
Source organism: Brachybacterium avium (assembly GCF_002216795.1). Classification (NCBI taxonomy): domain Bacteria; kingdom Bacillati; phylum Actinomycetota; class Actinomycetes; order Micrococcales; family Dermabacteraceae; genus Brachybacterium; species Brachybacterium avium. The sequence continues at coordinate 1,224,965 of NZ_CP022316.1, read as the reverse complement.
TGTTCTCCGAGTCGATGAACCGCCCGACCGGCGAGGACATCGTGTTGATGACCTGGGCAACGTGCCCGGGCTGCATGATCGTGCTGGGATCCTCGTCCGGTGCGAGGGTCTTGCGCAGCGCAGTGGCTGTCCGGCCGGGGGAGAGGCAGACCACGCGGGTGCCGTAGATCGACAGCTCCTCCCGCATCACCTGGCTCATGTTGATCACCGCCGCCTTGGAGGCGGAGTAGGTGAGCCAGCCCGAGCGACCGGTGATGCCGGCCGTGGAGGCGATGTTGACGATGAGGTCGAAGCGGTTGCCCAGGTTCAGCAGGGTCTGGACGATGGTGAACGGACCGTAGAGGTTCACGTTGATCGTCTTCTCGAAGTCGGCCATGTCGACCTGCTGGAGCGGGACCGGGTTGGTGTACCCGGCATTGTTGACCAGGATGTCGATGCCGCCGACCTGCTCGTACGCGGCGGTGACGGCCTGCTTGAGGGCCTCGCGGTCGCCGACGTCGACCGTGATCGGCACCAGGCGGCGCCCGATGGGCAACTCCTTCTCGAGGGCTGCGACGTTGGCGTCGAAGTCCTCGGAGGCGCGGGCGAACATCACCACGGTGGTGACGTCGTCGTTGTTGAGGATGAAGCGCCGGGTGGTCTCGAGGCCGATGCCGCGGGATGCTCCGGTGACGAGGGCGGTCTTACTCATCGTCGTCCTCCTCAGGGCGCAGGAGGAACCCTGCCATCTTCAGATCGGTCTTGGTGGTCACCTTGAGGTTCTCATCGGTTCCCTCGATGAAATGGACCGGGCGGCCGAAGTCCGCGACCAGGGTCGCGTCCTCGGTGGACTCGATCCCCTGCTCGAGCGCGTGCGCGTGCGCATCCTGCAGATCGGCCTTCGCGAACTTCTGCGGCAGCTGCACGTTGCGCAGCCGCGAGCGGTCCAGCGACCCCGTCACAGCGGAGGTCTCCGGATCGACCGGAGCGACGGTGAACGAGATCTCCGACATCAGCGAGACGTTGCTGTGCTCGGAGTCGATCAGGCGCTGGAAGTCGCTGGTGCGGACCAGCGGGCGCGCCGTCTCGTGGATGATCACGTCATCGTTGGTGCAGTGCGAGATCATCGCGGCGACCGAGGCGTGCCGTGAGGCTCCGGCCTCGACGAGCGTGACGGGGGTCGAGATCGCGTAGGCCTTCAGGACCGCCTCGACGTCCTCCCGCCACTGCGGCGGGTAGTTCAGGACGATCTGGGAGATCTGCTCCACCCGATCAGCGGTGACCAGGGTGTAGACCAGGATCGGGATCCCGCGGAGCTTGAGCAGCTGTTTCGGCGAATCTGCGCCGGTGCGGCTGCCTATCCCTCCGTTGAGGAGGATCAATGAGTACATAGGAAATGCCCTTCGTGCGGGTCGGCGGGTCGACCGTGGCGAACCACGAGCGAGATCCGTATCCGTCGAATTGATCGGCACGTCACCGGGACGTCCCGTGCTGGTCACTCTACAAGTCGCGCCGACCTGATCCAGGCGGCACGCGGGGAGGGGCGGGGGAGTTCCGGAGCGCGACAGCCGGGGAGGTCAGGACGTCCGACGGTGGGAAGGGCAGGCGGTTGCCCGGAAATGGGGCCCGGCTCACACCGAGTCGTCGGCAGAAGGGCGCTGCTGGTCCTGGATCCGTGCCCACAGCTCGTCGCGACGCGTGCTGAGGCGCGCGCAGGCCTCCAGGAAGCGGGCGAGGGAGGCGCCGGGGGTGATGTCTCCGAGGTAGTACTCGATCATCTCGATCCGCTCCTCACGCAGCAGGTCGTGCTCGATCAGGTCTCGGGCGAGGTTGCCGGCGGAGGTCGCCTCGGCGACGGTCAGGCGTGGAGACATGCTGAGGAGCGCCGTGGCGGCATCCCGTGACTGCGGATCCGCTGACTGCGTGATGAGCAGCGGTTTCGCTGTGGGCAGCCAGTCGCCCATCATCGCGGAGACGTCGCAGAGGATGAGATCGGCGTCGGTGAAATCGTGTTGCAGCGGGCGACCGGTGCTGACTCGGCCTCCTGAGGACTCGACCAGTTCGCCCAGCTGCCGGTCGGTGTCCCCGTACTCCGGGACCCGCACCCCGGTCAGGGGGTGGGGCCGGTAGATCACGTCGAGGCCCGCAGCGAGCAGGGAGCGCACAGCGGCGAGGCCGTGGGTGCACAGCGAGCTGTAGGCCGCGGAGGCCTGCCCACCCTCCCAGGTCGGGGCATACAGCACGGTGAGGCGGTCGTCGGCGCGGACCGTCGCCTCGATGCGATCGGTGTCCAGTGACGGCCTGCCCACCGGGATGCAGCGAGCCGGGGCGTCGAACAGCGTCGTATACCGCTCCAGCCGGTCGATCGCCGCCTGCCCGGCGACGAAGGAGTAGTCGTAGGCCTTGATCTGGTTGGAGACCGAGACCACCTTGTCCGAGTCCCCGTGCAGCAGCGAGACGTGGATCGCCGAGCGCGACCGCAGCGCCGCGGTGTTCAGCGGGTTGTAGTTCACGTAGAGCACGAGTTTGGTCGCGCTGCGCAGGATGATCGCGTCGAGAGTGGCGTCCAGCGCGATGGTGACCACGGGCAGATCCACCTCCGCGCGCAGTGCCGCAGCGGTGCGTGAATCCATGCACACGATGGTCACGCCCTGGGCGCGGTGCAGCTCCCGCAGCGGGCCGTACCAGGTGCGCAGCTGGTAGAGACTGTCCTGGGTATCCGGGAAATACACCATCACGTCGCCGTCCAGAGCGGCATCCGCCAGGGCGGCATCGTCGCCGATGCCATCGGGCATGCCGCCGGGCAGCAGCCCGAAGCGGCGCAGCAGCTTTCCGCCCGAGCTGCGGATCCGGCGCTTGAGCGCGTTGCCGCGAGCCGGCATGGTCAGGTCCTTCCGGGGGAGTCGTCGGTGATGGCGCTACCCTCGCCGACAGGGAGATCCGCGGCGGCGATCAGCGCGGACCAGAAGCTCCCGGTCGTGTGCAGGGGAAGTGCGCGGCGGTAGCTCGCCCGGAGCTCGGGCCAGCGCTGCGCCAGGTCGAGATGCGACCTCAGCGAACGTGCGAGGGCGCGGCGCATCGCCGAGCCCTGCACCGCGAAGGCTACCTCGACCTTCCCGGCGTCATCGATGATCCGCAGGGCATCGCCGCCGAGCGTGGTGCGCCAGTGCACGAGATCGGCGGACACGTCGAGCACCACCCGCGGCGGTCCGTCGGGGCGCAGCATCCGCCCCAGCGCATGCCGCAGCGCCGTGGGCAGGGGCAGCGGGGAAGGATGGGTGGGCGGCAGCTCGGAGTCGATGTCGTTCTCGCGGTGCCAGCGGTCGACGATCTGTGCGCCCTCGGCCCGTGCGCGTCCCAGGTCATCGCCCAGCCAGCCCTGTGGACCGCCGCGCACCGCGTCGATGCCGTGCTCCCAGAGCTCGGCGGTCAGCAGATGACCGGACAGGACATGCTTGGCCTGGTGCAGCAACGAGGAGCCGACCACTCCGCGCCCGGCACCATAGGCCGCGGCGACCGCCAGCCGATTGCGGTGCAGGACCCGTGCGGTCCACGTCATCTGCGTCCGGTACGCGGTCCACGGCGGATGATGCACCGCAGTGCCCGGCAGCACCGCGTGGCGGTAGCCGTGCGCGGTGGCACGCAGCCCGTATTCGGCGTCATCCCACTTCAGGAACAGGGGGGCGGGGTATCCGAGCTCGAGGGCCGTGCCCGGGGGAACAGGGTGCCCCACCAGCCGGTGTAGTTCGCCTCGCCCTGTGCGGTCAGGAAGGTCCAGTCCGCCGGGCCGGTGCCCGCCAGATCGGTCGCGCCGCGCCTGCGATCACTGGACCTCCATTGGAAGGCTCTGCTGTCCACCTTCTCGGTGTGGGCGACCAGGAGAGAGGGACGTGCGGCGGAGAACAGCGGGGTGCCGACGATGGTGGGCACGGCGGACAGCGCCTGGTAGGTCACCATCCGACGCAGGGACTCCTCGGACAGGACCGCGTCGTCGTCGGAGAAGAGCACCGCTGCGGCTGGGTCCCGGGAGGCTTCGAGCATCCCGCGGGCATAGCCGCCAGAACCTCCGAGGTTCGCCTGCGTCACCAGCTGGAGGCTCGGGTGCGTGGCGAGCAGATGCGCGAACTCGCGGTGGTCCGGCAGCGTTCCGCCCTGGTCCACGACCACCACGGACGTGACGACCTCCATCTGCAGGAAGCGGCGGGCCTGGGCGAGGGCGTCCTCCTCCCGGCGGTAGGTGGGGATCACCACGGTCACCGGGGCCAGCTCCACCCGCTCCGGCAGCGTCCAGGTGACCGCGCCTGCAGCGTCGTCGACCCAGAGCCAGTCGTCGTCGTGCTCGGCCAGGGGGATCTCGTGCCGTCCCGCGGCGAGGAGGCCGTGGCGCCGTACGTGACCGTGGCGAGCGCCGAGCAGCGTGGCGGGACCGTCCGCGAGAGACAGGGTCACGGAGCGTTCGCCGAGCACCTGCTTCCAGGCGGCGACCGGGAAGGCCTGCCCCCACAGAAGGGGTGAGGCGAGAGCATCGGTGCGCTGCAGAACCGTCGATGACGCGTCAGCGCGGGCGCCGTCGAAGGTGGCGGCGCCGTGCTCATCCGGCGAGCCGGAATCGCTCGGCACGTCCTGCATCCATACTCCTGACGACGTCGGACGGATCCGGGACTCGGTCGCTGCGCATCGCTGGGCGGAGGGTCGATCGAGGGGGGCCGACCGCTGCGGGGTGATCCCCGGTAGCTTCGCGACTATAGCAAGGTGATCGGCGGGTGGAGGCGCGCCCCGCGCGGTGCCCGCCCGGGCGGATGCTCCCGGTACCCTGCAGGGGTGGAATCCGCAGCCGACACCCTCGACCTCCCCGGCATGGCCGAGACCGACGCGCCCGCCCAGCCGGTGGAGCGCGACCCCGACCACCCCCATCCCGGGCAGTGGCGGCTGGTCGCCGTGCAGATCTCCAATTGGGGGACCTTCCACGGCACTCATGACCTGGCGATCTCCTCCAAGGGGTTCTTCCTCACCGGCGGTCCCGGCACCGGCAAGTCCACCCTGCTGGACGCGATCAGCGCACTGCTGACGCCGCCGCGCGGCCTGCAGTTCAACGCTGCGGCGTCCGATGCCGGCCCGAATCGGTCGAAGTACCGCCGCACCGTGGCCAGCTATGTGCGCGGCGCCTGGGCGATGGCCTATGACCAGGCCTCCGGCGAGTTCAGTCAGGAGGTGCTGCGGGAGAAGACCACCCTGTCGGTGCTGACCCTGCGCTACAGCGACGGCAAGGGCGGCACCATCCAGCTCTCCCGGTTGCTCCTGCTGCACGCCGGCCACTCCGCGGATTCGGACGTCAAGAGCCTGTACGTCATCGCCCGGAAGCCTCTGGACGTCACGGATCTGCGCCAGTTCGTCTCCACCCAGATCGAGGGCAAGGCGCTCGAGGCCGCGCATCCGGGCACCCAGACCTTCCGTCAGTTCCGTGAGTACCGTGCCGCGTTCTGCCAGCTGCTGGGCATCCCGGACGAGAAGGCGCTGGGGCTGCTGCACAAGATCCAGTCCGCCAAGGAGCTCGGCGATGTCAACGCTCTGCTGCGCGACTACATGCTCGACGCCCCGCGCACCTTCGAGCTCGCCGACCAGGCGCTGGCGAACTTCCAGAACCTCTCCGAGGTGTACGAGGCGCTGGTGACCGCTCGCGAGCAGCGCGAGCTGCTGCGCACCCTGCGCGGCTCGCACGAGGACTGGGCCGCCATGCGCGAGCGCGGCGGCGCGCTGGTGGACCGTCGGGCGGATATCGACGTCTTCGCCGCCCAGCACCTGGTGCGGCTGCTGGGCGACGAGACCGACCGGCTCCAGCTCGAGCGGGACCGGCTCGCCGCGCAGCAGCGCCGGCTCACCCAGGACGTCACCGAGGCCCGCTCCGACCTCGCCCAGCTCAAGGAGCAGCGCAAGCGCGCCGGCGGCGGCGAGATCGACGACTGGAAGCAGCAGATCGCCGGCCTCGAGGTGGAGCGGGAGCGGCGCCGCGAGCGTGGCACAGAGTTCGCCGCCCAGCTCGCCACCGTCGAGCTGCGCACCCCGGCGGGGGAGGACATGTTCCTCGCGCTGCAGCGCGAGGTGACGGCGCTGCGCGAGTCCCTGGAGGATGAGGAGAAGGGGGCCGACGCCGCCCGCTGGGAGGCCGAGGCGGCAGTGCGCGAGCTGGGCCAGACCCTCGCCCGCACCCGGGAGGAGCTCACCTCCCTCACCACCCGCGCCTCGAACCTCCACTCCGAGGACGTCGCCCTGCGCGACCACATCGCCGCCGAGGTCGGCATCTCGCCTGCCGAGCTGCCCTTCGCCGCCGAGCTGCTGCAGGTGCGCACCGGGGAGGAGGAGTGGACGGCCGCCGCCGAGCAGGCGCTGCGCGGCCTGGCCCGCTCGATCCTGGTCCCCGACCGCATCTACCGCGAGGTCGCCGCCGTCATCGACCGCACCAGGCTGCGCCGCCGGATCTCCTACAACCGGGTCAACACCGACCTGCGCCGCCCGGCCAAGAACATCGATGACCGCTCCCTGGCGGCGAAGCTCGACGTCAAGGACGGCGAGTTCCATGTCTGGCTGTCCCACGAGATCGCCTCTCGCATGGACTACACCTGCGCCGAGAGCCTGGAGGAGTTCACCCGGCTGACCCGGGCCGTGCTGCGCTCCGGGCAGATCAAGCACTCCGCCGCCCGGCACGAGAAGAACGCCGACCGCCAGATCAACGACCGCTCCCAGTGGGTGCTGGGCTTCGACAACCGCGCCAAGCGGGCCGTGTTCGAAGCCGAGCGCACCCGCGCCGAGCAGGCGCTCTTCGAGGCGCAGGCCCGACGCAAGGACGTCGAGGCCGAGCGGGAGCGGCGCCGCGAGCGCCTCTACGCGCTGCAGATGATCAGCGCTGTCACCTGGGACGACATCGACGCCGCCTCGGTGGCCCGGCGAGTGGCGAACCTGCGCGACATGGTGCGCGCCGCGGAGGACGGCTCGGCCGCGCTGGCCGAGCTGGCACGCCAGATCGAGGACGTCGAGCAGTCCATCGCCGGCAGTGACGAGGAGCTGCTGGAGGTGGTGCGCAGTGCCGGCAAGCTCGGGGAGCAGGCCGAGCGCGCCGAAGAGCGCCTGGTCCGGGCCCGCGAGCGGGTCGCCGAGTCGACGCTCGATCCCGCGATCGAGCAGGAGCTGGCCGAGCGGTTCGCCGCGATCGCCCCCACGCTGGTGCTGTCGACCATCGACCAGGTCACCAAGGACGCCTCTGCGACCCTGGACGCGGAGCTGATGGACCTGACCCGTCGCACCTCCCGCGCCGAGGAGGACATGCGCACCGCGATGCGGGAGTTCTCCCGCCGCTGGCCCGCCCAGGCGGGGGACACCGCCCCGACGCTCGAAGGGGTCGACGATTACCTCGCCATCCTGCAGCGGATCGAGGAGGAGAAGCTGCCCGAGGTCGAGGACCGCTTCTTCGAGTTCTTCACCGGCAACACCCTCGGTGACGTGCAGGCGCTGGCCACCGCGATCGCCCGGGAGCCGGCGGAGATCCGCAAGCGGCTGCAGCGGATCAACTCCCTCCTGGCGCAGGTCGAGTTCCACTCCGGACGCTTCCTGCAGCTGTCGATGCGACCGGTGCACCTGGCCGCGCTCGACGAGTTCAAACGCGCCCTGGAGGAGGCGGTGGCGGACACTGCGCTGAACGACATCTCGCGGGATCGCGACCTGGCCGAGGAGCGCTTCGTCTCGCTGCGGCACCTGATGGACATGATCGGCGCGGCCCGCACCCGCGACGACCAGGTCTCCCGCGTGATCCTGGATGTGCGCCGCCATGTGCACTTCCATGCCGAGGAAGTCGATGCCGAGGGGACCGTGGTCCACGCCCATGAGTCCGGTGGCCCGCTCTCGGGCGGTCAGAACGAGCGGCTCGCCACCTTCTGCCTCGCCGCGGCCCTGCGCTACCAGCTGGCAGGCACCGGCCACGAGGTCCCCAGATACGCGCCGATCATCATCGACGAGGCGTTCTCCAAGGGGGCGGGCAAGTTCATCACCGCTGCCATGGAGTCGTTCCGCCACTTCGGCTTCCAGGTGATCCTCGCCAACCCCGGCAAGAACCCGCAGGCCCTGGCCCCGTTCATCGGCGGCGTGGGGGTGGTGTCGATCCGGCAGGACCGCTACTCCTCGGTCGCGCCCGTGGAGTTCGTCTCGACCGCTGCCGACGAGTAGGGCGGGACGTCGATGGGGAGTTCTCCCCATCGGCAGCGACGCCCGGAATCGATACTCTGGTCGCCCACCGCTCCGGCCGAGCGGTGCAGCGTGACGCCGTCGCCCCCCGGGTGCGGCACAAGGGTGGGAGGTGAACGGCGATGTCAGCCCTCCCCTCCGGCGCACCCGATGCGATCCCCAGCCAGGACCAGACCCATCAGCGCATGCACGACCTGCTGACCGCGGTCACCACTGCGGTGCTCGAGGAGCAGCCCGGTCTGCTCGACTTCCGTGATCATCGCCCCCAGCGGGACCGTTCCTCCGGCGACTCCTGGCGCGGGCTGCAGACCATGTGCCATGTCAGCGCGCTGCTGGTGAGCACCGGTGCCCCGACCGGTTCCGAGAGCGCCACCGGGCAGCTGCTCGGAGTCGCTGATGGGGTCGCGACCTCCCAGGGAATGCACCGCCGCTCCGAGCGGGCCGGTGCCGGGATGACCACCGCGAGCTGGACGAGCGCGGCTGGGGACCTGCTCGAGATCGTCGTCGGCGTCCGCGTCGCGGTGCGTGCGATCAGCGCACCCTTCCTGCCCGGCTCGCTGACTCCGATGGCCACCACCAGCCCGTCCTCGGCGCTCAGCCCGCTGACGCCGCCGCGCCTGGTGCGCTGATCCGCTCCAGCGCGGCCACGGGGATCGGCAGCCAGTCCGGACGGTTCCGCGCCTCGTACAGCGCCTCGTAGACGGCCTTGTCGGCCTCGAACGCCGCCAGCAGGACAGCCCGGGCCGTGGGATCTGCGGGCTCCCCGGCCTCCTGCCCGTACCCGGAGAGGAAGGCGGCACGGGCGCCGGTCGTCCATGCGGCGGCATCGACCCCGTGCTCCTGCCGCACCGCGCCGGCGACGTAGTCGAGGCTGCGCAGCATGCCGGCCACGTCCCGCAGCGGGGAATCGGGCTGGTTGCGCTGGGCCAGCGGGCGCAGCGGCTCGCCCTCGAAGTCCAACAGCACCCACCCCCGCTCCGGGGACAGCAGCACCTGGCCCAGGTGGAGATCGCCATGGATGCGCTGCATCGCCGGCCACGGCACCTCGAGCGCCGCCTCCAGCAGCCCCTCGAGCACGCCGCGATGGACCGCTACCTGCGGCACCTCGGCGGAGACCGCGGCGAGGCGCTGCCTCATCTGCGCCACCATCGACCCCACCGTCGCGGAGTCCGCGATCACGGTGCCGAGCACCCGGGCGAGGTCGCGATGGACCTCCGCCACCGTCATCCCCAGACGACGGATCTCCTCCTCGTTCCCCTCGCCGGCAGCGGCGAGGCGCAGTGCGTGCCGCCAGGCGTCCTCGACCCCGGGCAGGAACTCCTGGGCCAGCAGCGAATGGGTGCGGATCCGGTCCACTGCCACCGTCGCGGAGCCGATGAGCGCGGGCACCCGGGTGCTCCCGGCCGCGGTCAGCGCGCCCTGCAGCACCACATCGGGGTTCTGCCCGTCCTGCAGCACCCGGAACAGCTTCACGATCAGCGGGGAGGCGCCCTCGATCTCGACGATGAGGGAGGTGTTGGACTGCTCCCCGAGAAGGACTCGGCTCCGCATCGCGCGGCCCACTGGCAGCGGTGCGTCGGGGACCGGGCGATGGGATGAGAGGCCGAGGGACGGGCCCAGAGCACCCTCCCCGGAGACCAGGATGGCGATGATCGCTGCTCTCCCGTCCGCATCTCGGGTGGCATCGTCCACGCGCAGCGGACTGCCGCGGACCGTGACCGTCCCGACCCGCGCACCCTCGTCGGCCCCCTCCGGCGCGGTGCCGGGGCGCCGCAGCACCAGCGGCACCTGGTAGAGCGCCTCGCCGCCACCCGCGAGGGACACGGCCACCACGACCAGCACCACCAGATGATCCGGGGCCACGCGCAACGGCGCCCAGCCGCGGATCCCGGTGCGCGGCGACCCGGAGCCCTTATGGGCGTACCAGCGCTGGGCGGGCATCCAGGCCGCCAGCGGCTCGGTGAGCAGCTCGAGCACCTCCTCCAGCGGCGGCAGCGCAGAGACATCCAGGGCGGCGTCCGGGACGGAGCCGCCGAGCGCAGCGCCGTCGGCCGCGGCGGGGGAGGGAGCATGGCGCGCATCCATGACGACACTCTACGAGCGGGCCGTATCCGGCCGACGGTGTTCCCCGGTCCCCAGGCACGCGTTGCTACCCTGGCCGGATGCTCGAGCCGTCGCCGCGTCGCTCCTCGCGCGCACGTCCGGGATCCCTGGTCGCGCGTGCGGCGGCGCTGTGCGCAGCCGGTGTGCTGGCGCTGTCGACCGCGCTCCCGGCCACCGCGCTGGGGAGGACGGCTCCTTCGAGTTCCCGGCCGAGACGCAGACCCTGCACATGGTCCCCAGCGCGATCACCCGCATCCCGCTCGGTGCACTGATCCAGGACGGTCTCGAGGACGAGGTGGACCTCGACTCGGCCCAGCTGGTCCTGCCCGAGGGCGCCGGTGAGAGCACGCTCTCGCAGATGAGTCTCGGGGAGGACGCCCGCAGCCTCGAGGTGAAGGGGGAGGGGACCTGGTCGCTGCTCGCCGACCAGCTGGTCTTCACCCCCCTGATCGGGGTGGAAGGTCCGACTGCACCGATCGAGCTGACCATCGGCGGACTGCACGCGGGCCGCTCCGAGCCGGTCCGGCTCACCCCGAGATGCTGGAGCTGGAGGAGATCACGGCACGCGGCTCGGCCGGTGAGGCGACGAGCATCGACCTGCCCAGCAGCGTCCCCGACCAGGGCTCCACACGCCTGGAGCTGGGGGACCTGCCCTCCGGCTCCACAGTGCTCACCGACGGGAGCCGGGCCCTGGTCCCCGACCAGGGCGCCTGGCAGCTCGCGGCCGACGGCGGCACCATCACCCACACCCCCTCGGGGCCGGGGCTCGGCCGACAGCTCGACCCGGTCCGCTTCGTGATCGAGGACGACGAGGGCGCGGCGGAGCAGGCCGGCCGGATCACGCTCTCGGTCCCGATCATCTCCGACCTCGACTGGTCCGCCCCGTACGGACAGGAGATCCTGTTCGTGGTGGGAGAGGGGCAGCAGTATGTCGACCCGGCGACGCTGCGCCTGGAACCGCTGGGCCCCTCCGAGGCCCACCGCGCCTCCGAGGACGGCACCGAGGTGACGGTGGAAGGACAGGGGACCTGGGCGCTGGATCGCGCGGCGGCCACGGTGCGCTTCACACCGGAGAGCGACGACGTGCGCGAGACCGCGCCGATGGGCATCACCGGCGGGGACGGGAAAGGCCACACCGCCTCGACCGCACAGCTCAGCACGGCATACCCGATCCTGCGCTCGCAGACCGTGGCCGGGGCGCCCGGCACCGTGATCGGCATCGACATGAGTGCGGGCAGCAGAGACATCAGCTCGGACTCGCTGCGCTTCGACCCGGCAGCGGCCCCCGAGGGCGCGGAACCCTCCGCGGACGGTGCCGAGCTGGTCGTCCCGGGGGAGGGCACCTGGCGGATCGACCACGAGACCGGCACGGTGGTGATGATGCCCGTGGAGGGCTTCACCGGCACCGCCGCACCGGTGGGGATCGTCGCCCGCGGCATCTACGCCGACAACCTGGTCCAGGCCACCGTGGAGGTGATCGTCTCGGGGTCGTCGCCACGCCGCGCGAGGATGAGGGGCGCACCGCGCCGCAGACCCCGGTCACCGTGGACGTGCTGAGCAATGACACCGCCGGCAGCGGTGCCCAGCCGCTGCTGCCCGAGACTCTGCGGATCAGCTCCCTCGAGGCGACCAACCTGGCCGAGCTCGAGGACGGCCGGGGCACCCGGCTGCTCATTCCGGGGGAGGGGACCTTCTCCGTCGGGGACAACGGCACGGTGACCTTCGAGCCCGTCGAGGGCTTCACCGGCAGCACCACGCCGATCACCTACGACGTCCGCGACAGCGCGGGAGTTCCGGTCCAGGCGACCCTGGTGGTCGATGTCGACCCGGACATCAGCGCGTCCGCGGAGCCGGTGATCGAGGTCAGCGGCATCAACAGCCTGCTGGTGGGGCTGATGCCCGGATCGACCGGCACCGCGGTCCTCTTCGGCACCATCGTGCTGCTGCTGCTCTTCGGCGGCGGGGTCTCGCTGGGGATCGGGCTGCGCATGGAGACCGATCGACGCGCGTGGGAGGACTGATCGACGTGCTGCGAGGGACGAGCGGTAGGAGATCAGTCGGTGGGGCGCAGGACTGATCGACGTGCTGCGAGGGACGAGCGGTAGGAGATCAGTCGGTGGGGCGCAGGACTGATCGACGTGCTGCGAGGGACGAGCCTCAGCAGCGTTCGGGCGTCGGAACCGGCTCCTCGAGCGCGGCGGAGGCCGCCGACTCCTCCTCGAGCCCGCTGAACCCGTCGCCGATCAGCACCGTCACCGCGTTCCCCTCCTGTTTCTCGTCCAGGCTCAGCTCCGCGCCCTGGATCTGCACCCTCACGGACTGCGCGGCCAGGTAGCCCTGGGGTCCGTGGACGATGGTGGCCGGGCCCGTGGCGTTGCGCGTGTTGCCGGGGCTCTCGACCCCGTATCCCCTGTCGGCGAGCTGCTCGGAGACGTCACCGGCCAGGCCGCTGCGGCGGGTGCCGTTCAGCACGGTCACCGTGACCTCCCCGGGCGGCAGCGGGACGGCGCCGGGCTCCGGGCAGGAGAGCTCCACGGGCGGGTCGCCGAAGGGCTTCTGTGCGATCACCCCGGGATCGGCCACCGGTTCGCTGAGCTCGCCGACCGCGTAGACGCCGACCGCGATCAGGGTGACGGCGAGGATCGAGAAGATCGTCAGCTGTGTCGCCCGGAGCCGTCGGGTGCGGCGCAGCCGCTGGTTCCGTCGGCGGACGTCGTCGGCGGAGCGGCCGTAGGGGTGGGCGTCCTGGTGGGAAGAGCTCATCTCAGTCCAGCGGGCGGTAGCTGATGCCGAAGGCGTCCAGGCGCGGCAGGTGGGCGCGCAGCCGCTCCTCGAACTCCTCCCAGCTCTGCTCCGGGGAGCCCCATGCCCGTTCGGCGAGGGCGCACATCCGGGGAAGGCCATGTACTGGACCTGCTCGGCCGACGGCATGTACTCGGTCCACAGCTGGCCCTGCAGACCCATCAGCAGATTCTGTTGGTCCTCATCGAGCGCGTGCGGCGAGAACTTCGCGGTGTAGACATCCTTGACGGTGGTGAGCCCGCCGATCGCGAGCGGCTCATCCTTGGGGGTCGCCTGGTAGTGGTCGAAGTAGGTGTGCTCGTTGTTCGCGATGATGGTGCGGAAGCCGCGCGAGGTCGCCTCCTTCAGCCCGTTGCCGTGGCGCCAGTTCATGACCACGGTGTCATCGGGCAGATGAGTCTCGAGCACCTCGTCCCAGGCGATGATCCGCTTGCCCTTCTCGGCGAGGACGTCGGCGGCGAACTGCGTGAATCGGCCCTGGATCTCGGAGACCCGGGTCAGGCCCCATTCGTTCATCCGAGCACGGGCGGCGGAGGAGCGCTCCCACTCCACCCGCGGGCATTCGTCACCGCCGATATGCACGTACGGGGCGGGGAAGAGGTCCGCGATCTGGGTGAGCACATCGCGCAGGAAGTCGAAGACCTCGTCGGAGACGCCCAGGACGTGATCGGAGATCCCCCAGACCTCGCGTACCCCGAGCTGCTGCTCGGGGAAGTTGCCCAGCTCGGGGTAGGCGGCGATCGCCGCCTGCATGTGGCCGGGCAGGTCCACCTCGGGCACGATCATGATGCCGCGGCGCCGGGCGTACTCGACCAGGTCCGTCAGCTCCTCCTGGGTGTAGGAGCCGCCGTGAGGGGTGCCGTCGAAGGTCCAGCTCTCCTCGTCCTCACCCATGTGGCCGATCAGGGTCTGCTCGCGCCAGGCACCGATCTCGGTCAGCCGCGGGTATCCCTTGATCTGGACCCGCCAGCCCTGGTCGTCGGTGAGGTGCAGGTGCAGGATGTTCAGGCGGTGCAGCGCCATCGCATCGATGAGGGTCTCGATCTCCGCGGGCGGCAGGAAGTGACGGGAGACATCCAGGTGCATGCCGCGCCAGGCGTACTTCGGCCGGTCGGAGATCGTCACGCACGGGATCGAGCCGTTCGCCCCGGTGACGATCTGGGCGAAGGTGTTGCGGCCGTCGGCCAGCGAGGCTTCGCTGCCGGCGCTGAGGGAGGCCCCGGCCGGCGAGATCGACAGCGCGTACTCGGTGGCCTGGAGGGCGTCGTTGAGTCCGACGGAGAGCTCCTCCCACGGATCGCTCGTCTCCCATGTGCCGCCCGACCAGACGACGGATTGGGGCAGCGGGACGAGGGCGAGTGGATCGGGCATTGCTTCTCCTGGGAGGACGTCGTCGACCATGATCGGATCCAGTTTGCCATGGGGAGGCGGCCCGAGGTGCCCGGCGCCGTGCTGTCGGTCGCGGTGCCGGCAGCCGGTCGGTGGTCGGCGCGCCGCGTCGGCCGCGACTGAGGTGGCCGGACGCACGGGAGCCCGGTCGGTGTGGCCGACCGGGCTCCCTCACGTCGCCCTGCTCCTTCCCGTTGACGCTCTCGCGTCGAGCAGGCCGTCGTGGCCTTATGTCCGTCTACCGCGGACCGCCGGGATTCTCAGCGGTAGGTGACGAACACGTGCGGTGCGTTCCAGAGGGAACGCTCGACGACCCGCTGGCGCGAGCTGGAGGCGTCGATGATCCTGCCGTTGCCCACATAGATGCCCATGTGGCCGTAGTTGTTACCGGTGAACGCGACGAGATCGCCGGGCTGGGCCTCGGACTGCGAGATGACCCGCCCGCCGAAGGCATAGCCCTTGGCCGTCTTGCGCGGAAGGTTCATCCCTGCCTGGTTGTACGCGTAGTGCACCAGGCCCGAGCAGTCATAGCCGGTCGAGGGCGTCTGGCCGCCCCAGTGGTAGCGGGCACCGAGCTGCGTACGGGCGGCATCGATGATCGCCTGCCCGCGCACGGTGGTGCCGCTGACGGGCGTGCGCCCCTCATCGCGGCTGCCGGAATCCGCGGGGATGCGGACATTGCTGCCGATGGCGCTCCAGGTGCGGGGGCCGACGACGGCATCCACTGCGATCCCCGCGGCGGACTGCAGTGCGCGCACGGCTGAGGTCGTCGCCGGCCCGAACACCCCGTCGACCCGCAGCGAGGCGCCGGAGGCGTTGAGCTGCTTCTGCAGCGTGCTGACCGCGCTGCCACGCGACCCGACACGCAGCTTGGGCTGCGAGTGGCTCGTGCTCGGTGCCGTGGAGGTCCCGCCGGTCAGCGTCCCCCAGGTCATGGGGCCGACGACGCCGTCCACGGCGATACCTGCCCGCGACTGCTGGGAGCGCACGGCGCGCAGAGTCGCGGAACCGAACACACCGTCGACCTTGAGCGAGGAGCCATGCGCGTTCAGCCGCTCCTGGAGATGGGAGACGGCTGCGCCGCGCGCCCCGAGGCGGAGCTTGACGGAGGTGAACTGGGACTGTTTCTTGGCCGGGGCGACGCCGGGGGCGAGGCTCGGGGTGACGCTGGGGGCGATGCCGCGGACCGTGCCGACGGCCGGAGCCGCGGGTGCCTGGGCAGTGGCTGCTGCACCGCTGGTGAGGACGGCGGTCGCCGAGACGGCGCCGATCACGGCGGCGCCTCCGACACCTCGACCCACGGGGGCGCTGAGACCCCGGTAGTCGATCACGGCGCGACCGGGTGCCCGGTGCGTGCCTCGTGGAGCTGTGGGGAACATCGTGGGGGAACACTTTCTCCGGCGCCACGCATGGGGAGGTGCAGCGTCGAGGACGACGTGCACGAGACCAGCGCCCGTCACCCAGGGAAGTGGAGGAAGCGACCGGGCCGGTGACGGGAAGGCGGCAGCCCGGTGAGCACTGCCTGAGCGGATGCAGCACCGCTGGACACTGTATGTGCAGGTGATGGAGGGGCTACAGGGGAGTTTGCGCTCCAGCGAACACGATTTTGCGAAGATTTTGCCAAAAATGATGAAATTGCCTCGTGTTCCCATCGGATTTCGAATCACATTATGGTAGTTACGTCGTTGTAGTTCAATTGTGCGGAATGGTCGCACCGGGCGAGCGGCGCTCGGAGTCCGCAGGTCGAGCGTTGATTCTTTGCCCGAAATGTCCATTCTTGAGGGGTTCCGCAATTCCTGCGGAGAGGGACGCGGTATCGGGGTCCGGGAGTCGCCGACCGCTGTTGCGGAGCATTCCGGAAGGGCCGACGGAAGGGCGTGGGGAATGAGTGAAGGGCCGGGGATCGATATGCGATCCCGCAGCCCTTCTCGTTGGTCGGGGTGACAGGATTTGAACCTGCGACCTTGCCGTCCCGAACGGCACGCGCTACCAAGCTGCGCCACACCCCGGTGATGCCGCGCCGAAGCGGGCCATCGAGGAGAAACTTTAGCAGGCCCGGCGAGTGGTCACGACACCGGTGACGGCTTCGGGGCGCGCAACGTGAGCAAGGTCGCCTCCGGGGGAGTGAACAGTCGATAGTTCGAATACGGGCTCGCGCCCAGGCCCGCGCTGACGTTCAGGGGCACGCCCTGCCAGGTGGACAGGCCGCGGGCCTGCTGGCGGGGGATGTCGCAGTTGGTGACCAGTGCGCCGACGCCGGGCAGGCGCAGCTGACCGCCATGGGTGTGGCCGGCCAGGATGAGATCCGCACCGTCGGCGACGAAGGAGTCCAGCACCCGGCGGTAGGGCGCATGCGCCACCCCGAGGCGCAGCACGTTGCCATGCGCGGGCAGCGGCGGCGACGGATCCGCTGGTGCGGGCATCTCGTCGAGCTCGAGATGCGGGTCGTCGACGCCCACCAGGCGCACTTCGAGCCCGCCCAGCTCGATGCTCGCCCGCGTGTTCGTGAGGTCCTTCCAGCCGTGCTCGGAGAGCCGCTCGGTGAGCTCGCCGACCGGCAGCGTGGGCTCTCTGGGGTCGGTCAATCCGGCGGGCCGCGAATCCGGCAGCAGGTAGCGGGCGGGGTTCTTCGGCATCGGCTCGAACATGTCGTTGGAGCCGTGGACGAACGCGCCGGGTCGGCGCAGCAGCGGTTCCAGGGCCTGGGCCAGCACTGGGATCGCGGCCGCGGAGGCGATGTTGTCTCCGGTGTCGATCACCAGATGCGGGCGCAGCAGCGAGAGATGGTCGAGGAAGTCGAGCTTGCGCTGCTGGTCCGGCAGCAGATGGATGTCGCTGAGGTGGAGCACGCGGATCGTGCGAGCGCCCGGGGGCAGGATCCGCAGCTCGAGCTCCCGCAGCGTGAAGCGGTGGATCTCGACGTGCCGGGCCCAGACATGGGCCGCGGCGCCGGCGCCCAGCCCGAGGCCGCCCACGGCCCCGGCGGCCGCGAGAGCTGGCCGCACCTCAGTTCCCTCCGGTGGACTGGCGGATGACCACGGTCCTGCCCTCGGGCAGGCGGGTGCCGGGAGCGGGGTCCGTGCCGATCACGTACCACTTGCCCACGGAGCTGCTGGACTCGTTGCGCACCTCGGCCTTGAAGCCGGCCGACTCCACCGCGCTCTCCGCCTGGCTGAGCACCATCCCGGAGACATCCGGCACGACGCCCTTCTGGGCCACATCGGAGGACGGCGCGGCGGGCTTCTCGGGGGCTGCCGGGAACGGCTTGCTGGGCAGCCCCTCATGGACGCGGGTCATGTATTCCTGCCAGGTGGGCAGGGAGACGGTGTTGCCCCAGACATGACCGCTGCGAAGCATCTGTCCGTCCACCGAGAAGCCGCCGGGACGGATGTTGGCGTTCGGGTGGCCGAACCACACCGCGGTGGACATCTGGCGAGTGAAGCCGACGTACCAGGTGTGGTACTGGGAGCCCGAGGTACCGGTCTTGCCCCCGGCCGGGTGGCCCTCGATGATCTTGCCCTTGCCGGTGGCCTGGGGGTCCTCGAGGTCCTGCTCGAGGGTCCATGCCATCGCGTCGGCGACCTCCTTCTCCACTGCCTGGTGGCAGTCGGCGCCGGAGATCTCCATCGCCTCCCCGTTGCGGTCGAGCACCTCGGAGATGGCCTGCGGCGTGCAGTACGTGCCGCCGGCGGCCCACGTGGCGTAGGCGGACGCCATGTTCAGTGCGGAGATGCGCACCTCGCCGAGGACCAGCACGGCCGGAGCCAGCTCTGTGCCGTACATGTCCTCGATCGGCATCTCCCAGGTGTCCGGGTCATAGGGGTCGTACCCTGCCGGTACCACCCCGATGTCGCGTGCCGTGTTCGCGATGTCGCACAGGTCCAGCTGGCGCGCCATGTCCGTGTAGCCGGTGTTGATCGAGAACTTCGTGGCGTTCAGTGCCGTCTCCATCGGCGAGATCCTCACCGAGACCGCGTTGTCGGGGTTCCAGGCCTCTGCCGACCGCCAGGCGCCCCGGGGCAGGCAGGCCGCGGGGGAGCGCGAGATCGGGCGTCGCTCGGTGCTGACCCTGTCGTAGATCGACCGGTCGTGCTCGAGCCAGTCCTGCAGGACGAAGGGCTTGAAGGTCGAGCCGACCGGGAAGCCGTTGCCGCCGCCGAGAGACTTGGGAACGTTGTAGTTGATCGCCGTCTCGCCGGGGCCGACCTCCGCGTACGGGTTGAACGAGCGGTTCTGCGCCATCGTGAGGATGTTGCCGGTGCCGGGCTCGACGGTCACGATCGAGTGGCCGAAGCCGCTCGAGGAGTCGGCGGGGACCTTGCGCTCCAGGATGTCCACGGCCGCTGCCTGGGTCTCGGGATCCAGGGTGGTGCGGATGGTGAGGCCGCCGCCGTAGAGCAGCTCGCGACGCTCGTCGTAGGTCGGGGCGAAGGCCGGATCGTTCAGCAGTGAGCGCGTGACGTAGTCGCAGAAGAAGCCGCTGGTCCCCGCCGAGGCGCAGCCGGCCTGCACATTCTGGATGTCCAGCATGTCCTCCACCGGGATCGCGGTGTACTTCTCGTACTCCTCATCGGTGATGTAGTCCTCGTGCCGCATGTCCTGCAGGACCTCGTTGCGACGCTTCTGGCCGGCCTCGGGATGGGAGACCGGGTCGTACTGGTTCGGGCCGTTGGTGATGCCCGCCAGCAGGGCGGCCTCACCGGGGTTCAGATCCACGGCGCTCTTGTTGAAGTAGTGCCGGGAGCCGGTCTCCACGCCGTACTGGGAGGGCCCGAACTGCGCCACGTTCAGATAGGCGTTGAGGATTTCGTCCTTCGACCACTTCTTCTCGAGGGAGAGGGCCAGCTTCGCCTCACGCAGCTTGCGACCGTAGGACTGCTCGGTCGCTTCGATCTGGTCCTCCTGGTCGCCGCGCTGGACGGCATCCATCAGCAGGGCGTTCTTCACGTACTGCTGGGTCAGCGTCGAGCCGCCCTGGGTGGCGCCGCCGGCGGCGTTGGAGGCGAAGGCGCGGACCATGCCCTTGGGATCCACGCCGCCGTGCTCGTAGAAGCGACGGTCCTCGACCGCGATCACCGCATGCTGTATGTGCGGGGAGATCTCCTCCAGCGGCACCATGATGCGGTTCTCCGAATAGAAGATCGCCAGCAGCGAGCCATCCGAGGCTTCGATCCGGCTCGCCTCGTTCAGCGGCTCCACCTCGAGCTCGCTCGGGTACGAGTCGAACAGCGCGACGCCGTCCTTGGCGACGGCCGAGCCGGCCGACACCATCGGCAGGAAGAACGCCGCCATCAGCACACCGGCGAGCGCGGAGACGGCGAGCATCCCCAGCAGCAGGTAGATGGTCTGCAGCAGGGCTACGGGCAGGGAGCGGCCGGAGGCGGACGCGGACGTGGGGCGGGCCATGTTCCCACAGTACGGGCAGTGGCGGACCCTCGGCCATGAGGCATGCCACGAGTGCCGAATCTTCACGAATCCGTGGCGCGTCCCCCGCGGTGCCCGCCCGGCGAAGGGCCGGTCCGGGCGGCGGCGCCGTCGGCACTACCACGCCCAGCATGTCAGAGACTCGCGTGCGCCATGTTTTGCCATGTGGCGAGAGTCTCCTTACAGTGAGGGGCATGACCGGATCAACGTCGATCCGCCACCTGGGAAGGGGATGCGAATGACCATCGGGGAATCTCCCACGACCTCCGACTCGAGCTGGGCGACGCGTGGCGCCTGTGTGAGCATGGAGCCCGACGGCTTCTTCGTGCAGGGCGCCGAGCAGCACGCGGTGAAGCTCGCCTGCGGGGCGTGCCCGGTGAGGACGGAATGCCTGGCCGATGCCCTCGACAACCGCGTGGACTTCGGAGTGTGGGGCGGGATGACCGAACGGGAACGCCGGCGCCTGCTGCGCCGCCACCCCGACGTGAGCAACTGGTGGGCCGCGCTGCGTCACGCCGAGAAGGAGGCCGTGGGCAGCTGAGAGTCCCCCTGTCGGCCTGGTCTCCCCGGTAGGCTCTCCCCATGAGCACTGTGACCCGCTGGGAGTACCTGACCGTTCCGCTGCTGATCCATGCGACCAAGCAGATCCTCGACAACTACGGCGAGGAGGGCTGGGAGCTGGTCCAGGTCGTGCCGGGGCCGAACCCGGAGAACCTGGTCGCCTACCTCAAGCGTCCGCTGAGCGAGGGCTGAGCCGGTGAGCGCCGCCCCGCAGAGCCCCCGCATCCGGGCCCGGCTCGCCGAGCGCGGGCTCTCCCTGCCCGCCGTCGCCGCCCCCGTGGCCGCCTATGTGCCCGCCGTGGCGAGCGGGAACCACGTGCACACCTCCGGCCAGCTGCCCTTCGTGGACGGCGCGCTGCCGCTGACCGGCAAGGTCGGCGCCGAGGTCTCCCCGGAGCAGGCCGCAGAGCTGGCCGCCACCTGTTGCCTCAACGCCCTCGCGGCGATCGAGGCGCTGGTGGGCGACCTGGACGGCATCGTCCGGGTGGTCAAGCTGACCGGCTACGTCGCCTCGGACCCCGCCTTCACCGCACAGCCGACCGTGATCAATGGTGCCAGCGAGCTGCTCGGCGAGATCTTCGGCGAGGCCGGCTCCCACGCCCGGGCCGCCGTCGGTGTCGCAGTGCTGCCGCTGGACGCCCCGGTCGAGCTCGACCTGCTGGTGGAGTTCGACGGCCCGGCCGTCCCGAACGACTGAGAGCGCCGTCGTGGACGAGCATGCCCCGTCGCGCGATGCCGACGCGCCCCCCATCGAGCTGATCGACGTCCGGGCTGAGAACCCGGGCCCGATGACGCTGAGCGGCACCAACAGCTACGTGCTGCGCGACGGCGACCAGGTATGGATCGTGGACCCCGGCCCCCGCGATCCGGAGCACCTCGCCGAGCTCCTGCTGCGCTGCGGTCCGGAGCCGCGGCCCCGGGGCGTGCTGGTCACCCACCGCCATCTCGACCACACCGCCGGAGCCGCCACCCTGGCGAGGCAGCTGGCCGCCCGCAGCGGGCACGAGGTGCCGCTGTGGGCGGCGGATCAGTCCGCAGTGCCCGGCTCACGGCCGCTGCCGGCGACGCTCGAGGGCGACCACGGAACCGCGGGCCACATCATCCATCTGCCCGGCCACACGTCCGACTCAGTCGCCGTGCTGGTCGACGGCGGCCGCCTGCTCAGCGGGGACACGCTGCTGGGCGGTTCCTCCACCGTGATCGTGCCCGACGACGGCGGCTCCGTCACCGACTACCTGCAGTCGTTGGCGATCCTGCGGGCGATGACCATCGACGGCCGTATCGGTTCGATCCATCCCGGGCACGGTCCCGCCTACGAGACGCCGCTGGACGCTCTCGAGGCGATCGAGCAGGCGATCAGCCATCGCCGGGAACGCATCGAGGAGGTGCGCCGGGCACGGACCGCCGGTGTGCTGACCATGGACCGTCTGCTGCGGGTGGTCTACGGACCGGATCTTCCCGAGCAGCTCGAGGGCGCCGCCCGCTGGAACCTCCGCGCCGCGCTCGATCACCTGGCCGAGGAACGCTGAGCCGCTGATCCCGAGCCGGCGGCGCTTCCTCCGTGACACGCCGTCGGGAGACGCCGAGAACCCCGATCTCCCACCTCGGCGGGTGAGATCGGGGTTCTCGATGCGCGTGTCGCTGTGGGGGGCCGGTGTCGGCGCCGGAGCCGCTGCCGGGCCGCTGCCGGAGCAGCGGCCTCGCGGGCATCAGCTCTCGAGGGTCAGCGGGCGCGGCGGCGCAGTCGCTCGACGTCGGAGATCAGGACCGCGCGGGCCTCGAGCCGGATCCAGCCGCGCGAGGCGAAGTCCGCCAGCGCCTTGTTGACGGTCTCGCGGGAGGCGCCGACCAGCTGGGCGAGCTCCTCCTGGGTGAGGCCGTGGGCGACCATCACGCCGTCGTCCGTCTGTCGGCCGAAGCGCTGGGCGAGGTCCAGGACGTTCTTGGCGACGCGGCCGGGCACATCGGCGAAGACCAGATCCGCGAGGGACTCGTTGGTCTTGCGCAGGCGGCGGGCGAGCGAGGCGAGGAGGTGCCGGCCCACCTCGGGGCGCTGGGCGAGGACCCGGTACAGATCCTGCTGGGACAGCGAGTAGAGGGTCGACTCGGCGACCACCGTGGCGGTCGCGTTGCGCGGCGCAGGATCGAACAGGGAGAGCTCGCCGAGGGTCTCACCCGGGCCGAGCACGGCCAGCAGGTTCTCGCGGCCGTCGCCCGAGGCGTGGCCGACCTTCACCTTGCCGGAGCCGATGATGAACAGCCGATCGCCCGGGTCTCCCTCCCGGAAGATGATGGCGCTGCGGTGGTAGTCCTCCTGCTTCATCGACGCCAGCACGGCCTGTTTGCCGTCCTCGTCGAGCGCAGCGAACAGCGGTGATGACCGTACGATGTTCTCGTCCACGGAACCTCCTGAGTGTGGGGCCCCGAGCCTCGGGACCGTGCTGTGCTACTCGATGTGTCGTGAGCCACGAACTGCGGTGGTCACTGTCACATGATGGTCAAACACTACCGTGCTGACGCCGTTCGGTCCTGCCACCCGCCGAAGGAGAATCAATGCAGACCTCGAGGTCGACCCATCGGACTGCTGCGACGTCCGGATCCGGGGAGCCCGCCGACGCCGCTCTGGTCGCCTCCCGGCTGGCAGATCTGCACGTCGAGGCGCGCACCGAGCTCGACCACCGAGATGCCGTCGAACTCCTGGTCGCGACGGTGCTCTCGGCGCAGACCACGGACGTGCGCGTCAATCAGGTCACCCCGGAGCTGTTCTCCCGCTGGCCGGATCCCGCAGCACTCGCCGAGGCCGAGGAGGCCGCCGTCGCCGAGGTGGTGCGGCCGCTCGGAATGGGGCCCACCCGGGCGCGTCGGATCATCTCCCTGGCGCAGGGGCTGGTCACCCGTCACGAGGGGCAGGTCCCTGACGACCAGGCCGCGCTCGAGGCGCTGCCCGGGGTGGGCAGGAAGACGGCGCATGTGGTGCGGGGCGCCTGGTTCGGTCACTCCCTGCTGGCGGTGGACACCCACGTCGGCCGGCTCTCCCGACGCCTGGGCTGGACCGCCCGGACCGACCCCCGCAAGGTCGAGGAGGACGTGGTCGCCCGGATGGAGGCCGACGGCACCGGCGCCGACGCCGAGGAGCTCACCGTGCTGAGCCTGCGGCTGATCCTCCATGGGCGACGGGTGTGCACCGCCCGGGCGCCCCGCTGCGGGCAGTGCGTGCTGGTCGATCACTGCCCGCAGGTGGGTCTGGCATGAGCGCCGCGGAGGCCCAGGGCGCCGACCTCCCCGCCGAGGCGGCCTTCCTCGCCCCGCTGGCCGAGCGGGCGCGGCGCGGCGACGTGCTGGTGCGCCGCGACCCCCATCCGCTGGATCCGCCGCAGCAGGGCCGGCCCGTGCGCCGCAGCGCCGTGCTGATCCACCTGGCGGGCACCGGCCTGCACGACGCGCAGCTGGTGCTCGAGGAGCGCGGCCACGCGATGCGCTCCCAGCCCGGACAGTTCTCGCTGCCCGGAGGCGGTTTCGACCCGGAGGACCGCGACGACGTGCACACCGCGCTGCGCGAGGCCCGCGAGGAGACCGGGCTGGACCCGGCCGACGTGCGCGTGCTCGGCGCCTTCGCGCCGATACCGATGCCGTGGCGCGTCCAGGTCGTCACGCCGGTGCTGAGCTGGTCGCCGTCGCTGCTGCCGCTCGGGGTGCAGGACCCGATCGAGGTCGAGCGTCTGGTGTGGGCGCCGCTGACCGGGCCCGGCTCGCTCGGGGACCCCATGCATCAGCAGCGCGGGGTGCTCTCCGGCCGCGGCGTCGGCCCCGCCTTCGACCTCCCCGGCGGTGCCTTCGTCTGGGGCTTCACGGCGATGATCCTCGAGCAGGTCCTCACCGGGCTGGGGCTGGGGCCGGTGGCGGCGACCGCGCCGGAGCGTGAGATCCCGCCTGAGCGCCGCCGTTGACGGTTGCGGCGGTGTCCGTGGTCACCTCGGAATATTCCGCTCGCCCCGAGGTGGCCGGGGCACGATAGACTCGAGCGTTGCCGGACGGTCTCCGGCAGCCCCTCGGGGCGCACATGGAGCAGCCGGCACGGATGCTCCGCCCGCGCCCCGGGAACCAGTACTGGCAGACCGATGAGCAGCAGACAAGGAATGGGATCCAGGTGCCACGCGGCAAGGTGAAGTTCTACGACGCCGAGAAGGGCTTCGGCTTCATCCTCGATGACGAAGACGGACAGAGCGTCTACGTGCACGCTTCGAACCTGCCCGAGGGAGTCGACTCCCTCCGGCCGGGCGCTCGCGTGGACTTCGACATGGTCGACGGTCGTCGCGGCCCGCAGGTGCTCGCGCTGCAGCTGCTCGAGCCCGCGCCCTCGGTCAGCCGCGCCCGGCGGCAGAAGCCCGACGAGATGGCGGGGATGGTCGAGGACCTGATCCGCCTGCTCGACGACGCCTCCAACGGTCTGCGCCAGGGGCGGTACCCCGACCGCGGGCACTCGCAGAAGATCGCCACCGTCCTCCGCGCCGTCGCCGACAACTTCGAGGCCTGAACCCATGACGTCACCGACCACCGCTTCCCGCCGCGCCCGTACCGCGCGGCCCAAGCTCGACGCGATCGCGGCCGAGGCCGTCGACCTCGCCCGCGAGGCGCTGCTCGAGGTCACCGAGCCGGGCCAGGTCGGTGACCACCTCCGCGTCGAGGCCAGCGGGGAGCGGCTGGCCACCCATGTCTTCGAATGCACCATGCCCGGGTACCGCGGCTGGTCCTGGGTGGTCGTGACCACCCGCGCCTCACGCGCGAAGGCCGCCACGGTGGCCGAGACCGCGCTGCTGCCCGGCGAGGATGCGATCCTCGCCCCCGACTGGGAGCCGTGGTCCGAGCGGTTGAAGCCCTCCGACATCGGCGCCGACGACCTGCTGCCCTATCAGGAGCAGGATGACCGGCTCGAGCAGGGCTATGAGGCGACCGGCGACGAGGACGCCGACCGGGTCGCGCTGTGGGAGCTGGGCCTGGGTCGTCCCCGCGTGCTCTCCCCGGAGGGTCGCAGTGAAGCCGCAGAGCGCTGGTTCGAGGGAGAGTTCGGTCCGCGCCAGGGTTCCGGCCGCGGTCGCCGCGGCACCGTCGCGGCGCATTGCACCAGCTGTGCCTTCTTCACCCAGCTCTCCGGGTCGCTGCGGCACGAGTTCGGGGTGTGCACCAATGAGTGGTCTCCGGCCGACGGCCGCGTGGTGCACCTGAACTTCGGCTGCGGCGCCCACTCCGAGACCGGCCAGCAGGGCGAGGACCACGAGATCCCGCGCAGCAACGGCGTGATCGTCGACGAGCTCGACGTCGAGGTGGAGAAGGCCCCTTCCGGGGGAGCACCCGGCGATGCTGCTGCTGCCGAGTCGGCTCCCGCCGAGCCCGTTTCCGGCGAGCCCGCTCCTGTCGAGGTCACCCCGGCGAACGCCGCCGAGGGCACCTCCGCTGACACGGCCGAGGCAACCTCGACTCCGCTCACGGAGGTCCCGGAGGCCGACTCTCCGGAGGACGAGGCGTCCAGCGCCGACGCCTGACGGCTGCTGTCTGGTTCTGAGCGCCCTGTTTCTGATTCGGGTAGCAGGGCGCTCATGACGTGACAGGAACCCTTCACCCCAGGACGGGAGGGCGTCGGCAGCGCCTCGCTGCGGCGTGCGTCCCGGTGCGACCGGGTCGACGCAGCCCGCTCAGCGCAGGGTGACGGCGACGCGGGCCAGCAGTGCCTCGATCGCCAGCAGCGGCGGCACGTTCCCGCTGATGCGATTCCTCGCCGTCTGCACCGCTTCCAGCAGTCCCAGTGTGAGCTTGCCCGATCCGCGGGCGGCGGTCTGCTCGATCTCGCGGGCCACCTCGATGTTCACCAGCTCCGCCTCGGTGCCGAGCTGACGGCTCAGCACATCGCGCAGCACGGAATGCGCATCGAGCAGGTACCGGTCCAGCACATCACGTACCAGTCTGGTCTGCCGGCGCTTCGCGTCCTCCTCGAGCTGGCGCACCTGGGAGCGCAGGGACGGCGGCACCTTGCCGTCGTCGATCCCGGCCGAGCGCAGGAAGCGTTCCTTCTCCTCGACCGCGACGACATCCGCATGCTCCTTCGCCTCGGCCGTGGCACGATCCACCAGGGCCTGGGCGGCGAGCACCGCCTGCCCTGCCCCGCGCAGCGAGAGCAGGGTGCGGGCCGACTCCTCGCGGGCGGCCAGCGCACCGTCCTGGGTGGCATAGCGCAGCGCCAGCCCGATGTGCCCCTGGGCGGCGCGGGCGGCCCGCACCGCGAGCTGCTCGTCGATCCCGTCGCGGCGACGCAGCAGGTCGGCGACCACCGCGGAGGGCGGCACCGACAGGGTCACCAGGCGGCAGCGGGAGCGGATGGTGGGCGCCAGATCCTCCGCGGAGGGCGCGCACAGCATCCACACCGTCGATGGGGGCGGCTCCTCGATCGACTTCAGCAGCACGTTGAAGGTGCCGGCGCTCATGCGATCGGCGTCCTCCACGATCAGCACCCGGCGGTTGCCGGTGGCCGGAGCGCGCTGCGCCGTCATCACCAGTGCACGCACCTCCTCCTTCGCGATCGAGAGCTTGTCGGTCGCGACCACGGTGACGTCGGGATGGGTGCCCGCCAGCGTGGTCCGGCACGCCCGGCACTGCCCGCAGCCGAGCCCCTGCTCGCACTGCAGGGTGGCGGCGAAGGCCCGGGCGGCGGTGGAGCGACCGGACCCGGGCGGGCCGGTGATCAGCCAGGCCTGCGCGAGGGATCCCTGCGTGGAGGCGGCACGGCGGAACTGGGCGACGGCCGCTTCCTGGCCCACCACCTCGTTCCACACCCCACCGGCGGCCAGGGCGTCGGCGCCGGATCCCTCGCCCGACGAGCCCGTACCGCCCAGCGCCTCGGTGGCGGTCACTGCTCGTCCCGGTGCCGGGTGGGCGGTTCCGGCTCGAAAGTGGGGTCGAAGAGGTTCAGCACCTCTGCGATGGCGGTCAGCACCTGGGCGTGGACCTCCTCTCGGGAACGGGTTCCGTCGATCACCGCGTAGCGCTCCGGATCCGCGGCCGCGAGGTCGAGGAACTCCTGACGCACAGCCTCGTGGAAGCTGAGCCCGGCAGATTCCAGACGGTCCCGTTCGCCGGTGTCACGGCGCTCGTCCAAGGTCTGCGGGGGCACGTCCAACAGGATCGTGCGGTGGGGGAGCAGCCCGTCGACCGCCCACAGCGAGAGGGTGGCGATGGTCTCGGCATCCAGCTCCCGCCCCGCTCCCTGGTAGGCGACCGAGGAGTCGAGGTACCGGTCGCCGAGCACCAGGCCGCCGCGGGCGAGGTGGGGGCGCACCACCGAGGCGACATGATGGGCGCGGTCCGCGGCGTACAGCAGCGCTTCCGCCCGGGGGTTCACGTCCTCGCCGTGCAGCAGCAGCTCCCGGATGCTCCGCCCGAGCGGGGTCCCACCGGGCTCGCGGGTGGTGAGGATGAGATCCTCCGCGACGGAGCGGTCGGTGACCAGGTGATCCCGCAGCAGCTGCATCTGCGTGGACTTCCCGGCCCCGTCACCGCCCTCGAAGGAGATGAACACCCCGCGGGTGGGCGGGTGGGGGGAGGGGATGCGCAGGGCGCGGACCGGGTCCAGGGTGCTCATGCGGGCTCCTCCCCGGGGTAGACCACGCCGATCTCCGCGCGCATCGCATCCATCGTGCTCATCACGTCAAGGGTGTCCTTCCAGCTCATCAGGGGAGACTCCAGCTCTCCGGCGGTGATCCGTCGGGCGGCCTCGGCGACCTCGTAGGCCATCCCGTCGCCGGGGGCCCCGGGATGGTCGACGCTCGCCGAGCGGCCGTCGTGCAGTGACACGGTGAGCGTGCCCGGGGCGAAGAACGGCGCGGACAGACGGGCGGACCCGAGAGTCCCGCTGACCACGGCCTCGGTGGGGGTGCGGGTGCGCAGGGTGGTGGACAGTCGCGCCCTTCCACCCTGCTTCCCGCGCGCCAGCAGGCCCATGTAGGCGTCGACGCCGGTCTCGGTGAGATCTCCTCGCACGGTGAGCTCGCCGAGGCTGCCGAGCACCATCTGGGCGAAGGAGACGGGATAGACCCCGAGGTCGAGCAGTGCTCCGCCACCCAGCTCGGGGGCGTACATGCGATGGCTCGGATCGACGGGGAAGGACTGGCCATGATCGGCGGCGACCTCCACGATCTCCCCGAGCAGACCCTCGGCGAGCACCTGCCGCAGCACGTCGTACCGAGGCAGGAACCGCGCCCACATCGCCTCCATCGCGAACACATCGCGTTCGCGAGCGAGGTCCAGCAGATCGCGTGCCTGGGCGGTGTTCAGCGTGAAGGCCTTCTCCACCAGCACCGGGATCCCGGCCTCGAGGACGGAGCGGGCCAGGGCGTGGTGCTGCGCATGCGGGGAGGCGATGTAGACGGCATCGAGACCGCCCCGCTCCAGCATCGCTTCCACCGAGTCGCCGGCGTGCTCGATGCCGTGCTTCGCCGCGAACTCCGCAGCGCGCTGCGCCGAACGGGAGGCGACCGAGACCACCCGGGACGCGGTGGCCCGGTGCGCGGTCGCCGTGAACTGGTCGGCGATGTGGCCGGGCGAGATGACTCCCCAGCGCAGCCCGGGCGCGGTCGACGGGTCGGGCACGGTGGAGGCGGGCAGGACGAGCGCGGGCTCGCCGCCGCCTCGGGGATCGTCGGTCTCGCTCATGGGTCCAATCTACCCAGCGCCCCCGACACCGCGGTGGTGTCGGGGGCGCTGTGGAGGAGGGTCAGCCGTCGGCTGAATCCTGGCCGACCCGTCGGTCGGTCCGTGGATCCGGCCCCGACGGGTTCCGTCAGCCCTTGACCGAGCCCGCGGTCATGCCGCGCACCAGGAAGCGCTGGAGGCCGAAGAACACGAGCATCGGGATCACCATCGAGATGAAGGCGCCTGCGGTCAGGATCTCTGCCCCCTGACCCTGGGTGCCCAGCATCTGCTGCAGGTTCACGATGATCGTCTTGTTCGCCCCGCCGCCCAGGAACAGCTTGGCGATCAGCAGGTCGTTCCATACCCACAGGAACTGCAGGGTGGCGAAGGCGGCGATCGCCGGGGAGGACATCGGCGCGATCAGGCGCCAGAACGTCTGGAAGTGCGAGGCTCCGTCGATCTCTGCGCTCTCCACGACCGAGCCCGGCAGGGTGGTCATGTAGTTGCGCAGGATGTACACGGCCAGCGGCATCCCGAAGCCCGTGTGGAGCATCCATACCGCCAGGAACTGGCCGTTGATGCCCAGGCCGCGCGGGCCCAGCAGGTCCAGCATCGGCTGGAACGCGACCTGGATCGGGACCACCATCAGCGCGACGATGATGATGAACAGCACGTCCTTGCCGGGGAACCGGATGAACGTGAAGGCGTACGCGGCGAAGGCCGCGAACATGATCGGCAGCACCGTCGCCGGCACGGCGACCACCACCGAGTTGATCAGCGAACCGGTCACCGAGGGATCGGTGAGCACCTGGACGTAGTTGTCCCAGGTCCATCCGCCCTCCCACAGTGCTGTCCACCACCCGGTCGAGGCTGCGGCCTCGCGGGTGCGCAGGCTGGTCACCAGCAGACCGATCGTGGGGATCGTCCACAGGATCGCCAGCAGCGGCATCGCGATGATCGCGAGCGGTGAGCGCTTGCGCCCGTCCTTCATGGTGCTGCTCATCGGTTCGCCTCCTGCTGCCTGAAGCTCTTGACCTGGTAGATCAAGATCGGGATCACCAGGATCAGGAGCACGACCACGATGGCCGAGGCCTGACCGGCCTGCTGATCGGTGAACAGCTTCCGGAAGAAGAGGTTCGCGATCACGTCGGTGTCGTACAGACCGTTGGTGGTGACGTAGATCAGGTCGAAGACCTTCAGCACCAGGATCAGCACCGTGATCAGCACCGCCAGGAGAGTGGCCCGCACCTGGGGGAAGATGATCTGCCAGAAGATGCGGATCTCGCTGGCGCCGTCCACGCGCCCGGCCTCGACGGTGTCCTCGGGAACGCCCTTGATCGCCGAGCTGATCAGCACCATGGCGAATCCGGTCTGCAGCCAGATCAGGATCACCATCAGCGCCAGTGAGTTCAGCCGGGCCGTGTCGATCTGGTACCAGGTCCGGGGATCGCCGCCGAGACTGGTGACGACGGCGTTGAGCAGCCCCGTCTGGGCATCCCCCGGCGAGTTGTAGGCGTAGACCAGGCTCCAGATCGTCGCCGCACCCACGAAGCTGATCGCCATCGGCAGGAAGATCATCGACTTCGCGGCATTCTCCCCGGTGGGGGAGAGCTTGTCGGCGAGCACCGCGACGGCGAGGCCGAAGGCGACGGTGACCACCGGGACGATCAGGATCCACAGGAAGTTGTTCAGCAGCGTGGACCAGAAGTGGCCGCTGGTGAAGATGGCCCGATAGTTGTCCAGCCCCACCCAGGCGGTCGAGTCGTCGTTCGCGAACGAGTACACGATCGTCTGCACCGTCGGGAAGAGCAGGAAGACTCCGATCAGGCTGAAGCCCGGCAGCAGGAAGGCATAGGGGATGAGCCCGGCCGAGAACCGTGCGGGGAAGCCCTCGATGCAGATGTTCAGGAACAGGAAGAACACCACCGAGCCGCCGAT
Source organism: Brachybacterium avium (assembly GCF_002216795.1). NCBI lineage: Bacteria > Bacillati > Actinomycetota > Actinomycetes > Micrococcales > Dermabacteraceae > Brachybacterium > Brachybacterium avium. Next base: position 1,193,858 of record NZ_CP022316.1, on the reverse strand, counting down.
GCCGAGGAGGAGGCCCAGCACTCCGATCAGGATCTCGGAGTTCGCGAACAGCTCGGGATAGTAGGCGAAGGCGAGGAACGCGTTGCACACGAACCAGGCCGTGACCGCCATGCCGACGGCGCCGACGAGCACGCGTACGGGACGCGCGGTGCCGTGCTTCGGCTCGTCGGCCCCCGCAGTGGCGGGACCCCCCGGACCGTCGTGGGTCTGCACCACGGTGGTCACTTCGGCCACCCGTTCTCGATCTCGTCGCAGACCTCCTGGGAGGTCTTCGTGCCCTGCAGCCACTCGACCATTCCCTTCCAGAAGGAGCCGGAGCCCACGGCCGTCGGCATCAGGTCGGAGCCGTCGTAGCGGAATGCCGCGGCCTCGGAGGCGATCTCGGCGACCTGCCGGGTGATCTCCGAGGAGTAGAGCGACTGGTCGAAGGTGCGGTGGGGGCTGAGCCAGCCGCCGGCCTTCGCCCACTCGCCGCCGAACTCATCGGAGGTCAGGAACTCCATGACCTTCACGGAGTCGTCGTTGAGGGTGAAGAGGGCGGCGAGGTCACCACCTCCCAGGATCGGCTGGCCATCGAACCCGCCCTCCCAGGTGGGCATCGCATACACCCCGACCTCCTCATCCATGTTCTCCTGGACGTCCTCGGGGAAGAAGCCGGTGACGAAGTTGCCCTGACGCACCAGCATCGCCTTGGGCGGATCATCGAACAGCGGCAGCGGGGCCTCGGAGAAGGGCGTGCTGATGATCGTGTCGGTGCCGCCGAGCACGTTGCCCTCTCCCTTCAGCAGCTCGCCGACGAGGTCGAAGACCTCGACGACCTCCTTGGCGTTGAAGGGCATGCGGTGCTTGACCCAGTCGTCGTAGACCACCGGGCCGTGGACCCGGAGCATGAACTCCTCGATCCAGTCGGTGCCCACCCAGCCGGTCGCCTGATCGGCACCCCAGCCGTCGGACCAGGGCGCGATGCCGTCGGCCTTGATCTGGTCCGTGATCTCGTAGAGCTCCTGCATCGTGGCGGGCGCCTCGCCGTAGCCGGCGGCCTCGTACGCCTTCTTCGGGTACCAGATCAGCGACTTGCAGGCCATGCGCATCGGAGCGCCGTAGACCCGTCCCTGGAGGCGGGCCGAGTCCAGGAACCCGGGGATCAGGGTCGAGTTCAGCTGGTCGTAGTCCAGGAACACGTCGATCGGGGTGATCATGCCCTTCCCGGCGAGGTCGAACATGCCTCCCGGCTGGGGGAACAGGGCGATGTCAGGGGCATCGCCGGCACCGGCCCGCTGCTGGATGGTGTTGGTGAAGTCCGAGTCCGGCGTGTACTGGATGGTGATGCCGGAGTCGGCCTCGAAGGCTTCGAACGAGGCCTTGAAAGCGTCCATCTCCTGCCCGCCGAAGGCACCCAGGATGGAGACCGATCCGGGGCCGGGGGTGTCGCCCGGGGTGTATCGCTCGACCGAGCCGCCGCCTCCGCTGCCGGCCGGGTCCGGATTCTGCAGGCATCCGGTCATCCCCAGCGCCGCGGTCGCCGCGGCTCCGGACATGACCGCGCGCCGACTGAGACGTCGAGCCATGATCACTCCTTTGTGAATCGACTATGTACTTCACGTCACACTGTAGGCCCGATCGCTCGTCCGGCCTGCACTTCTTCGGGTTGATGCCGTGTCGTGATCAGAAAAGCGCTTCCCAGCCGCCCACCAGCCGGATCCAGCCGGGACCGGCACGGGAGAGGGCACGGACCACATGGCCCGTGCCCTCTCCCGTGCCGCCTCGCGGAGGCAGGGACCTCGTCGGCGCCCGCGGCGCCGTGCTCACTTCTTCGCGGTGCTCGAGCTCTTCTTCGTCGTCGTGCTCTTCGCCGGGGCCTTCTTGCGCGCGGCGGGGCGCTTGGCGGCCGGCTTCTTGGCCGGGCCCTTGGCGCGCTTCTCCGCGAGCTTCTCGATGGCGATCTGCTCGGAGATCTCCTCGACCTTCTCCGTCGCCCGCAGCGAGACGTTGGTGGCGCCGTCGGTGATGTACGGACCGAAGCGGCCGTCCTTGATCACGATCGGCTTCTCGCTGGTGGGATCCGTGCCGAGCTCCTTCAGCGGGGGCTTGGCGGCGGCCCGGCCGCGGGTCTTGGGCTGGGCGTAGATCTTCTCGGCCTCCTCCATGGTGATCGAGAAGATCTGCTCCTCGGTCTCCAGGGAGCGGGAGTCGGTGCCCTTCTTCATGTACGGGCCGTAGCGGCCGTTCTGGGCAGTGATCTCGGTGCCGTCCTCGGTGGTGCCGACCACGCGCGGCAGGCTCAGCAGCTTCAGCGCGTCCTCGAGAGTGACGGTGGACAGGTCCATCGACTTCAGCAGCGATCCGGTGCGGGGCTTCGGCTGCTTGGACTTGGGCACCTTCTTGCCGCCGGTCTCCTCCGGAGCGGGCAGGACCTCGGTGACGTAGGGACCGTAGCGGCCGTCCTTGGCGACGATCTCGTGCCCGGAGTCGGGATCGGTGCCCAGCACGCGACCGTCGTCCTTGGCCCGCTCGAGCATCTCCTTCGCCTTCTCGACGGTCAGCTCATCGGGCGCGATCTCGTCGGAGACGTTCGCGCGGCGCGGATCGACGCCCTCGACCGGGGTGCCGTCCTCGTTCCGGGTGAACTGCTCGACGTAGGCGCCGTAGCGGCCCACCCGCAGGGTGATGCCCTCGCCGATCTCGATCGAGTTGATCGCGCGGGCATCGATCTCGCCGAGGTCGTCGACCATGGGCTTCAGCCCGATCGGGCCGTCGGTGCCATCGGAGAGATAGAACTTCTTCAGGTAGTCCGCACGCGCCAGGTCGCCCTGGGCCATGCGGTCCAGCTGCTGCTCCATCTGTGCGGTGAAGTCGTAGTCGATGAACGGCCCGAAGTGCTCCTCGAGCAGGCGCACCACCGCGAAGGCGGTCCAGCTGGGCACCAGCGCGGTGCCCCGCCGCAGCACATAGCCGCGGTCCTGCACGGTCGCGACCGTGGAGGCGTAGGTGGAGGGACGGCCGATGCCGCGGTCCTCCAGCGCGCGCACCAGCGAGGCCTCCGTGAACCGCGGGGGAGGGGTGGTGGAGTGGCCGTCCGGGGTGAGCTCGCGGGTAACGAGCTGCTGCCCCTCCTCCATCTGCGGCAGGCGCTTGTCGCTGCCCTTGTCGTCATCGTCCTTGTAGCGGGCGGCGTCGCGCCCTTCCTCGTATGCGGCGAGGAAGCCGCGGAAGGTGATCACGGTGCCGGCGGCGCGGAACGTCGCGGCGCGCCCCGCGGCCTCCAGCAGCAGCTCGACGGTGGAGGTGGTGCCCTTGGCGTCGGCCATCTGGGAGGCGATGGTGCGCTTCCAGATCAGCTCGTAGAGGCGGAACTCGTCGCCCGCGAGCTGGCCGGCCACCTCGGCGGGGGTGCGGAAGTGGTCGCCAGCGGGGCGGATCGCCTCGTGCGCCTCCTGCGCGGCCTGTGACTTGTTCTGGTAGTAGCGCGGCTTGTCGGGCACGTACTGGTCGCCGTAGAGCTCGGCGGCCTGGGCCCGGGAGGCGCGGATCGCCTCGCCGGAGAGCGTGACCGAGTCGGTACGCATGTACGTGATGAAGCCGTTCTCGTACAGCGACTGCGCCACCCGCATCGCCTGGCGGGCGCCGAGCCGCAGCTTGCGCGAGGCCTCCTGCTGGAGCGAGGAGGTGGTGAACGGCGCTGCGGGCCGCCGGGTGTACGGCTTGGACTCCAGCGAGGTCACGGTCGCGGGGGCGTCGCCGAGCACCTCGACCAGGGTCTTCGTGGACTCCTCGGTGAGGACGGTGGCGTTCTTCGAGCGCGGCTTCAGGGAGCCGTCGTCGGCGAAGTCGGAGCCGGTGGCGACGCGGGCGCCGTCGACGGTGGCGATCTTGGCGGTGAAGCGGGTGCTGTCCGCGCCGCCCTCGGCGGCGAAGGCACCGGTGATGTCCCAGTAGTCCGCGGCGACGAAGGCCATCCGCTCGCGCTCGCGCTCGACCACCAGACGGGTGGCGACGGACTGCACGCGACCGGCCGACAGCGACGGCTTGATCTTGCGCCACAGCACCGGGGAGAGCTCGAAGCCCACCAGGCGGTCCAGGATGCGGCGGGTCTCCTGCGCATCGACCAGGCTCGCGTCGATGTCGCGGGTGTTCTCCAGCGCCGCCCGGATCGCGTCCTTGGTGATCTCGTGGAAGACCATGCGCTTGACCGGCAGGGACTTCTTGGGCTTGAGGGTCTCCAGCAGATGCCAGGCGATCGCCTCGCCCTCGCGGTCCTCATCCGTGGCGAGATAGAGGGTGTCGGCGTCCTTGAGGGCCTTCTTCAGCTCCGCGACGGTCTTCTTCTTGTCGGGGCTGACGATGTAATAGGGGTCGAAGTCGTTCTCGACATCGACACCGAACCGGCCGTAGGGGCCCTTCTTCATCTCTGCGGGCAGGTCACGAGGCACCGGGATGTCACGGATATGGCCCACCGACGCTTTGACGTCGTACTCGTCTCCGAGATACCGGCCGATGGTCCGCGCCTTCGCCGGGGACTCGACGATCACCAGATGTCGTCCGCCAGTCACGTTGCTGTGTCCTTCCTCGCCGCGTCATCTCGCGGCCCGTCTGCCATGGCCGAATGCCGTAGTCCAGGATGAACCGGACGCTTCAGGACGCTCGGCGATTGCTCACGGTACACGGTCCGCCGGGCGTGCCCGATGTGACGTCGGCACGCGCAGCAGGAGCGTCAGCGCCAACCAGACCGCGGTGCCGCCACCGATCAGGGCGGCGGTGACGAGGAAGGCCGGCAGCTGCTGGGCGGCGTCGTGGAGGACCAGCGGGCGCGGCAGGGAGAGCAGCCCCAACCCGCCCCAGGCGAGCCCGGCCACACCGATGAGAACGAGGAGGATGGCCATCACCCGCTCGGCGGGGCGGTGACGGAGCCGGGCCCCAGGGGCGTATCCCTTGACGCCGCGCCGGCGTCGCCCGTGGCCGGGCCGGGCGGCGTCCCGGGCCCGGCGGCGGCGGGAATGCAGCCCGTCGACGGCGAGGATCAGGAAGGTCCACGCTGCGACGATGGTGATCGCGCCGATCACGTCGCTGGGGCGATGCCAGCCGACCACCAGCGTGCCGAGCCCGGCGGCCGTGGCCCACGCCGCCCCCAGCGGGGCGAGCACCACCCGGGCCCGGCCCCCGGCCAGCACCAGCGCGATCATCGCGGTCGCCGCGAGGGTGGTGTGCCCGGAGGGGAAGGAGTTGGGGGTGATCTCGATCCCCGGCGCCAGCGACTCCCGGGCGACCAGCACGCGCTTGATCACCTGGGTGGTCAGGTTCGCGCCGAGCACGAGCGTGCCGATCGGCAGCAGCAGTCCCGGGCGGCGCCGCAGCAGCACCAGCACCACTGCGAGCACCAGCAGCGCTGCGATCACCGGGATGCTGACGGTCCCCACCGCGATCTCGGCATAGTGGGACAGCCGCCCGTCGTGCTCCCTCGCCCCGGAGGCGACCAGCTGGTCCAGGCGCTGCCCGCTCGCGGTGCCGACGGCCATGCGGGCCAGGCCCACGACCGCCAGCGCGCACACCGCCGCGGTGAGCAGGGACAGCAGCGGACGGGCGAGCCCGTCCCCGCGCCCGACGCTCACAGGGTCGCCATCCCGGTGAGGATCAGCTCGCGCACGGCCGGCAGCACCCGCTCCAGGGTCTTGCCCTCGTCCGCATCGGTGAGGGCGCAGACGGCCCCGACCACCTGTCCGAGGGTGAGGGTGCCGTCCAGTGCGCCGACGGTGGCCGCCAGCTGCTGGTCGGCGCGCACCCTCCGCGCGAACCCGGCGCCCTGGACCAGCTCGATCAGCATCGGATCCCACTGGCCGGGGGTGAGATGGCGGCGCTCGACCAGATCATCGGCCCGCACCGGCCGGGCCGCGGCGAGGGCCGCGTCATCCAGCTGCGCGAGCGTCTCCATCGCGTCCAGGGAGGCGGCGAGATGAGGGGCGAGCGCGCCGCTGCCGGTGCCGGGGACCTGCTCGGTGCGCAACCGGCCGGGCCGCGACGCCGCACCGGGCGGACGCGCCGCCGGATCCGGTCGTCGCAGCAGCAGATAGCCGAAACCGAGCTGCTCCACCTCGCGCTGGGCGAAGTCCTCGAGCCAGGCCCCGACCAGGGTGGCCCATTCCGGGTCACGATCGGTGATCCCGCCGTCACGCACCCAGGTCTCCGCGTACTGCGCCGGGTCCTCCTGCTCGCGCTGGAGCACCCAGGCATCGACCCCGTCGTCGAGGGCATCCTGCACCCAGGCGCGGGGGTGGGCGTCCCAGGCGGCGGGATCGGTGATCTCCCAGTTCCCGAGCATCACGGCGCTGCCGCCGGGGGCGAGGTGGGCGGGCAGGGCGCGCACCAGCTCGGCCAGCAGGGCGTCACCGGCCCGGCCTCCGTCACGATAGGTCCAGGTGGTCGTCCCCTCCCCGGCCTGGCGCGGCGTGATCACGAACGGCGGGTTGGAGATGATCAGGTCGAAGCTCTCCCCGGCCACCGGTTCCAGCAGTGAGCCCTGCCGCAGCTCGATCTCGATGCCGTTCAGCGCCGCGTTGAAGGCGGCGACGGCCAGGGCGCGCTCGGAGAGGTCGGTGGCGACCACGCGCTCGGCGTGGCGGGAGGCGTGCAGCGCCTGGATCCCACCGCCGCAGCCGAGATCCAGCACCGTCCCGACAGAGGCACGCGGGGTGATCCGGGCCAGGGTGAGCGAGGCGCCCCCCACCCCGAGCACGTGCTCAGGGCCGAGCGGCCTGCCGGTCGCGAGCTCCGAGAGGTCCGAGGCGATCCACCAGTGGATCTGCCCGGCGTCATCGCTCGCCGAGTACGGTGCCAGCTCCAGCAGGGCGCGCACCGCGCCGTCGGCGTCCGCCATGGGGACGGGCTCCACCAGCCCCAGCCGCATCGCGCCGTCGACGCCGAGCGAGGGCAGGGCGGTCTCGACCTGGGGGCGCGGCAATGCCGCGCCGAGCGTGAACAGGCGCAGCAGCACGGCCGCCGACTCCTCCCGAGCCGTCAGCACACGGTCGGCAGGCACCGGGTTCATGCGACGCAGCGCATCGGCCGCGACCGGCCCGAGCAGCTGCTCGATCGTCGAGGTCAGGTAGGAGGCCGCCGCGAGGTCCGCGCGCAGAGCGGCGATCTCCTCGGGCAGCACCTGTGGGGGCCCGGTCGGGCTGTCGGTGGACATGGCTACGATTGTGCATCAGCCATCTGGGCCGATGCCGGAGATCAGGTGGAGCACATGTGCAGGCCCTGTGGGCGGGGTCGGCAGGGAAGAGAGGCGGGTGAGGATGCGAGCAGGCCGGGCACCGGAGCTCCTCACCGACCTCACCGCACCGCTGACCCGTCGCACCTGCCTGACCCATGTGGAGCACCGCCCCGCCCGGGCCGGCCGTCGCGGCAGCTTCCCGGACTGGACCGATCCGCGCCTGGTGACGCATCTCGCGCAGCGCGGCATCACCGCCCCCTGGATCCACCAGGAGCAGGCGGCGCAGCGTGCCCACGACGGACAGGACGTGGTGCTCGCCACCGCCACCGCCTCCGGGAAGTCCCTGGCCTACCTGCTGCCCGTGCTGACCGCGATCGGTGCCCGGGAGCACGATCCGGAGGCGCGCCGGGCGACCGCGCTGTACCTGTCCCCGACGAAGGCGCTGGCCGCGGACCAGCTGACCAACATCACCGCGATGGCCGACGGCGCCGGGATCCGAGACGCCCGCATCGCGGTCTACGACGGGGACACCCCCACGGAGCAGCGCCGCTGGGTGCGCCGCCACGGCACGGTGGTGCTCACCAATCCCGACATGCTCCACTTCGGGATCCTGCCCGGCCACGAGCAGTGGGCCCACTTCTTCCGTGCCCTGCGCTATGTGGTGATCGACGAGTGCCACAGCTACCGGGGCGTGTTCGGCAGCCATGTCTCCATGGTGATCCGGCGGCTGCGCCGGATCGCGGCGCACTACCGGGCCGAGCCCACGTTCATCCTCGCCTCCGCCACCACTGCGAACCCGGAGCTGTCTGCCTCACGGCTGATCGGCCGGGACGTCGAGGCGGTCACCGAGGACGGCTCCCCACGCGCCGGGCTCACGATCGGGCTGTGGGAGCCGGGCACCCGCACCCGGGTCGACGGCCGCGGGGACCCGGCCCGCTGGGCCGACGGCGAGGCGGCCGACGCCGCCGGCCACCGCGACGGAGACCTGGACGAGGAGGATGGTGAGGGCGCCTCCCCGCAGCGCACCGAGGACCCGCTGCGCCGTTCCGCGACCAGCGAGGCCGGGGCGCTGCTCGCCGACCTCGTCGAACGGGACGTGCAGACCCTCGTCTTCGCCCGCTCCCGCCGCGGCGCCGAGCTGGTCGCCGGCGGGGCGCGCCGGCTGCTGGAGCAGAAGGCCGAGCAGACGGCCTCTCCCCAGCTCGCGGACCGGGCGAGCCGGATCGCCGCCTATCGCGGCGGCTACCTGGCCCGGGAGCGGCGGCAGCTCGAGGACGCGCTGCGCTCCGGGGAGCTGCAGGCACTGGCCTCGACCAACGCCCTGGAGCTCGGGATCGACATCGCCGGGCTGGATGCGGTGGTGGTCGCCGGCTGGCCCGGCACCCGCGCCTCGCTGTGGCAGCAGTTCGGCCGGGCCGGGCGGCGGCAGGACGCGGACGGCGGAGCACTCGCGCTCTTCGTGGCGAGGGAGGATCCGCTGGACACCTATGTGGTCCACCATCCCGAGACGATCTTCGGCGCCGAGGTCGAGGCGTCCGTGTTCGACCCCGGGAACCCGTACGTGATGACCCCGCACCTGTGCGCCGCCGCCTCCGAGCTGGCGATCCGCGACGGCGAGGAGGAGATCTTCGGGCCCACCGCACGGGAGCTGCTGGGGACCCTGGCCGCCCGCGGGGTGCTGCGCTCGCGGGCCACCGGCTGGTACTGGACGCTGAGCGACTCCGCGCATCAGCTCACCGACCTGCGCGGCAGCGGCGGGGAGCCGGTGCGGATCGTCGAGCAGACCAGCGGCGTGCTGCTGGGCACCGTCGACGCCGCGAGCGCCCACACCCAGGTCCATGACGGCGCCGTCTATCTCCACCAGGGCACGAACTATGTGGTGGACCGTCTCGACGTCGACCAGGCGGTCGCCTTCGTGCACCGGGAGGACCCGCTGCACAGCACCCATCCGCAGACCGCCTCGACGCTGCGGATCCGGCAGATCGACCGCGAGGTCGACTGGGAGGGCGGCGTCCAGCTGTGCTTCGGCACCGTGGACGTCACCGACCAGGTCACCGGCTACCAGGTCCGCGACGTGTTCACCCAGGCGGTCCTGGCCCAGCATCCGCTGGACCTGCCGCCGCGCACCCTGACCACCAAGGCGGTGTGGTGGGTGATCCCGCAGGAGACCGCCGATGGTGCGGAGATCCCCGGGGAAGAGCTGCCCGGAGCGCTGCACGCCGCCGAGCATGCCGCGATCTCGATGCTGCCCCTGCTGGCGACCTGCGACCGCTGGGACATCGGCGGGCTCTCGGCCGCCCAGCACGAGGACACCGGGGCGCCGACGATCTTCGTCTACGACGGGGCGCCGGGCGGGGCCGGCTTCGCCGAGCGCGGGGCCGACGACGCCGCGGCCTGGGTGCGGGCCACCGCCGACATGATCGGTGAATGCGGCTGCGAGGCGGGCTGCCCCGCCTGTGTGGTCTCCCCGAAGTGCGGCAACGGCAACGAACCGCTGTCCAAGGCGCAGGCGGTGACCCTGCTGGGGCTGCTGCGACCCTGAGCGGTGACTCCTGCGCGGAGCGTGAGCCCTCAGGGCAGCTCCGACGGGCCCGGGCCGGCACGAGAGCGCGCCGTCATCGCCGGCAGCGGGGAGGCCTCCACCTCGACGGTGACCAGCACGTCCCAGCCGCGCTGCTCGCACAGCAGCAGCCGGGCGCGGTTGCGGGCGGCGACCTCGGCGGCGAGGCCGCAGGGGTGGGGATGGGCCACAGCCACCGCGTCCGCGGCGGCCAGCGACGCCAGATCCGCGGCGGTCGCAGCCCGGGACTGGGCGATCAGCCCGGTGCCCAGCAGGGACAGGCCCGCCACCGCTGTGGTGGCGGCCCCGGTCCAGGCCAGCACCGAGGCGGCACCGGTGCTCACGGCGCACCGCCGGTGAGCAGCTGGGGTTCGCGCCGTGCCTCCGCCTCGGCGCTGAGCGTCCAACGGGCTCCGAGCAGCGGACCGGCCGGCGCCTCCAGGGTGCGGCGCACCTCGACCCGCACCCACGGACCGACGACCGACGTGGTCACCTCGGTGCCCTCGCCGCCGATCTGCTCGGCGACGGCGACGGCCGCCGCGGGGTCCTCGCCGCGGGCGAGCTCTCGGGCGGCGCCGCGGGCCGCGCTCTCGAGCCGCAGCTGGGTGCCGAGGCCCGCCCCGGTCAGCAGCACCACGAGCACCATCACCACCACCACGGGCAGCACGATCGCGGTCTCCGCGGTGGCGGACCCCCGGTCGTCCCCGAACAGGGACGACCGGGCGGACCGCGGCATCACAGCCCCTTGGACAGGGCTGAGGTGATGATGGCCATCAGCAGTTCACGCACCTCCCCGGACGCCAGCAGGGCGACCAGGACGGCGGCGAAGCCGCAGGCGGCGAGCACCGTGATGGCGTACTCGGCGGTCGAGGCGCCGGTCTCGTCGCGCAGTGCGTGATCGAGGGTGCGGCGCATCCGGTACAGGGTGTGGGACATGGGGTCCTCCTCCTTCTCGTCGGCGGAGAGCTCTCCGCCAGGGAGCGCGGCCGGAGCCGCTGGGGCCGCGGCGGCGGTCGCCGCGACGGGTGGCAGCCGTAGCCGCCGTGCACCGGCCCGGGAGGGCAGGTGCGCCGGGCAGGGCCCGGTGATCTGGGCCTCACCCCGCGCCGGAGGCGAGGGTGACGGTGCCGCCCAGCAGCGACATCACCGTGGGGATGATCCCGAGGGCGACGAAGGCGGGCAGCAGGGCGAGACCGGTGGGCAGGACCAGGCGGACTGCCAGCTGGGCGGCGAGCACCTCGGCGGCCCGGGCCCGACCCCGCCTGGCGTCGCGGGCGGCGGAGCGCAGCACCCGGGACAGATCGGCACCGGTGCCCTCGGCGAGCACCACGGAGCGGGCCAGCGCACCCAGCTCGGCGGGCAGCACCCGGCCGGCGAGGGAGGCCGGGACCCCGGCCTGGAGGGCGGTGGCGACCCGCTGCAGCGCCGTCGCCTCGTTCCCGGGGGGCAGGGCGTGCCCGACCGCGGCGACGGCACGGGCCAGGGGGAGCCCGGACTCCAGCGCGCCGGCGATCAGCTCGAGCTGCACCGAGGGGTCCACCCGGTGGTGGCGGGGAGGGTCGGCGCGGTGGATGAGCCGGCGCATCCACCACCAGCCGCATCCGGTCAGCACGAGGCCCGCGATGCCGAGCAGGTTCCCGGCCGGGGAGGTCAGCAGCAGTCGCAGCGGATCTCCGCCCAGGAGCATCCCCAGACCGAGCCCGGCCAGGGGCAGGATCAGCAGGATCCGGGCGGTGGAGCGGGGCCCGGCGAAGGCGCTGCGCCGCGCCTGTGCGGCATCGTGCAGATCGCGCAGCGCCTCGGCCAGGTGCTGCAGCATCACGGTGGTCGCAGCGCCCGTCCGCTCGCACACCGTCAGGGCGGTGCTGAGCGAGGAGACCATGTCGGTGCGGCGCAGGTGACCGCCTGCGGCCCGGCGGAGGTCCGCGCCTGCGGCGGCGGCGCGGGCGAGGTCCTGCAGTTCGCCGGCGGGGAGTGACCGGCCGAGCGCACTCCAGGCCTGACGCGGACCGGCCCCGGAGCTGATCACCGTGGCCAGCTGCTCCACCAGGTGCGCCATCTCCAGGGGCCCGGTGCCGGCTCGGCGGGCACGGCGGAGCGGAGCGAGTGCGGGGGAGGGGAGGGGCGGTGGGGTGAGTACCCACAGCGCCACCAGCAGCACAGCGATCGCGAGGGGAATCATGCCGTTCTCCGATGTTCTGGACGTGGTGCGCGGGATCCGCCCGCGTCGGGGCGGCCGGCGGTGACGGGGGCCGAGCGGGCGGAGAGCCGGCCCGCGAGCGCCGCGGCCGCCGGCCCCTCCTCGAGGTGCCCGTCCCGCACTCGCAGCGCCGTCACCGTCTCCAGCAGACCGGTCTCGCCCCGCTGCAGCAGTGCGATCTCCTCGAGAGACCGCACCCCGTGGCGACGGCCCAGGTGGACCACCACCTCCAGTGCGCTCGCGACCTGGGACGCCAGCGCCGCACGGTCGAGGCCGCCGAGGGCTCCCAGCGACTCCAGCCGGGCGGGGACGTCGCCCGCGGTGTTCGCATGGACGGTGCCGCAGCCGCCCTCGTGGCCGGTGTTCAGCGCCTGCAGCAGCTCCCGCAGCTCGCCGCCGCGGCATTCGCCCAGGACGATCCGGTCCGGGCGCATCCGCAGGCTCTGACGCACCAGCGCGGTGAGATCCACGGTGCCGGCACCCTCGCTGTTCGGATGCCGTGACTGCAGGTGGACGACATGAGGGTGGTCCACGGACAGCTCCAGCACGTCCTCGACCACGACGATCCGCTCGGCGGGAGGGACCTGTCCGAGCATCGCCGCGAGCAGGGTCGACTTCCCGGTGCCGGTGCCGCCGGTGACCAGGAACGGCACCCGGGCGGTGATGATCGCCAGCAGAGCCGCCCGGGCGTCGGGGACCAGGGCGCCGAGCTGTTCGAGATCGTCCAGGCCCAGGTGCCGGGCCGCCGGCAGGCGCAGAGAGAGGATCGCGCCGCCCGGGGACAGCGGCGGGAGCACGGCGTGGAAGCGGATGCCGGAGGGCAGGTGCGCATCTGCCCACGGCATCGCGTCATCCAGGCGCCGGCCGCCGACGATCGCGAGCCGGACAGCCAGGTCCCGTGCCTGGGCGGGCCCGAGCCGGTGAGCAGTGCGGTGCAGGCCCTCTGCGTCGTCCACCCACACCGTGCCGTCGTCGTTGACCAGCAGATCGGTGACGCCGGGTGCGACGAGCACCTGCAGGGGGCCGAGACCGTCCACGTGATCGCGGATCCGGGTGGTCAGCTCGAGCGTCGCCGCCGCGCCCAGCACCCGGCCCTGCTGCCGCAGCACTCGCACGATCCGCGGGACATCCACCGTGCCGGGGGAGCGCACCAGGTCCTCCCGCACCAGCTCGAGGAGGCCGGGGAGGTCCTCGGCCGGCAGGGGTTCCCCCGCGCCGCTCATGCCCGCCCCCCGCCGTCGAGGCTCACCATCAGCTCTCGGGCCGCGCGGTCGGCACCGCGCCGACGCACATCCAGCAGCGGCACGGTGCCGCGTGGGCAGTCGCGGAAGGACGTGGCCAGGGGGAGGGCGAGGTCCTCACAGACCTCACCGGCACCGAGCGGGCCGCTGCGCCGCACCACGGCACGGGCGAGCCCGCTGGGCAGCTGCCAGGCGCGCAGCCTGCGCGCCGCTGCGCGCACGGCATGATCGGTGGCGGGGACGACCACCAGCAGCTGGTGGAGATGCTCGGCCGCGGCAGGGACCAGCGCCGGGCTGAGGTCCACCACCACCGTCCCGCCCAGCACGGACAGCGCCGAGAGCACCGGCGGCAGCGTCTGCTCCGTGGGGCCGGGATCCTCGCCGGCGACCAGCAGCCGCACCTCGTCCACCCCGGGCAGCCCCGCATGCAGCGCCTCCCCGTCGTCGGATCCCAGGGCTGCGGCCTCCCGCCATCTGATCCCCTCCAGCGCCGGGGCCTCGACCAAGAGATCCGCGCCGCCTCCCAGCGGGTCGGCATCGACCAGGGTGATCGGTCCCTGTGCGCGCGCCGCCGCCGCCAGACGGGCTGCGAAGCTCGAAGCGCCCGCCCCGCCGCAGCCGCCGACCACCCCCAGCAGGGTCGCGGTCGAGCGCGGCCGGGCCAGCTCGGCGAGCCGGGACAGCAGCTCGTCCGAACGGCCGGGCAGCGGGAGCACGGCCCGGGCACCGGCGGTGAGCGCCGCCGACCAGACCGCGGCGGGGATATCGGGGGCCTCGGTCACCACCAGCAGGGGAGCGCCGCCGCGGCCGAAGGAGCGACCCCTGGCGGTGAGGTGATCCGTGTCGGTCACGGTGCAGACCGTGGACCCGTCGCCTGATCCGTCGACCAGGTCGAGGCCGACGGCCGTGGCATGGTCCCGGACCAGCTCTCGCAGCACCCCGTCGGCGCCCGCCCAGCAGACCGCCGGACGGTCCGCGGCACCGGGGGCGGAGGCGCCCCGCTCCGGAGCGGGGAAGGAGGAGCGCCGGCGACGGGGCGTGGCGCCCAGGCCGGGTGAGGGCTCGATGGGGACAGCGGTGTCGGCGAGCCCCGGCATACCGTCGTGAGCGGTGGTCGAGGGAGTGATCGTCCTGGTCATACGGCCATCGTGGCCGCGCCGGGTGCGGCAGGACAGGGGCATTCACGCGCGGTGGACAACCCGCTGCTGTGGAGGAACGGTCAACGGGACGAGGGTCCTTGCGCACCCCTCATGAAGCGCGTAGTGTGATCTGCACAACGACGAATACCGGCATCGGAACCCACGTACGACTGGTCCCCGCAACGGACCGGCTGTGAGGCGTCGAAAGCGCCACCGCAGCTATATCGCGTGTACGCCTGATCCCGATGCAGACGGCTCGTCCGGAGCGGCGCCGCGAGAGATCGCGACGCCGCTCCATTCTTTGTGCGCCCGCCCCTTGTGCGCCCGCCCCGCGCGGTCCCGGACGCTCCCTGCAGGCACCCGGAAGCGGCTCCTCCTGGGCTGGGTCCCTGTGGACCGCCTCAGAAGCTCAGATCCACTACGACGGGGGCATGATCCGAGGCGCCCTTGCCCTTGCGCTCCTCGCGGTCGATGAACGACCCGGTCACCGCCGACTCCACCGCAGGTGAGCCGAGCACGAAGTCGATGCGCATCCCCTCCCGCTTGGGGAAGCGCAGCTTCTGGTAGTCCCAGTAGGTGAAGACACCGGGGCCGGGATGATCCCCGCGCACCACATCGGAGAAGCCCGCCTCCACCACCGAGCGGAAGGCGGCCCGCTCGGGCTCGGTGACGTGGGTCTTCCCCTCGAAGAACTCCATGTCCCACACGTCCTCGTCCAGCGGGGCGACGTTGAAGTCGCCGACCAGCGCGACCCGGGCGTCCGGGTCCGCAGCGAGCTCGCGGGCCCCCTCGGCGCGCAGCGCCTCCAGCCAGCGGAGCTTGTAGGCGTAGTGCGGGTGGTCGATCTCGCGGCCGTTGGGGACGTAGAGGGACCAGATCCGCAGGCCGCCTGCGACCACGCCGCCGAGAGCACGCGCCTCGACCATCCCGGTCTCGTCCTCCGGGAAGGTGGGGGCGGCCGGCAGCTCGGTGCGCACATCGGTCAGGCCGACGCGGGAGATCAGCGCCACCCCGTTCCACTGGTTCAGCCCGTGCGCGGCGACCTCGTAGCCCGCGGCCTCCAGAGGGGCGAGGTCGAGCTGTTCGGGCTTGGCCTTGGTCTCCTGCAGGGCCAGCACGTCCACCTCGTGCCGCTCGAGGAAGGCGAGCACCCGATCCATCCGGGCGCGCAGGGAGTTGATGTTCCAGGTCGCGATACGCATGCCCCGATCCTACGGGGGACCAAAGGTGCGCACAGAAATGCTCGGACCGTCGTAAACTCAGGCCATGGCGCGCGCACTCGTCACCGGCTCGACCTCCGGCCTGGGCCTCGAATTCGCCTGGCAGCTGGCCGGGACAGGGCACGACCTCGTGCTGGTCTCCCGCGATGAGGACCGGCTGCGCGCCGTCTCCGCCCAGATCCGCGATGTCCACCGGGTCGAGGTCGAGGTGCTCCCCGCCGACCTCTCGGACCGCGAGGAGCTCGAACAGGTCGCGATCCGGCTGACCGACCCCGTGGATCGTGTCGACCTGCTGGTCAACAATGCCGGGTACGGACTGCGTGGAGGATTCCTCGAGGTCGGCATCGAGGACCACGAGAAGCAGCTGGACACCCTGATGCGAGCGGTGCTGGTGCTCTCCCATGCCGCGGCCCGCACGATGGTCCAGCGTCGTCGCGGCGCGATCCTCAACGTGAGCTCGCTGGCCGGGTACACCACGGCCGGGCCCTATGCGGCCTCGAAGAGCTGGGTGACGGTGTTCACCGAGTCCCTGGCGATGGAGCTCGAGGGCACCGGGGTCAGCGCGACCGCGCTGCTGCCCGGCTTCGTGCAGACGGAGTTCCACGAGCGTGCGGGGATGGCGATGGACGGTCTGCCGCGGATCACCTGGCTGAAGGCCCCCTATGTCGTGGAGCAGGCGCTGAAGGACACGGCCAAGGGCACGGTGCTGTCGATCCCGTCGGTGAAGTACCGCACCGCCGGCGAGGTCTCCCGCATCGCACCGCGGCCGCTGGTGCGTGCGCTCACCTCTCCCGACTGGTATCGCCGCATGAGGGCCCGGTCCGTGCAGCGCTCCCGCCGCAGCGCCTCGCGGCGCAACCTGCGCGCCCCCTGGCAACGGGACGACGACGCATAGACCCGTCGGCGGCCCCGGGGCGACACCCTCGGCCACGGGCCCGGCATCCTGTCGCGGTGCAGTGCGGGCGGGCTTCGTCGGCGCTGGCGAAGTGCCGGGCCGTCGTCCATTATTCTGACCCCATGGCCGACTCCCGCACCGTTCCTGCCCAGTCCCTGTCGATCCAGGAGGCGCGTGAGCGCCTGCGGATCCTGATCCGGGATCTCGCCGTGGTCCGCGGCCACGTCGTGCTGTCCTCGGGCGCCGAGGCCGACCACTACGTCGACCTGCGTCGCATCACCCTCCATCACGAAGCCGCCCCGCTGGTGGGGCGCGTGATGCTCGACCTGCTGCGCCGCGAGGGACTGGTCCCCGGGGTCGAGGCCGTGGGCGGGCTGACCCTGGGCGCCGACCCGGTGGCGACCTCGATCCTGCACGCCTCCGCGGCCGACGAGGCCCTCGCGAGCCTGGACGCCTTCGTGGTGCGCAAGGCCAACAAGGCCCACGGCCTGCAGCGACGTATCGAAGGGCCGGATGTGACCGGTCGCCGGGTGGTCGCGGTCGAGGACACCTCCACCACCGGCGGCAGCGTCCTGACCGCCTGCGAGGCCCTCACCGAGGGCGGTGCCGACATCGCCGCGGTGGCCGTGATCGTCCACCGCTCCGACGCCTCCCGCGAGGCCGTCGAGGCCGCCGGATACCGTTACCTCTCCGCGTTCGACATCTCCGAGCTGGAGATCTGAGCACCTTCTCCTGCGCCGGGCCGCTCCTCTGCCCGGAGATCACACCTGATCCGCGGAGAAGGTGTCGCAGGCCTGCACCGTGCCGTGCTGGTAGCCGGTGGTGAACCATGCCCCGCGCTGCGCGGAGGAGCCGTGGGTCCAGGTCTCCGGCCTTACCTGCCCACCGGCGACATCGCCTTGGATATGGTCATCGCCCACCGCGCTCGCCGCGGACAGCGCAGAGGAGATGTCCCGCTCCGTCAGCGGGGCGAGCATCGCGTTGCCGTCCTCGTCGACCGTGTTCGCGGCGTGATGCGCCCATACCCCGGCGTAGCAGTCCGCCTGCAGCTCGAGCCGGACCGCATCGGACTGCGGCCCGGTCTGCGAGCGGTCGGCGTCCCGCATCGTGCCGGAGAGATGCTGGATGTGGTGTCCGTACTCGTGGGCGACCACGTACATCTTCGCCAGCTGCCCGCCGTCGGCGCCGTACCGGCCCGACAGCTCGTCGAAGAAGGCGATGTCGACGTAGATGGTCGCGTCCGCGGGGCAGTAGAAGGGGCCGACATCGGTGGTCGCGCCGCCGCAGCCCGTCTGCACGGAACCATCGAACACCCTGCCCTGCGGCTCGACGAACTGGATACCTGCCGCAGGAGCGAGCTGGGACCACAGCGAATCACTGGATTCGATGGTGGCCTGCACCAGGCAGTCGTCCTGCTCGTTGGCGTCCGCGCCGTCCAGGCAATGCTCCAAGGAGCCGCCCTCGGCGACCGGACCCTGCGGAGTCGTCGTGCCGCCGCCGAGCAGGTCCAGCGGGTTTCCGCCCATCAGCGCGTAGATCACCACGATCACCAGCAGCAGGCAACCACCGCCGCCGCCGATCTTCAGGCCGCGAGCGCGGCCACCCCGCGGCGACCGGGCGCCGCCTCCGTGCCCCGCGGCGGAGACGTTGTCGGAACGGATCTCCGCATCCGGGTTGAAGGTCATGCCCTCAGAATAGCCTTGGATCACGCCGTGAGCAGGAGGAACGGGCAGAGTGAAGGTCCTGGGGACGAGACCGTCCGGTCGTCTCTGGAGCAGTCGTCGACGCCTACGATGGGACGCGGACCCGAACCTCACCGGATCGGCGTCCTGAGGGGCTGCCCCAGCGGCATGCACGCCCTGAGCGGCGTGCCGAGCTCCACCACCGCGCACGTCCACCAGGGTGCAAGCCCACCGACCCCCAAGCCCGCATCGCGCGAGGAGCCAGAATGAACATCGTCGACTGGGCGGTCGAGACCATGGACAGCTTCGGGGCCTTCGGCGTCTTCGCGCTGATCTTCCTCGAGAACCTGTTCCCCCCGATCCCCTCCGAGGTGATCCTGCCGCTGGCCGGGGTGGCGGCCGCGGGGCCGCACCACTCCTTCTGGGCGATGCTGCTGGCCTCCGTCATGGGCTCAGTCGTCGGTGCCTGGCTGCTGTACGGCCTGGGCCGCCTGCTGGGGCCAAAGCGACTGCGATCGATCGTGATCCGCCTGCCGCTGGTGCACGTCGAGGACTACGACAAGTCCGTCGACTTCATGGACCGCCACGGCTACAAGGCGATCTTCTTCGCCCGCTTCGTCCCCGGGATCCGCTCCCTGATCTCGATCCCCGCAGGCCTGTACGCGATGCCGATCGGGATGTTCACCCTGCTCACCGCCGCCGGCAGCGCGATCTGGAACACGATCTTCCTGACCATCGGGTTCTACATGGGCAGCAACTGGACGGTGATCGAGCCGTACACCGGCATCTTCTCCAAGGTCGCCTACGCGCTCATCGCACTGCTGATCGCGGTGTTCCTGATCCGGCTGATCGTGCGCGAGGCCAAGCGCCGCGCTCTCGGCCTGCCCGACCCCGACCAGCAGCACCTCGACGAGCGCGAGGCAGGGAGCATCGACGAGCAGGGGGAGCAGCGATGACCACTCCTGCTGATGACCGCACAGCGTCCCGGGACGTTGCCGGCGCTCCCCGGGCAGCTGCCGCGGACGGACCCCGTCCGGCCGCCGCAGATGCTCCCCGCCAGGTCGGAGTCGGTCCCCATCCCGAGCCGTGGCCGGCGGATCCTCGCCTGGACCCGGAGCTGCTGGCCGCCGGCGACCGCCGCAATGTCGAGGACCGCTTCCGGTACTGGCACCGGGAGGCGATCATCGCCGAGCTCGACGAGCACCGCCACGACCTGCACGTCGCGATCGAGAACCTCGAGCATGACGCGAACATCGGCTCGGTGGTGCGCACGGCGAACGCCTTCGCCGTCGGCGCCTTCCACATCGTCGGCCGACGCCGCTGGAACCGCCGCGGCGCCATGGTCACCGACCGCTACCAGCACGAGATCCACCACCCCGAGGCCGCGCACCTGATCGCCTGGGCCCGCGAGCGGGGCCGCCCGCTCGTCGCCATCGACCTGGTCGACGGGGCGCAGCCGATCGAGCGCACTTCTCTGCCGCGCAACGCCGTGCTGGTGGTGGGGCAGGAGGGCCCCGGCGTGAGCGCGGAGATCCTCGCCGCCGCGGACCTCGTCGTCGGCATCACCCAGTTCGGCTCCACCCGCTCGATCAACGTCGCCGCAGCGGCCGCGATCGCGATGCACAGCTGGATCCTGCAGCACGCCGAGGTGCCTCCCGGGCCGCTGCGCTGAGCACGGCGTCCACGGGGGACCTCCGGCAGGTGGCCGTCAGGGTCGCTGTGGAACAATGGGTCCGATCGGACGGCCCTGCGCGGTGCACCTCACCGCCGGCCGTCGCCCATTGCTTCAGTGAAGGAGAATGCCCCATGGCAGTCGTCACCCCGGACCAGTACAACGAGATGATCGACCGGGCCAAGGTCGGAAAGTTCGCCTACCCGGCCGTCAACGTCTCCAGCTCGCAGACGGCCACCGCCGCCCTGCAGGGCTTCGCCGAGGCGAACTCCGACGGCATCATCCAGGTGTCCTTCGGCGGCGCCGAGTACCTCTCCGGCTCCACCATCAAGGACCGGGTCGCCGGTTCCATCGCGCTCGCCGAGTACGTGCACGCGGTGGCCAAGAACTACCCGATCAACGTCGCGCTGCATACCGACCACTGCGCCAAGGAGGTTCTGCCCACCTGGGTCGAGCCGCTGATCGAGTGGGACCTCGAGAACCGCGTGAAGAAGGGCCTGAACCCGCTGTTCCAGTCCCACATGTGGGACGGCTCGGCCGTGCCGGTCGACGAGAACCTCGAGATCGCCGAGCGTCTGCTCGAGAAGTCCGTCGAGGCCAAGAAGATCCTCGAGATCGAGGTCGGCGTCGTCGGCGGCGAAGAGGACGGCGTGGTCGCCAACGTCTCCAACGACAAGCTCTTCTCCACCCCCGAGGACGGTCTGAAGACCGCTGCCAAGCTCGGCCTGGGCGAGCGCGGCCGCTACCTGACCGCCCTCACCTTCGGCAACGTGCACGGCGTGTACAAGCCGGGCAACGTCAAGCTGACCCCGTCGATCCTGCTGGACATCCAGAAGGCCGTCGGCGAGAAGTACGGCAAGGACATGCCGTTCGACCTCGTCATGCACGGCGGCTCCGGCTCCTCCCTCGAGGAGATCCAGACCGCGGTCGACAACGGCGTCATCAAGATGAACATCGACACCGACACCCAGTACTCCTTCACCCGCCCCGTGGTCTCGCACATGTTCGAGAACTACGACGGCGTGCTGAAGATCGACGGCGAGGTCGGCAACAAGAAGGCCTACGATCCCCGCGCATGGGGCAAGAAGGCCGAGGCCGGCATGGCCACCCGCATCGTCGAGGCCTGCGAGAACCTCCGCTCCGCCGGCACGCATCAGGCCTGATCGACGCACTGCGAGCTTGCGAGCGGCAGGAGATCAGGTGGTAGGGCTGAGCCTGATCGACGCACTGCGAGCTTGCGAGCGGCAGGAGATCAGGTGGTAGGGCTGAGCCTGATCGACGCACTGCGAGCTTGCGAGCGGCAGGAGATCAGGTGAGAAGCAAGGCCTGATCGGCTCGATGACGCAATAGAGGGGACCCCGGAGCTTCGGCTCCGGGGTCCCCTCGCTCGTCCAGGGCCGGTCACGGCCAGGTGGGAGTCACCAGCGGTTGCCGCGGGCGCGGCCCATGACCTGCTTCAGCGCCGGCAGGACATCGGCCAGGAAGACTCCGGCGATCACCACGCCGGCGATCATGAACAGCATCGAGCTGCCCCGGCCCACCGGGTAGGGGAGCGACAGGAAGCCCAGCAGCACGGCCACCCCCGTCAGGATGCCCCAGAAGGTCTTGCTGCGCTTCCCGGCTGCGGTGTACGCGTCGGGCCGGAAGCGCAGGGCGTTCACCAGTGCCCAGATCTCCACGGCCAGCAGGGCCACGGCGAGCACGAGGAAGATCCACATCTGGATAAGGGCGATCATCGGATCAGGATACGGGCAGCGGCTGGGCAGAACCCGTACCCCGAGCATCCCGGGCCGCGGGTGTCAGGGTGTCAGCGGTGGCGGTCCGGGTCGGAGCGATCGGTGATCAGCAGCTCGAGCGCCTCGGTGGTGGCCTGCGGCTCCAGCGCCCGCATCTCCGTCGTCATCGGGCGGGGGCCGATCGCGTCGCCGTCCGCGGCGACCACCAGGCTGGGCAGGAACTGCTTCGCCTCTGAGGCGCTGAGCCCGGTGGCCTGCAGCAGGTCGATCGCGAGCGAGCGCAGCTGGACCGTCAGGGTGACGCCCTCGAAGTGCCCCGCTCTGCCCGGGCGCTTGCCCTCATCGTTGCGCAGCAGCATCTCGGGGGAGAGATAGGAGCCGAACAGGCGCAGCTTCCGCCGGGCCATGGTGAAGTCCACGTCCTCGTGGGCGACCGCGGCGCTGAGCTCGATGATCGCATCGCGGGCGGCCAGCAGCGCGTCGGCGAGCGTGGAGTGCGCGTCCCCGTTCACCGCCTCGAGGAACTGCACCTGTCGCCGGGCGATCATCCGCACATTGCGCATCGCGCGGTCCGAGCCGACCAGCAGATGCTGGATGCGGCCCACGTCGTCGGCATGGCGCAGACCGGACGGGGCGAAGGTGGCGATCTCGTCGGCGACATCGTTGGCGAGCTTCCACTCGTCGGTGTACTTCTGGGAGACCTCGCGGATCTTCCGCAGCGCCGCCTGCGCGACGCTGCGGTCGCCGCTGCGTGCCGAGAGGGCGAGGTTGACCAGGGTGCCCTCGAGCTCGCGGTAGAAGGAGGCGGCGGCGCGCCTCTGGAGGCGGCGCGGATCCCCGGACAGCAGCAGGTGGATCACGATCGCGACGCTGACCCCGGTGACCGCGTCCAGTGCTCGCCCACCCGGCGTCATCGTGGGGGTGACCGGCATGATCATCACCAGCAGCGATTGGATCGCGACCTGGAACCCGAAGAGCTTGCTGGAGTCGATGAGGCGGGCGAGCATCCCGGCCACGAACACCACCACCAGGATCTGCCAGGTCCCTGAGCCGAGCAGGCCGCGGGCGAGCTCGCCCAGCAGCAGCCCGAGCAGCACGCCGCAGGACATCTCGACGATCTTGCGCATCTTCTTCTCGATGCCGAAGCCGATGATGACGAAGGCCACGATCGAGGAGAAGAACGGGTGCTCGTGACCCCAGAGGAACCCGCTGACCAGGTACGCCAGGCTGGCGGCGAGGGCGGCGCGACCCACGGTGAGCGCGTCGCCGCGCCCCCGGGAGACACCCTGGGTGAACCAGTTGCGGACGGAGTCTCGCGCCCGCTCGATCTTCGGGATCGACGTGGTGGGGGTCAACGGTGCTCGGCCCCCGGCCGGAGGCTGCTTGGTGGTCATGCCGGCACCGGATCCTGCAGACGCATCTCCAGCAGCTCCTCGAGGCGGAAGGTGTCCCCGTCGCGGGCGCCGCGCCCGACGATCAGCGGCGCGAAGCCGGGGGCGGGCGTCGCTCCCTGCACCCGGGCCCGCAGTCCGCCGTCCACACGCATCACGTAGTAGTGACCCTCGCGATCCACGGCGAGGGAGCGGTCCTGCTTGAGGTACCAGCCCGTCAGGGACGTGCGGATGGTGCCGCTCCCGCGGTACGGGCGGGCACGCAGCGGCACCGGGGGGATGCCGGCCTGTTCGAACCGGGCGACGCCCTCACGGATCATCGCGGTGGCCTTCTCGTGCTCCGCATCGCGGGCGGCATGCAGCGCCCGCTCCTTGGTCTCGAACACCTCCCGGCGGTGCCGGGTCCAGTCCTGCTGCTCGCCCTCAGCTCTCATGCCCGCCATTCTTCCAGGTCGCCGGTGACAGCACAGCGGAGACCGCGCAGGAATGCGGTGCAGGAACCGTGAGGACGCCGTGGAAGCCGGACCGGAGCGGCCGACGGGAGCCGCCAGCGGACCTGCGCGCCGCCGGGGATGGCGGCGCAGTGACCGGTGCCGGCTCGGCGGTCAGAGCTTGGCGGTGGCGGGTCTCGCGCCGTGCTCCCGGGGCAGCACGATCGGCTCCTGGGAGGCGTCGAGCCACATCGAGGAGTCCTCGCCGTCGGCCCCCGCGAGCAGGACCTGCACCGACAGCGCCGCATCCACCGGTGCAGCCCGGCGCACCACCGCCAGCGCGATCGGGCCCAGATCGGCGTGCAGCGCGGCCGAGGTGACGGTGCCGATGACCTTCCCCTCGGATCCGCCGAGGCGCACCTCGCCGCCTGCGCCGGCCGGGATGTCCTGCGATCCGTCGAGGTGGAGCATGACCAGGCGCCGCGGCGGCTGGCCGAGGTTCAGGACCTTCGCGACCGTCTCCTGCCCGCGGTAGCAGCCCTTGGTGGTGTGCACCGTGGTGCGCAGCAGGTCGAGCTCATGGGGGATGCTGCGCTCGTCGACCTCACGGGCGAAGCGGGCGCGGTGATCCGCGATCCGCAGCGCCTCCCAGGAGGTCATCCCGGCCAGGTGCTCGGGGCGCCAGGGCAGCTGCTCCAGGGCAGCGGCGTCGAGGATCGTGAGCACCGCACCCACCGGGTCCTCGGGATCGGGGCCGTAGGCCACCCCTCCGGGGCCGACCTCGGGCCAGGGCTCGTCCCAGACGGCCAGCGGGTCGGGCAGCCCGAGCTGGGGCAGCACTGCAGGGGCGGGGGCGAGTGCGCCCAGGACCCGCAGATCGTCCCGATCGGTCAGCTCCACGCGTGCGGCGAAGCGCATCATCTCCAGGTACTGGCGCAGCCCGGCACGGGCTCCGGCATCCAGCACCAGCAGCAGCGCGTCCTCCTCGATCACCACGGACGAGGCCATGTGCTGGACGCGGCCCTGCGGCGACAGCACGGCCAGCGAGGAGGAGGTGCCGACGGGCGTTCCCGCGAGATCCTGCGTGGTGATGGTGGTCATCCAGGTGCGGGCGTCTGCTCCGCGCACCTCGAGCACCTCGAACTGGCCCAGGTCGACGACCGCGGTGCCGTCGAGCAGATGGCGCTGCTCGCGCAGCGGGGCACCGTAATGGGCGGGGACCGCAGCATCGGGACCATCGCCGAGGACCGCGCTCTCACGCAGCAGGGGACGGACATCACGGACAGGATCAGACACGGTGCATCTCCAAGGACAGGTAGGGGGTCAGCGCCGTCTCGCCCGCGGCGCCGTCGGGAACAGGCCGGCGGTGCTCCCACAGCCACATCAACCGGCCGCTGACATAGCCGAACATGCGGGTCGCGGCGATCTCGCCGTCGGGCGATGCGAGTGCGAGCTGGACCCGGGGGCCCCGCACCTCGCCGGCCCATTCCTCGGCCGGCTCGTCCCGGCGGCTCAGGTGCGCCTCGAGGCGATGGGACAGAAAGCTGCCCGGTGTGCCCGGCCGGGCCGCCTCGGCCGCCTCCCGGTCCTGGCCGGGAAGGAGGTCGCCGACGGTCCAGATCCCGTCCTCGCGGTGCAGCAGCGTGCGCTCCCCGGAACCGGCGGCCGCAGGCGGCTCCGTCTCGGTATCGCGCGCGAAAGCGCTGGTGGGAGGCAGCGGGGCGGGGGCGTCGATCCGGTGGATGGTGGAGCGCCACTGCATCGTGCCGTCCTCCCCGGCGGTGCAGCTCAGCTGCTGCTCGATACGGATGTCCGGGGTGCTGGCATCCGCCGTGCTGAGGGCGCCGGTGCCCTCCCAGCTGCCGATCAACCAGGCCAGCGGGTACAGGGACGGCGGAAGGGAGGTGTCGAGCGTGATGGGCATCGAGGTGGCGGAACGCTCAGCGGTCGAACAGGCGGGTGATCACCAGGAGGGTGAAGGCGAGCGTGCCGAGGCCCACCAGGATGACGAGGGCGATGAAGAACAGAGACAGGGCAGACATGGAGCACAGTCTATCGCTCCGGCCGCATGCGCAGGGGCCGCCCGCTCGAGATCTCCTCAGGGCAGCAGCACGACCACCAGGTGGGCGACCACCCCGACGGTCGCCACCGGGACCGCGGCCACCGCCAGTGAGGGGACCGGCTCCTTGGCGACCAGCGAGGAGCCCGTCAGCAGGTGCGCGCAGCCTCCGCCGATCGCGGTCACCAGCCCGATGCCGGCCGCGAGCGCGGGCCACAGACCGACCAGCGTGGCCGCGAGCGCCATGGTCACGCCCGCCCCGATCAGAGCGGAGAGCACGAACCGCGGCAGGGAGGGCAGGGGGGCGGAGTTCACCAGCAGCGTCGCCGCGAGCCCCGCGGCGATGGAGGTGACCACGCCGGTCGAGCCGGCCGCGACGGCGGCGCTCTGGGCGATGATCCAGCAGGCGGCGATCGCCGCGACGAACACCCCGGCGACGGTCCCCGTGAGCGAGGCGGTCAGGTCGCGGCGTTCCGGGCGCACCATCTCGTGCACGAATGCGGCGAAAACCCCGGTCGCGCACACCATGACGACTCCCGTGATCGGGGTGATGCGCTCCGGGGCCAGGACCGTGACCAGGGCTCCGAGGATGCCGATGCCGGCCACCACGACCCGGGTGCCGCCGGGGGAGGGCAGTTCGAGCAGCTCGGGCCAGGCGATGCCGATCAGCAGGGCGAGCAGTGCGACGGAGGCGGCCATCAGCAGCGGGGAGAGGGGTCCGGTGAGCGAGACCACGGCCAGCAGCAGTGCGAGGGCGGCGCCGAGGGGAGCGCGCTCGGGGACGGTCACAGGCGCTCCTTGCAGGTCATCGATTCGAGTCTCGGGCGGCACCGACGGGAGGTGGCCGCCGGGCGCTACAGTTGCAGTCTACGAGTGCCCGCTGGTGATGGCATGCTCGACCCTCTGGGCATAGCCGCGGGCTGTGCGTGAATCCTCCTCCCCGAACCCCGGAAGGATCTCATGATCACGACGGCCGTGCTGTCGCCCACCCGTCGGACGGCGATCCGCGAGCTGCTCGCGACCGTCACCGAGCATGACGGCGTCTCCCCGCTGGACGAGGCCGCGGTGCTCGCGCTGGACGGCGAGAGCGCCCAGCACCTGCTGGTCGAGGAGGCGGGGAGCGAGATCGTCCGCGGCTACGCGAGCGTGCTGGTCGACGGCACGGTCCAGGGCATGATCCATCCCTCCCATCGCCGGCGCGGGCACGGCACGGCCCTCTTGCGCGAGGCGCTCGAGCTGCGCCCCGATGCGGGGGTCTGGGCGCACGGGGCCCTCGAGGGGTCCCTCGCCTTCCTCGCGGCCGCCGGCCTCACCGAGAGCCGGTACCTGCTCACGCTGCATCGCGATCTCGATCCGGCTCGCCCGCTGCCGGCCATCCCCGAGTCGACGCTCGAGGGCCTGCGCCTGGGCAGCTTCGAGGCGGAGCGCGACGCCGAGCGCTGGGTCGAGGTCAACGCGCGCGCCTTCGCCGATCACCCCGAGCAGGGGTCGCTGACCCGCGAGGACCTGGACCAGCGGCTCGCCCAGCCGTGGTTCGACCCGGAGGACATGCTGGTCGCACTGCGGGACGAGGAGCTTGTCAGCTTTGTCTGGATCAAACGCGAACGACCCGGCGCCACGGACCAGGACGCCGAGATCTACGCGGTCGCGACCGATCCCTCCGTGCAGGGCCACCGCGTGGCGGGTCTGATGATGGCCACCGCCCTGGAGCGCCTCCGATCCGCCGGCGTGCCCGGGGTGGAGCTCTACGTCGAGGCGGACAACGCTCCGGCTCTGCGGCTCTACGAGACCTGGGGCTTCGCCGTCGCGGGGCGTGACGTGCAGATGCGCGTGAGCGGTCGGGGCTGATCGGTGGGCGCCGCTGCCGGCTCATCGCGTGCCGTCGTCGCCGCCGGTGCCCTCACCTGGCGGGAGAAGGGCGACCGCGTGCAGGTGCTGCTGATCCATCGCCCGCGCTACGACGACTGGTCGATCCCCAAGGGAAAGCTGGACAAGGGGGAGACGGCCCCCGCCGCCGCAGTGCGCGAGGTCGCCGAGGAGACCGGCTACCGGGTGCGCCTGCAGCGCCCACTGCCGACCTCCACCTACCTGATGCCGGACGGCCGCACGAAGGTGGTGCAGTACTGGGTCGCGACGGTCCGCGCGAAGGTCGCTCCCGGGCCGAAGAGCCGCCGCGAGGTCGACGAGGTGCGATGGGTCTCGCTCGAGGAGGCCATGGAGCGGGTGACCCGGCAGAGTGACCAGGTCCCGATCGAGGCGCTGCGGCGTCATCTCGAGGCCGACGAGCTGGAGACCGCCCCGATCGTCATCCAGCGGCACGGCGCGGCGCTGTCGCGCTCGAAATGGCGCAAGGGCGAGGAGTCCCGCCCCCTGAACAGCAAGGGGAGGAAGCAGGCGCGGGCGCTGCCGACGCTGCTGAGCGCCTTCGACCCGGCGAGCGTGCTGAGCAGCCCCTGGGAGCGCTGCCGGGCCACGATCGAACCGTTGGCGACCATCGAGGGTCTGAAGATCCGCACGAAGGAGGCGCTGACCGAGGCCGGCCATGCCGAGCATCCGGCTCGGACCGCCGCCGTGATCGACCGCGTGCTCGCACAGGCACGGCCGACGGTGGTGTGCACCCATCGCCCGGTGCTGCCCACCGTGATCGACTCGGTGCGGGCGGTCACCGCGCCGGGCGTCGCCCTCGAGCTGCCGCACGAGGACCCGTTCCTCGCCGCCGGGGAAGCGCTGCTGCTGCACACCACGGCGGGTGGCAGAGTGGTCGCGATCGAGCGGCATCTGCCGAACATCGGGTGATGCCGGCGCGCGGCGCGGATGAGGCGCACCGTACGGGGGACTTCAGGGCGGGCCCGCAGGATGGGGACGAGACGACGAGCAGCACCCGAGCACGGGGAGGACCGGGCTCGGGGGAAGGATGAGCACGAGATGAACGCAGGGCACGACAGCGGTCTGCCGGACTATTCCGGAGGGCAGGGCCCGTACGGAGGGCAGGGCCCGTACGGAAGGCAGGGCGGGCACCTCGAGGACCCCTATGCCGCAGGGCCTACGTCGAACGACCCGTACGCGAGGGATCCCTACGCGGGGGATCCGTACTCCTCGGATCCCTCCGGCAGGTACTCGTCCGACCCGTTCTCCTCCGCCGGCTCAGCCGGGGATCCGCTGCACGGCGCGGGCTCGGTGCTCGCAGCGGCACAGCCTCCCCCGGCCCCGGCCCCGCAGGGACCGCCCCAGTTCGGAGCCTTCCCGGCCGCGGTGCCGAGCTCGAACGCGGCGATCACCGGATTCGTGCTGGGGTTGCTGGGCGTGACCATGTGCGGCGGACTCACCTCACCCTTCGGGATCTTCTTCTCCTACCGGGGCCTGCAGGAGACGGCGCCGACGGCGAGCGAGCTGAAGGGCGGCCGTGGCCTCGCCGTCGCAGGCATGGTGACCTCGCTGGTGGGTCTGCTCCCCCTGCTCTTCATCCTGCTCTACGTGGGGCTGATCATCGTCGGGCTGGTCATGTCCGCCGCCGCCTGAGAGGGATCGAGGCGATCGTCGGCAGCGAGGCCGGTGGTAACGCGGATCACTCCGCCGGGATGCCCCCGGGCGGCGGCGTCGACCGTGACCCTTTCGTTTCCCCGCTCTGACCTGCGATCCTTCTGCTTCCCTCGAGGAGTTCACCTGTCGTTCACGCGTGAGCGGGCGGGCCGTCACCTGCTCTCCCTAGCGTCCCCGCTGTCACACCTTCTCGATGGACAGCTTCCGGGCCGACGGCCCCGAAAGGACTCGCAGTGAACGCTCGCAGGAACAGACTCGCCTCGCTCGCCGCACTCGGCCTCGCCGCCGGTATCGCCCTGACCGCCTGTGGCGGCAGCGCCGAGGGGGACAGCGGAGCTTCGGACGACAGTGGCGCGGCGGGCGCCGGAGCGACCTCCGACGGCTACGCCGAGCTGAGCGGCAACCTCGCCGGCGCCGGTGCCTCCTCCATGGGCAACGCGCAGACCGCATGGACCGAGACGTTCAAGGGCCTCGTCCAGGCCGAGGGCGGAGACATCACCGTCACCTACGACCCCACCGGCTCCGGCACCGGGCGCGAGCAGTTCCTCTCCGGGCAGGTGAAGTTCGCCGGCACCGATGCCGCCCTGGACGAGGAGGAGCTCGCCGCCTCCACCGAGGTGTGCGGCGGCGAGCAGGCCTTCGACCTGCCCGTCTACATCTCCCCGATCGCGGTGGTGTTCCACCTCGAGGGCGTCGAGAACCTGAACCTCACGCCCGAGGTGATCGCGGGGATCTTCGCCGAGGACATCACCATCTGGAACGATCCGGCGATCGCCGAGCTCAACCCTGACGCCGAGCTGCCGGGAACGGCCATCGTCCCGGTCCACCGCTCGGACGATTCGGGCACCACCGAGAACTTCACCGAATACCTCTCGGACAACGCCCCGGAGGCGTGGACCCACGGCCCGATCGAGACCTGGCCGATCGACGGAGGCCAGTCCGGCGACGGCACCTCCGGACTGATCTCCGCGGTCGAGTCCGGCAACGGCACCATCGGCTATGCCGATGCCTCGCAGGCCGGAAACCTCGGCACCGCCTCCATCCAGGTGGGCGAGGAGTTCGTGGACTACAGCGCCGAGGCTGCGGCGAAGGCCGTCGACGTCTCGCCGCGCGAGGAGGGCCGGGCGGAGAACGACATCGTCATGGAGCTGGACCGCACCACCACCGAGGCGGGCGCCTACCCGATCGTGCTGATCTCCTACCTCGCGCTGTGCGGCTCGTACGAGGACGCCGCCACGGGCGCCGCGGTGACGTCCTACGCGTCCTTCGTGATCTCCGAGCAGGGCCAGACGGTCGCCCAGGAGAACGCCGGCTCCGCCCCGATCTCCGCAGAGCTGCGCAGCGAGGCCCAGGCGGCGATCGACGGCATCACCGTCGGCTGACCTCGATCCCGCACCATGGCGTGCCGTCGGGCCGGTCGCGGCCCGACGGCCTCGCCATGACCAGCCATCCCGCCCGCCCCAGCACCGTGAGCTCCCAGGAGAGTCCCATGAGCACAGCTGACCTCGAGACGGAGTCGCCGACGTCCCCGGCCGCCTCCATGGCGAGCAGCGGACGCCGTCTCGGCGATTCGGTCTTCTCCTGGCTGAGCGTCGGCTCGGGCCTCCTGATCTTCCTCACCCTCGCCGCGGTGGCGGTCTTCCTCACCACGGAGTCGCTGCCGGCCATCCTCGCCAGCCGGGAGTTCTCCGGCACCGCGGACTTCTCCCTGGTCCAGTACGCGCTGCCGCTCGTCTTCGGCACGGCACTCGCCTCCGCGATCGCCCTGGTGATCGCGATCCCGATCTCGATCGGCATCGCCCTGTTCATCTCCCACTACGCGCCGCGCCGCATGGCCGCGACGCTGGGCTATCTGATCGACCTGCTCGCCGCGGTGCCGTCGGTCGTCTACGGCCTGTGGGGCGGGATCTGGCTGGTGCCGAAGCTGGAGCCGCTGTACGTCTTCCTCAACACCTACCTGGGGTGGATCCCGCTGTTCGCCGGCGAGCCGACCGCGCCGATGCGCAACCTCGCCTCCGCCTCCGTGGTGCTCGCGGTCATGGTGCTGCCGATCATCACCGCCATCACCCGGGAGGTGTTCCTGCAGACCCCGCGCCTGCAGGAGGAGGCGGCGCTGGCGCTCGGCGCCACCCGCTGGGAGACCATCCGCACCGTCGTGCTCCCCTTCGGTCGCGGGGGCATCGTCGCCGCCTCCATGCTCGGCCTCGGCCGTGCGCTCGGCGAGACCATGGCGGTGCTGATGATCCTGGCGCCCGGCGCCACCTTCTCCCTCCACATCCTCGAGGTGGGGCGGCACAACTCGATCGCGGCGAACATCGCCTCGAAATCGGCGGAGGCCTCCGGGGTGGAGATGTCCCTGCTGATCTTCACCGGTCTGGTGCTGTTCGTGCTGACCTTCCTCATCAACGCCATCGCCCGATGGATCGTCGCCCGCAGCGGCCCGACAGGCTGAGAGACCCCATGAGCACCCAGACCATCGTGCAGGACCGGACCTCGATGCGCCGTCCCCGGGACGAGCGTCGACTGCCCTGGTACCACCTGGTCCTCACCGGTCTCGCCGGGCTGCTGGTCGCCGTCGTCGGCCTGTCCCTGGTCGATGCCCTCTCGGTCGCCTCCGCGATCATCGTCGGTTTCCTCCTGCATCTGCTGCTGGGATGGGCGTATTCGCTGCTGCGCGAAGGGCCGCGCTGGGCGAAGGACCGCCTGATGACCCTGCTGGTGATCGGCGCCTTCGCGGTGGCGATGTTCCCGCTGGCCTCGCTGCTCTGGGAGGTCGTGCGGCGGGGGATGACCCGCGTGATCGCGGCCAGGCCCGACCCCTTCGACTTCTGGACGTCCTCGATGTCCGGGATCATCGGCGGCGCCGACGCGGGTGGGGTGTTCCACGCGGCCGTGGGCACGCTGCTGATCACCCTGTGGGCCTCGATCATCTCGATCCCCATCGGCCTGTTCACCGCCATCTTCCTGGTGGAGTACGCGGACCAGGGATGGAGGAGGACCCTCGGCACCGGGGTCACCTTCCTGGTGGACGTCATGACCGGCATCCCCTCGATCGTCGCGGGCCTGTTCGGCCTGGCACTGTTCATCGCCCTCATGCCCGACGACAGCGTGCGCATGGGCATCATGGGCGCGGTCGCGCTGTCGCTGCTGATGATCCCCACCGTGGTGCGCAACAGCGAGGAGATGCTGCGCCTGGTCCCGATGGACCTGCGCGAAGCCGCCTACGCGCTGGGAGTGCCCAAGTGGCTCACCATCGTCAAGGTGGTGCTGCGCACCGCGGTCGCAGGCCTGACCACCGGCATCACCCTGGCCATCGCCCGCGTGATCGGCGAGACCGCACCGCTGCTGCTCACGGTCGGCATGGTCACCTCCGTGAACTGGAACATGTTCGACGGGCGCATGGCGACCCTGCCGACGTTCATCAACCAGCAGTACCGCGCCGGCAGCGCGAACTGCATGAGCGAGACGGTCGCCGACCCGATCACCCAGGAGGTGTACGCCTGCTCGATCACCACCAACATCGATCGTGCCTGGGCCGCCGCCTTCACCCTGATCGTCATCGTGATGGTGCTCAACATCATCGCGCGCCTGATCAGCCATTACTTCTCGCCCAAGCTCAGCCGCTGAGCCCTCACCCGTTATGAAAGGACTCCCGATGGCCGCCCCTCAGCCCATCAACGTCGAGGACCTCGACATCTTCTACGGGGACTTCCTCGCCGTACAGGGCGTCGACGTCCAGCTCCGGCCCCGCTCGGTGACCGCGCTCATCGGTCCCTCCGGCTGCGGCAAGTCGACCTTCCTGCGCACCCTGAACCGCATGCACGAGGTGATCCCCGGTGCGTACGCGACGGGCCGGGTCGAGATCAACGGCGAGGACATCTACGACCCCAGGGTCGACCCGGTCACCGTGCGCCGCCGCGTGGGCATGGTGTTCCAGAAGGCGAACCCGTTCCCGACCATGTCGATCCGGGACAACGTCCTGGCCGGGGTGAAGCTCAACCACCGCCGCATGTCCCGGGCCGCGGCGGATGAGCTGATGGAGCGGGCACTGCGCGGAGCGAACCTCTGGAACGAGGTCAAGGATCGCCTGGACAAGCCCGGCATGGGGCTGTCCGGCGGGCAGCAGCAGCGGCTGTGCATCGCGCGGACGATCGCCGTCCGGCCCGAGGTGGTGCTGATGGACGAGCCCTGCTCGGCGCTGGACCCGATCTCGACGCTGGCGATCGAGGACCTGATCCATGAGCTGAAGCAGGAGTTCACGATCGTGATCGTCACCCACAACATGCAGCAGGCCTCCCGCGTCTCGGATCGCACCGGCTTCTTCAACATCGCCGGCACCGGCCGGCCCGGCCGCCTCATCGAGATCGATGACACCGACACCATCTTCACCAATCCCACGAACACGCAGACCGAGGACTACATCTCCGGCCGCTTCGGCTGAGCGACGTGCCGCGAGGCCGTGGCGCGGAGGTGGAGCGGGCGACACGCCAGGTCTCGCCGCCCGATCCCCCGTTATGGCCCACCCCTGAACGGGATCGGGGGATCCGGCGAGCGCGTCGTGCTGCGTACTCGAGCGCCATGTCCGGGTGGAGGCCTGGGTCAGACCATGGTCTGACCCGTAGCGGGCAGAACCGCTCCGTAGGTGGACGCGCGGCGGGGGCCCCGCGCCGGAGGCTGGGAGGCATGAACATCAGCCCGCTCGCGCCCATCCATCCCGGTCCGTCCCCGCACCTCGCCCAGCCCGGGACGGTCCCCCTGTCCCCGGTGCTGTCGGCCCGCGGCCTGCTCATGACCTACGGGACCGGAGGCACCACCACCCGTGCCCTGGACGGTGTGGACCTCGACCTCGACCGCGCCGACTCACTCGCCGTGATGGGCCCCTCCGGCTGCGGCAAGACCACCCTGCTGCACATCCTCGCCGGCATCCTCACCCCCACCACCGGCACCGTGCTGCACGAGGGCACCGACCTGGCGCGCCTGGGGGACCGGCGCCGCACCCGGCTGCGCCGCAGCGACTTCGGCTTCGTCTTCCAGGACGGCCAGCTGCTGCCCGAGCTCACCGCGCTGGAGAACGTGATCCTGCCGCGCATGCTCGGCGGCACCTCCCGCCGTGCCGCCACCGCCGAGGCGGCCTCCTGGCTGGACCGCCTGGGGCTGTCCGGCATGCACGACCGCCGCCCCACCCAGCTCTCCGGCGGGCAGGCACAGCGGGTGGCGATCGCCCGGGCGCTGGCCGGACGGCCCTCGGTGGTCTTCGCGGACGAGCCCACCGGGGCGCTGGATCAGGCCACCGGCCAGGCCGTGCTGGCGATCCTGGTCGATTCCTGCCGGGACACCGGCGCCGCCCTGGTGATGGTCACGCACGACGGCACGGTCGCCGCGGCCTGCCGCCGCACCGTGACCATGCAGGACGGACGGATCGCCCAGGAGTTCGTGCGCCCCGCCGCCGAGACCGGCCCCAGCGGAGCGGACCGATGAGCGCCCTGCTCGCCTCCGCGCCCCTGCTGCTGCGGCGCCGCGGGGCGCTCGCCGACGTGCTGCCGGTGATCGCCTTCGCCGCGGCCACCGCCATCACCGCGACCGTGCTCGGCGGCGCCGCCGCCTTCGTCGGCCGCATCCCCGCGGGAGAGGTGCCCATGACGGGCGAGGCCTCGCTCATGCCGTTCCTCGCGATCTGCGCGCTCATCGCCTCCGTGCTGCTGGTGCCCAGCGCCGTCGGCCTCGGTGGCTCGGCCGCGCGGCTGTCCCTGGCCCGGCGCGAGCGGGACCTGGCCACCATGCGCCTGGTCGGCGGCACCGGCGGTCAGGTCGGCTCGGTGGCGGTGCTCGACGTCGCCACCCAGTCGCTGCTCGGCGCGCTCCTCGGCCTCGGCGCCCATCTGGCGGCGACCCCGGCGCTGACCCGCCTCGACTTCGGGATCACCCCCTTCTCGGTCACTGACCTGCTGCTGCCCGGCTGGGCCTATCCCGTGCTGGTCCTCGCGCTGGTGCTGATCGCTGCGGGCTCCGCCGCCGTCTCCCTCACCGGGGTGGTCCTCAGCCCGCTGGGGGTGGCCCGCGATTCCCGGGTGGTGCGGATGTCCGTGCTCCGGGTGGTGCTGTGGGCGGCGCTGATCGTCGGCTTCGTGGTGTTCATGAATGTCGGCGGGATGCTGCTGGGCGAGGACGGCGCCGGGGCGGCGATCGCGATCATGGTGCTGTTCATCGCGGCGATCGTGGCGGGGATCAACGTGGTCGGTCCGTTCCTGGTGTGGGTCACCGCGCTGGTGCTCGCCCGGCTCGCGCCCATCCCCTCGCTGATGGTGGGGGCGCGGCGGCTGGCGGCCGATCCACGGGCCGGTTGGCGTGCGGTCTCGGGCATCACCTTCGCCCTGGTCATCGCCGGGTTCCTGACGATGATCGCCACACTCGGCGCGGCCACGAATCCCGAGGAGGCGATGATGTTCACCGCCATGACCACCGGTGGCCTGCTCACTCTCGGGATCGCCGCGGTGCTCGCCGCGGTCGGCACCGGTGTCACGCAGACCGCCCGAGTGATCGACCAGGCCCCCCGCCTGCGCGCCCAGCACATCGCCGGCGCCGAGGTGGGCCAGCTGCACCGCGCCCGTCTCGCGGAGATCGCGGTGCCGGTGGTGCTGAGCTCGATCGTCGCGACCGGCACCGCCCTGCTGGTGCTCGCCACGGTCTTCGGCGGTGCCCCCAGCGATCCGAGGATGGCCGTGCAGTACCTGGCCGGTGTGCTCGGCGCCTATGTGCTGGTGATCGCCGCGGTGCTGGTGGCCTCGCCGCTGGTGCGGCGGTACGCGACGCGCGCCGCCTGACCGGGCACCCCGTTGTCGGCGTCCTCGCGACGCCGGGGTGCTGCGGCGCCGACGGCGGGCGGCCGGTCCCTTCCCGGACCGGCCGCCCGTCGGCCCTCACACGAGCTGGTGGCGGCGTTAGGCTGACGCCATGACTCTTGAGAACGTCGCTCCGAACGCCATCCCCGAGGGCGCGCACCTGATCGATGTGCGCGAGCAGAACGAATGGGACGCCGGCCATGCCGGGCACGCCCAGCATCTCCCGGCGAGCACGCTGATGGAGAATCTCGACCAGCTGCCCGAGACCGATGATCCGATGTACATCGTGTGCCGCAGCGGGGGCCGCAGCTTCCAGGTCAGCCAGTGGCTGAACGCGAACGGCTTCGAGGCCATCAACGTCTCCGGAGGCATGGATCAGTGGTTCGAGTCGGGCCTGCCGATCACCTCCGACGGCGAGGGTGAGGCGTACATCCTCTGACCCCGCCGGGCTCCGCACCGGGGCTCAGGTGGAGAGCACGCCCTGCAGCAGGGCGTACCCGACGAAGGCGAACACATCGAGCAGGGTGTGGGCGATGACCAGCGGCAGGGTGCGCCGGGTGCGGCGGTACCACTCGCCGAACACCAGCCCCATCACCAGGTTCGCGAGCCCCGGGCCCACCCCCTGATAGGTGTGGTACGCGCCGCGCAGCACGGCGGAGACGATGATGATCCGCCGTGGAGACCAGCCGAGCCTCTCGAGCCGCTGGAACAGGTAGCCCACCACGATCACCTCCTCCAGCACGGCGTTCTTCACCGCGTGCAGCACCAGCACCGGCAGCGTCCACCAGTGGGTGGAAAGCGCCGCCGGGATCACCTCGACCGTCGCCCCGAGCAGGCGGCCCAGGTAGTAGACCGCCAGTCCCGGCACCCCGATCCCGGCGGTGATCAGCACGCCGTGCAGCAGATCCCGCAGGGGCCGACCGAGATCGAGTCCCAGATCCCGCAGTGCCTGCTGGAGCGAGCCTGCGGTCAGTGCCAGCAGCAGCACCACCAGCGCCACCGGGGCGAGGGTGAAGGCGATCGACAGCAGCTGGTAGAGCAGGTCCAGCCAGGGGTTCTCCCGCAGCGAGTTGTTCAGGGCGGTGGACTGCCCGGACAGCGGCCCGGCTGCGAGGGCCTGGGCGAGGGAGAGCAGCGAGTACACGGCGCTGCGCCCCAGCGAGAGCGCGAGGATGATCAGCACCTCGGCGCGCAGCCAGGCCCTGCTCGGTGTCATCGTCTCCACCCCGTCATGTTCTCACCTGAGCGGTGGCCGTCGCGGCGCCGTGACAGACTCGGGGCCATGACGACCGAGCAGCCCACCTCCCGTTCCGTCCGTCCCGCCGTCCTGATCACCGGCGCGAACCGCGGGATCGGCCGCGCCACGGCCGAGGCGCTCGCCGCAGACCATCACCTGATCCTGGCCGGCCGCGACGAGCAGGCGCTGGCCGAGCTCGCCGCGCAGCTGCCCTCGGCCGAGCCCTTCGTCGCAGAGCTGACCGATGAGGTGGCGACGGCCGCCGCAGTGGCCGCCCTGGACCTGCCCGGCGGGCTCGCAGGCCTGGTGCACTGCGCGGGCATCCTGGTCAACGGCAGTGTCGAGGAGCTGAGCGCCGCGGACTGGGCACAGAACTTCGCGGTCAACGTCACCGCGGTCTCGGAGCTGACCCGGCTGCTGCTGCCCGCGCTGCGGGAGGCCCGCGGCACGGTCGTCGCCGTGAACTCCGGCTCCGGGTACAACGCGAAGGGGGAGCGCGGCGCCTACTCCGCCTCGAAGTTCGCGCTGCGTGCCTGGACCGATGCGCTGCGCCAGGAGGAGGTCGCGCACGGGGTGCGGGTCAGCTCGGTGCATCCGGGCCGGGTGGACACCGATATGCAGCACGAGCTGCGGGCCGCGGAGAGCGGTGCCTACGAGACGGAGAAGTACCTGCGCCCCGGCACCGTCGCCGCCGCGATCGGCTTCGCGCTGCGCGCCCCGGCCGAGGCGGTCGTGGCGACCATCGACCTCCGCCCCCGCGCCATCGGCTGAGGGGGCGGGGCCAACGGACCGGCTCAGGCGCTGGTCTCGTCCAGATGGTCCACGAGCTGCGCGGCGTAGCCGACGTAGCTGTGCGGGCTCAGCGCCAGCAGCCGCTCCTGCTCCGCCGCGGGCAGACCCAGCGAGCGCACGAACTCGCGCATCCCCTCGCCGTCCACGCGGTGGCCGCGGGTGAGGTCCTTCAGCCGCTCGTAGGGGTTGTCCAACCCCGGCACGCCCTGCACGCCGAGGGTGCGCATCACGGACTGCACCGCCTCGCCGAGCACCTCCCAGTTGCCCTCGAGATCCGCTGCCATCGCGTCCGCGTCCACGTCGAGGCCCGCCAGGCCCTTGCGGAGGTTCGCGATCGCCAGCAGCGAGTGCCCGAACGCGGGGCCGATGTTGCGCTGGGTGGTGGAGTCGGTGAGGTCCCGCTGCAGGCGGGTGGTGACCAGGGTCGAGGCGAGCGAGTCCAGCAGCGCGCCGGAGATCTCGAGGTTCGCCTCGGCGTTCTCGAAGCGGATCGGATTCACCTTGTGCGGCATCGTCGAGGAGCCGGTGCCGCCCTGGGCCGACAGCCGCTGGCGGAAGTAGCCCAGCGAGATGTAGGTCCACACGTCGGTGGCGAGGTTGTGCAGGATACGGCCCGCGCGGGCCACGTCGGCGTAGATCTCGGCCTGCCAGTCGTGGGATTCGATCTGCGTGGTCAGCGGGTTCCAGGTCAGCCCCAGGTGCTCCACGAAGCGTCGCGAGACCTCTTCCCAGTCTGCCGTGGGCACCGAGACGGCGTGCGCTGCGTACGTCCCGGTCGCGCCGTTGATCTTGCCGAGGATCTCATCGGCGGCGATGCGGCGCTCCTGCCGGCCCAGCCGGTAGGCGAAGACCGCGATCTCCTTGCCGAGGGTGGTGGGGGTGGCGGGCTGGCCATGGGTGCGCGAGAGCATCGGCACCTCGGCCGCATCCTTCCCGAGCGCGGTGAGATCCGCGATCACCTCGCGCAGCGCCGGCAACCACACCTGCTCCACCGCACCCTTGACCATCAGGGCGTAGGAGAGGTTGTTGACGTCCTCGCTGGTGCAGTAGATGTGCACCACCTCGGCCAGCGGTTCCAGCGAGGTGCCGGCCAGGCGACGCTTGATGAAGTACTCGATCGCCTTGACGTCGTGGACCGTCTCCCGCTCGATCTCGGCGTGCTCGGCGATGCCGTCCGCGCCGAAGTCCTCGGGGATCGCGCGCAGCAGGGCGCGCTCGTCGCCGGTGAGGGTGCGCAGCCCGGGGATCACCTGCCCATCGAGCAGGTGGATCATCCACTCGGTCTCCACCACCAGGCGGGAGCGGTTCAGCGCCGCCTCGGAGAGATGGTCGGCCAGCGGCGCGACCTGTGCGCGGTAGCGACCGTCGAGCGGGGTCAGGGCGATCTGCGGGGTGATGTCCGCGAAGGAGTGAGCCATGGGGAGCATTCTCCCAGACGCGGTGCGCTCCAGGACATCAGGTCCCCGTCGCGGACCGCAGAGGTCACTCGCCGTTCTCACTCACCGACCGAGCGGCTGCGGCTGCCGCGTTCGTCCCCGAGCCCGGTGATGCCTTCGACGATCGCGGACAGGATGCCGATGATCACGCCGGCCCCGAGCGCCCACCAGAAGCTGTCGAATTCGAGCGTCAGGTCGAACAGGCCCGAGACCCAGCTCGCCAGCAGCAGCATCAGTGTGTTGATGACCAGCTGGAACAGGCCCAGGGTCACGCAGGTGATGGGGAAGGTGAGGAACTCCAGGATCGGCTTGATGATCGTGTTGATCAGCGCCAGGATCAGCGCGATCGCCCCGATGGTGAGGACCTGGGTGAGCGCGGTCGCGCTGTTCTCGCCCAGGTGCATGCCGGGCAGGATCAGCGCGGTGACCCACAGCGCGAGGCCGGTGACGATGATGTGTCCGAGGAATCTCATGGCCCCATTATCCTCACCGCGGTCGGGCGGTGCATCGGGGGTATCCCCACCTCCGGCACTATGCCTCCACCCGCGGCTGACGGAACCGCCTCCGACGCGGCCCCGCGCCGCATACCCTGGCGGCATGTCCGACCAGCCCGCTGAGAACGTCCGCCTGCGCTCCGCGCTCGAGAACCTGCCCGCCTACGTCCCCGGAAAGCCCGCCGCCGATGACGGCGCGCGACGCTTCAAGGCATCCTCGAATGAATCGCCCTTCTCGCCGATCGCCGCGGTGCGCGCGGCTGCCGTCGCCTCGCTCGACGGCGCGAACCGCTACCCCGATGCGGCGGCACTGCAGCTGCGCGAGGCACTCGGGGGCAAGCACGGGGTGGAGCCCGCCCAGATCGCCCTGTCCACCGGCTCGGTCGCCGTCTCCGGCGACCTGGTGCGCGCCGTGGTGGGCGAAGGTGACGAGGTGGTCTTCGCCTGGCGCTCCTTCGAGGCGTATCCGATCCTCGTCGGCTCCCACGGCGGAATCTCCGTGCAGGTCCCGCTCACCGCGCACGGCGAGCACGATCTCGAGGCGATGGCGGCGGCGATCACCGAGCGCACCCGATTGGTGCTGCTGTGCACCCCGAACAACCCCACCGGGCCCTCGCTGAGCACGGACCAGGTCGAGGATTTTCTCAGCCGCGTCCCGGAGGACGTGGTGGTCGCGATCGACGAGGCCTACCGGGAGTTCCACGACCCCGCCACCGTGCTCGGCACCGCCGGGCTCTTCCGCCGCCACGGCAACGTGGTGCTGCTGCGCACCTTCTCCAAGCTGCAGGGCCTGGCCGGGCTGCGGATCGGCTATGCCGTCGCCCATCCCCGCCTGGCCCGCGCGCTCAGCCAGGTCACCGTGCCCTTCGGGGCCAGTGTTCCCGCGCAGGCGGCGGCGCTGGCGAGCCTGGAGCCGGCGGCACAGGAGGAGCTCGCGCGGCGCGCGGAGTGGGTCCGCGCCGAGCGCTCCCGGGTGCTCGCCGCACTCGCCGAGCAGGGCTGGCAGCTGCCTGTGAGCGAAGGCAACTTCGTGTACTTCCCGCTGGGGGAGCAGAGCGCCGAGTTCGCCGAGTTCGCCGATGCCCGCGGGCTGGTGCTGCGCGCCTACGGCGTCGAGGGTGTGCGCGCCACCATCGCCGAGCAGGAGGCGAACGACCTGCTGATCGAGATCGCGGGGGCCTGGCGCGAGCGCTGACCGCTCCCGAGAGGCGCCGTGGCAAGGGGTGGACACGACTACCGCCCCCGCGCCCCGCGCCGCTAGCCTCGACGGAGGTCGGGACCCAGCCACTGCGGGAAGGGCGCCCGAGGCGTCCGGTCCGACTGCCCGACGTCGCCCCCGACCTCCGTGAAGGATCCCCCATGAGCACGCCCGCCGCACGCCTGCCTGCCCTGGGCGGGACCCGGGCGTACGTGGTGTGGATCGCCGCCGTGACCGCCTATTCGATCGCAGTCCTGCAGCGCACCACCATGGGCGTCGCCGGGCTCGAGGCCACCGAACGGTTCGGCGCCTCCGCGACCATCGTCTCCAGCTTCGTCGTCCTGCAGCTGGCCGTCTACGCGATCTGCCAGATCCCGGCCGGGCTGCTGCTGGACCGCTACGGCTCCCGGGTCACCCTCGTCGCCGGGGCCCTGCTGATGGGTGCCGGGCAGCTGCTGATGGCCCAGACCGAGACCGTGGGCGTGGCGATGGTGGCGCGCATCATCCTCGGCGCCGGCGATGCGCTGACCTTCTCCAGCGCGGTCCGTCTGGTCCCGGCCTGGTTCCCGGCCTCGCGGGTGCCGATCCTCACCCAGCTCACCGGGATCCTCGGCCAGGTCGGTCAGATCGCCTCGGCCGTACCCTTCGTCGCAGTGCTGACGGTGGCCGGCTGGGGCACGGCCTTCTCCTCGGCCGCGTCCGTGAGTGCGGTCGCGGCGCTGCTGGCCCTGCTGGTGGTCCGAGCGACGCCACCCGGGATGCCGCGGCCCCGGGTGAAGCAGGACCTCACCAGGATCCCGCTGGTGCTCGCGCGGATCATCCGCCACCCCTCCACGCAGCTGGGCTTCTTCACGCACTACACCGCCGGGTTCACCGGCATCACCTTCTCCATGATGTGGGGCTACCCGTACCTCACCGCGGGGGAGGGTCTCAGCCGGCCCGCCGCCTCCGCGATCATGACCGTGCTGGTGGCGGTCGCCGTCGTCGCCGGGCCGCTGATCGGCGCCCTCACCCAGCGCCACCCGCTGCGCCGCTCGACCCTGGTGCTGCTGATCGTCGCCACCATCGTAGTGCCGCTGCTCGCCCTGGTGCTCTGGCCCGGGCCGGCCCCGATCTGGCTGCTCATTGTGCTGGTCTCCGGCTTCTCGATCGGTGGCCCGGGCAGCAACATCGGCTTCGACTTCCCGCGCACGGACCTCGCCCGGCACCGGCTCGGCACCGCCACCGGGGTGGTGATCATGGGCGGCTTCATCGGCGGGCTCACCTCGATCCTGCTCATCGGAGTGGTGCTGGACGTGCTGCGGCCCGACGGGAACTACGACCTGGAGGCGTTCCGCCTCGCCTTCGCGGTGCAGCTGCCGCTGCTCGCGATCGGGGTGGCGGGCATGTTGATCTCGCGCCGGAACCTGCGACGGCGGATGGCGGCGCGGGGCAGCCAGGTCCCGCCCTGGCGGGATGTCTGGCGCTCCGGGCGCTGGCGTCGGCTGTAGCGATGAACCGCTGCCCGTGATGGCTTGCCGCTGGGTGGAATCCTGGCGTAGCGTTTCCCCCGTCAGTTAATTTCAAGGAGGAAATATGTCGTTCACGCTGGGCATCGTCGGGATCGGCCAGTTCGGCTCCCACTTCGCAGAGCTCTTCGCCGCCCACCCCGAGATCGAGGCGCTCTACGCCGTGGACTCCGTGGCCGAGCGGATCGACGCGGTCCAGGCGCGCGGGGTGCGCTTCGACAAGCGCTTCGACACCCTCGAGGAGCTGCTCGCCTCCGACGTCGACGCGGTCGCGATCTTCACCCAGCGCTGGACCCACGGCGAGCACGCCCTGGCCGCCCTGCGCGCGGGCAAGCACGTCTACTCCGCCGTGCCGATGGCCATCGAGGAGCAGGAGATCCGGGCGATCGCCGAGGAGGTGCAGCGCACGGGGCTGGTCTACATGATGGGCGAGACCAGCCAGTACAACGCCGCTGTGGTGCTGGCCCGCCGCATCCACCGCACCGGCGCCTTCGGCGAGGTGTTCTACGCCGAGGGTGACTACGTCCACGACATGGACCTCGGCTTCTACGACGCCTATAAGTACTCCGGCGGCGAGAACTGGAAGGCCACCGCCTCCTACCCGCCGCTGCTGTACCCCACCCACTCCATCGGCGGCATCCTCGGCGTGCTGGGGGAGCGGCACGCCACCTCGGTCTCCGCGCTCGGGCGCCCCGATACCCGTGGCGACGGCGTGTTCGACAAGGACGTCTCGATGTTCGGCAATGACGTCTCCAACGCCTTCGCGCTGTTCGGGATGGACAACGGCGGCGCCTTCCGCACCAACGAGCTGCGTCGGGTGGGCTACCCCAGCCACAAGCGCGAGTCCCGCTTCCGCTTCTTCGGTGAGGACTCCAGCTTCGAGGAGACCATCGAGACCACCTACTGGCACGACAAGCAGCGGGTGCTGGACGTGACCTCCCTGATCGCCACCGGCTCCACCATGAGCCTGGACGATCCGCGCCTGGCCGACGTCTCCCCGGCCCTGCGCGACGCCTTCGTCGCCGGCGCCGCGCAGGTGCATCACCAGGCGCGCCTGCCGAGAGAGTTCCAGGGCCTGCCCAACGGTCACGAGGGCGCCCACCACTTCCTGGTGGACGACTTCGCCCGCGCGGTGGCCGACGGCATGCAGCCGATGGTCAACGCCTGGCAGGCCGCGCGGTACACCCTGCCCGGCGTCATCGCCCACCAGTCGATGAACTCAGGCGGTGAGCGGCTCGCGATCCAGGACCTGGGCGAGTGCCCG
Source organism: Brachybacterium avium (assembly GCF_002216795.1). Classification (NCBI taxonomy): domain Bacteria; kingdom Bacillati; phylum Actinomycetota; class Actinomycetes; order Micrococcales; family Dermabacteraceae; genus Brachybacterium; species Brachybacterium avium. The sequence continues at coordinate 1,150,120 of NZ_CP022316.1, read as the reverse complement.
CTGCCGGTGCTGGATCTCGACGCGGACCAGGAGCCGCTCGATCTGGAGGCGCTGTACGAGACGCAGGAGGCGGCGGGCGCTGTGGTGGGGTGACCCGGCGGGAGCTGCTGCGGTCGGGCCCGGCGCCGCGAGGTGCCGGGCCCGAGGTCCGCGGCGAGGAGCTGGATCAGCCGGCCTCGGGAGCCGTCCTCTGCTGATCTCCGCGACCGGCTCCCCGGCCGGTGCGCGGCATGATCGCGAAGGCGGTGGCGGCGATGAGGACGATGCCGGTGAGCCCCATCGGGGTGTCGAGGAACCAGTTCAGCTCGCTCGCCGTCTCGCTCGTGGCGACCACGCCGATCGCCACGCCCAGGGTCGAGTTCAGCGTCGCGTGGGCGAAGGCGGCCGGGATCGGATTGCCTCCCGCCCGCTCGGTGATCGCGCTGAAGAGGTAGTGCAGCGCGATGCTGGCGGGGAGGAACATGGCCACAGCCGCCCAGCGCGGCTGCCCGGTGTAGTTGTGGCCGATCAGGGTGACCGGCAGGTGCCACAGCGACCAGATCGCGCCGCCGAGCACGATCGCGGGCCACGGACCCAGCGGGGCCAGCTCGCGCCGGAGCCAGCCGCGCCATCCGATCTCCTCGCCGAGCGCGGGGACCACGGTCAGCAGCAGACCGAACGCGCTGATGGCCAGGACGAGGGCGACCGCCGCCCCGGTGGGCATCTCCGCCCCCTGCTCGGACATGGACCGGGAGACCTCCGCGGCCCAGGTGCTCCCGGTCAGATCACCGGGCACGCCCCGCAGCACCATGATCACCGCAGTGGCGAGGTTGAGAGCGAGCACGAGGAGCGTCGCGAGGGGCGCCCAGAGCAGGATCCGCTTCCAGCGTCCACGGAACCGCAGGCCCACCGCGTCCCGCCACGAGGTGCGATCCACCAGCTTGGCGACCACGACCGAGGCGATCGTCGGCGCGAACATGCCCGCGCCGATCACCAGCGTGTACAGCGGGTGGGTGATGCCTTCGTCGAGCACCCAGAAGGGTGCCGCGCACAGGGCGAACAGCCCGTAGGCCACCGCGCCGAACACGAGGACGCTGCGCCAGCGCACGCGGCGGCGTTCGGCCGGGACTGGGGTGCGGGGGCCGTGAAGCGAGGTCTGCGAGGAGGTCATGCACTCACCGTCGGCCTCCCGATGCCCCGGGTCAACGCGATCTCCCGGAATCTCGACCATGGTCGCTCGGGATTCGCCATGGGTCGGGAGACGTCACCGACCAGGGGCGGAGGCGCGCAGCGGTGCTGGAGCCGCACGACGTTCCGATCATCAGCACGCGAGCAGGGAGATGATCCGGGTGGCGAGCTCGTCGGGGGTGAAGGGCTCGGTCATGCAGTCCTCCGCCCCGGGGGTGCGGCCGTCCTCGGGACCGTGCTCCCGGTCGCGTGCGGTGAGCATCAGGACCTGCGGCGTGGAGCCCTCGGCGCGCAGGCCGCGGAGGAGATCCGCACCGGACCTGCCCGGCATCGTGCGGTCCACCACGACCAGGTCGACGTCGCTGTGCGCGGCGAGGGCGTTGCGCGCGGCGTCGACCGAGCCCACCGCAGTGACCTCGTGCCCGCACGAGCGGAGCCGCAGCGAGACCAGCTCGACGAGGTCGGCATCGTCATCGACGAACAGGATGTGTGCCATGCCCCCATCGTACCGAGCAGCAGGAACCACCGGAGTCGGGGGTCTCGAGGGGCGGAGTCGTGGGCGGCAGTCAGGCCCCTTGCGTCCGCAGCGCCCGGGGCGCACAATTCAGCAAGGGGGTTTCATAAGAACTCCGCCAAGGCGCCTCTCCGGATGGCACGGCGCCACAGAGGTGGTAACTTCACTCCCGTCTGGCAATGCAGTGAACTTTTCTCAGCAGTGGGGCTCGAGGGTCTGCGCGCCGCTGCGAGACCGACGAAGGAGTCACCCATGATCACTCGACGACACGTCCTGTCCGCCGGTGCCGCCGGTTCCGCCGCCCTCGCCCTGGCCGCCTGCGGCGGTGACTCCGGGAGCTCCGGAGGCTCCGGGGGAGCGGTGGACGGCGAGGGCAAGACCCTCACCATGTGGCTGATGGAGGGCACCAACGCCAGCGCGGACACCTATATCGAGGAGCTCAAGACCGCTTTCTCCGACGCCACCGGGGCGACGCTCGATGTGCAGGTGCAGCCCTGGGAGGGGGCGCACGACAAGTTCGTGACCGCCATGGCCGGGGGCACCGGCCCCGACGTCGCCGAGGTCGGCACCACCTGGGTGCCCGAGTTCGCCGACGCCGGCGGCCTGGACGTGCTCACCGAGGACATCGAGGCGGCCGGGCTCTCCGACGGCATGATCGAAGGCCTGGTCGAGGCGGGCACCCTCGATGGTGAGATGTACGGGATGCCCTGGTACGCCGGGGTGCGCTCGATCCTCGGCAACCGCGACATGCTCGAGGAGGCGGGGGTGAACTCCCAGCCCCAGAACTGGGACGATCTGCTGACGATGATCACCACGCTCGAGGAGCACGACTCGGACTGGATCTCCTTCCCCGTCCCCGGGGCGAGCATCTTCTCCGCCACTCCGTTCATCTGGGGAGCGGGCGGGGAGATCGCCGAGAACGCCGACGGAGCTTGGACCGCCACCATCAACGCCCCCGAAGCCGTCGAGGGTCTGACCTGGTACACGGACCTCGCCCTGAAGCACAACTCCTCGACCGCCGCGGCCAGCACCTGGGTGGAGACCGAGGCGCTGGCCGAGTTCCTCCAGGAGAAGGTGCCGATGTTCATCACCGGCTCCTGGGTCCCCGCGACCATCCGCGAGGACAACCCCGAGCTCGCCGAGAAGCTGGTGGCCTTCACCATCCCCGCGAAGGACAGCCCCGTCGCCCCGTCCTTCCTCGGCGGCTCCCTGATGTGCCGCTTCACCGAGACCCAGGAGCCCGAACTCGCCTTCGAGCTGATCAAACTCGTCACCACCGGCGATTTCGCGACGCGCTGGGCCGAGGAGACCAACTACTTCCCCGGCACTGTCGACGCGGTGGACGAGGTCGTCGCCGGCGGCGACGAACTCACCAAGGTCTTCGCGACCCAGATGATCGACGGCGGCAAGTCTGTGCCCGTCACCCCGGCCTGGGGCAAGATCGAGGGTGCCAAGACCATGACCACCCTGGTGGGAACGATCCTCGAAGGCACCTCCGTGCAGGATGCGGCCGACACCGCCGCGGCCGAGATGGACGGCTTCTTCTCCGGATGAGCTCGCCCTCGACCGTCGATGAGCGCCGACGGGACGGTGCGGACGGGTTCATCCCCCGCACCGTCCCGCTGGGGCGCCGCCTGCGCCGCGGCGCAGCGCCCTGGCTCCTGCTCGCTCCCGGGCTGATCGTGCTCGGGGTGCTGCTGCTGTGGCCCATGCTCCGCGTCCTGAACCTCTCGCTGCAGGACTACGAGCTGCGCAACCTGCTGCGCGGCGACACGGACTACGTGGGTCTGGACAACTACGTCCAGGTCCTCACCGACCCGTTCCTGTGGAAGACCGTCCTGCCCAACACGGTCGGCTTCGCGCTCGTCTGCGTGGTGCTGACGATGATCGTCGGCACCGTGGTCGCGCTGTTCCTGAACTCCCTGGGCACCCTGTGGCGCTCGCTCTCCACCACCGCGATCATGGTCGCCTGGGCGGTGCCGGCGCTGACCGGCACCTACATCTTCGTCTGGCTCTTCGATGCGCAGTCCGGGCTGGTGATCTCCACGCTCGACGGGCTCGGGCTGATGGAGGCCGGCAGCTACAACTGGTTCACCAACCGGTGGACCTTCTACGGCATCGCCACCCTCAACGTCGTCTACCACGGCTTCCCGTTCATCGCGGTGACCATGCTGGCCGGGCTGATGACCGTGCCCAGGGAGCACTACGAAGCGGCCGCGATGGACGGCGCCACCGCCTGGGGGCGCTTCTGGAACGTCACCGTCCCCACCCTGCGGCCGATCATCGCTGTGTGCGTGATCCTCTCGACGATCTGGGACTTCAAGGTGTTCGTGCAGATCTACCTGATGCCCGGCGGTGACGGCACCACCCGCTCCGTGATGAACCTCGGGGTGTGGTCCTACACCCAGTCCTTCGCCCAGGGAGAGTACGGCATGGGCTCGACCATCGCCGTGCTGCTGACGGCGCTGCTGCTGGTGATCTCCGTGATCTACATCCGCACGCTGATGAAGGAGGAGGAGCTGTGAACCGTCGGACCCCCGCCTCCACGGCGGCCAAGGCGCTCGGCGTGGTCGTGCTGATGTCGCTGAGCCTGTTCCCCTTCTACTGGATGATCTCCACCGCGGTCGACACCAGCCCGCTCTCGCGCGGCGCGAGCCTGCTGCCCAGCGGGTTCACCCTCGAACACTTCCGGTACGTGCTGGTCGATGCCGGCTTCCTGCGCTACGTCCGGGTCTCGGTGATCGTCGCGGTGGGCACCGTGCTGCTCTCGGCGATCGTGGCTCTGCTGTCGGCGGTGGCGGTGGCGCGCTTCCGCTTCCGGCTGCGCACCCAGGTGCTGATCATGGTGCTGATGGTGCAGATGGTCCCGCTCGAGGCGCTCGTCATCCCGCTGTTCCTGCAGGCGAGGAACCTCCACATGCTCAACTCCCTGCTGGGTCTGATCATCGTCTACCTGGGCTTCTCGCTGGCCTTCGCGATCTGGAACCTGCGCGGATTCGTCGCTGCGGTCCCGCGCGAGCTCGAGGAGGCCGCATATATCGATGGCGCGACCTGGTTCCGCATGTTCCGCTCGATCCTGCTGCCGCTGGTGGCCCCGGGCCTGGTCGCGACCTCGGTGTTCTCCTTCATCACGGCGTGGAACGAGTTCATCTTCGCGCTGACCTTCATGCAGGACAGCTCGAAGTACACCGTCGGCGTGGGCCTGCGGACCTTCTTCACCCAGAACACCGCGGACTGGGGATCGGTGATGGCGGCTTCGACCATCATCACCCTGCCGGTGGTGATCTTCTTCGTGCTGGTCCAGCGCCACCTCGCCGAGGGCATGACCGCCGGTGCCGTGAAAGGCTGAGGCATGACAGAAACCTCCTGGGACCCCGATGCGCTCGGGTGCTGATGGCCCCCTTCACCGGCACCGAGCTGCCGGGCTGGATGGCCGGCGCGCTCGAGGCCGGCCTGGCCTCGGTGGTCCTCTTCGGCCACAACACCCCCGACCCGCAGACCGCCGCGGGACTGGCCCGCGAGATCCACGCCCGTGCCGAGCACTGTGTGGTCGCCATCGATGAGGAGGGCGGGGACGTCACCCGGCTGCAGGCGGCGACGGGCTCCTCCCTGCCCACCGCCTGGGCGCTCGGAGCGGCCGACGACATCGAGCTGACCCGCGATGTCGGCAAGGCTCTCGGCGATCTGCTCGCCGCCTGCGACCTGGACCTCGATCTCGCCCCGGTGCTCGACGTCTGCACCGACCCGGCGAACCCGGTGATCGGCACCCGGGCCTTCGGCGACGACCCCGACCGGGTCGCCAATCATGCCAAGGCCTTCGCCACCGGGCTGATGGAGGCAGGGCTCGGCACCTGTGCCAAGCACTTCCCCGGCCACGGCGCGACCGCCACCGACTCCCACACCGCCCTGCCGCTGATCGACCTGGGCGAGAGGGAGTTCGCGCGGGAGCATCTGGCGCCTTGGCGGATCGCCCCGTGGTTGGACAGCGTCATGACCGCGCACGTGCTGGTCCCCGCCCAGGGAGAGGGGCCCGCCTCGATCTCCACCTGGTCGCGACCGCTGCTGGACCGGGCCGTCGGCGGCACCTACCAGGGCCTGGTGATCACCGACGCGCTGGATATGGCCGCGGTCACCGCCGACCCCGGCTACGGCGAATCCGCGGTCCGGGCGATCGAGGCCGGCGCCGACCTGCTGTGCCTGGGCACCTCGCTGCGCCGGGACGACCAGCAGATGCTCCGCGAGGTCCACGACGCGCTGCTCGACGCCGTCGACTCCGGCCGGATCCCGCGCCAGCGGCTGCGAGATCGCGCCGCCCGCACCCGCGACCGCCTCCGCTCCCTGCGCACCCGACGCCGCTTCGTCCCCGCCCCGCGCTCGAGGACGCCCTGGACCGCGCCGAGCAGCTCGGTGCGACGGCCGCTGCGCGGGCGGTCCGTGCCCGCCACGCGCGGCTCGAGCCCGGCCCCGCCGGCGTCGTCGACCTGCGTGTACGGGCCCAGCACGCCTCCGGAGCCCGTGCCCAGCAGCTGGTCCACGCCCTGCGCGAGCGCGGCGTGCAGGCCGTGGAGCCCGAGTACCCCGACCAGGTCGATGCGGCACCCCAGCTGCTCGCCCTCACCCGCCTGCCCCGCACCGACCCGGAGGAGGGGCAGCGCCTCGCGGAGCTGCTCGGGCGCAGGCCCGACACGATCGTGGTCCACACCGGCGTGCCCGGCGCCGCGCCCGATCATCGCCGCCTGGTGCTCGCCCATGGCGCAGGCCGCACCATGATGCGCGCGGCCGTGGATCTCCTGCTGGCGGGGGAGCCTCGATGAGGGTGCTGGGGATGATGTCCGGCACCAGCCTGGACGCGATCGATGTCGCCCTGGTGGAGTTCACCCGCGACCCGGAATGCCCCAGCACCCTGTGGGCCCGCCTGCTCCACGTGGGCGAGGAGCCCTGGCCCCCCGCCATTCGGGACGCCCTGCGCGCGGTGCTGCCCCCGGCCCCCGCGGACGTCGCCGCCTGGAGCCGTCTGCACGCTGCGGTGGGTGAGGCCTTCGCAACTGCGGCCTCCCGCGTCCTCGCGGCGCACGGCGGCGCCGACCTGATCGCCACCCACGGCCAGACCCTGTTCCACGAGGTCCAGGACGGCCACGTGCTCAGCACCCTGCAGATCGGGGATGCGAGCCGCCTCGCGGCGGTCACCGGCACCCCTGTGCTCCACGACCTGCGCAGCGCCGACGTCGCCGCCGGCGGTCAGGGAGCGCCGCTGGCCCCCTGCTGGACCAGCTGCTGTTGGGGGCCGACGAGCACCGGCGCACCGCCGTGCTGAACATCGGGGGATCTCCAACCTGAGCCTCGTCGGTGGCGGAGCCGAGGACGGCGCTGCGGGAGCGGAGGCAGGGACGGGCACCGGGGGAGAGGTCATCGCCGGCGACCTCGGACCGGGCAATGCCCTGCTCGACGCCGCGATCCATGCCGCGACGGGCCGGCCGGCCGATATCGATGCCGAACTCGCCCGCACCGGCACTGTCGCCCCCGAGGCCCTCGCGACCCTGCTCAGCGATCCGTTCTATGCGCTGCCGCTGCCCCGTTCGACCGGGCGGGAGCACTTCGACTCCCGGTACGTGCAGCGCCTGCTGGGCCAGGAGGCGCTCGCCGCCCTCACCCTGCCCGATCTGCTGGCCACCCTCACCGAACTCACCGCGGTCACCATCGCCGACGCGATCGCTCCGCTGGGGCGAGCCGGGTGGTCGCCTCCGGCGGCGGAGTCCGCAACCCGCTGCTGCGCCAGCGGCTGGCCGCGCTGCTGGCTCCCGTGCCGCTGCTGGACGCCGATGAGCTCGGCATCCCCGCCGACGGCAAGGAGGCTCTGCTGATCGCCCTGCTCGGATACCTGGGCGCGCACGGTCTGCCGGGCACGCTCGTTCGCACCGACGGCACCGCCCATACCGGTGCTCGCGCTCCCGTGGTGCTCGGCTCCCTGACCCCGCCCCACGCCCTGCGCCTGCTGCCCGCGACGTCGGTCGACAGCTGCGCCGTCCGGCGCCTGGAGATCGTGGCCGAGCCCGGGCCGGCGCGCTGATGGCCACGCCCGTCCTGCCCCGCCTCCACAGCCGCAGCGAGGACCTCCAGCCCGTGCAGCGCAGGATCGCCGAAGTGATCCTCGCGGACCCGCTCGGCGCTGGTCGTCTCACCATCGACCAGCTCGCCGCGGCCGCCGCCTGCGCGCAGTCCTCGGTGGTCAACTTCGCCCGGGAGCTGGGTTTCACCGGCTATCGCGAATTCCGCGCGGAGCTCGCCGAAGAGGCGGTGCGGGCCACCGCCCGCGAGGGCGAGCACGCCTTCCCCACCGACATCGACCCCACCGATCCGCTGGCGACCAGCGTCGCCCGGATCGCGGCGGCCGACGCCCGCGCCGTGCGCGACACCGTGCGCCTGCTGGACCTCGCCGTGCTCGAGGAGAGCGCCCGGGCGCTGAGCTCCTCGCGCCGCATCCTCCTGGTGGGCGTGGGCGCCTCGGGCCTGGCGGCGACGGATCTCCAGTACAAGCTGACCCGGCTGGGATTCTCCGCGCAGGCCCTGACCAGTGCCCACGACGCCCTGCCCGCGGTGACCGCGCTCGGTGACCAGGACTGCCTGCTGGCGATCTCGGACTCCGGCCGCACCACCGATGTGCTCGACGCTGTGGAGATCGCGGCACGCTCAGGGGCCCGGACGATCGCGATCACCGGGTCCCCGGTCGGCCCGCTCGCCCGGAGCTGCGAGTTCGTACTGCTGACGGCCTCGCGCGAGCCCTCCTTCCGGGCCGGGGCGACCTCCTCTCGCATCGCCCAGCTGACGATCGCCGATTGCCTGCTGGTCGCGATCTCCGCCACGCTGCCCGATGCCGGCGCCGAGGCGCTCGCCCGCACCCGGGCCGCACTCGAGGGCAGGCGGCGCTGACCCGTCGGCGCCGGTGGCGAGCACCCGCCGCGCCCTGCCGATCTGCGCGACCTGCTGGGCGCGGCGGCTGCGGGCGTCTACGGTGTCACCATGCATACACACCTTGACCCTACGGTCCCGTAAGTTACGCTACCGTCGTGAGTGTCTTCCGTTCCACGATCCCCGATGTCGCGGCCGATGAGCCGATGGTCCAGCTCCTCGCGGCCGACGGCACCCGCACCCCCCACGAGCAGCTGGACGCAGTGCTCGAGGAGAGCGGGCTGGCCACGCCCGAGCGCCTGCGCGGCTACTACCGCGACATGGTGATGATCCGCGCCGCGGACCTCGAGGCCACCAGCCTGCAGCGCCAGGGCCAGCTGGGCCTGTGGGCGAGCGCGCTCGGCCAGGAGGCCGCGCAGATCGGTGCGGGGCATGCGGCCAGGACTCAGGACTATCTTGTGCCCACCTACCGCGAGCACGGGGTGGCCTGGGCGCGCGGGATCGAGCCCTGGCGCCTGCTGGAGCTGTTCCGCGGCATCAGCCATGGTGGCTGGGATCCGAACGCGCTTCGCACCCACCCCTACATGATCGTGCTCGGCTCGCAGGCCCCGCATGCGGTCGGCTATGCCATGGGCCTGCAGCGAGACGGGGTCGTGGGCACCGGGGACCCTTCCACCGACACCGCCGTGCTGGCCCTGTTCGGCGACGGCGCCTCCAGCGAGGGCGAGGTCGCGGAATCCTTCACCTTCGCCGCCTCCTTCCAGGCGCCGGTGGTCTTCTACACCCAGAACAACCAGTGGGCGATCTCGGTGCCCACCTCCGTGCAGTCCCGGGTCCCGCTCGCCCAGCGCTCCCGCGGCTGGGGCATCCCCTCGGTGCGGGTGGACGGCAACGACGTGCTCGCCGTGCTCGGCGCGGTCCGCACCGCCCTGGACTCGGCCCGTTCCGGCAACGGCCCGATGTTCGTCGAAGCCCTCACCTACCGGATGGCCGCACACACCACTAGCGACGATGCGTCCCGCTACCGTCCTGCCGCCGAGGAGGAGGAGTGGGCGGCGAAGGATCCGATCCTCCGCCTGCGCAGCCACCTCGAGCAACAGGGTGAGATCGACCAGCAGTACGTGAGCCGCTGCGACGAGGAGGCCCACGACCTCGCGATGCAGCTGCACCATCACATCCACGGCATGGAGGATCCCGACCCGGTGCGCATGTTCGACCATCCCTACGCCGAGCCCCACCCGATCGTGGACGCCGAGCGCGCGGAGTACCTCGAGTACATCGCCCAGTTCGAGGACGAGGAGGAGCGAGCGTGAGTTCCACAGCCTCGAACCTGCCGATCGCCAAGGCGATCACCGCCGGTCTGCGCGACGCCATGACCGCAGACGACAAGGTCCTGCTGATGGGCGAGGACATCGGCCCCCTCGGCGGCGTCTTCCGCGTCACCGACGGCCTGCACGCCGAGTTCGGCTCCCAGCGGGTGGTGGACACACCGCTGGCCGAGGCCGGAATCGTCGGCACCGCCGTGGGCCTGGCCGTGCGCGGCTACCGCCCGGTGGTCGAGATCCAGTTCGACGGCTTCGTCTACCCCGCCTACAACCAGATCACCACCCAGGTCGCGAAGATGCACAACCGCACCTCCGGGGCGGTGAACCTGCCGATCGTCATCCGCATCCCCCACGGCGGCGGGATCGGCGCGGTCGAGCACCACTCCGAGAGCCCCGAGGCGCTGTTCGCGCCCACCGCCGGGCTGCGGATCCTCGCGCCCTCGAACGCGCAGGACGCGTACTGGATGACCCGTCAGGCCATCGAGTGCGAGGACCCGGTGATCATGCTCGAGCCCAAGCGCCGCTACTGGGTCAAGGGTGATGTCGACCCCGACCACCGCCCCGAGCTCAGCCCCTGGCAGGCCCAGGTGGTGCGGCCCGGCACCGATGCGACGCTGCTGGCCTGGGGGCCGAGCATGCCGCTCGCGCTCGAGAGCGCGCAGGTCGCGGCCGAGGACGGGATCGATCTGGAGGTCATCGACGCCCGCTCGCTGTCGCCGGTGGACTTCCCGACGATCGCCGCCTCGGTGCGCCGCACCGGACGTCTGCTGATCGCGCACGAGGCGCCGGTGCTCGGCGGTCTCGGCGGAGAGATCGCCGCCCGGATCTCCGAACAGTGCTTCTATCACCTGGAGGCGCCGGTGCTCCGCGTGGGCGGCTACCACCTCCCGTACCCGCCGGCGCGCATGGAGCACGCCTACCTCCCCGACCTCGACCGGGTGCTCGACGGCGTGGACCGTCTGCTCGAGCACTGACGGACGCGCACCACGCGTGAAAGGATCACGACCATGAATGCAGCCTCCGCGGGTCCCGCCGGCTCCACCGCCTCGAGCATCGTCACCGTCCCGCTCAACGATCCGGGAGAGGGCCTCACCGAGGCCGAGATCCTGGAGATCAAGGTCGCCGTCGGCGACCGGGTCGAGATCAACGCCCCGGTGGTCGAGGTCGAGACCGCCAAGAGCGCCGTCGAGCTGTCCACCCATGTGGCGGGCATCGTCGTCGCGATCCTGGTGGCGGTGGGCGATGAGGTGCCCGTCGGCGCCGGGCTGCTCCAGATCGACACCTCCGCCGACGCGACGCCCGGCCCGGCCGACTCCTCCGGTGGCGCCGACGGCGACGCTGCGGCCGACGGCCCGGCCGGTGCTGCGGGCGCGGCCGACGGCCCGGAGGCGGATCCGTCCGCCGAGGAGGTCGCCGAGCAGGTGACCGCACCCGCGGCGTCGGCGGATGCCGCCGGGGCCGAGGAGCCCAAGAACCTCGTCGGCTACGGCTCCCGCTCCGCCCCGGCGCGCCGACGTCGGCGCCGCGCCGCACCGGCCCAGTCGGAGGAGCGCGGACAGGTCCCGATCGACCGGATCCTCGCCAAGCCGCCGGTGCGCAAGCTCGCCCGGGACCTCGGCGTCGCGCTGCACGACGTGCTGGCCACCGGCCCCGAAGGCACCGTGACCCGGCAGGACGTGCTGGCCGCGCAGCAGCGCGCCTTCGGCGGCGAGAGCGACGGCGACTTCTTCCCCGAGGAGTCGCCGCAGGCGCCGGAAGGCCTGGGGGGAGCCATGAAGACCACCCGTGACCAGCCGTTCTCGGGTGTGACCAGCGATGAGCGCACCACCCGGGTGCCGATCCGCTCGGTGCGCAAGCGCACCGCCGAGGCGATGGTGGCCTCGGCCTTCACCGCCCCGCACGTGACGGTGTTCAACGAGATCGACATGACCCAAGCCCTGCAGATCGTCGCCCAGCTGCGGGCGTCGAGGGAATGGGCCGACGTCAAGGTCAGCCCGCTCGCGGTGGTCGCCAAGGCGCTGCTGGTCGCGATCCGCCGCAACCCGGAGGTCAACGGCTCCTGGGACGAAGCCGCACAGGAGATCGTCTACAAGCACTACGTGAACCTCGGCATCGCCGCGGCCACCCCGCGCGGCCTCATCGTGCCGAACCTCAAGGACGCGCACCTGATGACGCTGCGGGAGCTCGCCGAGGGCATCGGCGAGCTCGCCCGCACCGCCCGGGCGGGACGGACCTCGCTGCGCGACACCCGCGACGGCACCATCACGATCACCAACTACGGAGTCTTCGACATCGACTCCGGCACCCCCATCCTGAACCCGGGGAATCGGCGATCCTCGGTGTCGGCGCGATCAAGGAGAAGCCCTGGGTGGTCGACGGCCAGGTCGTCCCGCGGCAGGTCGCCTCGCTCTCGCTGAGCTTCGACCACCGCCTCATCGACGGCGCCCTGGGAGCGGAGCTGCTGCGCGACGTGAGCGCCGTGCTGGAGGATCCGTCGCTCGGTCTCGTGTGGGGTTGAGCGGCGTTCGTCGCCTGAACGACCTCCGCGGGGCTGCCGTCGGTACGCTGTGGCGGTGACCTCGAGCCCCACCCCCGCACCGCGCCCTTCGCGCAGCGACGACCCCCGGATGCAGACGGTCGAGATGGCCGCGCTGCGCTTCGAGGAGGTCACCGAGTCCGAGATCCTGGACTCAGGGCCCGTCCCTCACGAATCGGTCCCGTGGCGGATCGCGATGCTGGTCATGGCCGGGGGCACCGTCGGCGCGATGCTCCGTTTCGCCCTGAGCATGCTCTCCCCCACGGTCACCACGCCCACGCTGGTCGAGCTGCCCTGGGCGACCCTCTGGGTCAACCTGCTGGGCTGTCTCGGCCTCGGCCTGCTCAACGGGGTGCTCGAGGTCCGCGCGCCCCGTCCCTGGCTGCAGCCGCTGCTGGGCACCGGGCTGTGCGGGGGATTCACGAGCTTCTCCGCAGTGGTGCTGGAGGGCTCGGCGATGATCGGCGCAGACTTCCCGGTCCTCGCGATGACGTACACGGCGGCGACGATCGTGCTGTGCCTGAGCGGGATCGTGCTGGGTCTGCTCGGCGGCCGGCGTCTGGCCCGGTGGCAGCAGGCGCGCCGCGCCGCGGACGAAGGCGGGACGGCATGAGCGCGGGCGGCTTCTTGGCGGCGGCACTGCTGGTCGGTGTCGGCGGAGGACTCGGCTCCGTGGCGCGCTGGGGCGTGCGCGTGCTCGCTCTGCGCCTGGTGGCGGCGCGGCGCGGGGAGCACCTGAACGACGAGATCCGGCCCGCCTCGACCGTGCTGGCGAACCTCCTCGCCTGCTTCCTGCTGGGCCTCGTGGTCGCCCGGCTCGGTTCGTCCGGCGGCACCGCCGAGTTCTTCTACCTGATGCTGGCGGTCGGGTTCTGCGGCGGTCTATCGACGCTGTCCACCGCTGCGCTCGACGTCGTCGACCTGGTTCGTCGGCGCACCTTCTCCCTCGCCCTGGCCTACCTGCTGCTGAGCGCCGGCAGCGGGATGGCGGCGCTGTGGCTGGGCCTGGTGCTCGCCTCATGACCGCTCCCGTCCAGCCGCGGCCCCGGCCCGCGGTGGTCCTCCTGCTGCTCGGTGCCCTCGCGGGGCTCGCACTGCTGTCGGTCCTCGCCGCCGACGCCGCGGGCGGGGACAACCTCGTGCTCATGGACGCCGGCCCGATCGCCCGCCGCGGTGCTCCAGTGTCGGCGATGCTCGCCGACTTCGCCGGTGCGCTCACCATCGGTGGGGCCGCCGTCGCCGGCTGGCTGCTGCGGGATGCAGCCGATCGCGCCCGCGCCCTGCTGGTGGTCGCGGTGGCCGCCGGCGCGACCACCCTGCTGCGCGGCATCTCCCTGGGGCTGTCCTACGCGGTCGCCACCGGCCAGCCCGTCGGCTCCCCGCGCTTCGGCTCGGACCTGTCGGTCTTCCTGGCCACGGACCTCGGGATCTGGCTGTTGACCGGGGTGATCCTCGCCGCGGTGACGACGACGGTCGCCGTGCTCGACACCTCGGCGCGCATCGCCCGCGCGGTCACGGCTCTGGCCTGCCTGGTCGCCTTCACCGCAGCGATGACCGGGCACGCCGCCGGTGACGAGACCCATGAGGTGGGCACCTCGACGATGCTCATCCACCTCCTGGCCGTCGGGATATGGCTGGGGGGCCTGGCGGTGCTGCAGCTGCTGCCGGCCCGCAGCCGCGACGACGTACAGGTGGTGCGCAGCTACTCCCACCTCGCCCTGATCTGCTGGATCGCGCTCGCGCTGAGCGGGGTGTGGGCGCTCGCCGTCCGGATGAACGCCCCTGGGGAGATCCTCACCAGCGCCTATGTCCAGCTGGGGCTCGCCAAGGCCGTGCTGCTGCTGATGCTGGGCGCCCTGGGCGCGCTGCAGCGCCGCCAGATCGCCGCCGGATTCGAGACCCCCGGCACCGGGCAGCACGCCAAGAGCACCTATCGCCGACTGGCGATCCTCGAGCTCGCACTGATGGGACTCGCGGTCGCGCTGGCCGCCGCGATGAGCTCCTCCCCGCCGCCTGCGGAGGCCGGTACCCCGCCCGCGGGCCCGGCCGGGGTGCTCACCGGATATCCGCTGCCGCCGGCGCCGGATCTGCTCACCGTGCTGGGCGCATGGCGGCCAGCACCCTTCGGCATGGCCCTGGCCTGCGTGCTGGTGCTGCTCTGGTGGCGGCCGGGCGCACCGCACCGCCGCTTTGCCCAGAGTCTCCGCCTGGTACTGGGCGCTGCGGCGCTGGTCCTGCTGACCAGCGGTCCGCTGAACGTCTACGGCAAGGTGCTGATCTCTGCGCACGTGCTGCAGCATCTGCTGCTGATGGTGCCCGCCGGCGTGCTGCTGGGCAGCGTCTGCGTGGTGCCGAGCGTGCTGCGCGCCCTCGTCGGCCGTCGCTGGTGGGTCTCCGCGCTGCTCGCCGCCGTCGGCCCGATGCTGCTGATCGCCGTCTACCTCGGCCCGCTGCTGCGCCCTGCGCTCGACGGCCACGCGGCGCACCTGACCCTGCAGGTGCTGGCCCTGGCCGCCGGCGTGCTCACGGCGCTCGCGGTCCGGACGATGCCGAGGACCGCCCCGCGCTGGGGGCTCGCAGCGGTGATCGCCGTGCCGCTGCTGCTGACACTCGGAGCGGGTATCGCACTGCTGGCCACCGACGCGCTGGTGGCGTCCAGCTGGTTCGGAGCCACCGGTCGCACCTGGTGGGCAGATGCCCTGGCCGATCAGCACCGGGCGGGCATCGCCGTGCTCGTGGTGGTGGCGCTCACCACCGCGGCGCTCGCCGGGGCAGGGGCAGCCGCGATACGCCCCGCCCGGCCCCACCCGGCCCCACAGAGCACTGACCGCCACCAGAGAACTGACGGCCACCGCAGCACTGACCGCCACCAGAGAACCGACGGCCACCGCAGCACTGACCGCCACCAGAGAACCGACGGCCACCGCAGCACTGATCGCCACCAGAGAACCGACGTATATGGGGCTTGAACGGCATATATCCGTTCAAACCCCATATATGGCAGAAATCTGGTGGCGGCCCGGCCGGGCACGGCCGGAACCTGAGGGCAGTCCGGCCGGGCACGGTTGGAACCCGGTGGCTGCTCGGGGTCAGGCGAAGAGCTCGCGCACGGAGCGCAGCCGCGCCAGCAGCGTGTCGCGGTCGACCTGCGGCACCAGCTGACCCTCTGCCTCGTGGGCGGGCACTGCGCCGCCACGGGTGGTGACCTTCTGGGCGCCGAGCAGGCCCTCGACCCGGCCTCGCACACCGCCGGGGGCGGGGGCGGGCTTCGCGGGCACGGCGACCTCGGATCCTGCCCGCACCCGGCGGAACTGCTCGAGCGCGGGGGAGGAGCCGTCCCGGGTGGCCGCCAGCATGTAGGCGGCGATGTCCGCCTGCTCGACGAGGATCGGCAGGACCCCGCCGGAGACCCGCTGCTGACCGAGGATCACCAGGTCGTCGCGGCCCCGGGCGAAGGCGCCGAGGAACAGGTCCGGTGCGCCGGAGGCGGTGCGCGGCACCAGGTCCTGGGGGAAGTGGTCTGCCCGCGACTCGTAGCCGGTGGCCAGCACGATCAGGTCGGGAGCGAAGCTCAGGTGCCCGGCATGGGAGCCGGTGCCCAGGTGGGTGACGATGCCGTCGGCGTCCACGCCGGTGACGTCGCCGGCCGGCGTGATCCGACCCTCGCGCACCCGGTCGAGCACGTCGTCGGAGACGATCACCGTATCCTCGAGCAGGGGGGCAACCGGGGCGGGCAGGCCCACCTCGGCGGGATGACCGACGGCGCGGCGGATGATGGTCTCGGCGATCTTCGCGTTCAGCCCACCGAGCACGGTCGGCTCGCGGGAGGCCGCGACATCGCCCGGGATCCCGGCGATGCGGCGCGGCACCACCCAGTGGCCGGTCCGCATGGACCAGCGCACATCGAGGGCGCGGCGGGCGGCGTCGACCGAGATGTCGGCGGCGGACTGCCCGGATCCGACCACCAGCACGCGCTGCCCCTCGAGACCGTCGGCCCCGTCCCAGTCCCGGGCGTGGATGACCCGCACCGAGGAGGGGACGTCAGCGGCCCATGCGGGGCGGTGGGGGTGCTCGGAGATGCCGTGGGCGGAGATCACCGCACGATAGATCCCCACCTCCCCGGTGGAGAGCTCGACCTCCCAGACCCCCTCGTCGAAGGGGCGGGCGCTGCGCACCGCGGTGCGGGGACGGAAATGCTCGGTGAGTTCGTGCCGGTGCGCGTAGGCGCGCAGGTACTTCGCCATCTGGGTGGGGGAGAGGTACTCCGGGAAGGAGACCGGCTGGAGCATGTCCTCGTACTGGGTGAACTCGCGGGAGGAGATCATTTCCAGCGTGGGCCACACCGGGGAGTCCTCGCGCTGCGGGTTCCAGATCCCGCCGACATGCGGGGCCCGGTCCACCAGGTCGAAGGGGACCTCCAGCGCCTTCAGCGCCGCGGCGGCGGCGAGGCCGGCGGGACCGGCACCGATGATCAGCACCTTCTCGCGGGTGGGGATCTGGTCGTGGAGATCGGGCATCGAGGGGAGCCTTCTTCCGAGTCGTGCGGCGCGCGGTGCCCGGCACGGTCCCGGGCCCCCGGCTCAGCGGCGGGCAGTCGCTGGCCATCCTAATCGTCGCGCGCGGGCCGGGTCGCCGCTTCGCGCCGGGCGTGACGGAGTCGGGCGCGAAGAGGGCGCGGGGATCAGGGCGGTGATGCGCCCGCCTGCTCCCGCGCCAGCAGCAGCGCGCCGGGCAGACCCGTCCGGGCGATGGAGGAACGACGGTGCTCGGCGCGCAGCGCCTCGGTCACCTCGTCGTGGATCGGTCCGGCGCCGGTCAGCACGGAACCGGCCAGCACCACGGGCAGTTCCGCCCGCGGATCCAGCGCCTGCACGGTGTCGAGCACGTGCGCGATCGCGGTGTCCAGGATCCCGCGGGCCACCGGGTCCTCGGGGATCCTCCCGGGCACGGGCGCGAAGCGGCCCAGCGCGGCCGGGGCACCGGCCGGGAGCTGCTCGTCGAGAGCGCGGATGAGGTCCTGGCGCGGGTCCCCAGTGGTCGAGGGCGGCACTCGGCCCTCCCGCAGATCCAGGTCGATCATGGCCCCGATCTCCTCGGTGAGACGGGTGCGCGGCCCCCGACCGTCGAGGTCCGCGGCGACCGCCTCGAGGGTGCGTCGTCCCAGCCAGACCGCGGAGCCGATATCGCCGAGCAGCCAGCCCATCCCGTCACGGCGGGCGACCGCCTCCCGATCCCGGAACCGCACGGCGACCGCGCCGGTGCCGGCCAGCACCAGCAGACCGTCATCGCCCACGCCCCCGGCGAGGAATGCGGTGTGCAGGTCATCGGTGATGAGGACCTGTCCGGTCTCGATGCCGAGCTCCCGCAGCCGCTCGCCGACCGCGAGGCGCACCTCGGCGGCGCGCGCCGGGCCGGCCCCCGAGATCCCCAGGGCCACGGCGGCGATCTCACCGCGCCCGCCCAGCGCGGCCCGCCCGCGCTCGAGCACCTCGCGCGTCGCCGCGGCCACGTGGTCGAACGCCTGCGCACCGGAGGAGCGCAGGTTCGCGCCCGGGCCCTCGGCCTCGGCGATCACTGCTCCATCCAGCGGGGCGAGCACCAGGCGAGAGCTGGTGCCACCGATATCACCGGCGATGACCAGGAGCGGCGCTGCCGAACCGTCCGCGCCACCCGTGGCGGATGCGTCGACCATGTGGATCCCTCCCGTGGCTGGAGCCCCATGGTAGGCGGGAGCCCGTGCGGGGTTCTCGATACGCTGGTGCCTCGTCGGCGCGCGCCGCCCGCACCACGGGGTGCCGGGGCCGCCGTCGACCATCGCCCCCGACCTCAGGAGTCCGACGTGAGCCAGCCCCCGCGGGACGAGCCGACCCTCGACGTCAGCCTCGTCGACCTCTCCTCACCCACCGAGGAGCGCAACCCCCTCAGCACCGAGCTCGATGCCCTCGATGCCCGCGGCATGGTCGACGTGATCCTCGGCGAGGATGCGACAGTCGCCGCGGCGGTCCAGGCCCGGGCCGGGGAGATCGCCGCTCTCGTCGAGGTGTGCGTGGAGGCGATCTCCGCCGGGCACACCGTCCACTACCTCGGCGCCGGCACCTCCGGGCGCCTCGCGGTCCTGGACGCCGTCGAGCTCGCCCCCACCTTCAACGCCGACGAATCGATGGTCACCGCACACCTGGCCGGCGGCGAGGGAGCCTTCCTCACTGCGGTCGAGGGCGCCGAGGACTCGACCACGGCCGGGGCCGAGCTGGTGCGCGACCGGTGCGTTGCCGGGGACGTGGTGATCGGGCTGGCCGCGAGCGGTCGCACCCCCTTCGTCGGCGGTGCGTTGCAGGCGGCCCGTGACGCGGGGATGCCCACCGCGCTGATCTCTGCGAACCCGCAGGCCTCGCTGGCCGCGCTCGCCGACCATCCGATCCTGCTGGACGTCGGCCCCGAGGTGGTCACCGGCTCCACCCGCATGAAGGCGGGCACGGCGCAGAAGCTCACCCTGAACGCGCTGTCCACCGCGACGATGGTGCGGCTGGGCACCACCTTCGGGAACCTGATGATCGACGTGCGACCCACCAACGCCAAGCTCGTCGCGCGCACCGTGAGGATGCTGGTCCAGGCCAGCGGCCGGAGCCCGCAGCACGCCGCGGCGATGCTCGAGGCCGCGGGCGGCGGGGTGCGCCTCGCCCTGGTCGCGCTGCTGGCCGATACCGAGGTCGAGGCCGCCGCGGAGGTGCTCGAGCAGTTCCCCCGCGATGCCCGGCGGGTGGGTGACCCGGCCGGGATCCGCTCCGCGGTGGCTGCCCTCGACGCTCGCGGCTGAGACCGGCGGGCCCGTCGGCGGGCCGGACGAGCGGATATTCGATGGACCGCGGGGGCGGGGGCTCCTACGGTGGCGACATGCGCCTGTGATCCGCCCCGTCGACCGCCGTCCCTCCGCTCAGGAGCCGATCCATGCCCGCGCACCCTCCCGCCGCCGCGACGCCCGCCGCGGCCGACCCGTCCCTGCATCTGCGGGCCGACGGCATCTCCTTCTCCTTCCCGGACCGCCGGGTCCTCACCGATGTCTCCCTGGTGGTCCCCGCCGGGCGCCCCACCGGCCTGCTCGGCGAGAACGGCAGCGGGAAGTCCACCCTGCTGCGGATCCTCGCCGTGCAGCTCGCCGCGGACACCGGGAGCTGCACCGCGCCCGGACCCGTCGGCGTGCTCCACCAGGAGCTCCCCTTCGGCCCCGCGACCAGCCTCGCCGAGGTGCTCGCCGACGCCCTCGAACGCTCCCGCCGCCTCGAACAGGCCCTGATCGCCGCGGGCGAAGCGCTCGCCAGCGGGGACGACGGGCCCACCGCCGCGGCCGCCCACCGCTTCGACACGCTGCTCGCCGAGGCCACCCTCGCCGACATCTGGAACGCGGACCGTCGCGCGGAGGAGGTCCTGGCCGGGCTGAGCCTGGACGTGCTCGCCCCCACGACGGCCCTCGGCAGGATCAGCGGCGGCCAGCGCGAACGCCTGGCGCTGGCCCATCTGCTCATCGCCCGCCCCACCAGCTGGCTGCTCGACGAGCCCACCAACCACCTCGATGATGCCGGCGCCGCCTTCCTCACCGCCACCATCGCCGCCCACCCGGGACCGGTGCTGATCGCCAGCCATGACCGTGCCTTCCTCGATGAGGCCACCGTCGCCCAGCTCGACCTCGACCCCGCGGAGTCCCCGGCCCAGGCCGAGCCCGGAGGGCTCACCGCATATACCGGCGGCTTCAGCGACTACCTGCTGGCCCGCTTCGAGGCGCGCGACCGCTGGGAGCACCGCTACCGCACCGAGCAGGAGGAGCTGAGGGCGCTGCGAGCGGCGGTGAAGGACTCCGCGACCGTCGGCCACGTGGACGCCGCCCCGCGCACCGAGGCCCGCGCCTCGAAGAAGTTCTACGCCGACCGCAACGCCGCCGTCGTCTCCCGCCGGCTGCGCGAATCCCGGGCCCGCCTCGCCCGGCTCGAGCAGCACCAGGTGCGCAGGCCGCCCGCTGAGCTGCAGCTCACCCACCTGCCCGCCGCGGCCTCCCGCGCCGCCTCCGGGACGGTGCAGCTCGCGGTGAGCGAGGTGGCGGTGACCGAGCGCCTGGCGCCGGTCTCCTTCAGCGTCTCTGCAGGGCAGCGACTGCTGGTCACCGGCTCGAACGGCAGCGGGAAGTCCACTCTGCTCGACGTGATCGCCGGCTCCCTCGACCCCACGTCCGGCACCGTGGACCGACCGCGGAGCCTGCTGATCGGGCATCTCGGCCAGGACGACGTCGCCGTCCCGGGCCGCACCGTCCGCCGCCACCTGCGGGAGGCCGCAGGCCTCGCCGGGACGGAGGACGCTGCAGTCCCGGAGCTGTTCGGCCTGGTCGCCCCGCGCGATCTGGACCGCCCGCTCGCCCTGCTCTCGCGCGGCCAGCTGCGACGGGTGATGCTCACCGCCGTGCTGCTGGATCCGCCCGAGCTGCTGGTGCTGGACGAGCCCACCAACCATCTCGCGCTGCTGACCGCGACGCGACTGGAGGCGGCACTGGAGGGCTGGGACGGCACGGTGCTGATCGCTTCCCATGACCGGTGGCTGCGCCGCCGCTGGCAGGGCGAGGTGCTCGAGCTGTCCGCCGCCGGTGGCGGGGGCTGAGCCCTACGGGACTCGTGCGACCGCCGGGCCCGGAGGGGGCCCGTGCGACTGCCGAGCAGCGGCGCGGGGTGTTCATCCGCGTTCACGATCCTTAGCGCAGCGCCCCCACCCAGGTCAGGCTGGGCCCATCACCGTCCCAGGAGGAGCCCCGTCATGACCGAGCAGACGCAGAAGTTCGAGACCCTGACCATCCACGCCGGCCAGGTCCCCGACACCGACGCCGGTTCGCGCGCCCTGCCGATCCACCAGACCACGAGCTTCGTGTTCCCCTCTGCGCAGTCCGCCGCGGACCGCTTCGCGCTCGCCGAGGCCGCCCCGATCTACACCCGCATCACCAACCCCACCCAGGCCGTGGTCGAGGATCGGGTCGCGGCGCTCGAGGGCGGCGCCGCCGGGCTGCTGCTCGCCTCCGGCCAGAGCGCGATCACGCTGTCGATCCTGAACCTCGCCGGGTCCGGGGACTCCGTCGCCGTCTCCCCGAGCCTGTACGGCGGCTCCTTCAACCTGTTCAAGCACACCCTCAGCCGTCTCGGCATCACCGCGCAGTGGGTCCAGGATCCCACCGATCCGGAGTCCTGGCGCGCCGCGGCCGACGAGACCACTCGCGCCTTCTTCGTCGAGTCGATCCCGAACCCCAAGCAGGACATCCCCGATATCCGGGCGATCGCCGACATCGCCCACGACATCGGCGTCCCGCTGATCGTGGACAACACCGTCGCCACCCCCTTCCTGCTGCGCCCGCTCGAGCACGGTGCGGACATCGTCGTGCACTCGGCGACCAAGTTCCTCGGCGGCCACGGCACCTCGATCGCCGGCGTGATCGTCGACGGCGACAGCTTCGACTTCGCCGCCCACGCCGAGAAGTACCCGCACTTCAACCAGCCCGACGAGTCCTACAACGGCCTCGTCTTCGCGGGCCTGCCGGCCGCCTTCGCGACCCGTGCCCGCACCAACCTGCTGCGCGACCTGGGCCCGGCCGTCTCCCCGTTCAACGCCTTCCTCATCGGGCAGGGACTGGAGACGCTGCCGCTGCGGATGGAGCGCCACCTGGAGAACACCCACCAGGTCGCCGCCGTCCTCGAGGCCGACGACCGCGTGGGCCCCGTGACCTGGGCATCCCTGGATTCCTCCCCGTACAAGGCCACCGCTGACAAGTACCTCCCGCGCGGCGCAGGCAGCGTGCTCGGCTTCGTCCTGCCCGGCGGGCTCGAGGCCGGCAAGCGCTTCGTCGATGCGCTCACCCTCCACTCCCATGTGGCGAACATCGGTGATGTGCGCTCCCTGGTGATCCACCCCGCCTCGACCACGCACTCCCAGCTCAGCGAGGAGGAGCAGCGTGCCGCCGGCATCGAGCCGGGCTTCGTGCGGCTGTCCGTGGGCATCGAGCACATCGACGACATCCTCGCGGACATCGAGCAGGGCCTGGCCGCCGCTGCCGCTGGCGCGACCACCGCCACCGCTGACGCCACCGCCACCGCTCACGCCACCGCCTGAGGCCCGCCCACGAGCAGTGACTCGCGGGTATCCAGTCTCAGCTGTCGCCATCGCGGGTCCGAAGCGACAGCTGAGACTGGATACCGCTGGGTCATCGTGCGTGGCGGCGACGCTGCGCCGTGCGCAGGAGTGTTGCGGGACCAGTGACAGGGGGACAGCGGGTGTGCAGGGGAGGGCCGATATCCTGGGCCGCATGACCTCCGATCCTGTTGCTCCGCCCGTCTCCCCGTTGGACCAGTGGCCACCGCGCTGGTCCCCGGCCGCGGTGATCTTCGACTGCGACGGTCTGCTGGTGGACACCGAGGGCCAGTGGGTGGCGCTGCAGGAGGAGTACCTCGCCCGGCACGGCGCCGCCCTGGACCCGGTGACCCGGCGCCAGATCACCGGCCGGGCCGCGGACCTGGTGGTCCTCGCCATCGCTGAGGCTGTCGGCAAGGACCCCCACCAGGTGGGCGCGGAGCTGCTCGCCGAGCATCGCGGGCATATCGGCGAGGGCCTCACCCCGCTGCCCGGCGCACTGGAGACCCTGCGATCCATCGCCGCGGTCCGACCGGTGGCGGTGGCCTCCAACTCCCCACGGGACATGCTGGACACCAAGCTCGAGACCCTCGAGCTCACCGAGCTGGTCGATGTCTCGATCGCGATCGAGGACGTCGCCGAGGCGAAGCCCGCCCCCG
This sequence comes from Brachybacterium avium, assembly GCF_002216795.1. Taxonomy (NCBI): domain Bacteria; kingdom Bacillati; phylum Actinomycetota; class Actinomycetes; order Micrococcales; family Dermabacteraceae; genus Brachybacterium; species Brachybacterium avium. The sequence continues at coordinate 1,126,861 of NZ_CP022316.1, read as the reverse complement.
ATATGTACCTGGCCGCTGCGCGAGAGCTCGGTGCGGACCCGACAGACTGCCTCGGATTCGAGGACTCCGAGACGGGCGCCGACGCTGCCCGGGCGGCCGGACTGCAGCTGATCGCCGTGCCGTCGATCCCCGGGCAGGAGCCCTGTGCTCCGCGCCGCCTCACCTCTCTCGACGATCCCGTGCTCGCCCGGTGGATCTCCGCCTGGGAGCCGCGCCGATGAGCGCGGGCACCCCGTCCAGGGCGGTTGCGGCCGAGATCCCTGCCCGCTTCGCCGCAGCCTTCGGCGACTGGACCCCGCAGGCGGTCGTCTTCGACTGCGACGGGCTGCTGCTGGACACCGAGTCCATCTGGCAGCTCACCGAGGACCGCGTGGTCGCCGCCCACGGCGCCGTGCTCCAGGACGGGGACCAGGCGCTGCTGCACGGCTCGACCATCGAGGTCGCCTCGGAGCTGATCGCCCGGCGTGCGGGCCATGCCGAGCAGGCGGTGCGTGAAGACCTCCACCGTGAGTTCGACCGCGAGCTCGCGGCCGGCATCCGCACCCTGCCCGGCGCCGCCGAGATCCTGCAGCTGGCCGGGTCCAAGGTGCCGCTGGCTTGCGCCTCGAACTCCTGGCTGGACTCGCTGGAGGACAAGCTGCGCCTCGGCGGGCTGCGGGACCATTTCACAGTGCTGGAGGCGTCCGACACCGTCGAGCGTCCGAAGCCGGCCCCGGACATGTACGCCGCGGCCGCCCGCGCTCTCGGTGCCGAGCCCTCCCGGGTGCTCGCCTTCGAGGATTCCGGGACCGGCGCACGAGCAGCCCGGGAGGCGGGGCTGCGGCTGATCGCCGTCCCCACCGGTGGGCATCCGGCACCGCCGGCCGATCTCGCCCTGACCGCGCTCACCGATCCCGAGCTGCGGGCCTGGATCACCCTCTGGTGACGGCACCCTCCGCGCAGCTCCCCGGAGCCGTGCAGTCCCGTCGGCCGAGGGCGACGGGGCTGAGCCGAGGCCGTGACCGCCGCGACGATGTCGCCCGTGGCGCGGGTCGGCTGGCTCACATGAGGTCCGTGGGGAAGCCCGTCAGGGGTGGGAAGTTGGCCCTGCGGCGTCGATCCGGTGTTCACTGGACCCCATGAGCACAACGCCGGACCCGTCCACGCCCCTGACAGCTCGTGCTCATGGCTCCGCATTGCGCGGCCGTGGCTGGCTGAACACCGGTGGCACCGAGCTCGATCTGGAGACGCTGCGCGGGAAGATCGTGCTGCTCGATTTCTGGACCTTCTGCTGCGTGAATTGCCTGCACGTGCTCGACGAGCTGCGTCCCCTCGAGGAGAAGTGGGCCGATGAGCTGGTGGTGATCGGCGTCCATTCCCCGAAGTTCGAGTTCGAGAAGGACCCGGAGGCGCTGGCGGCGAACATCGAGCGGTACGAGGTCACCCATCCGGTGATCGACGATCCGGACCTGCTGACCTGGAGCGAGTACGGCGCACGCGCCTGGCCCACCCTGATGGTGCTGGACAGCCACGGCCGCATCGCCGGCAACCTCTCCGGTGAGGGCCATGCCGCGAATCTCGACCAGCTGGTCGCCCAGCTCGTCGCCGAGGCGGAGGCCGACGGCTCCCTGCGGCGCGGGCCGGCGCCCACGGTGCTTCCCGAGCGCACCCCGCAGACCCTCCGCTACCCCTCGAAGCTCACGCTGCTGCCGGACGGCCGGCTGGTCGTCTCCGATGCCGGCCAGCACCGGCTGGTCGTCTTCCAGAACGACGGTTCGACCGTCGACGCGGTCATCGGCACGGGGGAGCGCGGGCACGCCGACGGCGACGAGGGGACCGCGCAGTTCGCCGAGCCGAACGGTGTGCTCGCACTGCCGACCGAGGTCGCCGACGAGGTCGGGTACGACCTGCTGGTCGCCGACACCGCGAATCATCGCCTCCGCGCGGTGAAGGTGGGCCAGGACCGGTGGCTGCGCTCGCGGACCGCGACCGAGGTGAGCACCGTCGCCGGCTCGGGCTCCCAGTGGATGCAGGGCGAGCCGCTGCCGCGCGGCGAAGGCGATGCCCGCACCTATGCACTGTCCACTCCGTGGGACCTGACCTGGTCGCATGTGCTGGACCGAGCGGTGATCGCGATGGCCGGCATCCACCAGCTGTGGACCTTCGACCCGGTCACCGGGGCGATCATGGTGCTGGCCGGCACCACCCAGGAGGGACTGGTCGACGGCCCCGCCGTCACCTCCTGGTGGGCGCAGCCCTCCGGCCTGGACGAGCTGCCCGACGGTCGCATCGTCGTCGCCGACTCCGAGACCTCGGCCGTGCGCGTGCTGGACCCGCGCACCATGCAGGTGAGCACCCTGGTGGGTGAGGGGCTGTTCGACTTCGGGCATGTGGACGGACCTGCGGCGATCGCCCGCCTGCAGCACCCCCTGGCCGTCACCGCGCTGCCGGACGGCCGGATCGCCGTCAGCGACACCTACAACGGGGCGATCCGCATCCTCGAGGAGCCCGCGACCGACGGGGCAGGCACCGCGACCGGCGGCATCACCGCCCTCGACGGCGTGGTCTCGCTGGCGGGACCCGGCGATGCCGGTGGGGCCGAGGCGGAGGCGGGACCCGGTGAGGCGCATGTGGTCACCGTCGCCACCGACCTCGATGAGCCCTCGGACGCGATCGTCGGCCCGCCGGTCGACGGCATCGGCCAGCTGATCGTCGTCGAGTCAGGCCTGCATCGCATCACGTGGGTCCCGGTCGCCAAGGCCGCTGAGCGCATGATCGACAAGGGCGCTCAGCGCTCCGAGCGGCCGGTCACCGAGGTCGGTCCCGGTCCGCTCACCGTGCGGGTGCTGTTCACCCCGCCGGCCGGGCACAAGCTCGACGATTCGCTGGGCCCCTCGACCCAGGTGACCATCTCGACCACGCCGACCTCGATGCTGACCTCCGGCGCCGGGGTCGACACCGCACTGGAACGGACGCTAGAGCTGGATCCCGCCTACCTCGAGGGGGTGCTGCATGTCAGCGCCCGCGCCGCCTCCTGCGACGCGGACCCCACCATCGAGTTCCCTGCCTGCCACATGCATCAGCAGGACTGGGGCGTGCCGATCCGGGTCGTCCAGGGCGCCCCCGCTCATCTCGATCTCTCGCTGCTGGACTGAGTCGGTGACCGCAGCGGTCATCCTGCTCGATTATCCTCGGCCGCCGGAGCCGCGCTCCGGTCTGTCACCACGCTCGGTCCGCCGAGCCCCGTCGTCGGAAGCTCTCACGTGGATCTGATCTCGCAATTCCCTCTGGGCGACGATCTCGCCTGGACCCTGCTCACGCTCGGCGTCCTCGCCCTGGCGGCGCTGGTCGCCGGAGCCGTCGTCCCCAGTCGGCTGCGGCGCGACGAGGACAGCGAGGAGCTCGACGAGGGTCTGGGTCGCCGGCTCGGCGGGCAGCTGCTCTCCGCCGGCTCGATCATGCTGTGGGTGGGCCTGCCGCTGGCGGTGCTGCTGTATCTCGCCCCGGGCAGCACCGATGACCGCCTGCTGCGGTCGGGCATGCTGCTGGTGGGCATCGCGCTGGGCCCGCTCGCCGCCTGGCGGGGGATCGCCGTGCAGCTGGCGGCCCTGGGGCTGGACGCCGAGAGGCGCCCGGCGATGATCTCCCGGCTGGGGGCGCTGACGGTCACCGGCGCGCTCGCCCTCGCGCTGCTGCCCACGGTCATCATCGTGTGGTTCCTGCAGACCGCGGCCGGGCCGGCGCTGATCGCCCTGGCCGGCGGCGCGGCGATCTCGGCGCTGGCGATCCGGATCTGCGCCGCACCGGTGGACACCGCGGCCGCCGCCGCCACGCTCCTGGTCGGCAGCGATGAGCACGAGCTGGACGCCGAGGATCCGGCGAACCTGGGCGGCCCGCATCTGCGCAGCACTCGGATGGCGTCGCGCGGCGGGGCCCTGAGCGCGGACCTGGTCGCCGTGGCGACCGCCGCCGCCGGCGTCGGCGTGCTGCTGGGCGTGCCCGTCCTGGCCGCCGAGGGGTTCATCGTCGTGCTCCTGGGACTCGGTGCGGCGATGCTCGCCGCGGCCGCAGCCGCCGTGGTGCCGCACCTGGGCACCCCCGGCCACGAGCGCGGCGCCCTGCGCCTGGGCGGGCTGATCCCGCAGTGCTCGGCGGGGCCGGTGCCATCGCCGCCGCCGCCCTGTGGATCCCCTCCCGGTACAAGGACCTGCGCTTCGAGGACGTGGGGCTGGAGAACTTCACCGATCCGGCGATCACCGGCGGCACCCCGACCCCGCGCGAACAGCTCGAGCCGCAGATCGAGCAGGCGCTGACCGATATGGGGCAGTGGGTCTCCGCGACCGACGAGTCCCAGTACGCCAGCGCCTTCCTGGACCTGATGGGTCTGTACTCGATCACCCCGAACGTCGTGGTCGCGGTGGCGCTGGGCCTGGGGGTCCTGGCCGCCCTGGCCGTCGTGATGCTGCTGAACGGCACGGGTCATCGGCTCGGCGGGGCCGTGCTGCGGACCGCGCGCACCAGCCGCACCGGCGGTGCGCTCGGCATCATCGCCGGTCTGGGGTCCACCGCACTGACCGCTGCCGGGGCGGTGGCGCTGCTGGTGCTGATCGCCCTGGTGATCTCGGTGCTCTCGGCCGGGGTGCCGGGACTGGCGCTCGCCCTCCTCACCCATGCCGGGCTCGGTGCGCTGATCGTGGTGGCGGCACATGCCGGTGCCCTGCTGGCGAGCACCTTCGCCGACCGGCCCGATGCCGAGCCGGCGCTGCAGGGCGCCGCTGCCGGTGCCGCCACCGGCCCCCGGGCCGCGCTGCTGCTGGCCGGGGCGCTCACCGCACTGGGCGCGCTGGGCCCGGTGGTCAGCGCTCTGCAGCTGGCGCCGCGGGCCGGGAGCGTGTGGGAGGACCGTGCCCTGCATGCCATCACCCCGAGCTCGCTCACCATGCTGGCCGGAGCGGGTCTGGGCGTGCTGACCGTGCTGCTGGTGACCTCCTCGCTGCTGGACGGCGCCCGCCGCCTGGGCGCGAACGCCGTCGTCGAGACGCGCGCCTCCCTGCTGGAGGGGCGGGCCCACGCCGACCTGGTCGATCTCACCGAAATGGTGCGCCGCGCCTCGGTCACCCCCGTGGTGGTGGCACTGCTGATGCCGGTCGTGGCCGGTTTCGGGCTGGGGCCGGGCGCCCTGCCCGGACTGCTGCTCGGCATGGTGCTGACCGCTGCCGGCCTGGGCCTGTGGACCCTCGGCGCGGGCTCCACCCTCGAGAACGCGGCGGCGGTGATCGGCTCCGGCCGCTACGGCGGGCGCGGATCCTGGGGCCACTCCGGTGCGCTCGGCGGCACCGTGCTGACCGGGGTGCTGCGCTCGACGATCGGCTCTGTGGCGCTGCCGCTGCTGCTGACCTCGAGCATGCTGACGGCGCTGTCCGTCAGCGCTGTGGTCGGCATGAACACCGACGACACCAGCCCCTTCCTGCGCTGGGGCATCGCGGTGATCGCCCTGGTCATCATGATGGCCTGCTGGGTGATCGCGGCGACGGCGCCCGAGGTCGATCTCGAGGACGGCGAGGGGGAGATCGCCTCGCCGCTGTTCAGCCGTGCGGCGGAGGAGTCGGCCGGTGACCTCGAGGCGATGGACTGGGAGCCCGACGACGAGCACATCGAGCAGGTGCCGGTGGCGACCAAGCCCGCCAAGCCCGCCAAGTCCGCGAAGCGTCGGGCGCGGAAGCAGCGCCGCGGCGACGAGGGCTGATCACCCGGGGCGTCAGCTGCCGGTGCCGAGGCCCCGCAGCACGAAGGCCTCGAGGGCGGTGCGGGAGTACCGCTTGGCGGAGGAGCCCACCAGCAGGCCGTTGATGATCCGTACCGTGGCGTCCACATCCAGGTCGGCGGCGAAGTCCCCGGACGCGACCCCGTCGGTGACGATGGTGCGCAGCACGTCCTCGATCAGCACTACGTGATCGCGCATGCGCGCCGCGGTCTCCGGGGACAGTGTCGCGCCGCCGGAGGTCTGCGGGACGTGGAAGGAGACATTGAGGTCGAGCTGGGTGTGGACGTACGCGATCGCGGCATCGCGGGGGGTGGCGGAGTCGCTGACCCCGGCCCGCAGCTGGGCGATGTAGTCCGTGGTCTCATGGATCGCGTACTCGACCAGGAGGCTCTCGCGGTCCGGGAAGTGGTTGTACATCGCGGTGCGGCCCACGCCGGCCGCGGTGGCGATCCGCGAGAACGTCACCGTCTCGAACTCCTGGGTCTCGAGCAGGTCGGCGAGCGCGGCGAAGATCTTCTCCCGAGTGCGCTGGCGATGCTCCTCGAGGGATCCTCCGATGATCTTGGGCATGCCGCATTCTTACACTTCTGCGAAGACCGACATAACCTTGGCGGGGGATCCGTGCCTGAGTCGGCGACCCGGCCGGGAATGAAGAACGCCGGCCCCGCAGGGCCGGCGTTCCAGAGAGCGGGTGACGGTGTGTGATCTCAAGACATAGTTCGCCCCTGTCTCGCGTCATCGTTCGCACCTCGGCGTCGTCATGATCGGCCGTAGTAGAGGGCTGGTGTCTCGCGTCATCATTCGCACGATGGAGCATGTCGAAGAACACAGCGATAGTGCTCAGCGTCATCGAGGCGGGCATGAGCACCAGCGAAGCCGCACAGAAGTTCCACGTCTCCCCGCGCTGGGTACAGATCCTCGTGGCCCGCTACCGCAAAGGTGGCGTCGAGGCCCTCGACCCCGACTCACGCCGAAGGCCTCCGTGGGAGGAACCCGCCAGAGGGACTACTCCGTGCGCACCGACAGAGTCGACACCCACGGCAAAGTCTCCCTGCGCTACGCCGGCACGATGCGCCACCTCGGCATCGGCCGCGCCCACGCCGGACTGAGAGTCCGCATCATCCGCCAGGGCCCCGACACGATGGTCATCGACCTCGCCACCGGAGAACTACTCGCCGAACACACCATCGACCCCGACCGCGGGTACCAACCACAACGAAAAAGACCCCGGTGAACACTCACCGGGGCCTTCTCCTCGCGAACAATGTCCCAAGACATCCGCGAACGATGTCCTGAGACACCACAGAGAGCGGGTGACGGGAATCGAACCCGCGCTATCAGCTTGGGAAGCTGAAGTTCTACCATTGAACTACACCCGCGAAAAGCTGTCCGATCAGCACTGCGACCCTGTGGGCCGCCGCCGTTGGAGCAACGCGGATAAGCATACCCCGAGAGGGCGGTGCTGTGCGAACCGTGCTGAGGTGCGCGGTCCCGGGCGGGCTCGGCGCAGCGCGATGATGGGACGGATCGACCTTCCCGGCGGGAGGCGGCTAGTCTGGTCGCCGTGCTGCTCAGCGATCATGACATCCGGACCGAGATCGAGGCCGGACGGGTGCGGCTGGACCCCTTCGAGGACGAGATGGTCCAACCCGCCTCCGTCGACGTGCGGATCGACCGCTTCTTCCGCCTCTTCGACAATCACAAGCATGCGCTGATCGATCCGTCGATCGAGCAGCCCGACCTCACCCGCGAGGTGGCGGTGGACCCGGACGAGGCCTACATGCTCCATCCGGGCGAATTCGTGCTCGCCTCCACCTATGAGCAGATCACCCTGCCCGATGACGTGGCCGCCCGCTTGGAGGGCAAGAGCTCGCTGGGCCGTCTGGGCCTGCTGACCCACTCCACGGCCGGGTTCATCGATCCCGGTTTCCAGGGGCACATCACCCTGGAGCTGTCGAACATGGCGACCCTGCCGGTCGCGCTGTGGCCGGGGATGAAGATCGGGCAGCTGTGCTTCTTCCGGCTCTCGAGCCCGGCCGATCGGCCCTACGGCAGCGCCGGGAACCTCAACCGCTACCTCGGCCAGCGCGGGCCGACCCCCTCGCGCTCGGCCCAGAACTTCCATCGCACCCGCATCCCTGTGGAGGAGCAGCAGTGACAGCCCCGATCAGCCCGTCGACCGTCGAGACGTCCCGTACCAGCCACCGGCTCCAGCTGCCGCGGGACACCGATCCCGCCGCCGTGCTGACGATGGTGCGCAACCTGCGGCCGGCGGCGGTCCAGGGCGCAGACGGGGCGATCGAGCTGGGGGACGGGCTGCGACTGTTGCCGGACAGCTCGCCGCGCGGCGTCGGTCGCTGGACCCTGGACACCCCGCGGGTCCGGGAGGATCCGCTGCCGGAGGGGATGGGCGACTCCCACGGCTACGGGCGCGCCTTCCCCGAGGGGATCCCCTTCGGCCCCGAACGAGCAGGCCTGGACCTCGCCTGGTCGCTGGGGCGTCGGCTCTACGGCGCCGTGGTCACCGACAGCGGTGCCCGCCTCGAGCCGAACCCCTTCCACATCCGGGATCTGACGGTGGTCAGCCCGCATGCGCTGGCCCCGGAGTCGCTCGCCGAGCTGCTGGGCCCGCTGGAGCCGGAGGCCGAGCTCGACGAGGTCCCCGCGGATACGCCGCGCACCGGGTACAGCGTCTCCATCCCGCTGCCGGAGGGGGAGGAGATCTCGCTGCGGGTGGGTCGCAGCTCCCGCCCCGCGGCCCTGCAGGCCGTCGGCTGGCTCGAGGATGCGGTCGACTACGAACTGGTGCACCTCACTGCCGACCCCGAGGAGGACGCGGTCGAGGCCCCGGAGCCGGAGACCGCGGACCGCTGGCAGCTCGTCTACCGGCGGATCGGGATGATCGCCGGGCTGCTCGCGGAGACCGTCGGCGGCTATGTCGTGGACCTCGAGGGCTTCCTGGTGGATCCGGCCGACCTCGCCTGATACCACCTCCGGGAGCGCCCGTCCGCGCGACGGCGCCGGCAGCGCGCTGCCGGCGGACCCCGGCTCGGCTGCGACCGGGCCCGCCCACCGGGGCTCAGGTGGCGCCCGGCTCCCCGGCCGCGCTCAGGCGGCGACCGACGCCCTCCCGGCAGTGCCGAGCCGGATCGGCAGGAAGGCGATCAGCCCGATCGCGATCACCAGCACGATCCCGAGGATCCCGGTGCGGGTGTCACCTGCGATCGCGACGGTCGCGGCGAAGGCCGCGGTGCCCAGGAAGCCCAGCGCCCGCCCGGTGGTGGCGTAGAGGCCGAAGTTCTCGGTCTCCCGGCCCGGCTCCGAGAGCCGGGTGAGCAGGTTGCGGGAGGCGGACTGCACGGGGCCGACGAACAGGCATATCGACAGGCCGGCGATCCAGAACACCAGGGTCGAGGCCAGCAGCAGCACCACCAGGCCGAGCACGATGATCCCGGCGCAGCCGATGATGATCACGAGGCGGGGGCCGAAGCGGTCGTCGACCTTGCCGCCGAGGAACACCCCGAACCCGGCGACCAGATTCGCGGCGATGCCGAAGATGATGATCTGGACGGTGGAGAAGCCGTACGCGTTGGCGGCCAGCACCCCGGCGATGGAGAAGACCGCCCCCAGCCCGTCGCGGTAGATCGCCGAGGCCACCAGGTACTGCAGCATGATCGGTTCCTCGCGGAAGGCCCGGATCACGCGCCGCACGATGAGCGCATAGCCCTGCCAGGGGGTCCAGCGCTCCCCGGGAGCGGTGGCGGCGTGCTTGGGCGCCTTCAGCATCAGCGGCATCGTCCCGACCAGGATCCACAGCGCCACGAACAGCGGGATCGCCCGGTAGTTCCAGCCGGACTCCCCGGTGATGCCGAGCAGCCCGGTGCCGGGCATCACGAACAGCACCAGCACCATGGCCAGGCAGACGATCGAGCCCCAGTAGCCGACCGCCCATGCGGTGCCGGAGATCCGGCCGCGGTTGTCCGGGGTGGAGATCTCCGGGAGCACCGAGTTCACGAACACCCCGGCGAGCTCGCTGAACACGACGGCCAGCGCGATCAGCACCGCCCCGAGCACCAGGTAGTCCGCATCCAGCGCCACCAGGGGCATCAGCGCGATGACGACCACGGTGGCCACGGTGGTGATCCGCAGCAGCGCGTTGCGGGCACCGCCGCGGTCGGCGAGGTTCCCCAGCAGCGGCGCCAGCAGGGCGATCGCCACCGCGCCGATCGCCTGCCAGGTGGTGAGCACCTGCGAGCCGTGGTCCTGCGCGGCCTTGATCGCCTCGTCCCCGACCGCACCCTCGGAGGCGACGGCGCTGGCGACATAGGTCGCGAACACGAAGGTGAGGATCACCGAGCTGAAAGCCGACATCCCCCCGTCCCAGAGGGCGAAGGGGATGACGGGCGGGCGCGTGGGACGGGCAGCGGAGGTGCTCGCTGCCGGCTCCGGGAGGCTGGGCATGAGCACACTCTACGGAGCATGGGGGCCAGGGGCGGGGGAGTCCGGGATCCGCCGGGATCCCTGCGCCTCTTTGCAGGATCGCCGAGCCCGCCTCCCGTACGATGACACCGGCCCTTTCCCTCCCGCCCGGACGGAGACCTCTGTGCTCACGATGCTGCTCGCCCATGTGGTGGCGGCGCTCGTGGGACCCCTCCTGGTGCGGAGGTTCGGCCGCAACGCCTTCTACCCGCTGGCGCTGGTGCCCGGCGCCTCGGCCCTCTGGCTGGCGACCCTGGATCCGCAGGCGCTCGCCGGGTCGCCGCGCGAGATCTCCGTCAGCTGGATCCCCGCCTTCGGCATCGACCTGGCGTTCCGCCTGGACACGCTGAGCTGGGTGCTGGCGCTGATCGCCACCGGCATCGGGGCCGTCGTGCTGGCGTACTGCGCGAGGTACTTCAAGGACACCGAGCCCGGGCTGGGCCGGTTCGCAGGGCTGCTGACGGCCTTCGCCGGGACGATGGTGGGCCTGGTGCTGGCCGACGACGTGATGATGCTCTACACGTTCTGGGAGCTCACCACCATCTTCTCCTACCTCCTGGTGGGCCACTACCAGGACCGGCAGGCCTCCCGCCGTGCGGCGCTGAACGCCCTGATCTCCACCACTGCGGGTGGCCTGGCGATGCTGGTGGGTCTGCTGATGGTCGCCGTGCCGGCGGGATCGATGCGGCTCTCGGTGATCGTCGCGGATCCGATGTGGGAGCAGGCGGGGCCGTACCTGATCACGGCGATGGCGCTGATCCTGGTGGGGGCGACGAGCAAGTCCGCCCTGGTGCCGACCCATTTCTGGCTCCCCGGGGCGATGGCGGCCCCCACCCCGGTCTCCGCCTATCTGCACGCCGCGGCGATGGTGAAGGCCGGTGTCTACCTGATCCTGCGCCTCGCTCCTGCGCTGACCCACCTCGAGGCGGTCACGATCGTCCTGGCGGCCGTCGGGGCGGCGACCATGCTGGTGGGCGGCTGGCGCGCCCTGCGACAGACGGACATCAAGCTGCTGCTGGCCTATGGCACCGTCTCCCAGCTGGGCTTCCTCACCGCCGTGGCGGCGGTGGCCACGCACGACGCGGTGATGGTGGCCCTGGCGATGCTGATCGCGCATGCGGTGTTCAAGGCACCCCTGTTCATGGTCGTCGGCATCATCGACAAGAAGTTCGGCACCCGTGACCTGCGAGTGCTGTCCGGAGTGGGACGGGCTGCGCCGATCGTCGCTGTGATCGGCATCCTCTCGGCGGCCTCGATGGCGGCGGTCCCCCCGCTGTACGGCTTCGTCGCCAAGGAAGCGATCTACACCGCGCTGTGGACTGCCGGAGGATGGCAGCGACTGCTGCTGCTCGCCCTGATCGCGGGCTCGATCCTCACCGTCGCCTACTCCTGGCGGTTCGTCCACGGCGCCGTCGGCCCCGCCCCGGGAGCACCGCGGGTCCAGCCGGCCCGGATCGCGGTGCTCTACTGGCTGCCTCCAGCGGCGGTGGCGCTGTTCTCGGTCGCCCTGGTCCTGGCCGCCGGGCCGCTGGAGCGGACCCTGCGCGCCTACTCCTCGATGCTGCCGGCGAGCGAGGCCGAGGTGCATCTCGCCGTGATCCCGCATCTCGGGATCCCGCTGCTGGCCACCGGGGTCACCCTCGGGCTCGGCATCGTGACGAGCACGCTCGCGCGCCCCGTCGCGAGGCTGCAGAAGAAGCTCTCCCCGCAGTCTTGGGCGAACGGCCGCCTCCTCGAGGCCTTCGACGCCGAGCGCGGCTTCCGCCGGATCCTGCGCGGGACCGACGCCCTGTCGATCGTGGCGACCACGCTGTTCCAGCGGGGCTCCCTGCCGTACACCCTGGGCACGATGCTGGTGGTGCTGATCGCGCTGGTCACCCCGGTGGCGCTGACCCAGACCTCGCCGCCGCAGAACCTGGTGCTCTTCCAGCATCCGATCGAGCTGATCGTGCTGCCGGTGGCGGCGCTGGCCGCGCTCGGCGCCGCCCGCTCCCGTCGGCGGCTGCGTGCGGTCTTCCTCATCACCGTCACCGGCTACTGCGTGGCGCTGCTGTTCCTGATCGCCGGCGCTCCGGACGTCGCCATCACCCAGGTGCTGGTGGAGACCGCGATGACGGTGGTGCTGGTGCTGGTGATGCGGCGCCTGCCGCTGCACTTCTCCCGTCGGCCGCTGCGGATCGGGGCCTGGGGTCGGTGGGGGATCGCGATCGCGACCGCGGTGGTGCTGTGCGGCGGGACGCTGTACGCGGCGGATGCCCGCTACCGCGCGGCGCTCGGGCCGGGACTCATCGAGAAGGCGTACACCATCGGCGGCGGCCACAACGTCGTCAACGTGACGCTGGTCGATGCCCGTGTCTGGGACACCATGGGCGAGATCGCCGTGCTTCTGGTGGTGGCCACGGGCGTGGCCTCGCTGGTCTTCGTCACCCGTCGTGAGCGTCCGATCGCCCGGGTGCGCGACCTGGATTCCAAGACCTCCATCTGGCGTCGCCGCGTCGGCTCGGAGCTGCCGCAGAACGCGCTGGACTTCGACGCCCGCCCCGACGACGTCGCCGGCGGAAACCGCTGGCGCACCTGGCTGTCGGCCGGGCTGACCCTCGCGCCGGAGCGGCGCATGGTGGTCCTCGAGGTCATCACCCGCATCGCCTTCCCGATGATGATGATGTTCTCGATCTACCTGCTGATGGCCGGGCACAACCAGCCCGGCGGCGGCTTCTCGGGCGGCCTGGTGGCCGGCCTCGCGCTGGCGCTGCGCTATATCGCCGGCGGTCGCTACGAGCTGAGCGAGGCGGCGCCCGTGCAGGCCGGGTTCGTCCTCGGTGCCGGATTGGCGATCGCGGTCCTGTCCGGCGTGCTGCCGCTGCTGCTGGGCGGCAGCGTCTTCTCCACCGCGACCCCGGTCGTGCAGGTGCCGCTGCTGGGGAGCTGCACTTCCCCAGCGCCCTCCTCTTCGACATCGGCGTCTACCTGGTCGTGCTCGGCGTGATGCTCGACTTCCTGCGCTCCCTCGGCTCGCAGATCGACCAGCAGCAGGAGGCCGAGACCGATGCCCGTTAGCCTCGCCCTGCTGCTGACCGCCGGGGTGCTGGTGGCCTGCGGCGTCTACCTCGTGCTCGAGCGCACCCTGTCCCGGATCGTGCTGGGCTTCGTGCTGCTGGGCAACGGCGTGAACCTGCTGTTCATCATCGCGGCCGGCAAACCCGGACTGCCCCCCTTCGAGGGCAGCGCCGAGCCCGAGCAGATGACCGACCCGCTGCCCTTCGCGATGGTGCTCACCGCGATCGTGATCTCGCTGGGCATCACCGCATTCGGCGTGGCTCTGGCCTATCGGGCCTGGCAGCTCTTCGGCCACGACGAGGTCCCCGACGACGTCGAGGACCGCCGGGTGCTGCGGCGGCGCCGCCGACGGACCGAGGACGCCGAGCCCCTGCCCTGGTCGCAGGCGCTCTCCGAGGAGTCGCGGCGCGGTGCGCTGGCCCAGTCCCAGGGGATGTTCCGGCGGGAGGACGAGGACCCGCTGGGCTCGGACCTCACCAGCGCCGAGGACGTCCCGCAGGATGCCACGGAGGCCGACGAGGGATACGAGCCGCTGCCTCCGCGCGGCGGGCGCCGCCGCCCCGAGACCGACGACCAGCACCCCGAAGAGCGAGGTGAGGGATGAGCATCGAGCTCCTGCTCGCCCTGCCGGTGATGCTGCCGCTGGGTGGCGCGGCCTTCACGCTGCTGCTGCGCCACTACGCCAGGATCCAGCTCTGGATCGCGATCCTCACCCTGCTCGCGATCGTCACCGTCGCCATCGTGCTGGGCTACCACGTCATCCAGCACGGGGTGCTGGTCCTCCAGATCGGCAACTGGACCCCGCAGCTGGGCATCGTGCTGGTCGCCGACCGGCTGACGGCGCTGATGCTGCTGGTCTCGAGCGTCGTCACCCTTGCGGTGCTGGTGTACTCCAGCGCGCAGACCGTCAGCGAGAACATCGAACGGACGCCGGTGGCGATCTACCACCCCACCTATCTCGCGCTGGTGGCCGGGGTGTCGATGGCCTTCCTCGCCGGGGACCTGTTCAACCTCTATGTCGGCTTCGAGGTGCTGCTGGCGGCCAGCTACGTGCTGCTGACCCTCGGCGGCTCCGCCAGCCGGGTCCGTGCCGCGACCACGTACGTGATCGTCTCGTTGCTGAGCTCGGTGATCTTCCTGGCCGCGGTGGCCGCGGTGTACTCCGCCGTCGGCACCGTGAACCTGGCGGAGATGGCCGTGCGGCTGGACGGGCTCGACTCCGGCACCCGGATGATCCTGGAGCTGATGCTGCTGGTGGCCTTCGCGATCAAGGCGGCGATCTTCCCGCTGAGCGCCTGGCTGCCGGACTCCTATCCGACGGCGCCGGCCCCCGTGACCGCCGTGTTCGCGGGCCTGCTGACCAAGGTCGGCATCTACGCGATCCTGCGCTTGGAGACCCTGCTGTTCCCCGCCTCGCAGACCTCGACCCTGCTGCTGGTGGCGGCGGCGCTGAGCCTGATCATCGGCATCTTCGGCGCGGTCGCGCAGACGGACCTCAAGCGCGTGCTGTCCTTCACCCTGGTCTCCCACATGGGCTACATGCTGTTCGGCATCGGGATGACCACCCAGATGGGCATGGCCGCGACCATCTACTATGTCGCCCACCACATCACCGTGCAGTCCACGCTGTTCCTGGCCGCCGGCCTGATCGAGCATCGCGGAGGCACCACCAACCTGATCAAGCTCGGCGGGCTGCAGAAGCTCGCGCCCATGATCGCGGTGCTGTTCTTCATCCCGGCCATGAACCTCGCCGGGATCCCGCCGTTCTCCGGCTTCATCGGCAAGGTGGGCCTGATCGAGGCCGGCATCTCCTACGACCGCACCTCCGGCTGGATCCTCATCGGCATCAGCGTCCTGACCAGCCTGCTGACCCTGTACGCGATCGCGAAGATCTGGAACCGCGCCTTCTGGCAGGAGCCGAGCGAGGAGATCATCGCCCGCGATGTCCCGCTGCCGAGGATGATGGGTGGGGCGACCGCTGCGATGATCGTGTTCTCCTTGGCGCTGACCGTGCTGGCCGGCCCGCTGATGACCTACGCGGACTCGGCGGCGAGCTCGGTGCTGGAGCGGGTCCCGTACGTCAGCGCGGTCCTGGGAGATGAGGCAGCCGAGGATCTGGAGTACCGGATCGACGATGCGGGCCATCGGCTCGACGGCGAGGGACAGGAGGTCGAGCAATGATCGTGCGACGCCTCAGGGACCTGCGCCGCTCCTGGCTGTGGATGATCCTCTCGGTGGCGCTGTGGTGCCTGCTGTGGGACGGGATCGATCTCAAGAACGTGCTCGGCGGGCTGGTCGTCGCCGTGGGGGTGTTCGTCCTGTTCCCGATGCCGCCCACCGGTCACGAGCTGACCCTGCGGCCGCTGCGCTTCACCCGCTTCGCGCTGCGCTTCCTCGCCGACTGCGCGGTCTCCGCCATCCAGGTCGGGTACTTCGCGCTGCGTCCCGGCCCGCAGCCGCCCAGCTCCGTGATCGCGGTGACCATGGCCTCGCGCTCCGACTTCTTCCTCACCTTCACCGGGGTGCTGTGCACCCTGATCCCCGGATCCGTGGTGGTGGAGGCCCAGCGCGCGACCGGCACGCTGTTCCTGCACACCTTCAACGCCGGCACGCACGAGGCCGTGGAGAAGGCCCGCGCGGACGTGCGCGCGCAGGAGGAACGGCTGCTGTGGGCCTTCGGGCGGCGCGAGGTCCTGGAGGAGGCGGGTCTGCGATGAGCACCTTCGAGCTCGTGCTGATGGTCTTCGCCGTCATCCTCGCCGCGGCCGCGCTGGGCGTCGTCTACCGGATGATCGTCGGCCCCACCATCTTGGACCGAGCGCTGGCGAGCGACTCCCTGGTCACCCTGGTGGTGATGGGCATGGCGCTGTACGTGGCACAGACCGGCACGGCCTGGGCGGGCCCGGCGATGCTGGGCCTGACGGGACTGGCCTTCATCGGCACCGTCACCTTCGCCCGCTTCGTCGCCCGGGAGGACTCCCGGCAGGGGATCCAGAGCCACTACGCCGCGGAACCGGCCACCGAGACCGCCCCGCATGAGGCGATACACCCCGATCCGGCCACGGGCCCGATCCCGGAGGACGGGCCCGATGACCACTCGGCGCCGCCCCCGCAGGAGGATCTCTGGGGCGCGGCGGATCCGCCCGAGGATCCGGAACGACCCGGGGAGCCGGACCCGAGCGGCTTCGGGATCGAGGGACCGCCCCGGTGGCCCGAGGAACCGACGGAGGGGGAGCGATGACGATCATCGAGATCATCTCCGTCGTGCTGATCGGCGGCGGCCTCCTGCTGGGCGTCGTCGCGTCCATCGGCCTGAACCGTTTCGACGGCGTGCTGATGCGCATCCACGCCGCGTCCAAGCCGCAGGTGCTGGGCCTGATCCTGGTCTTCGCCGGGGCCTCGCTGGCGGCGCGGTCCTGGTCCCTGGCGGCCTTCCTGCTGGTGGTCCTGCTCGCGCAGATGCTCACGGTGCCGGTGGCCAGCGTGATGGTGGGGCGCGCCGCCTTCCGTCGCGGCTTCGTGCGCGGCGGCGACTACGCGATCGACGAGCTCAGCCCCCGACTGGCGGGCACCGGGGACGACGACGATGACGAGGACGGCTTCCTCGACGAGGAGGGCGATGACCACCTGGGCATGGCCGACGGCCGCCAGGACCGCTTCCCGGAGAACGTGGTCACCGTGCGGATGGAGCCGCTGACCGATCCGAACTGGGAGGAGCCCGAGGGCGGCGCCGCCGAGATCGAGGACGAGGACATCATCGACATCGACCTCGAGGACGAGACCGAGCGCGAGGCCGAGGAGGTCGCCGAGCGCCGCTCCCGGCTCTGAGCCGCAGGTCCGGCCCCGCAGGTCCGGCCCCGCAGCCCGGTCCGGCCCCGCAGGTCCGGCCCGCAGCCCGGTCCGGTGGACCGGTCGCGCGGTATCGCGGCCCGGTCGGGGGTCCGGTCCGGCGGCCGGGTCGGGGGTCCGGCGGCGCGGTCCGACGGCCCGGTGCGGCGGCCGGTCGGGGGATTGTCAGGATCCGTTCCACGATCTGCGCGGAAGTGGTTCGGATCCTGACGATCCCTGCCGCGGCCCCACGATCCCTGCCGCTGCCCCGTGACGATCCCTGCCGCTGACCCATTCAGAACAGGCCGATGGCCTCCCCGCCCTCGGTGACGCCCATGCGCAGCGCCGCCGGTTCCTTCGGCAGGCCGGGCATCGTCATGATCGTCCCGGTGAGGGCGACCACGAACCCGGCACCGATCTTCGGCACCAGGTCCCGCACGTGCAGCACGTGCCCGGTGGGGGCGCCCAGCGCCGTCGGATCGTCGGAGAAGGAGTACTGGGTCTTGGCCACGCAGACGGGCAGGGTGTCCCAGCCGTTGCGCCTGAGCATCCGCAGCTGGGCCGGGGCGCGGTCCTCGAAGACGACGTCGTCGGCCCCGTAGATCTCGCGGGCCAGGGTGCGCAGCGTCTCCTCGATCCCGGCGGCCGGGTCATAGAGATGATGGAAATCGGGCTCGTCCTGCTCGATCGCGGCGAGCACCTGCTCGGCGACCGCCAGACCGCCCTCGCCGCCCTTCGCCCACACCTCCGAGAGCGCGGCCCGGAAGCCCTGCTCCCGCGCCCAGCCCAGCACCGCCTCGATCTCCGCCTCGGTGTCGGTGGGGAAGCGGTTCAGCGCGATCACCGGCTCGATCCCGAACTTCCGCATGTTCTCCACATGCCGGGCGAGGTTCGCGGTGCCGGCCACGGCGGCATCGACGTCCTCCGTGGCCAGGTCGCTCTTGGCGACCCCGCCGTGCATCTTCAGCGCGCGCACCGTCGCGACCATCACGCCGGCATCGGGGGAGAGGCCGCCCAGGCGGGCCTTGATGTCCAGGAACTTCTCCGCCCCCAGATCGGAGCCGAAACCGGCCTCGGTGACCGTGATGTCCGCCAGCGAGAGGGCGAGCTGGGTCGCGGAGAGCGAGTTGCAGCCGTGGGCGATGTTGGCGAAGGGGCCGCCGTGCACGAGGGCCGGTGTCCCGCCGAGGGTCTGGACCAGGTTCGGCAGCAGCGCGTCCTTGAGCAGCATGGTCACGGCCCCGCCCACGCCGAGATCGGCGACGCTGACGGGTTTGCGGTCGTAGGTGAAGCCCACGACGATGCGATCGATACGGGCCTGCAGATCCTGCAGGTCGGAGGCCAGGCACAGCACCGCCATGATCTCGGAGGCGACGACGATGTCGAAGCCGTCCTCGCGGGGCACGCCCTGGGTGGGTCCGCCGAGGCCGATGGTGATCTTGCGCAGCGCCCGGTCGTTGACGTCCACGACCCGCTTCCACTGGATCCGGCGCGGGTCGATGTTCAGCGCATTGCCCTGGTGGATGTGGTTGTCGACCAGGGCGGCCAGGGTGTTGTTCGCGATCTGGATGGCGTGGAAGTCGCCGGTGAAGTGGAGGTTGATGTCCTCCATCGGCACCACCTGGGCGTGGCCGCCGCCGGTCGCACCACCCTTGATGCCCATGATCGGGCCCAGCGCGGGCTCGCGCAGCGCCACCATCGTGCGATGGCCCTGCAGGGTGAACGCATCGGCCAGGCCGACGGTGGTGGTCGACTTGCCCTCGCCGGCCGGCGTGGGCGACATCGCCGAGACCAGCACGAGCCGGCCCGTCCTGCCCGTCGGCGCCATCCTGCGCACGTCGATCTTGGCCTTGTACGAGCCGTAGGGGACCAGGGCCTCCACGGGCACTCCTGCCGTCTCGGCGATCTCGCTGATGGGTCGCAAGGTCGCCGCCTGCGCGATCTCGAGGTCCGGGTTCTCGGCAGACATCATCGTCCTCCAGGGGTCTCAGTGCCCGGGCACCGGCCCGGACAGGTCCGATCGACAGCCTACGGGGACGGGAGTGGAAAGGAGCGGGAACTGAGGACCTGGACCGGGTTCCGGGAATGACGAAGCCCCCTGGCGGACCAGGGGGCTTCGTGGTGGTGGCTCCGACCGGCGTCGATCCGGTGACCTTTCGATTTTCAGTCGAACGCTCTACCAACTGAGCTACAGAGCCGTGGTCGCTGAGAGCGACCGAGGTCAAGGTTAACAGCCCTCGCGCACTGCTCCCAACCCGGCGCCCCGGGTGAGAGGCATGCCACGGCCCGCGCCTCAGGCGGGCCGTGGGCTCGGATCTGGGAACCTGCTCAGGAGACCCGCACGAGCGTCTTGCCGAAGTTGCGCCCGTGCAGCATGCCGACGAAGGCCTCCGGTGCCCGGTCCAGGCCCTCGGTGATGTCCTCGGTGTACTGCACCTGCCCGGAGGTGACCCAGCCGGTCATGTCCCGCAGGAAGTCCTCGAACATGGTGGGGACGAACTCGCGCTGGATGAAGCCGCGCAGGGTGAGGCTCTTGGAGAGCACGGACTGCATCAGCTGTGCGCTGCGGTCGGGGCCCTCCGGCAGCGAGGTCGCGTTGTAGTGCGCGGCCAATCCGCATACCGGCACCCGTGCGAACTCGTTCAGCTGGGGCAGCACGGCCTGCCAGACGGCACCGCCCACGTTCTCGAAGTACACGTCGAGGCCGTCCGGTGCGGCGTCTGCGAGGCGTCCGGGCAGATCCGCGGCGCGGTGGTCGAGTGCGGCGTCGAAGCCGAGCTCGTGCAGATGGGCGACCTTCCGCTCGCCGCCGGCGATGCCGATGGCGCGCGCGCCGTGGAGCTTCGCGATCTGGCCCACGGCGGAGCCGACCGGGCCGGTCGCGGCGGCGACGGCGACGGTCTCCCCGGGCTGCGGCTTCCCGATAGCGAGCAGTCCCGCATAGGCGGTGAAGCCGGGCATCCCGAGCACCCCGAGGGCGGTGGTCACGGGTGCGGCCGACGGGTCCAGGCGTCGCAGGCGGTCCGCGGGCTCCAGGCTGTACTCCTGCCAGCCGCCGTAGGACAGGACGGTGTCACCGGGGAGAAGCCGTCGGCCGCGGACTCGACGACCTCGGACACGGTGCCGCCCTCGATCACGTCGCCGACCTCCATCGGCGCGGCGTAGGACTTCGCCGCACTCATGCGGCCGCGCACGTACGGATCCAGGGACAGGTAGCGGGTGCGCAGCAGCAACTGGCCGGGTGCGGGGGAGGGGACCTCGACGACGTCGTGCCGGAAGTCATCGGAGACGGGCTCGCCGTGGGGACGGGCGGCGAGGCGGATGCGGTGGTTGTGCAGGGTGGTGCTCATCCCTCGAGCGTAGAGGCGATGGGACCGGGTGCGTCGGCCTCGTGATGTGAGACGGGTCCCGACGGCACTCCGACCCCGACGGGCACTCCAGAACCCCAACCTGCACTCCAGGTCCCAGACGGGTGCTCGAGGGCCCCAACGGGTGCCATGGGGTCGGGCAACGAAGAAGGCCCCGGAACCATGTTCCGGGGCCTTCTCTCAGGGCGACCCTGACCGGGCTTGAACCGGCGACCTCCGCCGTGACAGGGCGGCACTCTAACCAACTGAGCTACAGGGCCTTGCATGCCGGAGCGCTTCACCTGCTCGCTTCGACCTGAACAACTCTACCGGACGTTCTCGCGGCTCAGCACCACTTTTGCTGTGAGCCGTCTCGCACTTCCGAATCGCCTGGTCGTCGCGCGTTCGTCGCGACCAGAGCGAGTACCCCCAACGGGATTCGAACCCGTGTCGCCGGCGTGAAAGGCCGGTGTCCTGGGCCTCTAGACGATGGGGGCCCTGGGCAGCGAACTGCCCGACGAAGAGCATACCCATCTCACGGGTTCATCGCTTCCGGGTTCTGCCTCGATGCGTCGTATCCGACACGATCGCACGGATCGGCGCCACCGGCAGGTGCCTGAGCCACGCGACTCTCGCGCTGCCTGCGGCCACTGTCTCGTCCTCGCCGCCTGCTGCCTGCGGCTCGTTGGATTCTGTCCGGTTCCCGCTGTCTGCTGCCCGCTGCCCGCTGTCTGCTACCCGCTGCCCGCTGTCTGCTGCCCGCTGCCCGCTGCCTGGTCCGTGGTGCTCGGTCCTCGGCGCTCGGGCCCGTCGCTCGGTGCCGGGCTCGTCCGTCGCCGCCCTGCCCCAGCCGCGCATGTTTCGATGGGCCCATGATCAGGATCAGTCGTGAGGAGTTCGAGGAAGCGGTCGACGACGCCCTGGACTCGTTGCCCGAGGAGATCGCCCGCGCCATCGCTGAGGCGAACGTCGCGATCCTGGTCCAGGAGGAGCCGACGCCCGAGCAGTCCGACGGGAGGGAGCTGCTGGGCCTGTACGAGGGGATACCGCTGGACCAGCGCAGCATCTTCCAGGGGTACGCCCAGCCGGACCGGATCTTCATCTTCCGTGGTCCGCTGCAGCGCCACGCGTCCTCTCGCGAGCACCTGGTCGAGGAGATCGCGGTGACCGTGCTGCACGAGATCGGACACCTGTTCGGCATCAGCGACGCCCGCCTCCACGAGCTGGGCTGGGGCTGAGAGACCGGGGGATGGAGGCCCAGCCACGCACTCCGTCGCCGTGACGCAGAAAGTGCCACGAAGCTGGAACTTTCTTCGCTGTGGCGAGGCGGGCAGGGCGGGACCGGTTGCCACGTGGTGAAAGGTGCCGCGAAGCTGGAACTTTCTTCGCTGTGGCGAGGTGCGCGGGGCGGGGCCGGTTGCCACGTGGTGAAAGGTGCCGCGAAGCTGGAACCTTTTTCGCTGCGGCGGGCTGCGGGCCACGCGGGCTACGGGCTGCGGGCCATGGAGGCGTCGGGCCGCGGGCCCGCCGGCGGCGGGATCAGACCGGGTCGGAGTCGAGGCCGGTGAGCCCGGCCTCGTGGGCGATGATCGCGATCTGCACCCGGTTGGTGCAGTCGAGCTTCGCGAAGATCTTCGAGACGTGCGCCTTCACGGTCGCCTCGCTCATGAACAGCCGCATGCCGATCTGGGCGTTGGACAGGCCGGCCCCGACCGCGCCGAGCACCTCCGTCTCGCGCTCGGTGAGCTGGTCGATCCCGGGGTGGCGCTCCTGGCGCGAGTCCGGGTTCGCATCCGAGAAGTGGGAGAGCATTCGGCGGGTGATGGTGGGGGAGAGCATCGCGTCGCCGCCGGCGACCACGTGGACCGCGCGGGCCAGGTCCTGCGGCGGGGTGTCCTTGAGCAGGAAGCCGCTGGCTCCGGCCTCGAGCGCCTGGAACACGTACTCGTCCATGTCGAAGGTGGTGAGCATGACGATCTTGGGCGGGTTCGGCAGGTCGCTGACCGCGCGGGTGGCGGCGATGCCGTCGAGCTTCGGCATGCGCACATCCATCAGCAGCACGTCCGGGCGGTGCTTCTGCACGAGTGTCACCGCCTCGGCACCGTCGCCGCCCTGGGCGACCACCTCGATACCGGGATCCGCCCCCAGGATCATCGCCAGCCCGGCACGCACCAGGGAGTCGTCGTCGATCAGTCCTACGCGCGTCACGTCGCCGTCGGCCACGGGATCACCGCCCTCACTTCGAATCGTCCGTCGTCGGTGGGTCCTGCCGTGATGGTCCCGCCTGCGTGCGTCACCCGGGTCTCGATCCCCGAGAGCCCCATCCGGGCGCCGGGAAGATCGGTGGTGAACCCCTTGGGGAGAACATTACTGACCTCGATCACCAGGTCCGTGCCGGGCTCGCCGATCAGGGCCACCCGCGACTTGGTGTGCACGGCGTGCTTGTGGATGTTGGTCAGCCCCTCCTGCACCACCCGGTAGGCGGTGCGCGCCAGCGGATCCGGCACGTCGTCGTCGATGAAGTCGAAGAGGTCCACCGCGACCCCGGCCTCCTGTGAGGTCTTCACCAGGCGGCGCACGTCCTCCCAGGTCGGCTGGGGCGCCAGCGGCGCCTCCTCGCCGTCCCCACGCAGCACGCCCAGCACCTCCCGCAGCTCGGAGAGCGCGGTCGTGGCGGTCTGTCGGATGAGGCCGGCGGACTGCTGGACCTGGGCACGCTCGAGGTTCGGGTTCACCTCGAGCGCACCGGCGTGCATGGCCACCAGCGAGATCTTGTGGGCGACGATGTCGTGCATCTCGCGCGCGATGCGGGTGCGCTCGGCGCGCCGCGCCTGGTCTTCCGCCGCGGCGCGACCGGATTCCGCCTGCTCCGCCCGCTGCTGCAGCTGCGCCAGCAGCGCACGACGGGTCGAGGTGTACATGCCGGTCGCGGCCGAAGCGGTCACCACCAGGAGGATCACCAGCAGCCCGGTCAGTCCGATGCGCGGCCCGAGACCCAGCTCGAGCAGGGAGGGCACCGCGCCGGTGACCACGGCCAGCACCGCCACGAGGAAGATGAGCAGGCGGTGGTGGCTGCGTGTGGAGTAGCCGTAGGTGATGATGATCAGCACCGTGAGGGACAGCGACAGTGCGTTGACCGCCAGCAGCACCGGCAGCAGCCAGCGCCAGTGGCGGTGGCGCAGCAGCAGGGCGAGGCCGAGCACGACCATCAGCCCGGCCCGCCACACGTCGACGGGCGCGGCGGCGAGCACCACCTGGGTCGCCGCCTCCACCGTCACCACGACGACCAGCAGGATCTCCATCCAGCGGTGCCGCGTCGGCGCTCCGAGTTCGTCCACGGCGTCACTCTACTGGCGCACTCCCTCCCACCAGGGCTCTCGCGGGGCGGGCGGGGACCAGGAGCGCCCCAGGTCGCCCCCGGCGTCGACGGAGGTCGAGAGGGTCCGCCGCGGGGAGGACACGCACGGCGACCTTCGTCGGTCGGCGCGTCGCCCGGAGTCGCTGGTCCGTCCTCGGCCGACGGAGGAACCTCGAATCATGACCTCCACGACCCCCTCCGCAGCCACGGGCATCGGCCTTCAGGTGCGCGACCTCCGCAAGCTCTACGGCACCCGCGCCGCGGTCGACGATCTCAGCTTCGACTGCGCCCCCGGCACCGTCACCGGCTTCCTCGGCCCCAACGGGGCCGGCAAGTCCACCACCCTGCGCATTCTCACCGGCCTCGCCCTGCCCGATGCGGGCCAGGCGCTCGTGGGTGGGGAGAGCTTCCGCAGCCTCTCGAACCCGGCCCGCACCATCGGCGTGATGCTCGACGCCCGGGCGCTGCACAACGGGCGCACCGGCCTGGAGACCCTGCGCCTGACCGCCCGCACCGTCGGCATGCCGACCGCTCGGGCCGACGAGGTGCTGGAGATGGTCGGCCTGCAGGACGCCGGCGGCAAGCGCGTCGGCGGCTACTCCTACGGCATGCGCCAGCGGCTCGGCATCGGTGTCGCGCTGATCGGTGACCCCTCCGTGCTGGTCCTGGACGAGCCGGCGAACGGCCTGGACCCCGAGGGGATCCGCTGGATGCGTCGTCTGCTGCGCACGTTCGCCGACGCCGGCGGCACCGTGCTGCTGTCCAGCCATCAGCTCCGCGAGGTCGAGGCCACGGTGGATCGTCTGGTGGTGATCGCGCAGGGTCGACTGGTCAGCGAGGGGACCCTCGAGCAGCTGACCGCCGGGGCGGGCACCCGCGTGAGCGCGCTCGACCCCCAGGCGCTGGCCGCCGCTCTGGACCGCCACGGCATCGCCTATGAGAGCCGCCCCGGCGACGAGCTCGAGGTGAGCCTCGCCCCCGAGGACATGGGCCGCCTCGCGCTGCGCGAGCAGCTGGTGCTCATCTCGCTCGGCGCCACCTCCGGCGGCGGGCTCGAGGACGTCTTCTTCTCCCTCACCGGTCAGGAGGAGACGCCCGCGGGCACCGCCCAGGACGTGCCCTCCGCCGCAGCCGCGGCCAGCAGGGCCCAGGCCGCCGAGCCCGCCCCGGCCACGAGCCGCTGACCCTCCCGAACCGCTCCGACAGAGGACCTTCATCATGCGACCCGATATCGACCTGCGCAGCTACCTCGACACCCGCGGCGCCACGATCCTGCTGACCCTCTCCGTGCTGGCGCTCCTCGCCTTCGCCGCGCTCGGCGGGCTCATCCAGCCCGCCGTGATGCCGCAGGGCACCGCCGACGTGGAGTTCACCGTCATCGTGCTCGGCCTCCCGCTGAGCCTGATCATCCCCGTGTTCGCGGTGATGATGACGGCGGGGGAGTGGTCCGACCGCTCCATCCAGAACACCTTCCTACAGCGCCCCGGACGGCTGGGGGTGCTGGTCTCGAAGGTCATCGCCGCCACCGCGGTGGTGGCGGTGCTGGTGGCGCTGGCCATCGGACTGGCGGCCGCCGCCACCTGGATCGGCGGCGAGCTGATGGGGGAGGGAGCCGTCTTCTCCTCCTTCGAGAGCCTGCTGACCACCCAGCTGCCGATCCTGGCCGCGACCCTGCTGTTCTCCCTGGCCATGGGCATCCTCCTGCAGTCCACGGTGATCTCGCTGGTCATCGCGATCGGTCTGCCCTTCGTGATCAGCACCGCCGGCGTGCTCACCATGACCTTCGGCTCCGAGCTGATCAGCGACATCGTGCGAGCGGTGGACCTGTCTGCGGCGGCCGACGCGCTGGGAGCCGGGACCGCGGGTGCCTTCGAGCTGCTGCCGCTGGCACTGCTGGTGCTCCTCCCCGCTGCGCTGGGGGTCCGTCGCTGGTCGCAGCGAGAAGTCGGCTGACCACGCCGGAACCGGGAGCGGGGCGGGGCGGGGCCTAGGATGGCCGGGTCCGTGCCCCGCTTCCCCCTCACGGCCCGATCGCCCCGACAAGGATCTCCGCATGACCCATGCCGCCCGCGCCCGCCGCCCGCTGTCCCGTCTCGCCGCCGGCGCCGCCACGGCGGTCCTGCTCCTGGCGGGATGCACCGGCGTCGATCCCGCTCCCGACGGCGACGAGTCGGCCGATCCCGACGCTTCTGCCACCTCCGCGCCCTCGACGGACGGGCCCGCGCTCGAGGAGATCGGGACCTCCGCCGCCCAGGACCTGGGCACCGATCCCGCCGAGGACCCCGCCTACGCCGAGTACTACGCGCAGGAGATCGACTGGGGCGCCTGCGACGGAGTCGACGGCGAGGATCTCGAATGCGGCACCGTCACCGTCCCGCTGGTCTGGAACGACCCGGAGGCCGGCGACATCGACCTCGCGGTGGGGCGTCTGCCCGCCGACGGCGAACGGACCGGATCCCTGGTCACCAACCCCGGCGGTCCCGGCGGGTCCGGGGTGAACTTCCTCGAGAGCGTGCCCTTCATGATCTCGCCCGAGGTCCGCGCCGCCTATGACGTGGTCGGCTTCGATCCGCGGGGCGTGAACCGCTCCGCCGGGGTCGAGTGCCTGAGCGACGAGGAGACCGACGAGTACCTCGCTGCCACCGCCGAGCCCGGCTCCGCCGAGGCGGCGGAGCTCTCCGAGAAGTGGGCTGCCCGGATCGCGGCGGCCTGCGAGGCGCACTCCGGTGAGGAGCTGCCCTACCTGGACACCTACTCCGCCGCCCGCGACATGGACGTGCTCCGGGATGCGCTCGGCTCGGAGCAGCTGGACTACCTCGGCTACTCCTACGGCACCTATCTCGGCGCCAGCTATGCCGACCTCTATCCGGACCGGGTGGGCCGCTTCGTGCTCGACGGTGCGATGGATCCCGCGCTGTCCATGAACGAGATCGCCGCCGGTCAGGCGGAGGGCTTCGAGCACGCGATCGAGGCATTCCTGGCCGACTGCCTCGAACGGGACGCGGCCTGCCCGTTCACAGGCACCGAGGAGGAGGCGAAGCAGCAGCTGATCGCCTTCTTCTCCTCCTTGGACGAGTCTCCGCTGGACTCCGGCGATCCCGAGCGTCCGGTCACCGGCGCGATGGCTCGCTCGGCGGTGATCACCCTGCTGTATGAGGATGGACTGTGGCGGTTCGGCCGCGAGGCCCTCACCGATGCGATGAAGGGCGACGGTGCCCAGCTGCTGAACATCGCCGACCTCTCCTCGGAGCGCCAGCCCGATGGCAGCTACCGCACCAACGCGACCTTCGCGATCATGGCCGTGAACTGCCTGGACCGCCCCGGGGTCGCCGACGACGACTGGGTCCAGCAGGAGGCGGAGCGGCTGGAGGAGGAGTACCCGACCTTCGGCGCGATGATGGGCGGGGACGGCTGCACCGACTGGCCGGTGCCGCCGCTGCGGGAACCCGCCCCGATCGCCGCCGAGGGCGCCGGACCGATCGTGGTCATCGGCACCACCGGTGATCCGGCCACCCCCTACGCCTGGGCGGAGAGCCTCTCCACGCAGCTCGACGATGCGGTGCTGCTGACCTTCGACGGGAACGGGCACACCGCCTACGGCCGCTCCGGTGGTTGCATCGAGGCGGAGGTCGACGCGTACCTGCTCGAGGGCACGGTGCCGGAGGATGGGCTGACCTGCTGAGCGTGACAGGGATCGCCTCGCCCTGCTTTGCACCGGCCCTGGCAGGTCACGTACAGTGAACCGGTCCGTCGCCCTGCGACGGACGCGCCGCCTTAGCTCAGTCGGTAGAGCGATTCACTCGTAATGAATAGGTCATCGGTTCGATTCCGATAGGCGGCTCCACGCACGACGAGGGCCCCGCACCTGCCAGAGCAGGAGCGGGGCCCTCGTGCATGTCAGGCGGCGGGCTTCGCGGGGCTGATCACCAGCTCGTCGATGATCACATGAGGCGGGCTGGTCAGCACGAACGACACCGCCCGGCCGATGTCCTCGGCGGTGAGCATGACCGCCCGGTCCGTCTCGCCCGGCACCAGGGGCCGCTGGTCCAGGAAGTCACTGTCCACGTCCCCGGGGCAGAGATGACAGGCGCGGATGCCGTGCCGGGCCTCCTGCGCGTTCAGCGTCGCCGCCAGCGGGCCGAGCGCCGTCTTCGAGGCGCTGTAGGCCGTGCCGGCATCCGGTGAGAAGCGCCAGGCCGCGTACGAGGAGATCAGCACGATGGTGCCCGCTCCGCGCTCGCGCATCCCGGGCAGGACCGCATCGATGACGCTGACCGGCCCCAGCAGGTTGGTCTCGGTGATCGTGGTGAACTCCGCGAGCTCCTGATCCCGCCAGTAGCGGCGCGGGGCGTTCAGGCCCGCGGACAGCACCAGCGCCTCGACCCCGCCGAGCTCCTGCGCGATCCTGTCGGCGGCCGAGCGCACTGCGGCGCGATCGGTGACATCCAGCGGCACCACCAGCGCGGTGCCGCCCTCGGCCCGGATCTGTTCGGCCACCTCCTCGAGCTGTGGCCGGCGCCGCCCGGAGAGCGCGACCGGCCGACCCTCCCGCGCCGCCGCGAGCGCCGAGGCCCTGCCCATGCCCGACCCCGCTCCGGTCACCCATACGGTGCGTGCACCCATCGCCGTCTCCTTCCGCTGCCTTGACCCTGCCCCGGCAGGGGCGAGGCTGAGAGCAGGTTCTCGTGGACCCGTCACCGGGTTCTGTCCAGCGTAGGGCGCACCTGCGCCGCCGCGCCCCGATCGAAGGAGAGACATGCAGATCGACCTGTCCGGGCGCGTCGTGCTCATCACCGGTGCCGGCCGCGGCATCGGGCGCATCATCGCGCAGACCTTCCACCGCGAGGGGTCCACGGTGGTGGGGCTGGATCGTGAGCCCGCAGCGCTCGCCGAGCTGCGCGAGGAGTCCCTCGTCGACCTGGCGCTGGACTGCGACATCACCGATCCCGTCCAGGTGCGGGAGGCGATGGCGACGGTCGATGAGCGCTTCGGGCGGCTCGATGTCCTGATCAACAACGCCGGGATCAACGCCGAGGGCCCGCTGGAGAGCTTCGACCCCGCTTTGTGGGACCAGGTCTTCGCCGTCAACGTGCGCGGAGTGCTGAACACCTGCCAGGCCGTGATCCCGCTGATGAAGCGCCAGCGGGCGGGCCGGATCATCAACGCCGCCTCGTTCGCGGCGGTCATCCCCAGCGTCGACGCCGCCGCCTACGGCGCCTCGAAGGCCGCGGTGGTGCAGATGACCCGGGTGCTGGCGAGCGAGCTCGGGCCCTGGGGATCACGGTCAACGCCTACGCCCCCGGCATGATCCCCACGGAGATGAACGGCTTCTCCGCACTGGAGGGCGCGGCGGAGTCGGCGAAGCTCGATCAGCTGAGCATCCGGCGGTGGGGGCTGCCGGAGGACGTGGCGAACCTCTGCCTGTTCCTGGCCGGGGACCTCTCCGGGTACGTCACGGGCGCGCTGCTGGACGTCAGCGGCGGGAAGTTCGCCACGCAGGACCCCGGGGCGGCGACGCGGAGCTGAGCGTGCCGGGCTCCCCGACGCCCTCCCGTCGGCCGCATCTATCTGGGCCATGACGCTCTTTTGAGTTTGTCCAGAGAGCGAGGTATGCTGAGGCCATGACGACCGCCGATCACACCGCCGCCCTCCGGGGCGCGGGCCTGCGCGTGACCGCTCCGCGGCTGGCGACGCTGGCGGCGGTCGAGGCGCACCCGCATGCTGACGCGGAAGCCATCGCGCAGGCCGTTCGAGAGCGCCTGGGGACCGTGTCCCGCCAGGCGGTCTATGACGTCCTCAACGCCCTCTCCGACGTGGAGCTGCTGCGCCGCGTCGCGGTGGGCGGGCGCAGCATGCAGTACGAGCTGCACCGGCACGACAACCACCATCACCTGGTCTGCCGCGAGTGCGGTCGGCTCGAGGATGTCGCGTGCGCGGTCGGTGCGGCGCCCTGCCTGGTCCCGCACGACGATCTGGGCTTCGACGTCGAGATCGCCGACGTCGTCTACCGCGGCACCTGCTCGGACTGTCGGGCGGCGAAGGCTGTAAGCACGGCTGGGCGCCCGGCGCCCGGCAGCCCCTGATCCCCGCCGGAGGTTGCGGAATCGCGACTCCGGCACCATTATCGACACTTTTCCTTACACCTTGTCAGAATCCCCCACCACATAGGAGATGCAGATGACCGACTTCGATCCCACGATCCCGAGCACCACGGAGTCCGGCGCGCGCCGCGAGTCCGACGCGCACTCGCTGAGCCTCGGCGCCGACGGCCCGCTGATGCTCCACGACGTCGCCCTGGTCGAGAAGCTCGCCCGGTTCGACCGTGAGCGCGTCCCGGAGCGCAGCCCCCACGCCAAGGGCTCGGGTGCCTTCGGCGAGCTCGAGGTCACCGAGGACGTCTCGCAGTACACCAAGGCGGACCTCTTCCAGAAGGGGCGCAAGACCCCGATGCTGGCCCGCTTCTCCACCGTCGCCGGTGAGCTCGGCTCGCCCGACACCTGGCGCGACGTGCGCGGCTTCGCGCTGAAGTTCTACACCCAGCAGGGCAACTTCGACATCGTCGGCAACAACACCCCGGTGTTCTTCCTGCGCGACCCGATCAAGTTCCCGGACTTCATCCACTCCCAGAAGCGCACTCCGGACTCGGGCCTGCGCTCCAACCACATGCAGTGGGACTTCTGGAGCAACTCGCCGGAGACCGCGCACCAGGTGACCTACGTGATGGGTCAGCGCGGCCTGCCCAAGTCGTGGCGCCACATGAACGGCTACGGCTCGCACACCTACATGTGGGTCAACGAGTCCGGTGAGAAGTTCTGGATCAAGTACCACTTCCACACCGACCAGGGCATGGAGTTCCTCAGCAATGAGGAGGCCGAGAAGATCGCCGGCTCCGACAGCGACTACCACCGCCGGGACCTCTTCGATGCCATCGCGCGCGGCGAGAACCCCAGCTGGACCATGTCCGTGCAGGTCATCCCCTACGAGGATGCGAAGAACTACCGCTTCAACATCTTCGACCTGACCAAGACGGTCCCGCACGCGGACTACCCGCTGATCAAGGTCGGCCGCTTCACGCTGAACAAGAACCCGCAGAACCACTACGCGCAGATCGAGCAGGCCGCTTTCAGCCCCTCGAACACCGTGCCGGGCACGGGCGTCTCCCCGGACAAGATGCTGCTGGGCCGTGTCTTCTCCTACCCGGATGCGCAGCGTCACCGCATCGGCACCAACTTCAACCAGCTGCCCGTGAACCAGCCGGTCGTGCCCACGAACTCCTACGACAAGGAGGGGTTCATGCAGTTCCTGCACAGCGGGGACGCACCGGTGTACGCGCCGAACTCCGCCGGTCGGGCCTACCAGGACCAGCAGGGCCCGGTGGACAACGGCTGGGAGGCCGACGGCGAGATGGTGCGCGCGGCCTACTCCCTGCACGCGGACGACGGCGACTTCGTCCAGCCCGGCATCATGGTGCGCGAGGTGTTCGACGACGCCCAGCGTGACGAGTTCGTCGAGACCGTCGCCGGTTCGCTGGCCACGGTCGAGGAGCCGGTGCTGGGCAAGGCGCTGCAGTACTGGAAGAACGTGGATACCACCATCGGCGAGCGCATCGCGCTCGCGGTGGGCGCCTCCAAGGGTGATGAGCAGCCCGGCGGCGATCCGCAGAACGCCTGATCCGGAGCGTCGGTGTCGTGCCCGCGCACGGCACTGAGCTCGCATGACGAACGCGGCCCGTCCCTCCGGGGGCGGGCCGCGTCTCGTCTCGTGCTCAGACGACGAGAACCTCGCTGTTCGAGGAGAGCAGGAGCTTCTGGATGGTGAGCCCCAGCAGGTGGCGGGAGAGATCCTGCTGGTGGCGGACACCGATGACCAGCAGCTCGGCCCCCTCGGCCTCGACCACGTCGAGCAGCACGTCGGCGATGTCATCCGCACCGGTGCTCTCCTGGCGGAACTCGACGCGCACGGAGGCGCCGCGCAACTGGTCACGAGCGATCTCCCGGTGCTGGTCGTTCGCGTGCCGCGGGTCCTCCGAGACCCCTTCTCGCAGCACGTTGACGACGATCAGCGGGCCACCACGCTGCTCCGCCTCCTCGCGGGCAGCGGCCAGCGCCTTGAAACCCACCTCGGTGGGGATGAATCCGACGACGACGGCCATCTGGTCTCCTGGAATGCGGTCAGGGCGGCGGCCGCCGCCCGGTCGGCGCGCGGCCTGGCCAGATCCTACTTGCCAGCGAGCGCCCCGCGGGGGACCGTCGGCGATCCGGTCCCACCGGCTCGACGGGGTGCGGCGCCTATGCGCGGCGCTGGCCGGAGAGCTTCTGGATCTCGTCCATGATTCGTGCGTTCAACAGCCGCCGGCGCACACCCTTGGAGGCGCTGGGATCGATGTCGTCCACCTCGATCGGAGCGCCCACGCGAACGGTGATGGCGCCGCGCTGGGGGATCAGTCGCGAGAACATGTGCTGGGTCCCCTTGAGCCCGACGGGGATCACCGGGCACCCGGACTCCACGGCGAGCCAGGCGGCACCCTGCTTCCC
The DNA here is from genome assembly GCF_002216795.1 of Brachybacterium avium. Classification (NCBI taxonomy): domain Bacteria; kingdom Bacillati; phylum Actinomycetota; class Actinomycetes; order Micrococcales; family Dermabacteraceae; genus Brachybacterium; species Brachybacterium avium. The sequence goes on along the minus strand of NZ_CP022316.1, from coordinate 1,094,515 downwards.
GGGATGCAGCAGCCCGTCCCTGGAGCGGGTGCCCTCGGGGTAGATCGCGAAGCCGTCGCCGTCACGCAGGATGGACAGCCCGGCCTGCAGGGCCCCCTTGCCGGAGGAGAGGGCCTCCCGGTCCACCGGCACCGCTTCGACGGCCTCGAAGAACCAGTGCAGGAGGCGGCCGCGCAGCCCCTTCTGGGTCCACAGGGTGTCCTTGGCGACGAAGCGGATCTGCCGCGGCAGCACCACCGGCAGCATGAAGCTGTCGATATTCGCGAGGTGGTTCGAGGCGATCACGAACCCGCCCTCGCGGGGGATGTTCTCGAGCCCGGTGACCCGCGGGTTCCACAGGAGCTTGACGAAGGGGCGCGAGAAATTGCGGGCGCCGAAGTAGAAGCGTCTGGCCACGGGGGTCCTCCTGAGACGTGCTGATCCGGGCTCCACGATAATCCCGCCCGAGTGCTCCGCGGAGCAGGGCCCTCGCCGGAGCCACGTGAGCCTCATCCCTCGCAGTGCAGGTGGGCGGGACAGCGACCCGGCCCGGATCGGGTCCGTGTGGTAGAAACGGGCGTGCGTCCCGGGGTGATCCGGGACGCGATGCCGGAGACGGCACGGCGCCCGCCGAGAGCCTGCGGAGCTGCCGCCGGTCCCGCCGAGCCCGAGGAGCCTCCCGATGCCGAAGACCTTGAACATCGCCGTGATCGGCGCCGGAACGATGGCCCAGGCCGTGCACCTGCCGGTGCTGCGGCGGCGCTGGGACCGCTTCACGGTCGCCGCGCTGGTGGAGCATTCCCCGCGCCGCCGCCGGGAGGCCGCAGACGTCTGGGGCCTCGAGGAGGACATCCGCTTCGAATCCGTCGCCGATCTGATCGCCGCGGTGCGCGCCAAGACGGTGACGCTGGACGGCGCCGTGCTGTCCACCGACGGTCTGCATGTCGAGGATCTGCTCGCGCTCATGCGTCGGGGCATCCCGGTGCTGGTGGAGCCGCCGCTGGGCTTCTCCGCCGAGGAGGTCGCGACGGTCGCCGATTTCGAGCGGATGACCGGTCGTCGCCTGGTGATGATGGCCTACCCCAGCAGTACGACGACTCCGTGACCCGGATGGCCGAGCACATCGCCGTCAAGGATCTGCGGATGGTGGACCACGAGGTGCTGATGCCGGCGAGCCAGCCGCTGTTCGGCGGGGCCCACGTGACCACCTCCTCCTACGACCTGCCCAGCGAGGTCCGCTCGCAGCGACGCAAGGCGCTGCAGGCCGCGGTCGAGGCGGGGGCCGGTGACGGTGCCACCCAGCGCGACCGCGACCTCTACGTCAAGGGCCTGCTGACGGGGGTGGCGCATCAGCTGGCGGTGATCGAGGCGTCCTACGGCCCGGTCGTGCGCCTGTCCGCGGTGCGGCACTGGCCCAAGGGCGTGATCCCCGGCTCGCTCGAGCTGCTCGGCGAGCTCGACGGCGGGGCACAGGTGCGTCTGGTCTGGCACTACCTTCCCTTCGCCCCCGAGTACTCCGAGTCGCTGCAGGTGCTCTCCGCCCGGCGGCGGATGCGCGTGGAGCTGCCGGCGCCCTCGCACGGCGACCGCCGCTCCACCATCTCCCTGCGGGAGAAGAAGAGCGGGGTGGTCCAGGAGACGTCGACGACGGCCCCCAAGGGTGCGGCGGAACTGATGTGGGAGGCCTTCCACGGCTTCGTGGAGAAGGGCAAGGAGCCCGTCTCGGGCGCCGCCCAGGCGCGCGACCAGGTGGTCCTGCTGCGCGAGGTGCTCTCGGCCATCGTCGTCGCCGATGGCCGCAGCCTCGAGGCGGAGCAGAGTGACGAGGACGCAGAGCCCGGCGGCGCCGACGACGCGACCGCCGACGACGCGACCACCGATGACGTCGTGACCGCCGACGGCGCATCCGCGGATCGGGTGGCCTCAGACAGTTCGACGGCGGGCGGCGAGGCCGCAGAGGAAGCGATCTCCGCGGGTGACACCGAACCCGCGACCGAGACGCTCGAGCAGCCGGTGCCGGATGCGGAGCCCGCCGAGCAGGATCCAGCAGTCGACACCCCGGCCGTCGATGAGGTCACCGATGCCTGGGGTCCCGGCCTCGCCCCGACCGACGCCGCTGCGGAGGCTCCCGTGACGGACCCGGCCGTCGAGGACGCTCCGGCGGGGGAGGACCCCCGCCCCTGAACGCCACGGCTCCGCCCGCAGAGCCGATGATCCCCGCCACCCGATCGGCGGGATCCACCGATCCCCGCAGCCCCTGATCCCTCGACGGCTGCGGGGATCGTCGTGTCGCGGGCCGGTCCCTCGGCCGCGGCGGCGCTCGACGGCGCCGCCACCGGCCCCATCCCACAGTCCGGGGCGTCGCGGAGGTGGGTGAGCCGCCCTCGGGAGCGCTCGCCGACGACCCGCCTGGGCCGTCCCGCAGACACGCCGAGGACACGCCGAGGACACGCCGGGGAGACACGTCACGTCCGGCCGTTCCGAGCCCTTGCCGACCCGGTCGTCGAGGCCGCCATCCACCGTCGGGGACGACTGTCGCACCCGTCGTCCACACTCGACTGTGCACGCATCCACCGCTTTCGTGCGTGGCGCCGCGGCTCTGTCCCCAGCGGGACCGGTTCATCCACAGTCCATCAACAACACGATGTGGATGACAGTGTTGTAGTTCAGTACATCTAGTGGTTGTCGCGCCGGAGCACCACTAGGTGTAGTGTTGGTGCAGTCGCAGCGATCCGGGGCTCAGAAGCCCGGGAGAGCCGCAGCAGGGTCCATCGGACCCCCACCGACAACTCGTGACACCCCCGTTCCCGCGCCTCGGCGCAGCGCTCGTGAAAGGCCCTCCCCTTGGACATCACCGTGTACTCGAAGCCCCTCTGCGTGCAGTGCGATGCGACCAAGCGCGCCCTGAACAAGGCGGGCGTCGCCTACGACGTCGTCGACATCACCGAGGACGCCGACGCCCTGGCGAGGGTCAAGTCCCTCGGCTACGTCCAGGCCCCGGTCGTCATCACCACCGAGGACCACTGGTCCGGCTTCCGCCCGGACAAGATCAAGGCGCTCGCGGGCGTCGGTGTGCAGCAGCGCACCGTCTCCGCGATCTGAGAGCGACCGGGAGGCGTCGGCGTGGCCAACCTCGTCTATTTCTCCTCGGTGTCCGGCAACACCAAGCGCTTCGTCGAGAAGCTCGAGATGCCCGCGGAGCGGATTCCGCTCTATCCGAAGGATGATCCCCTCGTCGTCGACGAGGAGTTCGTCCTCCTGACCCCGACCTACGGCGGGGGCAACGGCCGCGGTGCCGTCCCCAAGCAGGTCATCAAGTTCCTCAACGACGAACGCAATCGGGAGCGCATCCGAGGCGTTATCGGTGCGGGGAACACCAACTTCGGGGAGGCCTACTGCTTGGCCGGCGACATCATCGCCCGCAAGTGCGAGGTCCCCCATATGTACAAGTTCGAACTGTTCGGTACTCCGCGTGATGTGATGCGGGTCCATGATGGATTGGAAGAGTTTTGGCGACACTGACCGAGATGCCCCAGGTCGAGCACAACAAGCAGCTCGACTACCACGCGCTGAACGCGATGCTGAACCTGTACGGTCCCGACGGGAACATCCAGTTCGAGAAGGACCGCCAGGCCGCGCGGGAGTACTTCCTGCAGCACGTGAACCCCAACACCGTCTTCTTCCACTCGCTGCGCGAGAAGATGGACTACCTGGTCGAGAACAACTACTACGAGCAGGACGTGCTCGACCAGTACGACTTCTCCTTCATCGAGTCCCTCTCGGAGCAGGCCTACGCCAAGAAGTTCCGTTTCCCCACCTTCCTGGGCGCCTTCAAGTACTACACCTCGTACACGCTGAAGACCTTCGACGGCAAGCGGTACCTGGAGCGCTACGAGGACCGCGTGGTGATGGTCGCCCTGGCGCTCGCCCGCGGCGATGAGCAGCTGGCCCGCAACCTCGTCGACGAGATCCTCGACGGCCGCCTCCAGCCGGCCACCCCCACCTTCCTCAACGCCGGCAAGGCCCAGCGCGGAGAGCTCGTCTCCTGCTTCCTGCTGCGCATCGAGGACAACATGGAGTCGATCGGTCGCTCGATCAACTCCGCGCTGCAGCTGTCCAAGCGCGGCGGCGGCGTCGCCCTGCTGCTCTCGAACCTGCGTGAGTACGGTGCGCCGATCAAGCACATCGAGAACCAGTCCAGTGGCGTCATCCCCGTGATGAAGCTGCTGGAGGACTCCTTCTCCTACGCCAACCAGCTCGGAGCCCGCCAGGGCGCCGGCGCGGTGTACCTCAACGCCCACCACCCGGACATCCTGCGGTTCCTGGACACCAAGCGCGAGAACGCCGACGAGAAGATCCGGATCAAGACCCTCTCCCTGGGCGTGGTCATCCCCGACATCACCTTCGAGCTCGCCAAGAGCAACGAGCCGATGTACCTGTTCTCCCCGTACGACGTGGAGCGCGAGTACGGCAAGCCGTTCGCCGAGGTGAACGTCTCCGAGACCTATCACGAGATGGTCGACAACCCCCGGATCTCCAAGAAGAAGATCAAGGCCCGCGACTTCTTCCAGAACCTCGCCGAGATCCAGTTCGAGTCCGGCTACCCGTACATCATGTTCGAGGACACCGTGAACCGGGCGAACCCGATCGCCGGCAAGGTCACGCACTCGAACCTGTGCTCGGAGATCCTGCAGGTCTCGACCCCCTCGACCATGAACGTCGACCTCACCTACGAGGAGCTGGGCCGGGACATCTCCTGCAACCTGGGATCGATGAACATCGCCAAGGCGATGGACTCCCCGGACTTCGCGCAGACCATCTCCACCGCGATCCGCGGCCTCACCGCCGTCTCGGACACCTCGGACATCGAGTCCGTGCCGACGATCGCCGAGGGCAACCGCAAGTCCCACGCGATCGGCCTGGGCCAGATGAACCTGCACGGCTACCTGGCCCGCGAGCGGATCTTCTACGGCTCCGACGAGGGCCTGGACTTCACCAACATGTACTTCTACTCGGTCACCTATCACGCCATCAAGGCGTCGATGGAGATCGCGAAGGAGCGCGGAGAGCGGTTCTTCGACTTCGAGAACTCGACCTACGGCACCGGCGAGTACTTCGACAAGTACATCGACCAGGTGTGGGAGCCGAGGACCGAGAAGGTCCGCGGGCTGTTCGAGGACTCCTCGGCGCACCTGCCCACCCAGGACGACTGGAAGCAGCTGCGCGAGGACGTCGCGAAGCACGGCATGTACAACGCCTACCTGCAGGCGGTGCCGCCGACCGGCTCGATCTCGTACATCAACAACTCCACGAGCTCGATCCACCCGATCGCCTCGAAGATCGAGATCCGCAAGGAGGGGAAGATCGGTCGGGTGTACTACCCGGCCCCCTACCTCACCAACGACAACCTCGAGTACTACGAGGATGCGTACGAGATCGGCTACGAGAAGATCGTCGACACCTACGCCGAGGCCACCCAGCACGTGGACCAGGGCCTGTCGCTGACGCTGTTCTTCAAGGACAGCGCCACCACGCGCGACATCAACCGGGCGCAGATCTACGCCTGGCGCAAGGGCATCAAGACCCTCTACTACATCCGCCTGCGGCAGATGGCCATCGAGGGCACCGAGGTCGAGGGCTGCGTGAGCTGCATGCTGTGAGGCCTCCGGCCCTCGCCTGATCACGGACGGCCCGTTCCGAGCTTCGGCTCGGAACGGGCCGTCCGTCGTGCGTGCGGTGTTGACGCACGCTCTTTACTGCGCTTCCATCGGTCATACGACGGTGTGATGACGCGCCGGCCTGCCGTCCGCTCGAGCCCGAGGGGACGGGACGGTCAGCGGCCCTTCCCCGCCGCACCCTTCCCCCTCCGAGTCCCTCAAGGAGAGTCATGGACGACCTCGTCATGAACTGGGACCTCGGCACCGCCGGGCTGCTGATCCTCGCGATCGGCGCCATCGCAGTGCTGCTGGTGCTCATCATGGTCTTCAAGGTGCACGCGTTCCTCGCGCTGATGCTCACCAGCATCGGCACGGCCCTGGCCGCCGGCATTCCCCGGACCGACTCGTGGAGGCTCTGGGCTTCGGGTTCAACCCGACCCTGGGCAGCGTCATGCTGCTGGTCGCGCTCGGCGCCATGCTGGGCCGCATGGTCGAGGCCTCCGGCGGTGCGCAGGCGCTCGCGGATTCGCTGATCCGCAGATTCGGCGAGAACCGTGCCGGCTTCGCCCTCTCGCTGGCGAGCCTGCTGATGGGCTTCCCGATCTTCTTCGATGCGGGCCTGGTCGTCATGCTGCCGATCATCTATGCGGTCGCGCGCCGCGTCGGTGGCTCGTTCCTGTCGATCGCGCTGCCCAGCGCCATCGCCTTCAGCGCGATGCACATCTTCTCCCCGCCCCACCCCGGCCCGGTCGCCGCCTCGGCGATCCTCGGCGCGGACGTCGGGCAGGTGCTGCTGGTCGGCATCGTCTTCGCCGTGATCATCTGGCTCATCGCCGGTGTGGGCCTCGCCCCGGTGCTGGGACGCCGACTGGACGTCGCGATCCCGAACATCCTCGGCGACTCGCGTGAGCGCAGCGACCTCGAGTCCGCTCCGAAGGTCCGCACCATCGTGATGCTCCTGCTGCTGCCGCTGGTGCTGATCCTGCTGAACACCGCGCTGAACACGGTCGGCGCCACCCGTCCGGACCCCGACGCCTTCAATGCCGGACCCACGGTGGCGGTTCTGCGGATGCTCGGGGAGACCCCGGTCGCCCTGCTGATCACCCTGTTCGTCTCGATGTTCGTGCTGGGCTGGGGTGCCGGAAAGACGGGCACCCTGATGGAGAAGGTCCAGGACTCGGCACTCGGCCCGATCGCCTCGGTGGTGCTGGTCACCGGTGCCGGCGGCATGTTCGGCGGTGTCCTGCGGGCCACCGGCATCGGCGATGCCGTCGCCCAGTCCCTCCAGGACATCGGCATGCCCGTCATCGTCGCCGCCTACCTCATCGCCCAGATCGTCCGCCTGGCCCAGGGCTCGGCGACGGTCGCGCTGACCACGGCCGCCTCCCTGATGGCGGGGATCGTCGCCGCCGGCGACTTCACCCCGTTCCAGGTGGTCGCCCTGGTGATGGCGATGAGCGCCGGCTCCGTCGGCTTCTCCCACGTCAACGATTCCGGGTTCTGGCTGGTCAGCCGGTTCTTCGGGATGAACATGAAGCAGACCCTGGGCACCTGGACCGTGCTCCAGGGAGCGATGGGCGTGATCGGGTTCGCGCTGGCGCTGGTGCTGTACGGCATCGCCGGCGGTCTCGGGGTGTGAGCGCCGCGGGCGGGCCGCGGAGGCGGCCCGCCCGCGCCGTCGGCGACGGGATCGATCCATCCGGAGCCGACGGGCCGTCGCCCCGAGCCGTCATCGTGTCGAGCAGGGGCGACAGCACCTGCGGCCGTGCCGTGATCAGAGGCGCGGACTTCCCGGCGACGACGTCCGCGAGGCTCGAAGCGGGCACGGGGCCAAGGGTCGGGGACTCGAGGCGAGGTGGTGTCGCGTTCCACCGCTCCCCGGGACTGTCGGAGGCGCTTTCTCAGGCCGGTACTGCCTAGACTGGCCAGGACTGAACCCCCGAGATTTCTGACAGTGAGGCTGCGGTGAAAGACCACCTGAATGCGACGATCCAGGCCATCAACTGGAACCGGATCCCGGACCCGAAGGACCAGGAGGTCTGGGACCGCCTGACCGGAAACTTCTGGCTGCCCGAGAAGATCCCGCTGTCCAACGACATCCAGTCCTGGAGCCGTCGTTCCGCTGAGGAGCAGACGATGGCCATGCACGTGTTCACGGGGCTGACCCTGCTGGATACCGTGCAGGGCACCGTGGGTGCGATCTCCCTGATCCCGGACGCGGTCACCCCGCACGAGGAGGCGGTGTACACCAACATCGCGTTCATGGAGTCGGTGCACGCGAAGTCCTACAGCCAGATATTCTCGACCCTGGCCAACACGAAGCAGATCGACGAGGCCTTCGAGTGGGGTGCGACGAACGAGCAGCTCCAGAAGAAGGCTCAGATCATCATGAGCTATTACGAGGGTGATGATCCGGAGAAGCGCAAGGTCGCCTCGGTGCTGCTGGAGTCGTTCCTGTTCTACTCGGGCTTCTACATGCCGATGCGCTATTCCAGCCACGGCGAGCTCACCAACACCGCGGACATCATCCGGCTGATCATCCGTGATGAGGCCGTGCACGGCTACTACATCGGCTACAAGTACCAGAAGGCCGTCGAGAAGCTCTCCGCCGAACGTCAGGCGGAGCTGAAGGACTACACCTTCTCGCTGATGATGGAGCTGTACGACAACGAGGAGCAGTACACCGAGGATCTCTACGACCCGGTGGGCTGGACCGAGGACGTCAAGGTCTTCCTGCGCTACAACGCCAACAAGGCGCTGATGAACCTCGGCTACGAGGGACTCTTCCCACAGGAGGCCGTCGAGGTGAACCCGGCGATCCTGGCCGCGCTGTCCCCGAACGCCGACGAGAACCACGACTTCTTCTCCGGCTCCGGCTCCAGCTACGTGATGGGCAAGGCCGTCGAGACCGAGGACGACGACTGGGACTTCTGAGTCCCGACAGGGCGGCCCTCCAGGGCCGCTGGCGAGCGACGGGCCGGGCGATCACGCCCGGCCCGTCCTGCATTCCCACGGCTGTGCCAACAGGTATCGACATGTCGGGAAAGAGGGGCGGAAGAGTCCCACGGACCATATGGTCAATTCTGTGACCTGCGGTGTCGCTGAAGATCCCGGGTTCCGCAGGAATGCTTCGCCATAATGCAGGGGCAACACCAATCCCTTCCCCTGACAGAATGGAGCTCCACTCATGGGTCTTCTCTGGGCAATCATCTCGTGGATCATCATCGGTGCGATCATCGGTCTCATCGCCCGAGCGATCATGCCGGGCAAGCAGGCCATGGGCCTGGGGATGACCATCATCCTCGGCGTCGTCGGCGCGATCGTCGGTGGTTTCATCGGCGGCCTCCTCGGAGGCGACGGGGTCAGCGGCATCCTCGACAACCCGTGGAGCATCGGCACCATCCTGCTCGCCGTGGTCGGTGCACTGATCGTCATGTTCATCTACGGTCTGGTGACCAAGAACCGGGCCTGACGCAGGCCCCTGGGCTCTTGAGCCCTGCATCATGACGGCGGCGCCGTCCGGTCTTCCCGGGCGGCGCCGCTGTCATGTCCGGCCCTCGGGTGCCGCGGTACCGGCCTCCGTTCTCGCGGGTCCCTGGCCTCTTCCTCAGCGATGGGCGAGACTGGGGTATGGCCACCTATGTTCCTCTGATCACCGCTGATCTGGCGCGAGCCGCCCGAGCGCTCGCCCAGGTGTCCCTGCTCGACCTCGCCGAGCACACCGATCTGGACGTCGAGCACCTCCGCGGCGTGGAGCGGGGGCTGCGCTCCCTCTCCGCAGCGCAGGAGGAGCGGCTCCATCACGCTTTCGAAGAGTTCGGCGTCGAGGTGCTCCCCGCCGATGAGGAGGCCGCGATCGGCCACGGCGTGCGCCGGAAGTTCAATCCGCGCACTGTGAAGCGCCTCGAGAACTGGGAGAACGAGGGCGGTCCCGCCGGGGACGACGACATCTGAGCGCGGCGCTCACCCCCAGGGGCGCCGCCTCCGCGGATCGTGGGAGCGCGGTTGCTCAGAGCGGGACGTCAGCCGTGCGCCGCCCCGCCTCCTCCACCTGGTGCCGGCCCGAGGACCAGCGGGCCGTATCGGCGCGCAGCTCCGCGAGGTCCGTCGGCGTCACCAGCACCGACAGCACCGCGCTGCGCGCGGAGTAGTGTGTCGGCTCGACCGTCGCGCCGTGGGCGGCGGCCCAGATCCGTACGGCGTTCTCCGCGATCCCCACCTCCGCCGGCGGCACCTCGATCCGGGCCACCACGAGCTCAGTGCGACGACGCAGGGTCGCCGCCGCCACCGCCTGCTCCACCCCGGCGGTGTAGGCGCGCACTAGCCCGCCCGCGCCGAGCTTCACCCCGCCGAAGTAACGGATCACGATCGCGAAGGTGTCCACCAGCCGGGCCTGCAGCAGGGACTGCAGCATCGGCATCCCTGCGGTCCCGGCCGGTTCGCCGTCATCGTTGGAGCGGTTCATCTCGGCACGCTCCGCGGTCTCGTCGAGCACCAGCGCGGTGCAGTGGTGACGGGCGTCGGGATGCTGGGCGCGTGCGGTGCGCAGCAGCGCATCGGCCTGCGCCACCTCCTCCACGCGATGCAGCCGGGTGAGGAATCTCGAGCGCTTCTCGATCAGCTCGGTCTCGACGTCGGCGGCGAGGACCAGGGGATCGGGCATGCCCTGGAGTCTAGGCCGAACGGGAGGATGGGGCCGAGCACGAGCCCGTCAGCCGGGTTGGCGCGAGGGAGGGGCGCTAGCCTGGGCCTGACCCCGTCACCACCTCAGGAGCCTCCCGTGACCCAGCCGCCCCAGTCCTCTTCCGGTCCGCTCTCCCCGCAGAACGCCGCCTACGGGCAGGGTGGGGTGCCCTCGCCGGGCTTCGCTCCGGCTCCGGCGAAGAAGCCGTCGAAGGCGCCGAAGGTCCTCATCGTGCTCGGCTCGGTGATCCTGGCTCTCAGCGTCATCATCGGCGTGGTGCTCGCCGTCATCGGCTTCGGCGGCACCGTGAGCGGCATGAATGAGCTCGAGGTGTTCGACTCCGGCAACGGCACCGTCACCGCTGAGGCGGGTGAGTCGCTGCAGATCTACGCCGAGGAGGGCGCTGCGGTCCCGAGCTGCACGATCGACGGTCCCGCAGTGGGTCCAGGCACCGGGCAGTCCAGCACCATGGGCGACGGCGAGCACTCCTGGGTATCGGTGGACTCCTTCACCGCGGAGGAGGCGGGAGACTACGAGGTCAGCTGCACTGAAGCGCCCATCGCGGTGGGCCCGCCGGTGTCCATCGGAGGTATCTTCGCCGGTCTCGGCGGGATCGCGCTCGCCATCTTCGGAGGGGCTCTCGGGCTCCTGCTGCTGGTGATCGGTGTGGTGCTGCTGATCGTCCGGAAGCGTTCGGCATGAGTGCATCCGCTCGCTGACTCTGCGCAGCGCTTGGATCGCCGCGATCACCCAGGCCCGTGGCGGGGGAGCACCGACCCGCTGAGCATCCCGCACGACGTGACGGAGCCCGGCAGGACCGATGTCCTGCCGGGCTCCGTCATGCGAGCCGTACGGCTCGGGTGCTGGTCTCAGGCGTCTTCGGTGATCAGCGGGTACACGCCGTTCTCGTCGTGGACCTCGCGACCGGTGACCGGCGGGTTGAACACGCACACGCAGCGGATCTCCTTGCGGACCCGCACCTTGTGCTTGTCGTGGTCGTTGAGCAGGTACAGGGTGCCGGGAGCGAGCTGGTGCACCTCACCGGTGGCAAGGTCCTCGATCTCACCCTCACCATGGGTGATGAAGACGGCCTCGATGTGGTTGGCGTACCAGAAGTAGCTCTCGGTGCCCTCGTACAGGGTGGTCTCGTGGACGGAGAAGCCCACACCCTCCTTGGCCAGGATGACGCGCTTGGAGCGCCAGTTCTCCGACTTGATGTCGTCTTCGGTGTCTTCGACGTCGGCGAGCGAGCGAACGAGCATGGTGGGTCCTTCCGGTGGATGGTCAGGTTTCAGGGTGGTGCGCAGGAAGCCCGTGCTTCCGCGCAGACCGTCGGCCCGCCCCGTGCTGCGGGCGGGCCGACGGGGGAGTGGTCTCAGGCGGTGAGTGCCTCGTCGACGGCGGCCTCGATGATGTCCAGGCCGCGCTCGAGCAGCTCATCGGGGATGGTCAGCGCCGGGAGCAGCTTGACGACCTCGTCGGAGGGGCCGGAGGTCTCCACCAGCAGGCCCTCTTCGAAGGAGCGCGCCGCGATCTTTCCGGCGATCTCCCCGGTGGGCATCTGCAGGCCACGAGCGAGGCCGCGACCCTTGACGATCAGCTCGTGCTCGGGGTACTTCGCCGCGATGCGGTTGAAGCGGCTCTCCACGTAGGCGCCCTTGGCGATGGTCGCCTTCTCGAATTCGTCGTCGCTCCAGAACAGGTCGATGGCCTTGGTGGCGGTCGCGAAGGCCGGGCCGAAGCCACGGAAGGTGCCGTTGTGCTCGCCCGGCTCCCAAATGTCCAGCTCGGGCTTGATGAGGGTCAGCGCGAGCGGGTGTCCGTAGCCGCTGATCGACTTCGAGAGGGTCACCATGTCGGGCTCGATGCCAGCCTGCTCGAAGCTGAAGAACTCGCCGGTGCGGCCGCAGCCCATCTGGATGTCGTCGACGATCAGCAGGATCTCATGCTTCTTGCAGAGGTCCGCGAGGCCGCGCAGCCACTCGGCGCGAGCGGCGTTGATGCCGCCCTCGCCCTGGACGGCCTCGACGATCACGGCCGCGGGCTTGTTCAGGCCGCTGCCGTCGTCGGTGAGCAGGCGCTCGAAGTACATGAAGTCCGGCACGACCTGGCCGAAGTAGTCGTCGAAGGGCATCGGGGTGGAGTGCACCAGGGGGATCCCGGCGCCGCCGCGCTTCATCGAGTTGCCGGTGACGGACAGCGCGCCCAGGGTCATGCCGTGGAAACCGTTGGTGAAGTTCACGACGGACTCGCGCCCGGTGACCTTGCGGGCCAGCTTCAGCGCGGCCTCGACGGCGTTGGTGCCGCCGGGGCCGGGGAAGGCCACCTTGTAGTCCAGGCCGCGGGGCTTGAGGATCTTCTCGTTGAAGGTCTGCAGGAACTCACGGCGCACGTCGGTGAACATGTCCAGGCCGTGCACGACCCGGTCCTCAAGGTAGTGGTCGATGACGACCTTCTTGAGCTCGGGGTGGTTGTGGCCGTAGTTCAGGGTGCCGGCGCCGGCAAAGAAGTCGATGTACTCGCGGCCGTCCTCGGCGGTCAGCACGGAGCCCTTGGCGTGGGTGAAGACGGTGGGCCAGCCGCGGGAGTAGCTGCGGACGCCCGACTCCAGCTCGGTCGGGTCGACGGTGGGGGCGCTGACCTCGTCGGTCAGCTCGGGCTTCTCGGTGGACTCGGTTGCTGCGGTCATGGTCATGACATCTCCCTGGGTGGTGAATCGATGGTCTGTGGGTGGCGCGGCGGCGCGCAGGGGCGCCTGCACCGATGGATCTCAAGGCCGACGGAGCGGCCGGGCATGCGCGGGCTCAGGTGTCGCTGCGCAGCTCGCTGATCTCGTGGAGCAGCTCGGCGCCGTGGCCGGAATCCGGGAAGTGGGCCTCCGTCAGCAGCGGGCCGACGTGATGGCTCGCGCCGTGACGCTCCGCGAAGGAGGCGAACAGGCGCTGAGAGGCGGCATTGTCCGCCGTGATGGTGGTCTCCAGCGTGGTGACGTGGGGAAGGTCTGCCAGCAGGGCGTCCAGCAGGCGGGCGGCGATGCGCCGGCCGCGCTGGGACTCGTCGACCGCGATCTGCCAGACGAACAGCCGCTCCGGCGCCGTGGGGCGCTGGTAGCCGAGCACGAACCCGACCGGCTCGCCCGCGGCGACTGCCACCCGCGAGGTGGCTGCGAAGTCGCGGGCCATGATCAGGTAGGCGTACGAGGTGTTCAGGTCGAGCGTGCCGCTGTCGCGGGCGATCCGCCACATGGCGGCGCCCTCCTCCATGGTGGGAGGACGGAAATCCAGGTCGGAGGCTGCTCCGGCGGTCTTGTCAGGAGTGGACGGGTGGTCTGCGCTGTGCGTCATCAACTGGCCCATATCGCTGTCCACGGTATCGAGAGCGGCGACGAATGTGGAGCCCCCGGGGTGGTCGCAGGGGGGTGCCCACGGAGTGTCGTGACGCAACTGTGACGATCCGGCGTCCGGGAATCGGATTGTCGGACAACCGTTGATCATTCATGTCGACCTGCGGCGATGCGCCTTTCCTGGCGGCCTCCGTCGGAGTCGGTGCCGCGCTGGTGTGGCGTGCACCACATGACCGCGATGCGGGACACATCTACGCGCGCGCGGAGCGTGAAGGTCGTGGGGGAGGGGTCCCGGAGTTCCCGGCGGGGCGGTGGCGGGGTCGCTCCCGCTACCGTCATCGTCATGAATCCCCTCGAATCACTGAACGAGTTCCTCGGCAACGCCGAGGGCTGGCTCTGGACCTGGGCAGGGATGCCCGTGGTCATCCTGCTCGGCCTGTACTTCACGATCCGCACGGGCGCCGTGCAGCTGAGGATGATCCCGGCGATGTTCGGCGCCATCACCCAGAAGGCGCAGCGGGAGGAGGTGGGCTCGGGCCGTGATCGCGCCGAGCGCACCAAGTCGCTCAGCGCCTTCCAGGCGTTCTCCGTCTCCGCCGCGGCCCGCGTGGGCACCGGGAACATCTCCGGCGTGGCCGGGGCGATCTTCCTGGGCGGGCCGGGAGCGGTGCTATGGATGTGGGTGATGTGCCTGCTCACCGGGGCGGCGAGCTTCATCGAGTCCACCCTCGCGCAGCTGTGGAAGACCCGCGCCGACGACACCTACAAGGGCGGCCCCGCCTTCTACATCGCCCGCGGGCTGGGCAGCCGGAAGTTCGGGCTGTTCTTCGCGGTGCTGTTCATCTTCTGCTTCGCCTTCGCCTTCACCTCGCTGCAGGCCAACACCATCGTCGACGCCGTCACCGGTGCGGTCGCCGTGTATGTCGATCCGGCCGAGCTGAGCTGGCTGCCTCTCGCGCTCGGGGTGCTGCTGGCCGTGCTCACCGGCGTCATCGTCTTCGGCGGCATGCGCCGCGTGGCCTCCGTCGCCCAGAACATGGTCCCGATCATGGCCGCGATCTACCTGCTGATCGGCCTCATCATCGTGGGGATGAACCTCGGCGAGCTGCCCCGGGTGATCACCCAGGTCGTCACCGAGGCGTTCAGCCCGCAGGCCGCGATCGGCGGCGGCTTCGGCGCGGTCATCGTCAACGGTGTCCAGCGCGGCATGCTCTCGAACGAGGCCGGCATGGGCTCGGTCCCGAACGTCGCCGCGACCGCCTCGGTCAGCCACCCCGTCAAGCAGGGCCTGGTGCAGACCCTCGGCGTCTACTTCGACACCCTGCTGATCTGCACGATCACCGCCTTCATCGTGTTGGTCTCCTTCCCGGACGTCAGCGCCGGCGGCGAGGGCCTGATGATGGTGCAGGAGTCGCTGGCGACGAACCTCGGCGGCTGGTCCGCGATCCTGCTCGCCGCGATCATGTTCCTGCTCGCCTTCACCTCGGTGCTGGGCAACTTCTCCTACGGCGAGGCGAACATGCACTTCATCACCAGCAGGCGCGGCTGGCACATCGCCTTCGGCGTCGCCGTGACCGGCCTGGTGCTCGTCGGCTCGATGATCGCGGTCGACCTCGCCTGGACCATCGCCGGGGTGTCCATGGTGTTCATCGCCCTGATCAACCTCGTGGTGATCGCCCTGCTGGCCCCCACCGCAGTGAAGCTGCTGCGGCACTTCAACGCCCAGCGCGCCCAGGGCCTGGACCCGATCTTCCTGGCCTCCGACCTCCCGGAGATCAAGAACGTCGAGGTCTGGGTGGGGGAGGACGTCTGCGACTACCAGGACGCCCGTGAGGCGGACGAGGCCCGCGAGGTGGACGAGGTCACCGTCTGAGCCCGCCAGCAGCGCTGCCGGCACAGGCCGACGGCGCTGCTAGGGGCGACGGGCCGTGCGCGAGCCGTCATCCGGCTCGGGCGCGGCCCGTCCTGTCGCGTGCTCCGACGCCGTTAGGATGGTCTGGCTCGCCGCGAGGCGGGCACGGGCCTGTAGCTCAGTGGTAGAGCATCGGACTTTTAATCCGCGGGTCGAGGGTTCGATCCCCTCCGGGCCCACCGCAGGTCAGGTCGGAGAAGTTTCCCCTAGGGGAAGACCTCCGAACCGGGTTTGACAGCAGCTTTGACAGCAACGCGGCTGTGCGGGAGGGGCTGACAGCAACGTGCGATGCGCTCGTTGGCGGATCCGGCAGTTCCCGCGGCGCGGAGACCAAGCTTCTGAGATGCTCCAGAGGTGAACTATCTAGCTCAGCGCCAGGACGTCGCTGCCGGTCTGCTCGATGCCTATACCTCAGCACGAGGCATGTATGCGTTTCGGACGTACGACGCTCGGCCAGCGAATGACAGCGGTCAGCTGCGTCCTGAAGACATCCTCGCTGCGAACCTGCTGAGTCTGCGTCTGAGTGCCAGTGACGTGATCCCACTCTTCGCCAAGGGTGACGGCGCTCCCCAGAAGCTGCTCGAGTCGATGAACGCGGCGCTCAGCAATCTTCGCGAGGCGCGAGCCTTCGAGGAGTATGAGAGCGCTGGCGAGCTCGATCTGGCGCTGACTTCTCTGAAGAGAGCGAACGAGGCGGCACAGAAGGTCGACGGGTGGACCAGCGTCACGGTGTCCAAGGTCCTCCACCGTCACGTTCCCCACGTGGTGCCCATCATCGATTCACGCGTACGGAGCTTCTACGGGGTCAACAAGCAGCAGGATGACAAGCTCTACCGTCTGCTCTGGGAAGACGTTCGCGACAACGCAGAACGGCTCCACGAACTCGCTCGGAAATACCGAACTCCTGACGGGCGCGAATTATCAGTTCTGCGTGTGGCCGACATCCTCATATGGATGCGAAGTACCGACCCCGACGCTCCTACTGTCGACGAGCTCACGCCGGATGCCTGGAACAGTGCAGGGCTGGAGGCGAGAGGCTGGGAGGGGTTCCTACCGCTCGCGACGCTCGATACTTCCACTGTCCCGCGTGTGCCCGGCGTATACGCAGTCTTGAGAGAGAGCGGCGCAGTACCTGAGATGCTGGCGGAGAGGCCGCATGCCACTGCTCGGCAGGCCAGCAGTTACTCCGAATCAGACTTGCGCTCACGATGGGTCTCGAATGCTCGAGTGTTGAATATTGGGAGAGCAGGGACCAGTCTTCGGAACCGCCTGCGCCAGTACCGCAAGTTTGGGGAAGGGACCGGGCTCAACCACAAGGGTGGGAGGGCGATCTGGCAGCTTTCAGACCCTGAAAGCCTGACGGTCGCGTGGCGGAAGCTTCCGGGGACGTATGACGGACTCAGCACACGAGCCGCTGAGTCAGGGCTCATCGCGAAGTTCCAGGAAGCGCACGGTGGGGCGAAGCCGTTCGCGAACAGAACTCGATAGCTAGCCGAAACACTCCGAGCGTTTCGTCCGAGCGTCTGACCTATGCGCTGCGGATGAGATGAAGGATCTCGGTCTCGCTCACCGGCCTGCGCCAGGCGTCCCACCCCAGGTGGATCTGTCGAGGAAGCTCAGCGTGCATCGCCGCGTGCGAGTGCGTGTGCCCGTGGAGGAGCCAGTCGCCGGAATATTCGAGCTGCCATGCGCGGAACCGGCGGTCTTCTCCGTAGGAGTCTCTGTAGGGGAAGTGGGAGAGCATCACCGGGAACCGGCCCGAGTTTCCACCCGGAATCGTGACTCGCGCTGCGGTGCAGACGTACTCGACCCCGCTGCGGAGAAGCTCTTGCTGGGCAGCGATGGCGCGCTCGCGGAAGAGCGGATGCGCGCGGTCGTGGTTCCCCAGGACGAGGCGGATGCGCCCGTTGAGTCGACGGAGGGTGTCTGCGATCTCGGTGGTGTGCTTGAGGGTGAGGTCGCCGAGGTGCCAGACGACGTCCTCAGCGCTTACAACGCTGTTCCATGAGGCGACGATGTCCTCGTCGTGAGCGCGCACCTGCTCGAGGGTGACGTCGTCCCGAGAGTCCGCGCCGAGAGCGTGTCCGCGATAGAGCACCATCAGCCGGTGGCCGAAGTGGGTGTCGGCAGTGAAGAACGTACGTGCGCTGTCAGCGCCCATCGCGACCGTCCTTCATCTTCGCGCGTTCCTCGTCCGGGCAGCCGTCCCAGCGGTCGCTGAAATCTTTGGCGATGGCCAGTGCGACGGGGAGCTCGTAGCTGGCGTCGACGGTCACGTTGATTCGAAGAGCGGCCGTTTCGAGAGCCATCCGGAAGTAGTGGCAGACCGACCGCAGGCCCCACAGCTCCTTCAGGATGGCGGCGACGTCGCTGTGCCTGAGGTGCTGAGGCACCGGTACCGCGACGACCTCTTCGGCGATTGCCATCAGCAGCTCGACAGTGAGCGGGCGATGGCCGCAGTCGGACCACTCGAGGCCCTCGGACTCCTGCTCCCAGATGCTGGCGACGCGCAGGTGCTCCGGAGAGGGGTCGTCATCGACCAGCGGGAGGCGGCGCCACGCGTCGTCGGCGAGGGGAGGGACTCTCGCGGGATCGAGACCGAGGTCGAAGCTGGTCCGCTTCTCGGCATCGGGCTGGAGTCGTCGTGAGCGGAGCACCTTCGCTCCGAAGCCCTGGTTCCAGATCGGTCGACACTGACCGATGCGTTCGTACACCTCCCCAGTTCCAATGCGGACGCGGGTGTAGTGCTCGTCGCCGAAGAGGACGATGCGCCCAGCGATCGGCTCCCGATGCCACAGCCCGGTGTTCGCCAGGTACGCGTACTCCGACACTCCGTCGTCAGCGACGATGATGCCGTTCTCGTCGGGGTGGTGGTCGTGGAAGACGCGGTAGAAGTCGACCATCTTTAGGCGTCACCGAGCAGCAGCGCCCAGGATGCTGCGTACTTTTCCGCGAGACGGTTCCTCGTCGTCTCGTCGAGCAGGGCGGCGCGCTCCGGATCGGTGTTGTCGATGAGGTCTGCGGCCTTCACGACTCGAGCGACTGCATGGGCCCGGATGGCCGCGAAGTAGTCGGTTCGTGCGACGTCGGGCTTCTTCGTCAGCCGGTCCACCGCCTCGAGGACGAGCTGAGAGAGTCCCAGCTCTCGCAGATCCTCGAGGGTCAGGTCGGTGTCTTCGACGACGTCATGGAGCCAGGCTGCCGCGATGCACTCGGTACGCAGATCGGCCGGAGCGATGAGCGCTGCGCGCTCCGCGACGCGACGGGGATGGTCGATGTAGTCCAGGCCAGACTTGTCGGTCTGCCCGGCATGGGCCCGGTGCGCAATGGCTTCGGCGCGTTCGATGAGATCCAAGGGGAACCTCCTGGAGTTCTATGTGCGGGGGATGGGGTCGACGCGCCAGGGAGTGATCCACTCGGGCGTGCCGTCGGACCGTTCATTGTGGAGCTGCGCATCGACGACGATGGCTTGATCGTCCTCACCTGTTTTGGCATTGAACATGGCGATCGATGCCGCGCGAAAGATGAACGTCTTGCGAGTGTGGACGCCCCGGCGGGCGAGACGGATGAACTGACGAGCTTCGTCAATCTTCGGGAAGAGGACTCCCTGCGATGCGCCGTTCAGGGAGCGCCACGCGGCGATGAAGCCCACGTCGATCACGCAGTCGTCAGTATGTCGCCGTCTCGGCATCCGGTCGACGTACAGGATCGGCTCCGGTCGCGAGGAGGCCGAGTTCGACAGGTACGAGGAGCTGTCCGGCGTGGCGTGATCCTCACTCTTCGGATTGCTGCCGAAGAACGACTGCGCGGACAGGTCGCCCACGGCGATGGCTCCGAGAACCTCGAGGGACGGAACGAGCGGGTGTCGCATGGAGATTCTCCTCGTCAATTCGGTTGGCAAAGAACGTAGGTGGATGCAATCAAAAACGCAAGACGACCTGTAGATTCGTACTTTCGGGTTTCCGTTTACTCGGTCTCTCGTAGTTTCGTACTTTCGTCTCCGAAGAGCGCGTCCATGCGCTTCGCGGACTCGTCCTGGAGGGCCGGGATCACGTGCGAGTAGGTGTTCATCGTGACCGCGATGGCGGAGTGTCCCAGCAGCTCCATGACCACGCGAGGGGCGACGCCTTCCGCGAGCAGCAGCGAGGCGCAGGTGTGGCGAAGGTCGTGCAGTTTGACCCGGCGCAGCTTGGCCTTCTTCAGCAGTGCCTCGAAGGCCCGGTTCACGTTGCGGGGTTCGATCGCGGTGCCGGCCTGGGAGGTGAACGCGAGCGTCGCCTGGTCAATGGGCAGCCCGAGCGAAGCAAGCTTCTCTCGCTCGGAGGTGCGGTGCCGGATGAGTGCGTCGATGCAGAATCCGGGGAGCACGACTCGACGCCGGGAGGTGTCGGTCTTGGGGCTCTTCAGCCGCAGCTCGCCCCGCGACCGCTGGAGGGACTGGGCGACGTTGAGGTAGCCGTTCTCGAGGTCGATGTCTCCCCAGCGCAGTCCGAGCGCTTCGCCGCGTCGGAGGCCGAGACCCACGTACAGCGTCCACAGCGCTTCCCAGGAGGTCCCCTGCGCTGTCTTGAGAAGGGTGCGGGCTTCCTCAGGAGTCAGCGGCTCGACGTCCTGCTTCGGAGGCGTGGGCACCACGACGAGCTTTGCGACGTTCCGGGGCACCAGATCCTCGCGCATCGCGTGCTGAAGCGCCGACCGCAGGATGGCGTGCATCTGCTTGACGGTGGCCGGACTCTTGCCTTCGCGAGCCTTGATCGCGAGGAACGCGCGGACATCCGCCGCCGTGAGCTGGCCGAGCCGCTTCGCCCCCAGCACAGGGACCAGATGATTGCGGATGTACCCCTCGTAGGTCTGGAAGGTCGCAGGGCTCAGGCGTGCCTCCTGGACGTCACGCATCCATGTCTCGAGGAACGCCTGGACTGTCAGTCGGCCCGGGGTGGCGGCGATGCCGGCTCGAGACTTCTCCTGAAGCGCGGCGAGCATGTCGTAGGCCTCCTTCCGTGTCTTCCCGTAGACGGCCTTGCGCTTGCGCGTGCCCTCCGGGGTGAGGACGTAGGCAGCACCCGTCCACCGACCGTCCTGGCGACGGTAGACGCTGCCTTCCCCGTTCGAGCGGCTCATGCCACGACGGGGGCCGGCTCAAGGTTCTCGACGTACGCGAGAAGATCAGCGGCCTTGATCAGTCGGGAGCGGCCGAGCTTGACGCTGGGAAGCTCACCGCAGCGCATCAGGTCGTACACCCGTGTCTTGGAGACGCTGAGCCGATCAGCGACCTCCTCAGCGGTGAAGCAGAGCTTGTCCATGACTCTTTCCTTTCTTGTGGGGTTGGCGTGCAGCACGTCGGGCGTCCTTCCACTCGCGTGCTGCGTCAGCGGCGGAGCGGGCGAGTTCGGCATCACCGGGGGTGAGCCAGCCCTGTCCGACGAAGCGGAACTCGTTGAGCACGACGATGTGCTCGGCGGCGTCGAGCGGATCGTCCGTCGACGCATGGTCTGTGTGTGTCTCGTGCTGCTCGCGGTCGTGGTGGTACTTGCGCCGTGCATCGCGGAGCCTGCCGAGGGTGGTCGAGAACCGCCGGGACTTGCTGGCGAAGTGTCCGCGGAAGCCGAGGGCGTCGGCCCACTTGCCGAGAAGCGCGTACGGACTGGAGAACCCCTCGTGCAGGAGCGCGCGACCGCACAGCTCGAGACAGGTCTCTCGGAGCTGCTTCAGGTGGCGATTCGGAGTGCCGTCGACAGCGACATCACCGGCTGCCTTCGTCGCGTACTTGGCGAGGTAGGCCGAGACCATCTCGGGGGAGACGTCGCCGTCATCGTCTGAGTGGCGCTGGACGGGCCGAGCGTCGACCTGGCGACCGAAGCGGAGCCCGCGGGCGGAGTCGTAGGCGTCGACCGGAGCGGCATCGACTTCGATGTCGCGGGCGGCCTCAAGACACCGCTCGGCGAGCCACGAGGCGGGCACATCGACGGCAGGAGAGGGGAAGGGGTCGTCGTCTGACGGGGCGCCGTCGAGGCGAACGAGGGCGTGCAGGTGGATCGCGCCGCGCTTCTGGTACTCGCCGACCTTGGCGAACTGCACGCGGAGGAGGTCCCGCGAGGCCTTCTCACTCATGCCGAGGTGAGCGGCGACGAGGCGGCGCAGGTGGATCGTGAACCGCCTCCACAGTTCGGGGCAGTGCCACTGCCAGACCGCCTGGCCCTCGTAGTCGTAGCAGTCCGGGCACAGCGCCTGACCGACCTGAGAATCGTCGACGTCGTGGTGCTCCGTGCACCGACGAGGGCGGCCGTGCTCGCACAGTCCCGGCGGCGCGTTGACGGTGCGAGGCCGAGGCTGGGCACCAGGGCGAGTCGAGGAGTGCACAGCGCCGAACGAGGGGGCGGTCAGCGTGAGGAACACCAGCGGGTGCGCGGAGACGCTCTCCGGGACCCCCTTGTCCCCGCCGGAGACCCCTGCGGAGAGGAGGTGCCACATGTCGCCCCGGTACTCATGGGAGCACGAGGGGCAGCGGGAGGCACGGCGATTGCCGCAGCGGACGTAGAGGACGCTGTCGGGCAGGCTGCGACTGTCGAAGGTGCTCAGGTGCTGTCCGGACCTGCGATCGAAGGTGCGCGCCTGTCCGAAGAGGCGGACGGGGCGGGAGCAGAATCCCGTCGAGGCGACCTGCTTTGACCAGTCTTCGAAGCCGTCGGAGAGCATTCGCGTGAGTGCAGTGGGCTCTTCCACGTCGAGGGAGTAGAGATCGCTGGCGCTCACGATGCCGTTCCTTCCGTGTCGGGCTTGGTCCGGGTGCGTGCCCGAGAGCTGCGCGGCTTCTCCGTCGGCTCCGGGATCACCACGGGGATCTTCGACGGGGCGGGGAACCGTTCGGCCGCGGCACGGATCAGGTCGTCGTCGACGAAGGCGGCGCGCACGCGGACGGGTTCGGAGCCGTCCTCGGGAACCACGTAGCCGATGCCCGGCGAGGCGAGCGGGATCTTGTGGCAGAGTGCTCCCGAAGCGATAGCGCCGTCACCGAGGACCATGGAGGTCTCCTCCCGATCACGCAGACGAAGCCCGACCATCTGAGTGAACAGACCACGGTTGGGGATCGTCTCCTTCCGGGGATCCTGGAGGCAGGCGACCACGGTGTAGCCGACGGCACGGCCCTGCGAGCAGAGCAGCGACATTGCGGTGCGGGCTCGGTTCTTGAGGTCGCGGTCTTCGATGTATGACGTGAGCGCGGCGACCTCGTCGATCAGGACGACGACAAGCGGCTCATCGGCACTTGCGATGTGCTGGCGGGTGTTCCCGGCCATCCGCTCGAGGCGAGCGCTCATCGCTTCGACGGCGTCCTCGAGGACCACCACGGCCTCAGCGGGAGTGACCGCATAGCGGGTGAACAGGTCCTTGCCCATGCCCAGCTCGACGCCGCCCTTGAGGTCGATCCCGTGTACCTGTGCTTCGCCGCGTGCGATGGCGGGAGCGAGGCCGATGGTGACGCCCCAGACGAGCGATGCCTTGCCGGAGCCGGAGGAGCCGGCGACGAGGGTGTGGGTGCCCACGATACGGAGCCGCCAGTCGTCGTCCGTCGTGTCGATCCCCATCCACACCGAGCGACCGTCCCATGGCTCTTCAGCGTCGGGGAGGCCGCGGTTCACGGTCTCAGCGAGGGCATCGTCGAAGGTGAAACTGAGGATGGGGGAGAGGTCTCCGGTCACCCGAATGTGAGTAGCGCCCACAGTGGTCCGCAGCCGATCAGCGACTGCCTGAAAGTCTTCGACAGTCTGTCCGGTGAGGAGAGCGGGAGCGAGAACGAGCTCGTTGTGACGCCAGTGCTTGCTGGCGATCGAGGGAACGCGCAGGTGCTTCTCTCCCGCCCGGTCGATGACGACCGAGGAGAGCCCGCACTCTTCCATGAGCAGCGGCCAGATCTCGAGCAGATCCAGCCAGAGTTCCCGACGCCAGAGCGGGCGGGAGATGGCTCGGGAGTAGGTCTCGGGGTAGAGCCGGGCCCAGAGCGCGAAGTACAGCGAGATGGCTCCGACGATGGCGAAGGGCTTCCAACTCTCGAACAGGTCAGCCGTGAGCCAGGTGAACATCGCGACGACGAACCAGAATCGATGGAACCATCGCACGTGACCCCACAGGGCAGCAGTGATCCATCGCAGCTCGGCGAGGCCGAAGCGGAAGGCGAGGGAGGCGGTGTGCATCGCTCACGCACCCCCGAACGCCAGCTGCCAGCCGAGCGGGATGACCTGCCAGAGCAGGATCCCGATCGCTGCGACGTTGAGCAGACGCATCGCCTTCCGCTCCATGATCACGCCGCCTCGGCGAAGCCCGTGGCCCTCAGCGAGTACGCGATCTTCGGGAAGTTCCCGTTGGTGTCGACGTACGGCGTGAGGGTGAGTCCCTCGAAGGCGACGGCGCGGAAGGGGCCGGTGGTCGGTCCCTTGGGCGGCACCGGCTGGTGGTCGGAGGAGACCTTCACGGTCACCTCGGCCTGCCCCTTCCGGCTCTCCGGGTCGGGATCGAGCACCCGGACCTGCCAGACACGCTGGCCCGAGATCTTGTCTCGGAGCTGAGGGTCGACCTCGCCGGCCCGCTTCTTGTCGAAGTCATCGGCGGCGATGACCTCGCCGATCATGTACGCACCCTGCGGGAACACGTCCTCCATCTGGACGGGGAACCGGGTCTGGACTGCCATGCCTACTCCTAGTGGTTGAGCCGTTTCGGCAGCTATCCCTAGTGATAACTACTGATCCGAGACTGGCATGCCAACGGCCCGATGTCAACTAGGGATAGGATCGAGGCCCCAGTTATCCCTAGGTGAGGTTCGTATGGTCGCCAAGTTCGTGCAGATCGCCGACGAGCTTCGTGCTCGCGTGCGCGAAAGGCAGTACGCCGAGGGCACGGTGCTGCCCCGCCAGTCGGAGCTGGCCACAGAGTTCGACGTCAACGTGAATACTGTGTCTGCTGCGCTGAAGCTGCTCGAGCGCGAGGGGCTTGTTCAATCGAGGCGCAGTCAGGGCACGGTGGTGCTTCCGCAGATCCCACTTCGCAAAGTGGGGATGGATCGCTACTCGCGACGTCGATGGGAGCGGCCCACAGAGGCCGAAGACGGAGCCCCTTACATGGACGAGCGCGGCTGGCAGCCGGCTGCACAGTCCACGGAGATCTCCATCGAGCCAGCCACCGAGGAGATGGCTGGCCGACTAGAGATCGACGAGGGAGAAGACGTCGTGCGGAGAGCGCGGGTGATCCGTGATGCTCGAGGTACCGTCACGCACACTCTGGTGAGCTACTACCCGCACCGCATCGCCAAGGGCACGCTGCTCATGAGCGAAGAGCAGGGGCCGGCAGGGCACGGGGGAGCGTTCCGAGTCCTGACTGATCTAGGGCACGAGCCGCACAGCATCAACGAGAGGCTGCACGCACGTTTGCCTGACGGCGACGAGGCCCAGTCCCTCGAGATGGGCATCGGCGAACCGATCGTCGAGATGCGCAGGAGGACGTATGACGGCAGTGGCGTGCCCATCGAGTACGCGATCGGCCTGCATCGCGCGAGCCGGTTCCAGTGGAACTACACCTTCAACGTTCCGGAGTGACTAAATGACAGTACACAGCCTTGGCGAGTATCGCCGGAAGCGCGATAGTGCGCTGGAGCCCAGCAACCCTGACGGGTCACCCATCGGAACGTTCACTGTAAAGCGAACCCGAGATGCAAACGCACTAGCCCGAGACGGTGAGCTTGTCTACGCGATGAACGAAGTTCGGGGCTCCGGTCCGGGGGACTCGTTAATCGAGATCCAGTTTGAAGATGGGGATTGGATTCTCGTCGAAGCCGAGGAGCTATCGTTCCTCGGCGACTGACCGCCGACGCCCTTCTTTAGACTGCGAGGTCGAGCGGGAGATCACTGATGTCACGGAGCCTCTTGCCATTTACAAGAGTGTCGAACATAGCTTCCGCTTCGTCGTTATCTAGCTCGTGGATGGCGCGAGCAAGCTCGGGTAGAGCGAAATGATAGACGGTGTCGACGTCCCCTGTCCCGAGTGCAAGAGACGACAGTCGAGAGGGCGTCGGTTCTGCAGTTACGACAACGATGTGAGGTGTTCGGCCCTTGCGGTTGCGGATCATATTCAGTGCCTCCGAGCGGGCGTTCTGCGCCCTATCGGATCGCAGCGTCCATTTGCAAGAAACGATGCCGTGCACGATGCTTCGCTCGTTATAGTCGCCACGCATCACGGACATCAGTCCGCTTGTTTCGTCGACAAGGAGTGAGTCGGCGTTGATCTCCTCGTCACTGGCGGGCTCCCTGAGGATCATCACGTCGGGGCTGATCTCGTATGAATTTCCGAGAACTGCTCGAAGCGTTGGGTCTACTTCGATTGCGCGCGCCAAGTCGTCCAAATGCGTATAAGGTTCATATTGTGCGATGTGATAAGCCGCTCGAGACCCTCCAACATTGGTTATTTCCCACTTGCCGGGGCGAATTGTCGACAAGCTGGGAAACGTTGCGAAGAGGAAGTCTCGAACCGCGATTTCAAACAGACTACCGGCGCTCTGTCCGACGAGCTTGTCCTCGAGCACAGTCGCTCCGAGGTCTTCAGCGATTGACTTCGAAAGCGCCCGGCTAGTTTTCTGCGAACCGTCCGCGATCGATGCGACACCGGAGCCATTGATGGAGAGGGCGCCGGACTCGACCAGTTGATTGTGAAACGCCTTTCGCGCCTCGCTGAGAAGAGCCATCAGGCCACCACATCAAGAGAGGGCTGCCGCACGTCCATCCGTACGCCAGCCTCGAGGACTGCACGGATCTGCTCGCCAACCGCCTTGGCAACGGGGGGAGGGAAGGCATTGCCGACCTGTCGATACGCGTTGGTCTTCCTCCCTGTGATGTGCCAGTCGTCCGGGAAGCCTTGGATCTTCGCTGCCATGGGCACAGTTAGCCGCGGCATGCCGACAAAATCGCGTTCGGGTGCCTCTTCAGCGAGAGTCTTGCCGTTGACGCCCAGCGCCTCCCACGCCCGGCGTGCACGAGTGGGCCCGAGGTCAGGCCCTCCGTGCTTCTTGGACCCGCCAACAAGTGTTGGGGCGATGGTGTTCGCGCGCTCAGCCCAGGCGTCAGCACCACGCCACCCGCTCTCCGACATGAGGCCATGAAGCGCCTGACCGACAGTCGGAGCGGGCTTCTTCTGGGGAGCCGGCCACTCGAAGTCCTGGTAGTCCTCGTGAATGGCAACGAAGATCACGCGAGGCCGGAGTTGGGGGACGCCGAAGTCCGAAGCATTGAGTAGATGCCAGTCAGGCTTGTAGCCGAGCTCCTTGAGCTGCTCAGAGACTTCGTTGCGGTAGGTCTCGAAGACGATGTCGAGGATGCCTCGCACGTTCTCGAGCATGACAGCCTTCGGCTTGAGGAGCTTGACGAGCTCGATGGCACGAGGGAACAGGTCTCGCTCGTCATCCTTGCCAAGCTGACGGCCGGCCTTGCTAAACGGAGGACACGGCACACCGCCGGCAAGCAGGTCGACGCCTTCGAACCCGGTCGGGTCCCAGGTCAGCAAGTCCTGCTCAATGACGTTCCACTCCGGACGGTTGGCGCGCAAGGTCTCGCAGGCGTGCTTGTCGATCTCGACTACCGCACGATGGTCGAATCCGGCCTGCTCGAGGCCAAGTGCTTGGCCGCCGGCCCCGGTGCAAATTTCGACGGAAGTAAACAAACCTATTGCCCCTCTGGTGTGCTGAATAGACAATTTGTAGTGGGTTGCCGCCCAGTTTGTCAATGTTGCTGTGTCGGACATCTCGAAAACGGTGGTGCACGAGAACCTGGGTATTGAAGACCCTATGATCGACCTGCGCTGATCACACTGTTTTCGGACAGCAGGAGATCGTGTACAAACGAATGTATATTTTCGACTAGGATGCGGTTTGCCTCCATGGTATTTCGGCCACTCGCAGGACTGGGCTTGCCGTGAGCAATCGCATTTCGGACCTCCAGAAGCGTCCCTAGGCGGTCTCCGTTTAAGTCTTCCTCAAGAAACGCCTTGACTCGATCGTCGATGTCACCGCCGAACCGCTTGAACAATTCCCTGAAATTCCTGCGATCCAAGTTGGGAGACTTGTAGAACCAACTATTGATGAACGCCTGAATATTTCCGTCGGACGCTTCCCCGATTATGCCGGAGATTGCATGGAAGCAAATTTGCTCCAGGTAGCCGGCCATCCTAACGGTCGCAAAGTCATTCAGATGCCTCTTCTCGTCTGCGCCGGTGGAATCTTTGTCCCGGAGCACCTCGACGGCGTCGAGGGTATCTTCGAGGTCGGTTCGCATTGACGCGATGTTGGCTATTGCCTCAGCGCGCGAAAGGGATCGCCCGTTAACCATTATAGGTCTCGGAAGCTTTCGGAAGTGAACTTTAGGCGCGCATAAACCGATGCGAGATGCGAAGTGCTTTCGCGGATTGCACGCTGGTATTCGTCGTTCTGGAGTAGATCCGCGAGGCGTTGATCGATGCCACTCGCTATGTTTCCGACTTCCTCAGTAAAGTCCTTACCGGGGTTCGATTGAAGGCTATCTGCAAGGTTCTGGATTCGCGGACTCATCGAAAGCCCGACAAGCATGGCGTCTGCATGCGCGGCGTTGATCTGGGCAGAGTCCTCGAGTCTGAGCGCCGTCGGGCCGACCTGAGACAGAACTTTCACAACGGCCCGAAACGTCTCCATCGCCTTCACGTCCGGAGTCCCGTTGTCTCCGAGGCTCTCGAGATACGTGTTCAGGAACTGGCTCAGAGGTGCTCGATAGAATAGATAGTTGCCGTGTGTATGAGCTTCACTTGCGGTCTGCGGGGCCTCCCGTGTCCAGTCGAATTCGTCGTAACTCTGGGCCACGCGGCGAAGAGCGAGATAGCGCAGGATTAGCTCGGTGTCCTTCAGGCGAAGATTCTTCCGTCCAAAGATTTCCCGCCAGTGCGGGTCATCATTGAGTTCCCTTAATGCGTCCACGCGACTTCCTGCGTAAAGGGCGATGCGGATTTCTTGGGGCTGGAGCTTTGTGCCGCCACTGTTAATGCGTTCGAAGAGCTGATATACGCCCTGTAGATTTCCCGCTTCGCGAGGCACGACAATTGTGACTTGGAGGAAGGTGTTCAGTAGTAGGTCGCGATCGGCCTCATCTAGATCCGCAAATGCTTTTCCATAGAACCGACTCTCGTCGCCGAGACCACTGAGGCGGAATGTTCGCTCGGTTACGGAGTCGGTACCTGTAACAAAGTCCCTAAGGGTTCGTAGTCGCTGCTGCCCGTCGAGTACAAGGTACTTCTTTCCGGGTTGCTCAACGAGGAATATTCCCGGAATTGGGAAGCCGAGAAGGAGGGACTCGATAAATCGATCCTTCTGCTTCTTCGTCCAAACAAAGTTTCGCTGAAAGCCGGCGTACTCAGCTTCTGGAGCTGGTGCGGGATTAAAGTTGGGTACGATGAAGTTCCCGGTCTTAAGCCGCCTTACAACGCCATCGACGTCAAAGTCTGCAGTGAAGTGGCGCAAGGTGTCGGAGGCGGATGGCGTTGAGCCGGCGGGCTCGTTGCTCGAGTCCTCTACCTCAGTTTCCTCTCCGCTGATGTGTGGGCTGGTCATGTCGCCTCCGTTGGTCATCGCGCTGCTCGTACCTCTCGTGAGAACTTTCTCTACTCCTTCAAGGGCGGCTCCGCCGCCTCGGGGCCCAGCAGGCCTCGTGTCCTCGCTTCGCTGCGGGCCTCGGCTGCCGAGCCCCATCGTGTGCTTCGGTCACTCATGGAAGCGCGGCCTCTGCGCTGCGGTGAATCTCCTGTAAGTCCTCAACGCTGATCCAGTTCCCGACGTGAATCATGCGGTGACAGTTGGCGCAGAGCAGCGCCAGGTCGTCGAGCGTCGTCCGTACGGGGCCACTCACATGGAGTGGGAGCTTATGGTGTACCTCGATGTACCCGTTGCCGCGTGGCCCGTACCGAGTACCGAAGTCGAAGTCGCAAACCTCGCAGGCGATGGCCTTGCCGTCTGCTCGTACTTGGGCAAGCTTTGCGCGGCGAAGCTTGGGGTCGCGTTCGCGGCGCAAGACTCGCACCGCCCGCGCTCCTCCTTCGGCCGCTGCGCCAATGAGTTCTTCGTCGGGGGTGGGAAGATCTTCGTCGGGGGCGCCATTGGCAGCGACACGGCGACGGATCTCGGCGGCGGCATCCTTCATGACGTCACGGTCAGCGACGAAGTCACGAACGATCGGCTCCTCTGCCTTGGAGGATCGCAGCCCTTTGCCCGAGTGCGAGGGGTGGGCAGCGCGGAGGTTGTTGATCTTCATGCCGACACTGCTTGGCGATCGAAACCTCGGATCGGCAGATGCGCCAGGGTGGATTTCGGCCGATCGCAGAAGCTTCGACAGTGCGATGACCTCTGGCTTCGTTGCGTTGACGGGACCCCAGGTGAGGTCGTCTGCGACGTCGGCGGCCAGAATCATCTCTTCAGCGGTCCACACGTTGCGAGTGGATGCCTCGGGCATCGGGTCTGTAGCGTCCGGCGCAGTGTGGTCCGAGAGTGTTGGCGAGCCGAGCCGCCCCCGGACCGACCGAACACGCAGCTCCATCAGCTCTCCGTCGGTCAAGAAGCGGTTCAGCACCTTGGCGTCGAGGCGATTGCCTCGAGTGGGCTTCCCAGTGTAGCTAGGATGTTGCGTCGCGAGGTCCCACGTCTTTCTCTGCACGCTGTTGGTAGACCTGAACGTGTCGGGACGTCCCTCGAAGGGGTGTGTCGTCGACCGGCGGAGGAGCGCTGACAGCTCCTTCACTCTAGGATCAGTCGCGCGGAGTCCTCGCCAGCTGTTGTCGCGGACTAGCGCACACGCCAGTACGAGCTCGTCCTCAGTCCACTCCCACGCCATGAGGACACTCTATGGTGGGTCGCCGACATTCGGGCGAGTTCATCTACTTGTGACGGGGACGCGCGTTGCCTGACAGCAACGTTGACAGCAACGCGGCAGAGTCGAGTGGGAGCAGTTGGGCGGCTTGGTGGCGTTGACCTGCTACAACGTGTTTTGCACTGCGCGCTGGGGCGGACTTTTAATCCGCGGGTCGAGGGTTCGATCCCCTCCGGGCCCACCGCGGTCCCTCGCGGACCTACGCCCGCCGCCCCATCGAGACCTCGAGGCCGTCGGCGATCAGCGTCATCGCCTCCGTGAAGCCGGCTTCGTCGGTGCTCGCGGCGGGCGATCGCTCGAGCAGTCCGAGGGAGTCGGCGGTCAGGCGCTGCTGCTCGTGGAAGACGAATCCGAGCACGAAATGCACGACCACCTCGGCGGCCACCTCGGCCAGCTGATCGTTGACGCCGTGCCGTCGTGCGGCGTCCAGGAGAGCCGGCCGCACCGGCGGCTCGACGAGGCCGAGCGCGAGGGAGCTGGACACCAGCTCGGCGGCGTCCCGGTGCTCGAGCAGGCATTCGCGCATGCGGGCACCCAGTGCGCAGGCCGCCCGGGGCAGTGGGAGCTCGTCGAGGTGGATGTCGCTCATCGGTGCGAGGATCTGCTCGCTGACCGCGGCCAGCAGTGCCTGCTTGTTCGGGAAGTGCCAGTACAGCGCGCTGGGCTGGACGCCGAGAGCGGTCGCCAGGCGCCGCATCGTGAGGTCCGGCAACCCGAACTCGTCCAGGAGGTGCAGGGCCATCTCGGCGACGTCGTCGCGGCTCCGCCGGCGCGGAGATTCTGGGATGGCCATCACCCCACAGTAGCGCTGAACGCTGTTCAGGTGTACGTTGTTCAGGTGAACCGCGTTCAGGTGAAGGGTAAGGACATGGCAGTTACTCCTGCAGCACGACGGTGGTCGCTCGATGCGACCGATATCGCCCGCGTGGCGGTGTTCGCGGCGATCGTCGCCGCGCTCGGCCTGCCGGGCAGCTTCAGCGTGTTCGGCGGCGTGCCGATCACCGCACAGACCTTCGGGGTGATGCTGGCCGGAGCGGTGCTCGGCCCGCGCCTGGGCGCTGTGTCGATGACCGTGTTCCTGGTCCTCGTCGCGGCGGGGCTGCCGCTGCTGGCCGGCGGGCGCGGCGGCATCGGTGTGTTCGTCGGGCCCTCTGCCGGGTACATGATCGGCTGGATCGCCGGAGCCTTCGTCATCGGTCTGATCGTGCACTCCGCCGCCCGCAAGCCGGCCCTCTGGCGCACAGCACTGGCGATGATCGTCGGCGGCATCCTCGTGATCTACGCCTTCGGCATCCCGGTGCAGAGCCTCATCACCCGCCTCCCTATCGGGGAGACCGCGCTCGCCAGCCTGGTCTTCCTCCCCGGCGACCTGCTGAAGGCGGTGCTCGCGACCGCGGTCGTCACCACCCTCCTGCGGGCCTACCCCCGCGCGTTCCGCCGCACCTGGCTCCCCTCCGCACGGGCCGACGCCTCCCGCGCCGAGCAGGAGGAGACTGCTGGCTCCGCAGCAGCGCGATGACCCGGCGGATCGTCCTGCTCGACGGCTCCGCGGATGGCCTGCTGGACCGCCTGCGCGCGGTGCGCGCAGCCGGGGACGTCCCCCTGGTCGGGGACGAGCGCTGGCCCGCGGCCCAGTGGTCGCAGGTGCGGGCGCTCGCCGCGGCCGGGCAGATGCCGAAGGAAGCGGCCTGGGCAACGCTGACCTCCGGGAGCAGCGGCACCCCGCGGATCGTGCTGCGCACGGCGGCCTCCTGGGAGGACTCCTTCGCCGCCGTCTCCGCGATCCTCGCCCCAGAAGGAGCCGTCGCCGAGCAGCGGATCCTGTTGCCGGCGCCCCCCGCCTCCTCGCTGACGCTGTTCTCCCTCGCGCATGCGCTCGCGGGCGGGCCGCGGCCGGTCCTGCCCGGCACCGCAGAGGCCGCGGACGCCACCGCCTTCCACGGGACCCCGCAGGCCCTGCGCTCGATCCTGGATGCGAGATCCCACTCGCAGCTGCGGGTCGCGCTCGTCGGCGGCTCCCACCTCGATCAGCGGCTGCGCGCGGAGGCGACCGCTCGCGGCATCCGGGTCGCCGCCTACTACGGCGCGGCCGAGCTCTCCTTCGTCGCACTGGATGAGGGGGAGGGGCCCCGCGCCTTCCCCGGCGCGGACCTCGAGGTGCGCGACGGCGCGGTCTGGGTCCGCTCGCCGTTCACGGCGCTCGGCTACCTCGGCGAGCCGGGACCGCTGCGCACGGACGGCGGCTGGGCGAGCGTCGGCGACCTCGCGTCCTATGATGCCGGGGTGCTCACCGTCCGCGGTCGCGCGGACGACGCGATCCTCACCGCCTCGGCCACCGTCATCCCCGAGGAGGTCGAGACAGGGCTCCGCGAGCTGCCGGGGATCGCCGACGCCGCCGTCTTCGGGCTCCCGACCGACGGCATCGGCGCGCTCGTCGCCGCATTGGTCGAGCTCGACCCCGGTGCGCCGAGCCCGAGCGCGCACGAGCTGCGCACGATGGCCGCCTCCCGCTTCGCCACCGCGCATCAACCCCGCGTCTGGTTCACCGGCACCCTGCCCCGCACCGCCTCCGGCAAGCCGGCCCGCGCCGAGGCGCTGCGCCGCGCCCTGGCGGGGGAGGGGGCCTGGCGTGTCTGAAACCGCCATCGTCCTCGCCGCCCGCCGCACCCCGATCGGCACCCGCAGCCGCGCCCTCGCCGGCGTCACGCTCGAGCACCTCGTCGCGCCCGTGCTCCGCGCCGCCGTGCAGGATGCGGAAGCAGCCACCGGCGCCGATGTCGAGGTGGCCGATGTGGTGCTGGGCAACTGCATGGGGCCCGGCGGCAACCCGGCCCGGGTGGCCGCCCTCGCCGCCGGGCTCGGCGTCCAGGTGCCCGGCATGACCGTGGACCGGCAGTGCGGCAGCGGCCTCGCCGCCGTGCTCGCCGCCGCCCAGGCGATCGAGGCCGGGGACCGGCGCCCGCGGATCGCCGGCGGTGTCGAGAGTGCCTCGACCGCCCCCACCCGCTCCGTCGACGGCGCGGCGTACGGCCGCGCCCCCTTCACCCCGGAGGGCTGGACCGATCCCGACATGGTGCGCGCCGCCGACGCCCTCGCCACGGCCGACGCGATCTCCCGGCCGCGGCAGGATGCGCACGCCGCCCGCAGCCACCGGCGGGCAGCGGCGGCGCGCGACGCCGGGCGGTTCCAGGCCGAGCTCGTCCCCCTCGCCGGCGCCCGCGCCGATGACGCGATCGGGGTGTCCGCGCCGCTGCTGGCACGCCTGCCCGCCCTGTTCCCGGAGGGCACGGTCACCGCCGGCACCGCGACCCGGATCAGCGACGGCGCCGCCGCCCTGGTCCTCGCCCCGCAGCAGGCGCGCGGCACGGCGCCCGGGCTCCTGATCCGTGCTCACGCGGTGATCGGCTGCGACCCGGCGCTGCCGGGGATCGGCGCGGCACCGGCCATCCAGGGGGCGCTGGACCGCGCGCAGCTGCGGATCCGGGACATCGCCGCGATCGAGATCGTCGAGGCCTTCGCCGCGCAGTCCCTCGCCGTGCTCGACCGGCTCGGCGTCGCGGAGGACGATCCGCGGGTCTGCGCCGACGGGGGAGCACTCGCCCTCGGCCACCCCTGGGGCGCCAGCGGCGCCATCAGCATGGTCCGCCTGTTCAGCCGGCTGATCCGGGGCGGCGCCCCGACCGGGACCACCGGCGTCGCGGCCGCCTCCATCGGCGGCGGGATGGGGATCGCCGCCGTCGTGGAGGTGATCCGATGAGCGCCCTCGAGCTCGATGACGTGCACGTCCGCCTCGGCGACACGGACGTCCTGCACGCCATCACCGCCACCCACGACGAACGCACCATCGCCGTCATCGGCGAGAACGGCTCCGGCAAATCGACCCTTGCCCGGCTCGTCGGCGGCCTCGCCACCGCCACCAGCGGGACCATCCGCGTCCTCGGCCTGGACCCGGCGCGGGAGGCGGCGCAGCTGCGGCGGCGCCTGGCCGTCATCTTCGCCAATCCGGATGCCCAGATCATCATGCCCACCGTCGCCGAGGACGTCGCCTTCTCCCTGCGCTCGGCGAGACTGCCCCGCGGGGAGAAGACTCAACGCGTCCAGGAGGCTCTGGAGCGCTTCGGCCTGAGCGACCTCGCGGACCGTTCGGCGCACGACCTCTCCGGCGGTCAGAAGCAGCTGCTCGCCCTGTGCGGCGCCTTCGTGCGCAGCCCCGAGCTGGTGATCGCGGATGAACCCACCGCCTACCTCGATGCCCGCAACGCCCGCCGCGTCGCCGACCACCTGTTCGCAGACGGCGCCCACCGCCTGCTGCTGGTCACGCATGACCTGGAACTGGCGCGGCGCTGCGAGACCGCGATCCTCGTCCAGGACGGCACGATCGCGCGGACGGGCGCACCCGCGGAGATCATCGCCGCCTACGAGCAGGAGCTGCGATGCTGACCCTGTTCCGGCCCGGGAACGGCCCCTGGCACCGCCTGCCCGCCGGGCCGAAGATCCTGGTGCTGATGGCCATCGTGCTGGGGATCTGCTTCCTGCCGGTGAGCTGGGTCAGCGCCCTGATCATGGCGGTGCTCTGCCTCGCCGTGTACGCGGTGCCGGGAGCGGGGATGCGGGTGCTCGGCCGGCAGCTCGTCGCCGTTCGGTGGATCATCCTGGTGACCGCCGCCGGGCAGCTGATCTTCCTGGGCCCCGAGGAGGCGCTCGTGAACACCACCCGCGTCACCGCCGCCGTGGTGATCAGCGGACTGCTGGCGCTGACCACCCCGGTCAGCGAACTGCTGGATGCGCTGGAGCGCGCGCTGGCGCCGCTGGCACGAGTGGGCGTCGATCCGCAGCGGGCGGCACTCGTCCTCGCGATCACCCTGAACACGCTGCCCGTCCTCGCCGGGCTCGCCCGCAACGTCCGCGAAGCGCAGCGCGCCCGCGGCGGCCGGCAGAGCCTGCGGCACTTCGCCATGCCGTTCCTCGTGGTCGCCCTCAAGCATGCCGACTCCCTCGGCGATGCGCTGACCGCCCGCGGTGTGCGATGAGGCCCGTGGTCCACGGGCCGACGGTGGACGAGCAGACCCGCTGCATCCACTACCGCACGGCGCGGGACGTGATCGCGATCCGCTTCGCCTGCTGCCGGCGGTACTACCCCTGCCACCTGTGCCATGAGGAGACCGCCGATCACCCTTCCCGCCCCTGGCCGCCGGGATCAGGGCGGCAGCTCGCCGTGCTCTGCGGCGTGTGCTGGGCCCAGCTGAGCATCGACGACTATGTCGGCGCCCCGCAGTGCCCGCAGTGCAGCGCCGCCTTCAACCCGGGATGCGCAGCGCACCACCCGCTCTACTTCGGGTAGCCCCGGCTGCCGGGGCGAAGGGCGGGTCAGAGAACGTATTCGAACAGGTGGAACTGTTCCAGGTCGGTGCCCTCGTAGGCCAGGGTGTGGACACCGAGGTCGGTGAACCCATACCGCTCGTACAGGGCCCGGGCCGGCAGGTTCTCGACGTAGGCGTCCAGGCGGATCGTGCGGCAGCCCCGCTCCCGCGCGGCCCGCAGGGACGAGTCGATGAGGAACCGGGCGACGCCCTGCCCGAGATGGTCGGGGGTGACACCGAGGACATGGACCACCAGCACCTCCTCGGGAGCGGCGTCGATCGCCCAGTCCGCGTCGCCGTAGCCGCCCGCGGTCTCGTGGTTCAGGACGACCACGCCCGCGATCTGCGTCGGCGAGGCGGAGCCGGCATCGTCGGGCGTGAGCGCCAGGTAGAGCTCTCCGGCCGCGATCCAGGCGGCGACCTGCGCAGGGGTCGGGTGGTCCTCGGTGTGCCAGTGCGGGAAGTCCGCCGTCCGTGCGAGGTGATCGATGATCTGCCGGTAGGCCTCCTGCGCCGCCGGGATGTCCTCGGGCGCGGCCCGTCGAAAGCTCAGATCCATGGCGATGCGGTCTTCTTCCCGTGGGCTCGGCGTGAGGGCGGTCCGATCGCCGCCGACTAGATCTTCCCGGACCTGCGCAGGGTGGCGCAACCTGCCGAGAGACGGTGAGCGCGGACCGAGAACGCCTGGCCAGCTAGGCTCGGGCCCGGGGTGCGTGACCGCGCCCGCGACGACAGGCCACGCGAGAAGGGCATTCAGACACACATGTCGGAGACGAACCATCCCTACGGCGACCGGTGGAGCCAGAGCCGCCCCGGCAGCGGATATCCGGGCCACGAGGCCGGACCGTACGGATACAACGAGGTGCCGCCCACTGCCCCGCCCTCCGGAGGATCTGCCGGCTCCGTCCCCTCGGCCCCGGAGTACGGCGTGGCCCACGATTCCGCGGCACCGCCCTCGTCGGCCGATTCGGCGGCGCCGGGGCCCTGGGCCGCGTCCGCCTCCTCGGCGTCGGCGGCACCGTCGGGCTCACCGGGGGCGCAGGCGCTGTCCGCGTCGCAGGTCGGCGCGGCACTGCGTCGGTTCGGCATCGGCAACCCGCTCCCCACGTTCGTGATCGGCGCCCTCGCCTACGTCGTGGCCCTCGGTGCAGCGCTCGTGGTGATCGTCTCGGCCGTCCTCGCGATCCTCACCCTGGGCACGGGCGGAGCCGCCGGGGGCGTCACCGACCCGATCGGCGGTTCGTCCTCCCCGTCGGGCGCAGGCGGCTGGCGGGGGATCGTCGGCCTGGTCGGCATTCCGTTCCAGCTGGTCTCCCTCGCCTCGTTCGGCTCCTACGGTCTCGAGCTGAACCTCGGATTCCTGGGCAGCGCCTCGATGAGCTTCCGGGGCATGCCGCTGCTGATCACTGCCGCGATGGTGGCGACGGCGTTCTTCGCCGCACGCGGCGTCCAGCGTCGCTGGGGCACCGGTCGCTGGGGATCCAACGGGGTTCTCGGTGCGCTGCTGTGGTCGGGGATCTCCGGCCTGTCGGTAGCGATCTTCGCGGTGATCGCCACTCGCGTCACCGCATTCGTGGTCAAGGACGACTCGACGGGGTTCGACGGGATGTCGATCTCGATGCACTCCGCCGGGGCGGACATGTTCTTCGGCACCTGGGTGCTCATCGCGCTTCCGCTGTTCCTGGGCCATGTCGCGGGGATCGCGAAGCCCGCCTGGTGGCCGCTGGTGGCGGATCTCGCCGCTGCTCCCCGCCTCGTGCTCGTCCATGCCCTCGCGTTCGCGGTGCCGGTCGGCGCCCTGCTGATGGTGGGCGGAGCGATCACGATGCTCGTCGAGGGGGAGGGGCGCTCGGTGCTCTCCCTGCTCCTCGCACTCCCGATCTGGGGGCTGAGCGGACTCGCGCTGCTGCCCGGGCTGGGGATGCTCGCCGTGCCGGTGCATCTGAACCTGCGGGGCGGCGTCGAGGAGTTCGGGATGGAGCGGACCAACGAGTTCCTGTGGTTCTTCGATCTGCCCTGGTACGCGTGGATCCCCCTGGTGCTGATCGCCCTGCTGATGCCGGTCGTGGTCTCCCTGCTGTGGCACCGGGACCGCGAGATCGAGACCGGGAACATCCTTGCGCTGGTCGCGTCCTGGGTGGCGCTTCCGTTCGCCTACTTCGGCGGCTCGATCGTCCTGCTCGCACTGGTCTGGACCAGCATGAACGCACAGCTGGGGATGATGGGGAACGTGGTCGTCAACGTCGGCCTCGCCCCCTGGATACCGCTGGTCGCCTTCTTCATCGGAGTGCTGGTCGAGGTGCTCGCACGGTTCGGTGCACCGTTCGCGGATCAGTTCGTGCCCGGCGTGCTGGTGAACTGGTTCCGTCGATCGGCGCGGGCGCGCCGCGCCGCAGTCCCCGAGAACATGACCGGGGAGCCGACCCCCTGACGCGTGCCTAGCCCGGCAGGCCGGCGCGCTCCAGGGTGCGGTGGAGCTTCTCCCCGAGCAGCTCGAGGGATCGCTCATCGTGCCCCCGCAGATGCTCGAGCGCAGCCAGGGCCGTGAGCGCGACGTCCAGCAGCTCCTCCTGCACGTCCTGCTCGCTGTGGGTGACGCCCTTGCGGGGATTCTGACCGGTCGCGCCGATGTGCGCGGCGACCACCTCGCCGGCCTCCTCGGTGATCTTCGCCAGCCGGGCCCAGGTCGCGGCCTCCGGATCGCGGTGGGTGTTCCCCTCGTCGATCCAGCGGCTGAGTGCGGCGATCCCGTGCGCGGTGTTCTCGCAGTCCATGTCGCAAGTCTCCCGCATCCAGGTCCCTCGGGTGGCCGGGCGCGGCCGATCCCGCGGCCTCACACCAGGCTGATCTTCCGTCGCCAGGAGTGGACGGTGCGCACCAGGCACGCCAGGGTCACCAGGAAGAGCGCGGGGAGGAAGCCGAGCGGCATGATGTCGGAGGAGGCGGAGTCCCCAGCGGCCAGCTCCGAGAAGAGCCACCAGCGGACCACGCCGAGCTGCCCGTCGGCGACCCCGAGCCCCCAGGGCAGAACGGCCATCCCGAGGAAGAGGACGACCTGCATGACCAGGTACAGGCCGAGGAAGACGAGCACCGGGCCCCGAGGCCGAGCCGGTTCAGCGGAGCCTCGCTGCCCACCGAGGCGGCGAAGAAGTACTGGATCGGCCAGATGAGGATCATGCCCACGAAGAGCCCGACGGCGGCCACCAGCAGCGGCACCGGGACGACCTCCGCATAGCCGCTCCACAGCTGCGAGATGACGGTGAAGGGATTGCGCTCGGTGCCCAGCTGACCGGCGAGCACGGGCCAGGCGGCGCACAGCATGCCCAGGACCACTATGAGTCCGGCGAGCGAGATCAGCAGGGCCCACAGCAGCTTGGCCGTGAAGATGGTCGTGCCGCGCACGGGCAGGGACTGGGTGAAGTATCCGGTCCGGCCGAAGCTGGACTGCCAGTAGTGGATGGTCAGCGCGATCTGCAGCGCGGGGACCAACCCTCCCAGCGCTGCCACGAGCATCAGCACCCCGATCACGGAGATCCCGGGCCAACCGGTGGCCGTCAGGGCGGTGCCGGCGATGACCAGCAGCAGCGCGGCGCCGGTGATGGTGCCGAGCAGCCCGCGGGTGCGCAGCCATTCGTGCTTCATGAGGGTGGTGATCATCGGTACGTCTCCTTGAAGATCTGATCGAGGCCGCCGCCGTGCTGTGCACGGAGGTCGTCGGCCTCTCCGGCGAGGACCACGTCGCCGTGGCGCATCATCACCACCGAATCGAGGATCTGCTCCAGATCGTGGATCAGGTGGGTGGAGATCAGCAGCAGCGAGTCCTCCTCGAAGGTGCGCAGGATCCCGTCGAGGATGATCTGACGGGCCGCGGGATCCACGCCGCTGATCGGCTCGTCGAGCAGGTAGACCTGCGCTCGCCGGGACATCGCCAGGGCGATCTGCACCTTCTCCCGCATGCCCTTGGACATCTCCTTGAGGCGCATCGATTCCTCGAGGCCGAAGAACCCGATCAGCTCATGCGCCCGCTCGGTGTCGAAGTCCTCGAAGAAGTCGGCGTACAGATCGACGCAGTAGCGCGCACGGGCGCTGTGCGGCAGGAAGCTCACATCGGGAAGGAAGGAGACCTTCGCCTTCGAGGCGGGGCCCGGGGCCAGACCGGCGATGCGCACCTGGCCGCTGTAGTCGCTGACGACCCCGGCGAGGATCTTCATCAGGGTGGTCTTGCCGCAGCCGTTCTCGCCGAGCAGGCCGATGATCCGGCCTCCGGGGAGGTCGAGGTCCAGCCCGTCGATCGCCGTCGTGCTGCCGTAGGTCTTGGTCAGCGCCCTGGTCGAGATCAGGGAGGGCTGGTCCTGTTCGGGAGAGTTCATCTCAGGCCCCTTCGCTGTCAGTGTGTTCGTCATGGTCGGGGTCATGGTGGTCCCACCTCTCTGTGATGAGCTGCTGCACCTGGGCGTGGCCCATCCCGAAGCCTCGGGCCCGGTCCAGGAAGTCGTCCGCCGCCTGTTCGGCGAGCGTGGCCCGGAGCTGGTCGATCCGGGAGGAGTCCTCGGTGATGAACCTGCCCGAGGTGCGTTCGGAGCGGCACAGCCCTTCGCGTTCGAGCTCGGACATCGCCCGCTGGACGGTGTTCGGGTTGACCCCGAACTCGCCGGCGAGCGCCCTCACCCCGGGGAGTCTGGCTCCAGCGGGCCAGCTGCCCACGACGATCCGTCGGGAGAACTCCGTGACCAGCTGGGTCCAGATGGGGATCGAGCTGTCGAACTGCATCAGCCACCCCCTGTCTCATTGTATTAGGTGCTTAAGACAGTAGGGCAGGGGGGTGGCGGAGTCAAGGCGTCGGCCCGGGATCCTCGAGCGGAGCACGGGGCTCTGCAGGCGGCGAGGACAGGGTGTGCCCGCCTATCCTCACCTCATGCCCTCTCTGCTGTGCCTGGACCTCGGGACCTCCGCTGCGAAAGCAGCGCTGATCGACGTGGACGGCACCAGCAGGGCGCAGGCGAGCAGCGAGTATCCGACGCGCCGCACGGCCGACGGGGGAGCGGAGCAGGATCCCGCGGACTGGGTCCGCGCCGCCCGCGCCGCGATCACGCAGCTCCTCCCCTCCCCATCGGCCGGCGAGGACCTGCTCGCGCTGAGCCTCACCGGCCAGATGCAGGACCTGGTGCTCGAGACCGAGGGCGGGGCTGAGCCTCCCGCCATCCTGTACAGCGACACCCGCGCCGGGGCCGAGGCTTTCGAGCTGCACGCCCAGCTCACGGCCGAGGGCATCGACTGGGACCAGCTCACCGGCAACCGGCAGGACGCGAGCAGCTGTGCGGCGATGTTCCGCCGTCTGGACCGGGTGGATCCCGGCCTCATGCGGCGTGCCCGGCAGGTGGTGTTCGGTCCGGCCGGCCACCTCGTGCACCGACTGGGCCTCGGCGCCTGGTGCGATCCGACGACGGCCGCCGCCACCGGGCTGCTCGATTCCCGCACGCGCACGTGGTCGGCCCCGGTCGCGCGCGCCGCGGGCCTCGCGGCGCCCCTGCTGCCGGCGCTCACCCACCGGGCGGGCCAGGTTCTCGGACGCACCGGGGCGTCGGCGGCCGCGCTGCTGGGCCTGCCGACCGGGCTCCCCGTGGTCCTCGCCCCGGGCGATGCCGGTGCGACCACGCTCGGCATCGTCGGGCTCGCACCGGGCGACGACTACGCCTACGTGGGCACCAGCGGCTGGCGCGCCGCCGTGCTGTCGGCGCCCTCGCCACCGCAGGTGGGCACATCGCACCACCTCGCGCTCGGCGCGAGCGACGATGGTGCGAGCGACCACGGAGCGGGGTCGATCCTGCGGATTTCCGCCCTGCTCGCTGCGGGCGCCGCAGCGGACTGGGCACGCGGGGCACTGCTTGGCGGGGTGGCTCCCGGTGCGGCCGACGCCCTGCTCGAGGATCGCGAGCACCGGTGCGGCCGCGGACCCACCGGGCTCCTCGCCCTGCCCTCGATCCTCGGCGAGCGCTACCCCGTACGGGACGCCGACCTCCGCGGCGCCATGATCGGCATCGGCCCGCAGACCCGCGGGATCGACCTGTACGCGGCGATGCTCGAAGGCGTCGCCCACGCCCTCGCTCATGGCGACGACAGTGACCCCTCACGCCCTCTGGCCGTCACCGGCGGCGGGACCGCCTCGCAGCCCTGGCTGCGGATCATCGCCGACGTCACCGGGCGTCCCGTGCGCACGGTCGACGGGGCCGACGCCGCGCTGGTCGGCTGTGCGCTCGCCGCGGCGGACGCGTTGGGACGGGAGCATCGGATCCTGCCGCTGGCCGCACGAGCGGACGGCCGGAGCATTGCCCCGGACCCTGCGGCCGCGGCCGCGCACCGCGCCCTCTACACCGCGGTCGCCGAGGTCGGGGCGCTGCAGCAGGGGTCGTGAGGCTCAGGCATCCGCGCAGATCGGTGCGAGCGCCTCGAGGGTTTCGTTGGCCAGGTCGATGTCCAATCGGCTCATCCCCTCAAGTAACTCGCTGCCCGCCGTCTGGAGCTCCAGATCGTCCTTCCCCACCCCCGCGGCGGTGAACAGGCTCGCGGCGGCGAGGAGTTCGGAGAACAGCGGGGCCTGCACGTCGAGGGACTCCTCGGTCAGCGGCAGCTCGCCCTCGGCGCGGTCCAGGATCGCGCACCCATCGGCGAGGTCCTGATCCGCCCGTGAATCGGCGCTGCCGAGACTCCCGGAGAGCAGAGCGCCGCCGACCCCGCCGATGCCGAGCCCGATCAGGCCGACGACCAGCGCCGCGGCGGCTGCGACGAGGACGAGCGTCCGGGTGCGATGCGTGCGAGGGGGCGGGGTGGCGAAGGCGGGGGTGTTCTGCGGCGGCATGACCACACGCTATCCCGAGGGCTCGGGCCCGGGCTCGGGCCGGATCGGTGGCAAAGTCATGCCTGCCGAGCCTCGCCTCTCAGGCCGTGCGTGCCACCTCGTTCGCGCGGGCGAACTCCTCGTCGCTGACCGGTTCGAGCCAGATCACGGTCTCGTCGTCCTCGTCGGCCTCCTGCACCGCGAGGTGGGACATCAACGAGGTGTCGAGCGCGCCGTGCCAATGCTCCTCGCGCGGCGGGATCCACACCGTGCGCCCCGGCTCGAGCGTGAGGACCTCGCCCGAGCGGGTGACGACCAGCCCCACCCCGCCGGTGCCGTAGAGGGTCTGACCGGCGGGATGCCAGTGCCAATGCGTACGAGCGCCCGGCGTGAAGTGCACATGGCTCATCGCGGCGCGTGAACCGTCCAGCGGCCCGCGGATCGCCTCCATGAACACCTCACCGGTGAACGAGGAGCCCGGGCCGGGGTTGGTCGCGTTGAGTTCAAGCTTCTCCATCGGAGCCTCCTGGGGTGGGTGCAGATACCCCCATCAGATACCGGCAGAGCGGAAGGGGCAAGGGTGAGGGGCCAGTGGAGGGCATCTCGGACGTGCTCCGAGCGGACGTGGAGCAGGGCCCGGAAAGCTTCT
The DNA here is from genome assembly GCF_002216795.1 of Brachybacterium avium. Taxonomy (NCBI): domain Bacteria; kingdom Bacillati; phylum Actinomycetota; class Actinomycetes; order Micrococcales; family Dermabacteraceae; genus Brachybacterium; species Brachybacterium avium. The sequence continues at coordinate 1,051,178 of NZ_CP022316.1, read as the reverse complement.
GTGAGGCATGACCTTTCCTCCACAGTGTCCGCTTATCCACATTCTTGTCCACATTTTGTAGGACACCCCTCGGGGCTGGTTGGAGAAAGTTATGCACAGCCTGCAGGTCGGGCCCGAGAGAGCACCCGAGTGCAGGTCGTGGAGCCGTATGTGTCGATGTGAACAAGGTGACGGGCATCCTGAGAAGGTTTTCCACATTCGTGGCACGGGCTTTCGAATGTCGGTGCGCCGAGAGAGGATGTCAGCATGTTCATGGAGAAGCTGACGGATTCCTCGGAGCGGCGTTCCGCCACTCCGGAGGAGACCCTCGCTGCGCTCCACGCGGCCGGCCCGGCCGCGCTCGCGGAGCTGCTCGGCGACGTCGACTTCCTGCTGACCGCGATCGCCACCGCACCGGAGAAGATGTTCGAGGCAGGGGAGCGACCACGGGACGACTACACCAAGCTGCTCGCGAGGGTCCACGAGTCCCGCAGCTCGCTCGACGCGCTCGAGGCACGCGCGGTGGTGGCACTGGCCGAGGCCACACGGCGCGACCAGATCCGTGCCGAGCGGGACGACGCCGCGCACGAGGACGAATTCCTCCCGCCGATCGACCGGCTCAATCGCCTTGCCGACGGCCGGACCCGCCGTGACTATTCCCTGATGACCCGGCGCTCGCCCTCCGCTGCAGAGCGCTCCTTGGCCTCAGCCCGGCGCATGGTCCGTTCCATGCCGCGCATGCTCTGCGCGCTGGGCACCGGAAAGGTGACCGCCCAGGTGGCCTACGCGACGGCGTCCGCGATGGAACCGCTCGATGACCACCAGTGTCGACAGCTCGATGAGGCTCTGCATGAACAGATGCCCCGTCTGGACGGAGCCGGGGTCAAACGGTGGCGGGAGGAGGTCTCCTCCGCGATCGGGCAGCTGGACCCGCAGGGAGCCGCTGAGCGCCACCACCGGGCTCGCCAGGGTCGCCACGTCACCTTCACCCCCGGCCAGCACGGAATGGCGACCGTGAGCGCTCAGCTGCCGGCACTGGATGCCAAGCTCGTCCACAAGCGCCTCTCCCTCGAAGCGGAGCGGCTCCGTGCCGAAGGTGCGCGGGAGGGCCACGGCGCACTGATGGCGGATGCCTTCGCCGATACGCTGATCGGTCGCGAGGGAGGCATGGACCCGGTGCGGCTGGAGATCGGGCTGATCATGACCGAGCGATCGCTGCTCTCCCCGGACCACGGCGATATCGCGCATATCGAGGGGTACGGCTCCGTCCCGGTGGAGATGGCGCGCGAACAGCTTCGCCTCGCGCTCGCCGAACCGGACCCCTCCGTGGGGGACCGCTGCGGCCCGGACGGACCACAGCTCCGTCCCGTGATGCGACGCCTGTTCACCCATCCCACCTCCGGAGAGCTGGTGGCCGTCGAATCCCGGGCGAGAGCCTTCCCGCCCTCGATGGCACGCTTCCTCGACTGGCGGGACCTCATCTGCCGTGCACCGTTCTGCGACGCCGCGGTGCGCCAGCACGACCACATCGTCCCCGCCTCCGCGGGTGGGGCCACGAGCATCGACAACGGTCAGGGCCTGTGCGCGCACTGCAACCTCTCGAAGGAGAGAGACACCGCCGGCGTCCAGCGTCTCGTGGACTCGGAGTCCTCGCGCCACCTGGTCGGATGGTCCGGCACCTCGGGCATCACCCGCGTCACCTCCCCATCCCCGCTGGGCCCTGCGGCTGCGGTGACGGGCGCTGCGAGCGAGAAGTCCGGCGCCGCCGCTGGAACTGCTGCCGCGGACGTCGCCGACGCTGCCGATACTGAAGACGCCGACTCGATCACCGGCGTCACCAGCTCCGCGCCGTGTGGAGCGACGACCTTCTCGCTCACCGTCCGCATCCCGGTCGACGCACCGGAGCGGCCGGTCGTCTCGGCCCCGACATGCAGGACTCCGGCTGCTACCGGCGCGCAGCCGGTGACGGCGCGGGGAGATCGGGACCCGGTCAGGTCACGACCGCGGGTCGCCAGGCGACGAGAGTGCCCCGGCGTCACCCCTCGAAGGGTGAGATCCGGGGTGCTCGCGACCAGAGCGCGGTGGGCTCCGCTCAGGCCGCCGACTGGCGCAGCCACGCCGTGGTCGCACCCGGCAGCACCGCCGAACCATCGGCCGCCGCTGCGAGCTCGCCGCTGGCCAGCAGCAACTCGCCAGCGGGCAGTGTCACCGGTTCTGCTCCGAAGTTCGTGACGCTCAACCAACCGCCGGGACGCTCGAAGGCGAGCACGTCATCACTGGAGAGCGCCTCGTCCCACTCGAGCGTCTCCTCGCCCTGCAGCTCTGTGCGCAGGCGCAATGCCTCGCGGTACATCTCGAGCGTCGAACCGGCGGTGCCGTCCTCGACCTCGACGGAGAAATCCGCGAACCAGGCCGGCTGCGGCAGATGCCCCCCGCCCTCGCCGAAGCCGAAGGAGGAGCCCGACCGGGTCCACGGCAGCGGGACCCGGCAGCCGTCACGACCCAGTCCGTCGAAGCCGCGATCTGCGGCAGTGGTGCGCAGGAACGCCGGATCCTGCCGCTCCTCATCCGGGATCTCCGCGACCTCGTGCAGGCCCAGCTCCTCCCCCTGGTACAGGTATGCGCTGCCGGGCAGGGCCAGCTCGAACATCGTCGCCGCCCGGGCACGGCGAAGCCCCAGCTCACGATCGATACCGCCTTCCGGACCGCCGGCGGCCACCCACTCAGCCCCCTGCTTCACGGCCCGCCCGGCACGCGGCGGCAGACCGTACCGGGTGGCATGACGCACCCCGTCATGGTTCGAGAACACCCAGGTCGTGGACGACCCGGTCACCGCGGACTGCGCGAGGTTGTCGGTGACGATGTCGCGGAAGTGCACGGCATCGAAATCGGCCTCCATGAGGTCGAAGTTGAACGCCTGGCCGAGCCCCTCAGGGCTCGCGTACCGCGCACGACGCTCCGGAGTCTCCACCCAGGCCTCCGCGACCGCGATCCGCGGCGGCTCGTACTGATCGAACAGCTCACGCCACTCGGCATAGATCTCGTGCACGTCGTCGCGGTCCCACAGCGGATGGGTGCCGTCCTTCGGCATCGCCCGCAGCTCCGCCGTGCTGGGCAGTACCTCGCCGAGGTCCTTCGAGAGCCCATGCGCCACGTCGATCCGGAAGCCGTCCACCCCCCGGTCCGACCAGAACCTCAGGGTGTGCAGGAAGTCCTCATGGACCTCCGGGTGCCTCCAGTTGAAATCGGGCTGCTCGGTGGCGAAGGAGTGCAGGTACCACTGGCCGTCCGGCACCCGGGTCCAGGCCGGGCCGCTGAAGATCGAGGTCCAGTCCGCGGGTGGCTCCTCGCCCTGCTCCCCGCGACCATCGCGGAAGATATAGCGCTCGCGAGCATCAGAGCCCTTCGGGGAGGCCAGCGCCTCTTGGAACCAGACGTGCCGATCCGAGGAGTGGTTCGGGACCACGTCGACGATGAGCTTGATGCCGACCCCGTGCAGGGCGGCGACCATTTCGTCGAACTCCTCGAGGGTGCCGATCGTCGGATCCACATCGCGGTAGTCATCCACGTCGTAGCCCCCGTCGGCGAGAGCAGAGGGGTAGAAGGGGCTCAGCCACACCGCGTCCACGCCGAGCTCGGCAAGATACGGGACGCGCGAGATGATGCCGGCCAGGTCGCCGATGCCGTCGCCGTTGCCGTCCGCGAAGGAGCGCGGATAGATCTGGTAGACGGCCGCCTGGCGCCACCAGTCGGCGTCGGACCGGGTGGCGGAGGGAGAAGTCAGGGGAGCTGCGGTCACTGTCGGGGAACCTCCAGGTTCTGTCGTGGGTGGAAGCAGATGCGGATGCGGATTCGGGTGCAGGATCATGAGGGGATGCGTGGGGGTCGACGGTGGAGGAACAGGCGGTGCGGAGCGCGACCGGCACGAGCCGGCCGCCCTAGCGCAGGGGGTTACTTGATCGCGCCCTGGGTGAGGCCGGACATCACCCACCGCTGAGCGAACAGGTAGACGATGATCGCCGGTGCCATCGCCATCAGGTAGGAGGCGAAAGCGACGTTGTAGCTGTTGCTGAACTGGGTCTGGAACATGTTCTGCAGCACCGGGATGGTCTGCAGCGTCGGGTCCGAGATGATCAGCGAGGGCATCATGAAGTCGTTCCACGACGCGATGAACGCGAAGATGCCCACGGTCGCGCACATCGGCGCCAGCAACGGGAGGATCAGCGTCCAGAACACCTTCCAGGTGCCGGCGCCGTCCATCCGCATCGACTCCTCGAGCTCAAGCGGGATGGTGCGCAGGAAGGCGGTCAGCAGCAGCGTGTTGAACGCCAGGGAGAAGGCGATGTGCAGGATCGCGACCCCCAGCGGGTTGTCCAGCCCGAGCATGCCCGTCAGCTGGATCTGGGGCAGCGCGACCACCGGGAACGGGATGAACATCGCCGCCAGCAGGTAGAAGAACGACCAGCGGAAGGCTCGTCGATCCCAGTTGCGCACGATTGCGTAGGCGGCGAGCGCCGAGATCACGATCTCGCCGACCACGGCGATCACCGTGATGAAGATCGAGATCGCGAAGCCGCGCGGGAAGTTCGTGAGGTTCCAGGCCTCGACGAAGCTCGAGAACGTGAACGGGTCCGGGAGCGCGAAGGCATTGCCGCCGACCGCCTGCTCGGTGGTCTTCAGCGCCATGTTCACGGTGATGTACAGCGGCACCAGCACGGCCAGCGAGCCCACCAGGAGCAGCCCGGTGGTGGTCCAGCTGATGCGCTCGCGTCCCACCCGGCCGCGGCGGCGGCGCGCAGCCGGCGGCGGGGCGGTCGAGGTGTCGGTGGGGGAACCGGCAGGGGCCGCAGATGCGGCGGGAGTCGCAGTGCTCATCAGAACGCCGTCCTTCCTCGGGTGATGCGGAGCTGGAGGAGCGCGAGGGCTATCGAGATCAGGAAGAAGACCATCGCGTTCGCCATCTGGTAGGCGTAGTCGCCGCCCTCGAACCCGCGGAAGATCGCCATCGCCACGGACCGGGTGGCCACGCCCGGGCCGCCGTCGGTCAGGCCCACGATGATGTCGTAGGCGTTGAGGTAGTTCTTGAAGCCGAGGATCGTGTTGATGACGATGAAGCCGGAGACCAGCGGCAGGGTGATGTGCCGGACGCTCTGCCAGCCGGTCGCACCATCGATCGATCCGGCCTCATAGACCTCGGCGGGGATGGTCACCAGCCCGGCGATGTAGATCAGCATCGTGCCGGGGATCGACTGCCAGGCGGTGACGATCACGATCGACAGCCAGGCCCAGTCGGGATCGGCGAGGATCGTGCTGGACAGCGCGTCCGAGCCGATCGCCTGGCCGATGCCGGGCACGGTGTTCGCGAACAGGTACTGGAACACGAAGGCGATGACGATGCCGGAGATGACCATCGGGATCACGTAAATCGTGCGCAGCGCGGTGGTGAAGCGGATCTTCGAGGTCAGGCCCAGGGCCAGTGCGAAGGCGAGGATGTTCACCACGATCACGGTGATCAGCGAGAAGCCTAGTGTGAAGGTGTACGACCCCAGGATCCCCTGATCGCGGAACATCGCGACATAGTTCCGGAACCCGATGAACTCCCAGTCACCGAAGCCGATGGAGTTGGTGAAGCTGTAGCCGAAGCCCAGCAGCGCCGGCAGCGTGACCGCGAGGCTGAACAGGGCGAGCGAAGGGAACAGGAACAGGTAGTAGAGGGGGTCGATCCGCCGTTTGTGGTGGACGAGCGGGGGGCGAGGTCGGCTCTCGCCGTCCGTGGGAACAGCGGGCGATGGTGTCGTCGTCGACATCGGGGCTCCTTGCTGAGACGTCATCGGTGATCACTCCCGGAAGGCCAGGCGAGCCCAGTCGGCGTCCATGCGCGCCAGGGTCTGCTCGGCGTCGGCGCCACCGACGATCGACTGGAGGTAGTTCTGGGCCGGGATGGAGTTCGGGATGAACTGCGAGGCACCCATGTAGAAGCGGCCCTCGTCGTAGTACGACTGCATCTCGGCGATCCTCTCGTCGGTCACCGCAGGGGCGTTCTTCGTGGTGCCGAAGGCGAGGAAGTCGTCGTTGTACGTGTTCTGGATATCGGGCTGCATCAGGAACTGCAGGAGCTCCCGCGCCCCCTCCTGCTCGTTCGCGGCCTCCGGGATCCACAGCGAAAGGTCGATGTTCACGCGGACCCGCAGATCAGCCGGATCATCGGTCGCCGGCAGCGGGAAGGTGCCGAGATCCACCTCGGTGCCGGCCTTCTCGATCTCTCCCAGCGCCCAGGGGCCCTGGAAGTACATCGCCGCCTTCCCCTGGGCCATCGCCGTGTTGCCGTCGCCGTAGGCGCGGCTGGACGCATCGGAGTTGCAGTACGGGACCAGTTCCAGCATGCGTTCGACGGGCTCCAGCAGCGTGTTCTGGAAGGAGACCTCGGAATCCGGGCCGACGTCCTCGCCGATCTCGGCCAGTTGCGCGTAGAAGCTGCGGACGTCGACCATCCCGCCGACGGTGTAGTCGAACAGTCCCTGGGCGATCGTCCAGGGATCCAGGAAGGTCGCGTAGATGGGTGTGACCTCTGCGGCCTGCAGCGTCTCGCAGACGCTCAGCAGCTCCTCCCAGGTGGTGGGGACCTCGAGCCCGTGCTCCTCGAAGATCTGCCGGTTGTAGATGACTGCGGCGGCGGTGACCGAATAGGGCAGCACGCTGGTGCGGCCCTCATAGGTGGGGTACCAGTCGGCGAGCTCAGCTACGTCCTCGCGGATGGTCGCGGCTTCGGGGAGGTCGGAGAGGTCCGAGAGGGCACCGCGCTCCATGAAGCGGCCCATCTCGAGGTTGTAGTTCTGGCAACCCAGGTCCGGCGGATTGTTGCGCACGAAGCTCGCCGAGAGGTTCGTGGCGATGTCGTGCTGGACGGTGAAGCGGTCTTGGGAGCTGGAGAACTCGGCGGCGAGCCGGCTGAAGTACGAGATCGCCTCGGGCTTGGACTGGTAGAGCGTCAGCTCGGAGGGACCGCCGCGCCCGCAGGACGTCAGGGCGGTCGCCGCCAGGGCACCGCCCGCGCCTGCCAGCAGGGTTCGGCGGGTGAGGGGGCCGGACAAGCCGGTCGAGGATGACACCATCGTCTCCTTCGCGGAAGAGTGTGCAGACTCTCGGGATAGATGCGACCATAGATACGTCAAGCATTATATTTACGGCCTATCGAAAGTATGGGGACGGAGGAGCGCCATGTCAACAGGCCCGGACCGCGGTGCGAGCTCCCCACAGCTCCTCCGCCGGGCGAACCGTCAGGCGCTGCTGCAGCACGCGCTGAGGGTGCCCCGCTTCACTGCGGCCGACGCGATGGCCGCGACCGGGCTGACTCGCGCCACCGTGCTCGGGGTCTGCAGCGAGCTCGAGCAAGCCGGTTGGCTGCATGAGGTCTCCGTCGAGCGCGTGGACGGAGTCGTGCAGCGCGGTCGCCCCGCACGCCATTACGCCCTGCGCGCGGAGGCTGCCGTCATCGTCGGCGTCGATGCGGGCCAGCACACCCTCATGGCGCGGGCCGTGGACCTACGCGGGAGAGAGATGACTGCTGCGAGTCGCGCGATCGACGGAGATCTCGATGGGCGGGACGTCGGCCAGGGTGCTGCCGCAGCGGAATGTCGGGTGGAGGCTGTGCGTGACCTCGTCGACCAGGTCATCGAGCAGGCGGGGGCCGGTGGGAGGCGACGACTGCTGACGGTGGTCGGAGTGCCCGCGCCGGTGGACTCCGCCGGCCGCTCGCCGTCGGTCGACTCCACCTACTGGCCCGCCATGAACCCCGGTCTCGTCGACGCCCTCGACGGAACGGTGCAGGTCGAGAACGATGCGAACCTCGCCGCCCTCGCCGAGCACGCGCTCGCCGCACCGCACGCCAGGACCGAGCACGTGGCGGCGCTGCTGATGGGGGAGCGCTTCGGCGCCGGGCTCATCGTCGATGGTCGTCTGCTGCGAGGGGCCGCCGGCGGCGCCGGGGAGATGCGCTTCCTGGACGACGTGCTCGGCGACTCCCGCGGGGCCGACGGAGTGGCCGCCCTCGCCCGCCGCTGGACCCTCGACGCGATCGCCGCCGGCCGCGACTCGCCCACTCTTGCAGCGTTCCCGGCCGACGTCCTCAGCGCCGTCGACGTCTTCGCCGCGGCCCGCGACGGCGATCCCCTTGCGCGGGACGTGCTGGACCGGATCGCCGCACGCCTGGCCCGCATCGCCGCGATCCTGTCGAGCCTGCTCGGGGTCGAGAGGGTCGTCGTGGCCGGGGCGATCGCAGATGCCATCGAACCCGTCCTGCAGCGCTCCCGTCTCGAGCTGACCGAGATCGCCGCCGCGCCCCTGCCGCAGCTGGTCGCCAGCGAACTGGGCCGGGAGGTGGTGGTGCGTGGTGCGATCGAGCATGCCCTCACCCGCCTGCGCGAGAGCCCGCTGGACTTGCTCTCGCCGGAAGGGTGAGGGCTCGACCCTGCCCCGTCATCTCGCCATCCCCACGACTCACCGCATGACCAACCATCCCGCACAGCCGTCCGATCGAAAGGGACCACGCATCATGAACGCAGCAGCACCGGAGGGCGGGCAGCGACGACTGCGCGCCGGAGTGATCGGCCTGGGCTGGGCCGGTCAGCAGCATGTCGCCGCCTACGCCGCCGATCCCTCCGTCGACCTCGTCGCGCTCTCGGCGATGGAGGAGCACCTGCTGGAGCAGTTCGGTACCGAGCACGACGTGCCCGGCCGCTACCGGGACTGGAAGCAGATGATCGCCGAGGCCGAGCTCGACGTCGTCTCGATCGCCACCCCCACCTTCCTGCACGAGCCGATGGCGATCCATGCCCTCGGCGCGGGCCTGCACGTGCTCACCGAGAAGCCGATGGCCCAGACCGGCGAGGCCGCCGCCCGCATGGTCGCCGCCGCACAGCAGGCCGATCGCGTGCTGGACGTGTCCTTCAATCACCGCCAGCGCGGGGACGTCTCAGCGCTGAAGGCCGTGGTCGACTCCGGTGTGCTGGGGACGCTCTACTACGCCAAGACCGGATGGCTCCGCCGACAGGGGATCCCCGGTCTCGGCACCTGGTTCACCCGGGCTGAGAGCTCCGGTGGCGGCGCGATGATGGACATCGGCATCCACATGCTCGACATGGCCCTGCACCTGATGGGCGAGCCCGCGGTGACCGCAGCCTCCGCCTCCACCCACGCCGAGTTCGGACCGCTGGCCCGCGGTGGCTCCGGCTTCGGCATCTCCCAGGTCGAGGACGGTGCGCCCTTCGAAGTCGAGGACCTCGCGACCGCCTTCCTGCGCCTGGACGGCGGAGGCACCCTGCTGCTGGAGTCCAGTTGGGCCCAATGGATCCCGCACGACCTCTGCTATGTCACCCTCTACGGGGCCGACGGCGGCGCCACCATCGAATGGGGCGGCGACCCCTCGCATCCGCATCAGGAGATCTCCGTGTGGACCGAGGTCGCCGGGATGCCAGCCGAGCTGCAGCCCGTGGTCGGTCAGGACGGTCGCCACGCCGCCGCGGTCGCGAGCTTCCTGCAGAACGTCGCCTCCGGGGACACCGCCGCGCACGACGGGTCGCTCGCCCTGCGCCGCGCCCGGGTCATCGACGCCTGCTATGCCTCGGCGGCAGCGGGAAGCGAGGTCGCCGTCGCGCACTGAACCCCGGCGATGACAGGACGGGCCGACCACGAGGAGATCGTGGTCGGCCCGTCCTGTGCGGCGGAGGCGGGGCTCAGCCCGCCGGCCGGAGCGCGGAGGTCCGCGCTGGGGTCACTCGCCCGGCAGCGGCGCCAGAACGTCGGGGTTCTCCTCGAGCCACTTTTCGATCGCTTCGGCCTCCTGGCCCTCCTCGAACTGGTTGACGACCGTGTCCTCGAGCGAGCCGAACTCCTCGTCGGACAGCTTCATCTTCCCGATCCACTCCGCGGCCTCGGGGAACTCCTCGGAGAAGCCCTTGTTGCCGAGGTGGTGCAGGGCCTCCGGCTCGCCGAAGTGACCCTCCGGGTCCTCCAGGGCCCGGACCGGGAAGGCGGTCATGGCCCAGAACGGGGACCACAGGGTCACGACGATGTCCTCCTCGGCATCGATCTTGTTCTGCAGCTCGGTGAGCATCGCCGGGGTGGAGGAGGTGACCAGCTCGAAGTCATCCAGGCCGTAGCCGGGGATCACGCTGTCCTGGGTGACGCCGGTGATGCCCGCGCCGGGCTCGATGCCATAGATCTTGCCGTCGAAGCGGTCCGCCTGGCCCTGCAGGTCCGCGATCGACTGGATGTCGTCCATGTACTCGGGGACGGAGAAGTTCAGCTTCGCGCCCTCGTAGTAGGCATCGAGGTCCTCGATGTCATCGCCGTACTCCTTCATGTAGTCGGCGTGGGTGACCTCGGGCCAGGCCGAGGGGTACATGTTCACGTCGCCCTGGGCGAGACCCGCGTAGAGCAGGGCGGCCTCGGCGATGGTCTGGTGCTCGACCGTGTAGCCCATCGCGGTCAGGCGGTTGTCCAGCAGGTACGCGGTGGACAGGCCGTCGGTCCAGGACGAGATGTAGCCGAGCGTGATGGTCTTGCCCTCGGGGCCGCCACCGCCGCTGCTGTCGCCGCCGCTTCCGCCCCCGTCACCGGAGTCGCTGCTGCAGGCGGCCAGGCCGAGGCCCAGCAGGCCGGCACCGCCCACCAGGGCGGAGCGGCGGGAGACGGAGTTCGGGGTCCAGAGCGAGTTGCGCTTGGTCATGATCGATCATCCTTTCCAGGGGTGTTCTATGGGTTCGGGGGTCAGGTTCGTGAGGCTGCGCGACGCCGCCTCACCAGGGCGGTCAGCGAGCTCTTGTAGTCGCCGGGGTTGCCCAGCGCGGCGGTGACGCGGTCCAGGAAGACCGCCAGGACGACGACGCCGAGACCGGCTTCGACGCCGAGCGGGAGGTCCAGGGTCGAGATCGCCTGGACGACCAGCTTTCCGGAGCCTTCGGTCCCGGCCATGCCGGCGATCACGGCCATCGACAGCGCCAGCATGATCACCTGGTTGACGCCCGCCATGATGGTGGGGATGGCCAGGGGAAGCTGGATGCCGCGGAGGATCTGCCCTCGGTTGGCGCCGAACGACTCGCCGGCCTCGACCGTCTCGGAGTCGACCTGCCGGATGCCGAGCTCCGTCATGCGCACGCCGGGCGGCAGCGCGAAGATGATGGTCGAGAACATCCCTGGCACCAGCCCGATCGAGAAGAAGGTGACCGCCGGGATCAGGTAGACGAAGGCGGGCATCGTCTGCATGAAGTCCATGACCGGTTTGACGATCGCGCTCACCGTGGAGTTCATGGCAGCCAGGATGCCCAGCGGCACCGCGATGATCACCGCGAACAGGGTCGCGACGATCACCAGCGCCATCGTCTGGAGCATCGGTGTCCACTGGTCCATGGCGACGACCACGAGCATCATCACCAGGGTGCCGACGCCCATGCGCCAGGAGCGCACCGCCCAGGCGATCAGTGCCAGCAGCGGGATCATCACCAGGGCGGGCAGGAACAGCAGCGCCTCGGTGAAGTTCCCGACGAGGAACTCCATCAGCCAGCGGAAGGCGTCGAACAGCCAGGCGAGATTCGCCTTCAGCCAGTCGATGCCGCTCTCGGCCCAGTCGCCGATGGGAATGCGCGGTACGAGACCGTCCTCGGGGTTCATCGGTCACCTCCGTTGGTCTCGTGGGTCGTCGCTCCCAGGGCATCGCCGCCAGCAGGGTCCGGCGAATCGACGGTGGTGACGACGTCGCCGTTCTCGTTGTGCCCGGTCCCGGCGGCGGTCAGCAGGGTGACCCGGGGGATCACGCCGAGGAACTTGCCCTCGTCGTCGACGACGACCAGGGGGCTCTGATGCTGGGCGGACGGGCCGAACAGCTCGGCGATCGGGGTGTCGTAGGAGACCACGGGCATCTCCTGCCCGGGCACCCAGGGCAGCTCGTCCTGGCCCCGACGGACGGCATCGGCGACGTCGTCCTCCCATAGCACGCCGCGCGGGGTGCGATCCCGATGCAGGGCGATCAGCCACGAATTCTGGGTCTCGCGCAGCATGCGGTGCGCGGTGCGCGGGCCGTGGTCCTCGCCGAGGGTCTCGGCGGGGCGCTCGAGGATGTTCTCTGCGGTCATGACGCGGGAACGGTCGACATCCTGGATGAAGCGGGCCACGTAGTCGTTGGCCGGCTCGTTGAGGATCTCGTCGGAGGTGCCGATCTGCTCGATCCGCCCGTCGCGCATCATCGCGATGCGATCGCCGATGCGCATGGCCTCGTTGAGGTCGTGGGTGATGAACAGGATCGTCTTGTCCAGCTTCTGCTGGAGATCGATCAGCTGATCCTGCATATCGCGGCGGATCAGCGGGTCCAGTGCGGAGAACGCCTCATCCATGAGCATGATGTCGGTCCCGGCCGCCAGGGCGCGGGCGAGGCCCACACGCTGCTGCATGCCGCCGGAGAGGGCCGAGGGCCTGTAGCCGCCCCAGCCCTTCAGGCCGACCATCTCGAGCGCGTCGGCGGCACGCTGCTGCCGCTCGGCACGATTCACGCCGCTGACCTCGAGACCGTAGGCGGCGTTCTCGCCGACGGTGCGATGGGGCAGCAGCGCGAAGTGCTGGAAGACCATCGAGATGCGCTTGCGGCGCACCTGGCGGACCTTGGCGGCGGACATGTTCGAGAGCACGTCGTCGCCGATGCGCAGCTCACCCGCTGTGGCCGGCAGCAGCCCGTTGACCATGCGGATCAGGGTCGACTTGCCGGAGCCGGAGAGGCCCATCACGACGAAGTTCTCGCCGGGCTCGACGCTGAAGCTCGCGTCGATCACCGCAGCGGTCAGCCCGTCGTCGCGCAGCTCCTCGCGCGTCGTGCCTCGCCGGAGGGCATCCACGCCTCGCGAGGGGCGGCGACCGAAGACCTTGTACAGGCCGTCGGCAGTGATCACTGGTGGCACGTGGGCTCCTCGTCAGCAGGGGTCGGGCGGGCACGGATCGGTGTCGCTCCACGTCCTTGGCGCTCGCGGAGCACCGACCCGATGATCCATCTTCGTCCTCCGCCGCAGACGCGGCAAACCGTTCACGCGCCGCAACAGTCGTTTCTGACCATTGCATATGCCATCCGCCGGGAGTTCACTGAAGCAGATGCGGAACGCAAAAACGCTGTGCGCTGGGGCGGCGTGGCCTCGGCGGCCTCCGCGCGCCGCTGTGCGGACTGTCCGACAATCTGGACATAACTATTCGGTCTCGCAGGTGTTTCGCGCCGGGAGGAGCCGCGTTCCGCCCGGTATCAGTGGTGTGGGTCTCGCTCAGGAGCGCGTCGGCAGCGTCTCCGCGAGGAAGCCGGTCGTCTGCTGCCAGGCGGCCTCGGCGCCCGCGTCGTGATGGAGGCCGGGGTGGGGATTGTCGAAGGCATGCCCGGCTCCCTCGTGCAGGCGGAAGCGGATCTGGTCACGGGTGCCATCGGCGGTCACCGCACGCCGGATCTCCTCGACCTGCTCCAGCGGGATGAACGCATCGGAGGTGCCGAAGTGATGCAGGCTCGGCACCTCGACCTGTGCGGCCCGGTCCAGGAGCGTGGGCAGCGCCGAGCCGTAATAGCTCACCAGCGCCGACGGGGGTCGCTCCTCCGCCGCGGCGGAGGCGGTCGCCGCGAACGCGAGCCCGCCGCCGTAGCAGAAGCCCACCAGGCCCACCTGCTCGGAATCGACGGCGCCGTGCGCCCGCAGGGCGTTCAGGGCTGCCAGGGCATCGGCCTCGGCGCGCTCCCAGGGCAGCTGTGCGGTCAGGGCCACGCCCTCGCCGAGCCAGGACTCGAAGTCGTCCCAGTCCTCCAGCCCCACCAGCGGCGGGTCCAGGCGGGCGAACAACTGCGGTGCCAGCACGGCATAGCCGAGCGCGGCGAGATCCGCGCAGCGCCGCTGCACGTAGTCGGACAGGCCGAAGATCTCCTGCAGCACCACGAGGCCGGGGACGGGCTGTTCGAGGTCCTCGGGCAGCCAGAGCAGGCCCGGGAGGTCACCAGCATCGGTCGGGATGGGCAGCGTCATCGCACTCACGCGGCGACCATACCGCGACCGGGGCGTGAGGGTCAGGAGAACAGCGCGAGCGCGTAGACGGCGAACAGCAGCAGGTGCACACCGCCGTGCACCGCGGTGACCCGAGGTGCGGCCGCAGAGATCGCGGCGACGGCGAGGGTCACGCCCAGCAGGAGCAGGTTTGTCGCCGATTCCGCGAGCGTCACCTCGGTGCCGACCAGCAGGCCCAGCACCAGCACTGTCGGGATGGTCAGGGCGAGGGTGGAGACCAGCGCGCCATGGCACAGGTTCGCCACCCGCTGCATCTCGCCGGACAGGGCCGCTCGCACCGCGGTGATCGACTCCGGCGTGAACACGATCATGGCGATCAGCACCCCGCCGAGCGCGACCGGAGCGCCGAGCCGGGCCAGCGCGTCATCGAGCAGGCCGGCCATGTGGTGCGAGAGCAGCACGATCGGCAGCACGGTCGCGATCAGCATCGCGGTGCGGGCCAGCAGCTCACGGCGATGGGTGGCCAGGACCTCGCCCAGCGGGGTGCGGCCGGGGTCAGCGGTCTCCGTCGGCACCGGTCCGTGGCCACCGCTCGGCGTCACCTCCTGGAACTCACCGGACTGGGCACCCATCTGCCGCAGCAGGAAGACGGCGTACAGCAGCACCGTGAGGCCCCCGATCACCAGCGCCTGGACGGGGGAGTAGCCGCCGCCGGCCCGAGGGTCGCCGGCAGGGCGAACGCCAGCGCGGCCAGCGCCACCAGCATCACCAGGTAGGCGGAGGTGCCCACCCGTTGCAGGGGGAGGGCGCCATGACGCAGCCCCGCCACCAGCAGGCACAGCCCGAGCACCAGGTTCATGATGATCATGGAGACAGCCATCACCGAGTCCCGGGCGATGGTGGCGTGCTCACCCGGCCCGAGCATCACCGCAGCGATCAGCACCACCTCGATCACCACGATCGACAGGGTGAGCACGAGCGTGCCGTAGGGGTCGCCGAGCCGGCGTGCGAGCGCCTCGGCCTGCTGGACCACGCCCCCGGCGGCCACCACGATCACCACCACGATCGCCACCAGCAGCAGGGCGAGCACCAACGGGGACAGCGCGCCATCCAGCAGCGGTGCAGCCGGCGTCATCGCACCGACGGCGGCCCAGCCCAGGAGCAGACGGGTGAGCGCGCCACGGGTGAGAACGGCGCGGACCGGACGGTGGCCGGTCGGCGCGGGAGCGGGGGAGTCGGACGGCATGGACGGAGAATCCTCCTGCGAGGCCGTCCTCGGGTGGGTCCGTCGTCCGGGTCGTCCCGGCCGCGGCGCCGGCAGGATCCGCCCGACGCACCTCCACGATAGCCGCGGCGGGCGTGGCCGCGCCGCCACCGGTGAGCGAGCTGACCGCCGGTGGCCGCGAGCGGACTGAGCCGGGCTCAGCTGCCGCTCGTGCGATCGATCCCGACCAGCAGCCCCTGGTCGTTGTCCGCATAGGTGCCCGGTGCGACCACCAGGTCCCAGGACTCGCCCTCGGCGGTGGTCGCCTCGCAGTCCACGGTCTCGAACTCCGCGAAGTCGAGACCGTCCTCGCAGGTGACGTCCGACCAGTCGGCCATCTCGTCCACGGGCACGTAGGCGAATTCCGAGGTGAGGGTGCCCAGGGTGCTCCCGGCGACGTCCTCGGCGCTGAGCGGATCCATCCCGAAGGTGGAGCCGAAGCCCACCCCGGTCAGGGTGACGTCCTCATCCAGCAGGTCCTCTGCCGCCTCCGGCAGCGCCGTCCCCGTGGAGAACAGCACCGCGACGCGGGAGCCGTCCTGGAAGCCGGACTCCGCGGGGACCATGACCGTGTGAGCGACCCATGGCTGGGTCGGCTCGGTGCTGTCGAAGTTCGCTGGGCCGACGCAGTCGACGGGAGCGGCGCCCGGTTCGAGCACCAGCTCGGCATCACAGTCGGCGGTGCCGCCGAAGGGCTCGGCGAGCAGTGCCGACAGATCGTCCCCGGTGAGCACGAGGGCGCCTTCGCCGGTGCTGCCATCCAGCCCCAGGTCGGTGCGGAGCATGATCCGGGTGCGCTCCCCGGCGGTGCTCGCCCCCTCGTCGTCCTCGGTGACCTCGTCGTCGTCGCCGGTCGCGGAGCCGCCGTCGTCGGAGGCCTGATCGTGATCGGCGTCCTGCTCCGTCTCCTGCGCCCCGTCGTCGGTGCTCGCCGAGGGCGGAGCCGAGGATTCCTCCGCCCCGTCCTCGGTGCCGGTCCCGCAGGCACCGAGGCCCAGCAGGGCTGCACCGGCGAGGAGCGCCATGGCGGTGCGGGTGCGTCGTGTGATCTTCACGGTCCTCATGATCGATCCCTTCCCTCTTCCCGCCCCGATGCCGTGTGCACCCCGTGTGCGCGGCGGCCAGCGGGCTCGGCCGTTCCGGCCGAGAGCTCTCAGCGGTCGCCGTGCTGTGGTCCCGGGTCTCCGTGCTCGCGGCGATAGCGGTCGTCGTCGGCGTCCTCGTCGTTCCCCGTGCGCCGCGGATCGCGGAATCCGAGAGCGATGCCCAGTGCCGCGCCGCCGACGAAGCCGACCAGCGCGCCGGCGAAGATGTTGCCGATCACCGACAGACCCAGCCCGATCCCCACGGTGAGCCCGATCATCATGCCGAAGGGCAGCCAGGTGGCGTCGAAACGGCGGCGGCGTGGAGTCATGGATCCTCTGTCCGAGCAGACGCCCACGGACGATCCGCAGGGCGGGGCACCATCAGCCTAGTGCCGGTCCGGCTGGCCGGCTGGCCCGGCCCGGTTGGCCCGGCTGGCCGGCTGGCCCGGCCCGGGCCGGCTTGGCCGGTTGGCCGGTTGGCCGGTTGGCGCCACCAGTTCTCTGTCGTCAGTGGGCGTTGAACGCCGCACAGCCGTTCAACGCTGGTTTAGCGCAGTCTTCTGGTGGCGCTCACCCGCCGGCGCTCACCAGCCGGGGCTCGCCAGCCGGGGCTCACCAGGGCAGGACGTCCGGGACGGGGTCGGCGCCGAGGACGTGCTGGTCGCAGAAGGCCAGCACGGCCTGGTTCCAGGCGAGCGCGTTGGACGGGGTGAGCACCCAGTGGTTCTCGCTGGTCAGCTGCAGGAAGCGGTGCGGCATGTCCTGCGGCTCGCCGTCCCAGGTGGAGACGAGGTCCCACCACAGCCGCAGCGCCTCGCTGATCGGCACCCGGTAGTCACGGTTGCCGTGGGTGACCAGCATCGGGGTGGTGATCGCATCGATCTCGTGGTGCGGGGAGAAGGCCCGGTACCAGTCCGGGTCCTCGTCCTCGTGGCGGTGCACCCGCATCTTGGAGGCGGCGGCGTCGGTGGTGCGGTGCTGCTGGTCCAGCGCCCACAGCCCCGCATGGGTGACGATCGCGTCGAAGCGCTCGGTGTGCCCGGCGATCCAGTTGGCCATGAACCCGCCGAAGGAGGCGCCGAGCATCGCGGTGCGCGAGACGTCCAGCTCCTCCCGCTCGAGCACCCTGTCGAACAGGGTCTCGCACTCGTGGAAGACCACGTCGGGACGGCGCGGCCAGCCGCGGTTCAGGCCCGCGTCCCCGTACCCCGTGGACATCGCCGGATCCGGCATCAGCACCGCATAGCCGCGCTCGACCGAGAGCCAGGGGCACCAGCGCCAGCTCCAGGCGTTGTAGGAGCCGTGGGGCCCGCCGTGGATCCACAGCATGACCGGCGCGGGATGCTCAACAGAGGCGCCGGCGGGCAGGCACAGCCAGCCGCCCACGGTGATCCCGTCGACCTCGGTCTCCACCCACTCCAGGGCTCCCGGCAGGGCCCCCACTGCGCCCGGGGCGGGCAGTGCGCGCAACGTCCCGTCGGCGCCGATCCGGAGCGGGCGGGACGGGGTCGCGATGTCCGAGCGCAGCGCGAAGACGGCGCCGCCCGGGGCCGCGGCGAGGGAGGAGAAGACGCCGTCGCCCGCCACGGTGCGCGCCTCGCCCGTCGCCGGGTCGATCGCGAGCACCGCGCCCGAGGAGTGGAGGTCGCCGGCGACCAGCAGCGAGCCGTCCTCGGCCCATTCGAGGTCGGTCATGCTGAGGTCGCCCAGCTGCGCGGTGACCGGGTCGCCGCCGCCGACGGGATGGACCTCCAGGCGGCTGTAACTGGTGTCGGTGGGGGACGAGGCGGTCGAGCGGATCACGGCCAGGTGCCGGCCGTCGCGGGAGAACAGCGGCGAGCTGAACTGGGCGGTCTCGTCCGCCGCGCACAGCACGCTGCGACGCAGGGTCGCGGTGTCGATCAGCGCGATCGAGCTGCGGGTCTCGCCGCCGCGGGCCCGCTGGGTCCAGGAGGTGGCGACGGTGGAGCCGTCGGGGGAGAGGTCCGCGGAGGCGGCGTAGAGGGTCACGGTGCCGACGTCCGGGGTGAGGTCGGTGAGGTCCCCGTCCGGAGTGATCAGCATCAGGCGGCGGCTCTCGTCCCCGATCTCGTGGTCCCACAGCCGGATCGGCATCCCGGTGTGCCAGATGGTGGTCTGCTTCGCATCCTTGCGGGCCTTCCGGCGCTCGGCATCGTCCTCGATCGTGCCGCCGGGCAGCACGCTGGTGGCGCCGAGCATGGTGCCGTCCGCGGCGACGGCGAGCAGGGACAGGCCTGCTGGGGCCGAGGCCACCACCTGTGCCTCACCGGTGCGGGGCAGGCGCCAGATCGCGGCGGTGTCCTCCTCGGCGCCGCCTTCCGGGTGCGGGCGGGCGGAGCTGAACAGCAGGGAGCCGTCGGGGGCGAAGCGCGGGGCGCTCTCGCCCTTCGCGGAGAAGGTCAGCCGACGGGCGGGCTCCCGACCCTGGGGATCCAGCTCCCACAGGGAGGAGATGAGCTTCGCGCCGGGCTCATCGGCCTCCTGGATCGCGGCCACCACCCGGCCGTCCTGGCTCGCGGCCACGGAGGTCAGGCGCGGGATGCGCAGGAAGGCGTCGACGTCGGAGAAGTCGGTGAACTCCGTGGCGTCGGTGGACGAGGCAGCTGCGGGGGAGGTCATCCACCTCACGTTACCGGAGGCGCAGGCGACGCAGTGCGCAGGTCAGGGGATGATCACGCTCTTGCCGCGGGAATGGCCGGCCTCGACCGCGGCCAGTGCCTCGGCCGCCCACACCAACGGGTGGGTCTGTTCCACATGCGGGTCCACCAGGCCGTCGCGGACGAGCGCGGTGATCGCCTCCAACGCCCCGGCGGACCGCTCCCTGCCTGCTCCGCCGAGCGCGAGCGCGGTCTCGGCATCGGCGGCGGAGACGATCCCCGCCGGGCTGGTCATGGTGGGGGCCAGCTCACGCAGCGGCTCCCCGCCCACGAGATCGGCCAGCAGGTCGACACCGCTCTGCGCGGCCTCGCGGACCCGTTCCGCGACCCCCGGCCCGGAGGGCACGAAGGTGGCGCCGGTGGCCTCGACCAGCGTGCGCTTGGACTGCGAGGCGACCCCGATCACGGTGAGTCCGTGAGCCGCGGCGACCTGCAGCGCCATCTGCCCCACGCCGCCGCCCGCCCCGAGCACCAGCACCGTCTGCCCGGCCGCGGGAGCGAGCTGGTGGATGAGGTCGTACGCGGTGGTCCCGGCGACCGGGAGCGTCGCCGCATCGGGGAAGGAGACCTCTGCGGGCTTGGCCACGGACTGCGAGGCATCCAGCACCGTGTGCTCGGCGAAGGCGCCGAGACCACGGGCGGGGGCGCCGAGCACCGCATCCCCGACCGCGAACCCCTCGGTGCCCTCACCCACGGCGGTGACGACGCCTGAGGCCTCCAGCCCCATCGCCAAGGGGAGCCGGCCACTGGTCCCGAAGGCGCCCTCGCGGCGCTTCGCGTCGGCAGGATTGACCCCCGCGGCCCGGACGGAGATGGCGATCTCTCCACTCCGCGGCGCCGGGGCCTCGCGCTGGATGAGCTGCTGCCCCTCGGGGCCGCCGTAGGCGGTGACGACGAAGACTGCGGACATGGGGGACTCCTTCGGGTGCGGGCCGGCGGTGGTGCTGTTCAGACAGTCTGCTCCTCCGCCGCCGCCCGTGGGGCCCGCGGTGCGGGGCGGACGGGAGCACGATGCCCGCCCGTCGACCGATGCCGCAGCAGCCGCATGGCGTTGACGATCACCAGCAGCACGGAGGCCTCGTGGACCAGCATGCCGATCGCCATCGTGACCCCGCCGGCGAACACCCCCGCCAGCAGGGCGAGGACCGTGAGCAGGGCGATCGCGATGTTCTGGCGCATCACCGCCACGGTGCCGCGGGCCAGGCCGATCGCCTGCGGGAGCTTCAGCAGATCATCGTTCATCAGGGCGATGTCAGCGGTCTCGATCGCGACCCCGGTGCCGGCGGCGCCCATCGCCACCCCGATATCGGCGGTGGCCAGGGCCGGGGCGTCGTTGACGCCGTCGCCGACCATCGCGACGGTGAAGCCCTCGTGCTGGAGCTGCTGGACGATGGTGAGCTTGTCCTCGGGCAGCAGCTGCGCGCGGACCTCATCGACGCCCACCTGCGCGGCCACGGCCTCGGCCACTTGGTAGTTGTCGCCGGTGAGCATCAGGACCTGCTTCACGCCGTTCGCGTGCAGCTGCGAGATCATCTCCGGTGCGTCGGTGCGCAGCCGGTCGGCGACCGCGACCACGCCGATCACGCGGCCGTCGAAGGTGACGACCATCGGGGTGCGTCCGAGGCCGGCCAGCCGGTCAACCTCGGCGGCCGCGCCGCGGTCCTCACTGATCCCCTCCGCGGCGAGCAGCGGCAGATTGCCGACCGCGACGCGGTGGCCATCCACGGTGGCGACGACGCCCATGCCGGGCGCCGGCTCGGTGGCCTCGGGCAGACCGCCGGTGCGCAGACCCTCAGCTGCGGCGGCCTCCAGGAGCGGACGGGCCAGCGGATGCTCGGAGCCGGCCTCGGCGCGCGCTGCCCAGCCAAGCACCTCGGCGCGGTCCATCGCGGGATCCAGCACGGTGACGTCGGTGAGGGTGGGCCGGCCCTCGGTGAGGGTGCCCGTCTTGTCCAGGGCGACGGCGGTGATCCTCGCGCTGGTCTCCAGGTACTCGCCGCCCTTGATGAGGATGCCGTCCTTGGCGCCGCGGCCGATCCCGGCCACGATCGCGACGGGGATGGAGATGACCATCGCGCCGGGGCAGCCGATCACCAGCAGGGTCAGGGCCAGCACGATGTTCCCGGTGATGAGCCCCGTGACCAGGGCGAGCAGGATGATGCCGGGGGTGTACCAGGTGGAGAACCTCTCCATGAAGGACTGGGTGCGCGCCTTGGCGTCCTGGGCCTCCTCGACGCGGTGGATGATGCGGGCCAGCGTGGTGTCGGCGCCGATGCCGGTGGCGCGCACCTGCAGGAAGCCGCCGCGGGAGATGGTGCCGGCGAACACCTGGTCACTCTCGCTCTTCTCGACGGGGATGGACTCGCCGGTGATCGAGGCCTCGTCCAGGGCACCGGTGCCGCCGATGACGATGCCGTCGACGGGGACCTTGGCGCCGTTCTTGACCAGCACGGTCTCATCGGGCTGGACCTGGGCGGCGGAGATCTCCACTTGCTCGCCCTCCCGCATCACCACGGCGACGTCGGGGGCGACGGCGACGAGCTCCGCGAGCGCGGAGCGGGTGCGGTTCATGGTGCCGGCCTCGAGGGCGTGACCGATGGCGAACAGGAAGGTCACCGCAGCGGCCTCCCAGTACTGGCCGATGATCAGCGCACCGACCGCGGCGATGGCGACCAGCAGATCGATGGCGATGACCTTGACCATCAGGGCGCGCACGGCCTTGAGGATGATCGGGATGCCGGCGACCAGCGCCGCGGCGATCATGAAGAGATCGGAGGCGACCAGGGCGGTGGGTCCCTCCAGCGAGAGGCCGATGCCGTGATGGTGGCCTGCGCCGAAGGGGTTCACCTCGATGCTCAGGGAGAGGATCGCGGCGACGACGATGAGGAGACCCGCGACGATCGGGGTTCCCCAGGGGCCACGCAGCCAGCGGGTGAGAGCGGACATGATGTGCCTTTCACGATCACGTGCGGAGCAGGACGCGGGACGGGCGGCCGGGCCGTGGCGACCCGGCCACCAGGTGGTCAGAGGGCCGAGAGGGCGGACTCGTAGCCGGCCCTGCCGATCGCGGAGACGATCTCGTCGGTGGTGGTCACCGCCGGGTCGTGGTCGACCTCGACGCGGCCGGAGGCGAACTTCACGCTGACGTTCTGCACGCCCTCGAGGCGGCCCACCTGCTTCTCGATCTTGGCGACGCAGGACGGGCAGCTGAAGCCCGTGGCGCGGAAGAGGGAGTGGGTGCTGGTGGCGGGGATGGTGGTCATGGTGGGCCTTCCTCCTGGATCGTGGTCCTCGAGGGGCTGTCCCTCGATGTGCTCCCAACCTAGAGGGGCCCTGGCGGCGGCGACATGACGAGGATCAATCACCTGCACATCGCGCGACCAGGCGGGATGGAGGGGACTAGGGTCGAGCCATGACCATCTCGCAGCCACCCGCCGGGCCTGGGCCGCAGGGCCGGCGCACGATCCCGCTCACGGAGATCACGCTGCCGCACGAGTGCCCGCGGCCGGTGCGGCTGTACGTGCTGTCCAGGGCGCCCTACTTCCGCGGGCTGGGCGAGGAGGAGCTGGACCGCATCGATGCGCGCATGAGCACCCGGTCCTTCGCCGCTGCGGCCCCGATCTTCCGTGCGGGCGAGGAGGCGGACTCGCTCTATGTGGTCGCCGAGGGCCGGGTGAAGCTGTCCCAGCTCACTGCCGGTGGGACGGAGACCGTCACCGATCTGCTGGTCCCCGGTGAGCTGTTCGGGGCCATGAGCACGCTCGGGGAGAGCGTCCACCACCAGACCGCCTCGGCGCTGGTGGGCACCTGCGTGCTGCGCATCGACCAGGACGAGTTCCGTGCGGTCCTGGCCGAGCAGCCGCGCATCGCCCTGCGGGTCCTCGACGACGTCGCCGTCCGTCTCGCCCGGGCCGAGACCGACGTCGGCTCCCACGGCTCCGCGACCGTCGAGCAGCGGGTGGCGAGCACTCTGCTGCGCCTGGCCGACAAGCTCGGTGAGGACCGCGGCAGCGAGGGGATCCTGCTCGAGGTGCCGCTGTCCCGCGCGGACCTCGCGGGGCTCGCCCGCTCCACCCCGGAATCGGTCTCGCGGGTGATGAGCCGCTGGAAGAAGCAGGGCCTGATCGACTCGGGGCGTCGCTGGACCGCTCTGCTGGACCGGGCCCGGCTGAAGGAGCTGCGCGACGCGGCGGGCTGACCCGGGCCGGTCAGCACTCGGGGACGTTCACCGCCACGTGCACGGCCAGGCCGCCCAGCGAGGTCTCCTTGTACTTCGACATCATGTCCCGCCCGGTGTCCCGCATCGTGCGGATCGCTTGGTCCAGGGAGACCCGGTGGCTGCCGTCCCCGGCGAGCGCCAGCCGTGCCGCATTGATCGCCTTCACCGAGGCCATCGCGTTGCGCTCGATGCAGGGGATCTGCACCAGACCGGCGATCGGATCGCAGGTCAAGCCCAGATTGTGCTCGAGCCCGATCTCCGCCGCATTCTCCACCTGGGCAGGGGTGCCGCCGAGGATGGCGCACAGCCCGGCCGCCGCCATCGAGCACGCGGAGCCCACCTCGCCCTGGCA
Organism: Brachybacterium avium; assembly: GCF_002216795.1. Lineage (NCBI taxonomy): Bacteria > Bacillati > Actinomycetota > Actinomycetes > Micrococcales > Dermabacteraceae > Brachybacterium > Brachybacterium avium. The sequence continues at coordinate 1,027,586 of NZ_CP022316.1, read as the reverse complement.
GCCGACGTCGGCGCCCGAGATCGAGGCGTTGCGCTTGAACAGCATGCCCACTGCGCCCGCGGTGAGCAGGAAATCGAGCACCTCCTTCCGGGCGGTCGCGGGATCGGCCTCGGCGTGCAGGAAGCGCATCGCGTAGTGGAGCACCGCGGGGATGATCCCGGCCGCTCCGTTGGTCGGGGCGGTGACCACGCGGCCGCCCGAGGCGTTCTCCTCGTTCACGGCCAGTGCGTAGAGGTTCACCCACTCGAGCTCCGCGAGCGTGGCGTGCTTGCCCAGCCCCGGCCCTGCGGCCTCCAGCTCCCGGAGACGACGCCGCAGGGCCGGGGCCCGACGCTTCGTCTGCAGCGGTCCGGGCAGCGACTCCTCGCCGCGGGTGCAGCCGTTCTCCACGCATTCCTGCATCACGTCCCAGACGTCCAGCAGCGCGGTGTCGATCTCCTCGTCCGTGTGACGGGTGCGCTCGTTCGCCCGCATCACCTCGGCGATCGAGGAGCCCGTGGCTTCGCAGCGCTCCAGCAGCTCGGCGCCGTCCACGAAGGGGAGGGGCTCCGGCGTCTCGGGGCATCCGGCACCGGATCCTCCAGCTCGTCGGCGGTGACCACGAACCCGCCGCCGACGGAGTAGTACTCCTGGGAGACCAGCACCTCCCCCGCGGCGTCCAGGGCGCTCAGGCGCATTCCGTTGGGGTGGCCGGGCAGGGAGCTGCCCTGATGCAGCACCACATCGCGCTCCCGCACGAAGTCGATGCCGTGGCTGCCGTCCAGGGGGAGGCGTCCGGTCTCCTCGACCTCCCGGACCACCTCCGGCGCCTCCAGCGCGCCGATCGTCTCCGGATCCCGGCCGGCCAGGCCCAGCACCACCGCGGTGTCGGAGCCGTGGCCGATCCCGGTCGCCGCGAGCGAGCCGTAGAACTCGGCCCGCACGCCTGCGGTGCCGGCCAGCGGGCCGCCCTCGGCCAGCTCCCGGGCGAAGCGGCGGGCGGCCCGCATGGGTCCGACCGTGTGGGACGAGGACGGTCCCAGCCCGATGGAGAACAGGTCCAGCACGCTCAGGCTCATGGGATCGCCTCGCTCCCGAACTCCTCCATGCCGTCCAGCAGCCAGCGCACCAGGAAGTCCGCGAAGGATGCCCGCGGGAGGATCCGGAAGGTCTCCTCGGCGCTGCGATGCAGGATCACCGGGACGGTGCCGAGGGCCGTGACGATCGCGGTGCCGACGGGGAACTCCCGCGGATGCAGGTCCGCGTGGCAGCTCTTCTCCAGCACCTGACGGGCACTGCGGCCGCTCAGCTCCAGGACGGTGCGGTTGCCCGAGAGGTCGACGGCGAGTCCCGGCATCCCCTCGAGCGCTGCGGCGAAGGGCTGCTCGTCGCCGGTGCGCTGGGTCCGGGAGACGTCGACGGCCAGGAAGTCGTCCGGCGCCAGCCAGAGCACGTGCAGGCCCGCGGCATCACCCGTCGTGCTGCCGTGCTGCCGAGGCAGCTCGAGCCCGAGCTCGGCCTCGAGAGCCCGGGCCGAGGGGGAGCCGGGCTCGGCATGCAGCCCGATCTGCACGGTGAACGGCAGTTCGCGCAGGGCCACGGAGCGTTCGCCGGTGACCTCGGCCTCCGCCATCGCCGCTGCGAGGTGGGAGACGGGGGAGCGGCGCAGCTCGTCCGCGGGACGGGAGGCCAGCAGTGCGGTGGCCTCCTCGGTGCTCAGCACCGGGTCGGCCTGGGCGGCGGTGAACGGGGACAGGGTGCGATCAGCCATCACGGCGCTTCCCTTCGGGGTCGTAGAGGATGTGGGAGGTGATCTCGGCGTCCACCAGGCGGTCGCCGAGGGGGGCGCGGACGATGTCGCCGATGCGCTGGTGCCCGTCCTGGATCAGGGCGAGGGCGAAGGTGCGATCCAGCGCGGCGGAGCGGTAGGAGGAGGTGACCTGGCCGATCATCGGCACCGGTCCGCGGTCGGGGGTGACCGGGGTGTCGGCCTCGATGATCTGGACCCCCTCCGGGAGCCGCGAGGTGCGGTCCACCGGCAGCAGGCCCACCAGCTGCTTGCGGTCGGTGCGGGAGGTGTCCTGGCGCTGGAAGGAGCGCTTGCCCAGGAAGTCCTTGAACTTCGAGACCGCCCACTCCATGCCCGCGTCCTGCGGGGTGACGGTGCCGTCGGTGTCCTGGCCGACGATGACCAGGCCCTTCTCGGCCCGCAGCACGTGCATCGTCTCGGTGCCGTAGGGGGTGATGTCGAACTCCGCCCCTGCCTCGGCGACGGCCTCCCAGAGGGCGAGCCCGTAGAACGCCTCGACGTTGATCTCGAAGGCGAGCTCCCCGGAGAAGGAGATGCGGCAGATCCGGGCCGGGATCCCGGAGGCCAGGGTGTGCTCCTTGAACTCCATGAAGCCGAAGGCGTCGTTGCTGACATCCAGTCCGGGGGCGAGCTTCGCGATCACGTCGCGGGAGCGCGGGCCGACCACGGCGATGGTGCTCCACTGCTCGGTGACGGAGGTGAAGGTGACGTCGAGCTCCGGCCACTCCGTCTGGTGCCACTGCTCGAGCCAGTCCAGCACCTTCGCCGCGCCACCGGTGGTGGTGGTCATGAAGAAGTGGTCCTCGGCCAGGCGCATCGTCACCCCGTCGTCGAACAGCATGCCGTCCTCGGTGCACATCAGCCCGTAGCGGCCCTTGCCGACGGCCAGCTTCTTGAAGCCGTTGGTGTACACCCGGCCCAGGAAGTCGGCGGCGTCGGCGCCGCGGATCTCGATCTTCCCCAGCGTGGTGCCGTCCAGGAAGCCGACCGACGTGCGCACCGCGGCGCATTCGCGCAGCACGGCGGCGTCCATGTCCTCGCCGGGTCGGGGGAAGAACCAGGGGCGCTTCCACTGGCCGACGTCCTCGAACACGGCGCCGTTCGCGACGTGCCAGGGGTGGACGGCGGTGAGCCGGGCCGCGTCGTAGAGCGCGCCGCGGCGCCTGCCCGCGAGCGCCGCGAAGCCGACCGGCGCGTACGGCGGGCGGAACCCGGAGCTGCCCACCTCGGCCGGGCCCTCGTGCCCCAGCAGCGCCGCGATCACGGCCGAGGCGTTGACACCGCTGGTCTTGCCCTGGTCGTTCGCGGTGGAGATCGAGGTGTAGCGCTTGACGTGCTCGACGGAGTGCATCCCCGCGCCGATCGCACGGGCCACATCGGCGACGGTCTGATCACGCTGCAGGTCCACGAAATGGGTGGTCCAGGCCTCCGGCCCGCCCTCGGGCCCCGCCACCATCCACAGCGGGCGGAACGTGCCCACCTCCGTGGCGGGAGCGTCGGGGGCCTGCAGCGAGGAGGAGAAGCCGGTGGTCTCCGCCGCCCGGATGCCCGCCGCGGTGCCGTCGGCCAGGGTGGAGGCGAGCGTCCAGGCGCCGGTGGCCGCACCGGCCATCTGCTGGCCGGCCACGGTGTCCACCGGCAGCCAGGCCGCGAGGTCCTCGTCCCAGGCCAGCCGGCCCTGGCGCTGGCTGTGCAGGTGCACGACGGGGGAGAACCCGCCGGAGACGGCGAGCAGATCGGCGTCGATCCGCTCGCTCGGGCCCTGGGGTGCGCCGTCCGCGTCGAGGGAGCGGACGTCGACCGCGCTGAGGTGGCCCTCGGACCCGTCACCCGCGGTCCCGACCACGGCGGAGCCGGGGAGGCACCGCACCCCGGTCGCATCGAGCACGGCCTGCGCGGAGGCGGAGAGCTCCGGTCGGGAGTCGACCACGGCGGCCACCTCGAGACCGGCCAGCACCAGATCCTCGACGAGGGTGTAGGCGCTGTCGTTGGTGGTCGCGACGACGGTCCGGCTGCCGCAGGCGGTGGCGTACCGGTTGAGATAGGTGCGCACCGCGCCGGCAAGCATCACCCCGGGGCGGTCGTTGTCGGCGAACACCAGCGGACGCTCGTGGGTGCCGGTGGCCAGCACCACGCGAGCGGCACGGATGTGGTGGACCCGCTGGCGGGAGACGCCGGGGCGGTCCGCGGCGGGCAGGTGGTCGGTGCGATGCTGCACCGCGACCACGAAGTTCGCGTCGTAGCTGCCGGCGGCGATGGTGCGCGGCAGGTAGGTGAACTCCTCGGCGGCCGCCAGCTGCTGCAGGGTCTGCTCCACCCAGGTGAGCGCGTCGTCGCCGTCGATCGTGGCCGACCGGTCGCCGAGCAGGGAGCCCCCGGCACGGGCCTGGTCGTCGATCAGCAGGGTGCGGGCCCCGCTCGCGGCGGCCGCGCGGGCGGCGGCGAGGCCGGCCGGTCCGGCGCCGACGACCAGCACGTCCGTGTGCACGTACCGATGGTCGTACAGCGCCTCGTCCCTGCGGGGGTCGAGGACGCCCATGCCCGAGAGGTGCTCGGCCTCGAGCCCTTCGCGGATGCCGACGGTGGTGGCCGGGAGCATCGACTCGTCGACCTCTCCGGCACGGGTGCCCCGCACCCGCAGCAGGGCGCTGGGCTCCTCGAGGCCGGCGGCGAGCACGCCGCGCGGACGCTTCAGATAGAGGGAGGGGCCGCAGCCCGGGCGTCCGGCGGCGAGCAGGGCGCTGGCGACGGTGTCCCCCTCGTAGCCCGTGAGCTCGGTGCCGTCGACGCGGAAGGTGACCTCGTGGTCTCGGTCGATGCCGTGCCCCGGGGCGCGGGTGGGATCCAGGCGGGTGGTGGTCACGGCTGCACTCCTTCGTGCGAGGTGGGGCCCGGCCCGGTGCCGGGGCGTGCGGAGCCGGCCGGATAGGTGGCGCGGAACTCGTAGGTGGCGGTGTCGCGGATGGCGTTGAACCACTTGCGGCAGCCGCCGGTGTGGTGCCAGCGCTCGGCGTAGTCGCCGCGGGGGTTGTCACGGTAGAAGAGGTATTCGGCCCACTCGCGGTCGTCCAGCGCGTAGGGGTCCTCCGGCCGGGCCACATGGGCCTGGCCGCCGTAGGCGTACTCGACCTCGTTGCGGGGTCCGCAGTGGGGGCAGTCGATGAGCAGCACGGGTGCTCCTTCCTCAGTGGGCGACGGCGGCGGCGCCGTGCTCGTCGATCAGATGGCCGGTCTCGAAGCGCTCGAGCGTGAACGCCTCGTTCAGGGGGTGGGGTGCGCCGGTGGCGATGGTGTGGGCGAAGGTCATGCCCGCTGCCGGGGTGGCCTTGAACCCGCCGGTGCCCCAGCCGCAGTTGACGTAGAGATCGTCGATCGGCGTGGCGGAGATGATGGGGGAGGCGTCGAGGGTGGTGTCGACGATCCCGCCCCAGGTGCGCAGCACGTGCGCGCGGGCGAAGATCGGGAACAGCTCGACCGCGGCGGCCATCTGCTCCTCGATGACGTGGAAGGAGCCGCGCTGGCCGTACCCGTTGTAGGTGTCGACCCCGGCCCCCATGACCAGCTCGCCCTTGTGCGCCTGGGAGACGTACACGTGCACGTGGTTGGACATCACCACGGTGGGATGGACCGGCTCGAACAGCTCCGACACCAGCGCCTGCAGCGGATGGGACTGGATCGGCAGGCGGAACCCGGCCAGGTCGGCCAGCAGGGAGGAGCTGCCGGCGGCGGCGAGCCCGACCTTGCCGGCGTTGATGCGTCCGCGGCTGGTCTCCACGCCGACGACCCGGTCGCCGTCCTTGACGAAGCCGGTGACCTCGCAGTTCTGGATGATGTCCACGCCCATCTCGTCGCACTTGCGGGCCAGCGCCCAGGCGACGTGATCGTGCTTGGCGATGCCGGCGCGGGGCTGATAGGTGCCGCCGAGGACGGGATAGCGGATGTCGTCGGAGACGTTGAGGATCGGGCAGACCTCCTGCGCCTCCTGCGGGGTCAGCCACTGCGAGTCGATCCCGTTGAGGCGGTTGGCGTACACGCGCCGCTCGGAGTCGCGGACGTCCTGCAGGGTGTGGGCGAGGTTCATGACCCCGCGCTGGGAGAACAGGAAGTCGTACTCGAGCTCCTCGGGCCATCCCTCCCACAGCTTCAGGGCCTTCTCGTACATCCCGGCGGACTCGTCCCAGAGGTAGTTCGAGCGGATGATCGTGGTGTTGCGGGCCATGTTCCCGCCGGCCAGCCAGCCCTTCTCGAGGATCGCGACGTTCGTGATCCCGTGGACGCTGGCCAGGTAGTAGGCGGTGGCGAGGCCGTGGCCGCCGCCGCCGACGATGACGACGTCGTAGCCGGCGGCGGGCTCGGGGTTGCGCCACAGGAATTCGGGGTGCTCGGGAAGCAGCTCGGCCATGTCAGGCTCCCATCTCGGTGAGGTCGGGGTACAGGGGGTGGGCGGCGGCCAGGCCACGGGCGCGGTCGCGCAGGCCGGACAGCACCGCCTCGTCCACGGAGACCTTCTCGCCGTCGCCGGTCGCGGCGCGGGCGCCGGCGATCAGGGTCTCGGCGATGAGGTCGGCGACCTCACGGAAGTCGTCCCGGTCGAATCCGCGGCTGGCGAGAGCCGGGGTGCCGATGCGGAGCCCCGAGGTGACCATCGGCGGTCGGGGGTCGAAGGGCACCGCGTTGCGATTGACGGTGATGTCGACGGCGGCCAGCAGGTCCTCTCCCTGCTGCCCGTTCAGCGGCGAGTCGCGCAGGTCCACGAGCACCAGGTGCACGTCGGTGCCGCCGGTGAGCACCGTGATCCCGTGCGCGGTGACATCGGGGCGGGTGAGGCGTTCGGCGAGGAGGGCGGCGCCGGTGAGGGTGCGCTGCTGGCGATCGCGGAAGTCGTCGGTCGCGGCGATCTTGAAGGCCACCGCCTTGCCCGCGATCACGTGCTCGAGCGGACCGCCCTGTTGGCCGGGGAAGACGGCCGAGCGCACCTTCTTGGCGATCTCCGGCTCGTTCGTGAGGATGAGTCCGCCGCGGGGTCCGGCGAGGGTCTTGTGGGTGGTGGAGGTGACCACGTGCGCATGGGGGACCGGGGAGGGGTGCAGCCCGGTGGCGACCAGGCCCGCGAAGTGCGCCATGTCCACCATCAGGTAGGCGCCCACCTCGTCGGCGATCTCCCGGAAGGCGGCGAAGTCGAGCTGCCGCGGGTAGGCGGACCAGCCGGCGATGATCAGCTTCGGGCGGTGCTCTCGCGCCAGGCGTGCGACCTCGTCCATGTCCACGCGGTGCGTTTTCTCGTCCACCCCGTAGGCCGCGATGTCGTAGAGCCGCCCGGAGAAGTTGAGCCGCATGCCGTGGGTCAGGTGGCCGCCGTGCGCCAGCTCCAGACCCAGGACCGTGTCCCCGGGACGGATCAGCGCATGCATCACGGAGGCGTTGGCCTGGGCACCGGAATGGGGCTGGACGTTCGCGAATGCCGCACCGAACAGTGCCTTCGCCCGTTCGATCGCGAGCGTCTCGATGGCGTCGACGTGCTCGCAGCCGCCGTAGTACCGCTTGCCGGGGTAGCCCTCGGCGTACTTGTTGGTCAGCACCGAGCCCTGTGCCTGCATCACGGCAGCGGCGGTGTGGTTCTCTGAGGCGATCATCTCCAGGCCCTCGCGCTGGCGGGCCAGCTCGGCGTCGATGTGCCCGGCGATCTCGGGGTCGAGCTCGGCGAGGGTGCGGGTCAGCTCGGCCGGTACGGTCCCGGTGGGGGCAGTGGTCTGCGTCATTGCAACTCCTGAAGTACCTGTCATGAACAACTGATATATCAGTTATGGGCACACCGTATGATGGCGGTCGCGCGACGTCAACCCCTGCGGCGCGCGACTTCTCGTCCACGATTGTCCGCTCCGGAGGAAGGACTGCGATGACCTCCTTGCCCGTGCATGCCGACCCTGCACTCTCGCTCGCCGAGCGGGCGTACCGCACGCTGCGGGACCGCCTGGTCGTGCTCGACATCGCTCCGGGCGATCCCCTGCAGGAGGGTCGTCTCGCCGAGGAGCTCGGGGTCGGCCGCACCCCGCTGCGGGAGGCGCTCAAGCGGCTCGAGGTGGACCGGCTCGTGGTCTCCTATCCGCGCCGTGGAACGTTCGCGACGGGGGTGGACATCACCGAGCTGGCGACGGTGTCCGAGGTGCGCGAGCTGCTGGAGCCCCTCGCTGCGCGCAAGGCGGCCCTGCGTGCCGATCCCGAGGTGCGAGGCGCGCTGCGCGAGGCGCACGAGGGGGTCGAGGGCCTGCTGGACGGCTCCCCCTGGCGCGAGGCGATGGCGGCAGATCTCGCCGTGCACCGCCTGATCTACCGCGCCGCGGGCAACCCCCACCTCGAGGACTCCCTGATCCGGCTCGACAACCTCGCCACCCGCATCTGGAGCGTCATGGTCGACCGGCTCCCGGATGTGACCGGACATGTCCGCGAGCACCTCGCACTGCTGGAGGCGATCCTCGCCGGCGATGCCGACCGGGCCGAACGGCTGGCCCTCGCTCACATCCATCACTTCGATGCGATGGTGCGCCAGGTCATCTGAGGGTTCGTCCCGTCGTCACGCCCGTCGGGCCCGGTGGGCGGGCCGGGGCCGCGGAGGGTACTTCTCGCCGATCGCTTGACGCCGGTGTCGTACGCGCCTAGGTTCTACGCAACCTAGTTGCACACAGAGCAACCGATAGAGAGGCGGACGATGATGTCCACTGCTCCCCAGGACGCAGCCACCCCGGCCGACGGTTCCCCCGATGCGGAATCCCTGAGCATGAGCGGGCGCTCGCGGGCCAACGACGGCACCGGCGTCACCCCGCAGACCCGCCGCAAGGTGGTCGTGGCCAGCTTCATCGGCAACTTCGTCGAATGGTTCGACTACGCCGTCTACGGCTATCTCGCCACCACGATCGCGGTCGTCTTCTTCCCGGAGAGCGACCCGCGCGTCGCCCTGCTGTCCACCTACGCGCTGTTCGCGATCTCCTTCCTCATCCGCCCCATCGGCGGGTTCTTCTGGGGCAACCTGGGGGACAGGGTCGGTCGGCGGACCGCGCTCGCCTGGTCGATCCTGATCATGTCCGGCGCGACCTTCCTCATCGCCCTGCTGCCCTCGTACCAGACCGTGGGATTCCTCGCCCCGCTGCTCCTGCTCGTGCTGCGCCTCGTGCAGGGCTTCTCCGCCGCCGGCGAGTACGCCGGCAGCTCCGCCTTCCTCGTGGAATATGCACCGCCTCGCCGGCGGGGCATGTATGCCGCGGTGGTCCCGGCCTCCACCGCCTCGGGCCTGCTGCTCGGCTCCCTGATCGCCTCGCTGCTGAGCGTGACGCTGACCGATCCCCAGATGGAGTCGTGGGGATGGCGCCTGCCGTTCCTGCTCGCAGCGCCGATGGGCCTGATCGGCAAGTACATCCGGAACAAGCTCGAGGACACCCCCGAGTTCCAGGCCTTGACGAAGAGCGACGACGTCGTGAAGGCGCCGACCAAGCAGCTGCTGGTCACCTACTGGCGCACCGGGCTGCTCGCCTCCGGCGCGGTCCTGCTCAACGCCGTCGGCTTCTACATGATCCTCAGCTACATGCCGGTGTACATGTCGACCGAGCTCGGCCTGAGCGATACCCGCGCCTACATCGCCACCACGGTCGCGCTGTTCACCTACATCGGCTTCATCTTCCTCACCGGCCTGCTCTCGGACCGCTTCGGGCGGCGGAAGGTGCTGCTCAGCGCGTCGGTGAGCTTCATCGTGCTCACGGTGCCGGCGTTCTTCCTGCTGGAGACCGATTCCTTCCTGGTGATCCTGCTGGTGCAGGTGCTGCTGGGCGCGATGCTCACCCTCAACGACGGCACGCTGCCGAGCTTCCTCGCCGAGCTGTTCCCCACCGAGGTCCGGTATTCGGGCTTCGCTGTCAGCTTCAACCTGTCCAATGCGATCTTCGGCGGCACGGCTCCGTTCGTCGCCACGCTGCTGATCGGGATGACCGGCAGCACGATCGCCCCTGCGTGGTACCTCATGGCCGCGGCCGCAGTCTCCCTGATCGCGGTGCTCATCGCCCGCGAGACCGCCCATCACGACCTGCGGCGCGCGGCCGCCTGATCACCCCGGGTGCGGTTCCCGGGTGGCCGCCTCGCCCATCGGGGACTTCCCTCGCGCGGCGGTCCTCGAGATGATCGGGGCGTGACCCGAGGACCCGAACCCGGGGGCGCAGGAGGTGCCGATGACCACGCCGCGGACGTGCTGATGGCGCTGCTGCCCGCGCTGGTGCCGGTCGCGCTGCTGCGTCACGAGGTCTACGGGGGCTGGGTCGTCGGCACCGTCCTGGCCTTCGTGTTCGGGGTGGTCCTGCAGTACTTCGCGATCGCGCCCATGCGCCAGCTGGGACTCGTCCAGGGGCTCCTCGCCGCGCTGAAGGCGGACGTGGCCTCCATCGCCGCCTGGCAGGTCGGGATGATCGGGTTCATGGCGATCGTCCAGCTCGCCGTGCTGCCGCACTGGCTCGACGGGCATGCGCCGCCGTCGACCCCCGCCTACTGGTTCTTCATGCAGATCGCCATGGTGTTCGGCTTCCTGTGCAGCTATCCGGTCAACGCGTGGCTGATCCGACGAGGGGTCAAGGAGCCCATGTGAGCGCCGCGGCGCCCGTGCTGTGGAGAGCACGCACGGGTGCCGTCGGAGGGTTGACCGTGAGGCCGGTCACTGCAAAGATGTGCCGCAACCGAGTTGCCCATGATGCAACAGGTCGTCGGAAGGAGCTGCGACCCCGTCCCACCGGGGAGCCAGCCCACAACAGCGCCGTTGGAGGACGTCCAGATGCCTACATCCGATTCCACAGACCACGAGAGCTCTCCGCCGGACGACGACCGGGAGCCGGTCGATGCCGCCCCCACCGTCACGGCCAGCGAGGAGGGTGCCGAGGCGGAGCGCGGCAGCACTGTCGTCCTCCCGCGCTTCCGCGGCCGGCTGATCCCGCCGCTGGACCGCGGGATCATCATGGTGCTGCCGCCGCTGCTGATCCTCGCTGCGGTGATCGCGGTGATCGCGGACCCCGATGGCGCCGCGGCGGTAATCGGCCGCCTGCGCACCTTCGTCACCGGCGGATTCACCTGGTGGTTCGTCGCCTATTCGCTGATCGCCTTCGGCGTGTGCACCTGGCTGTGCCTGAGCAGGATGGGCTCGATCCGACTGGGCGGCCCCAAGGCCCGGCCCGAGCACGGCAAGTTCGCCTGGTACTCCATGCTCTTCGCCTGCGGCCAGGGGATCGGCCTGATCTTCTGGTCGATCGCCGAACCGATCCTGCTGCAGGACGGCGCTCCGGTGGTGGCGGATGCCGGCAACCCCGGTCAGGGCGGCATCGTGTGGACGTACTTCCACTGGGGGCTGACGGCCTGGGCTATGTACTGCGTGGTCGCCATCTGCCTGGCCTACTCCCATCACAACCTCGGCAAGACCCTCACCTTCCGTGAGGCGACCGTCGATCTGCTCCCGGAGCGCGTCCAGCGGCCGGCCGGAGTCGTCATCGAGCTGCTCGCCATCATCGCCACGGTTCTGGGTCTGGCCACCTCCTTCGGCTTCGCCGCGATGCAGTTCAGCTCCGGCTTGACCTCCTTCACCGGGATCCTCTCCGGTCCCGCCGTCTGGTTCGTCGTCATCGTGGTGCTCGGCGGGCTCACCGCCCTCTCCGCCTTCCTGGGCGTGAACAAGGGGATGAAGCGCATCAGCGAACTGAACTCGGTGCTGAGCATCGTGCTGGTCATCGGCGTCTTCGTCTTCGGTCCCACTGTGTACATCCTGTCGAACCTCTCCCAGACCTTCGGGTCCTTCTTCTCCCACTTCATCCCGATGAGCTTCTGGACCGGAGCGGAGACCGCCGCTGCGCCGCTCGGGGACTGGTCGGAGAGCTGGAACGGGATCTGGACCGTCTTCATCTGGTGCTGGGTCATCGCCTTCTCGCCCTTCGTCGCCGGATTCATCGCCCGCATCTCCCGCGGCCGGACGATCCGCGAGTTCGTCCTGGGAGTGACCGTCATCCCCACCCTGATCGTGATGGTGTGGGTGGCTGTGATCGGCTCAGCCGGTACCTACTACGACGACCTCTCCGGCGGCAGCGTCTCCGCCGACGTCGCCGAGGACACCTCCGCCGGGCTCTTCTCGATGCTCGGGATGATCCCCGTGGTCGGTGGCCCGCTGCTGGTGATCGCGACGATCCTGGTGGCCACCTACTACGTCACCAGCCTCGACTCGGGCACCTATGCCCTCGCCGAGTTCGTCTCGGCCCCGAAGAAGTCCGGCCCCCTCTTCCGTGTGGTCCTGGTCGCCAGCATCGGCACGGTCGCGGTGCTGCTGCTCGCGCTCGGCGGCGTGAACGTCGTCGACACCGTCCAGACCGGCACCATCATCGGCGCCTTCCCGTTCTCCTTCGTGATCCTGCTGATGATCATCAACCTCGTCCGCCGCCTGAGGGCTCGCAACAAGTTCGTGCGGCGGCTGGAGAAGGAGATCAACGATCCGAAGCGCCGGGCGGAGGATGACACCGTCGATGCCGACGGGATCCCCCGCCCCGACCCGCGACGCGGCGTCGGCGCGGGCACCCTCACCGAACCCCAGAACCCCTATGCCGAGAAACCCTGACGAGAGGATGCGAGAGAGTGCCTGACACCGCAGCGCAGCAGCCGGTCCGGCTGGCCCACCTGGATGCCCACCGCTATCGGGACTGGGTGGCGCGGGGCGGCGCCACCGTGATCGTGCCGGCCGGGGCCTTCGAGCAGCACGGCCCCCATCTGCCGATGGGGACCGACGCCCTGCTGTCCACGACCATCGCCGAGGCGGTGGCGGCGCGCACCGGGGCGAAGGTCGCCGAGCCGCTCGCCTACGGCTATAAGTCCCAGCAGAAGTCCGGCGGGGGCGACCATCTTCCCGGCACCATCAGCCTGGACGCCGCCGCCCTCATCGCCCAGGCACGCTGCGTGCTCGCGGGCTTCCTGTCCCAGGGCGTGGCGAACGTGGTGGTGCTCAACGGGCACTTCGAGAACTACCAGTTCCTCTACGAGGCGGCGGATCTCGCGCTCGGCGACGTCCGGGCGGCCGGGATCGCGGGCGAGGGAGGGTCGACGCCCTCGGTGCTGCTGCTGTCCTACTGGGACTACGTCTCGGAGGCGACCTTGGCCGAGGTGTATCCGAAGGGCTTTCCCGGCTGGGACATCGAGCACGGCGGTGTCCTGGAGACCTCGCTGATGCTGCACCTGCGCCCCGAGCTGGTCGAGATGGAGCGCGCCGTGAGCCATCCGCCGGCGAGCCTGCCGCGCTTCGACCGGCTGCCGGTCGTCGCCGAGCGCACCCCGGAGACCGGGTGCCTCTCCGCCCCCGACGGCTCCGACGCCCGTAAGGGGGAGCTCTTGTTCGAGCAGGTCACCGAGGCTCTCGCGACGGATCTGCGCCGGGAGCTCGGCACCCCTTGACGTGACCCACCACGCGGCACACAATGAATGCAACACGGTTGCGCTGAATGCAATTCAGGAGCTGTGAGGCAAAGACGCCACCGCACCCGATGGCCGCCCACCGGCGGCACCCCGATAGGAGCACCCCATGACCACGACCCCCGCCACCGCGAGCTCCGTCTCCGAGCTGGAGCGCCTGAAGACCCTGCACATCGGCGAGAAGCAGCAGCTGACGTTCTCCGACGCCGAGTTCGAGCGCCGCCTGTCAGGCCTGCGTCAGATCATGGCCGAGAAGGACCTCGACGCCGTGATCCTCACCAGCTACCAGGGCATCAAGTACTACTCGGACTTCCTGTTCACCTACTTCGGACGCAACTACGGCATGGTCGTCACCGCCGATGACACCTGCACCATCAGCGCCAACATCGACGCCGGGATGCCCTGGCGCACCAGCTACGGCGAGAACCTCGTCTACACCGACTGGCAGCGCGACAACTACTACTTCGCGCTCCAGCAGGCCCTCGCCCAGCGCGGCGTGAAGAGCCCGAAGCGACTCGGCATCGAGGACGACACCGTCCCCCAGCTGATCCGCCAGCAGCTCCAGGACACCTTCTCCGGGGCGGAGCTGGTGGACGTCTCCCAGGCCGCCATGCGCCAGCGGATGCTGAAGTCCGACGAGGAGATCGCCGTGATCCGCGAGAGCGCCCGGATCGGCGACATCGGCGGCCAGGCCATCAAGGACGCGATCCACGCCGGGGTCAAGGAGTTCGAGGTCGCCCTCGCCGGCACCCAGGCGATGACCCACGAGATCGCCAAGGCCTTCCCGCACCGCGAGATCCGGGACACCTGGGTCTGGTTCCAGTCCGGCATCAACACCGACGGCGCCCACAACTGGGCCACCACCCGGGAGGTCCAGGAGCACGACATCCTCTCGCTGAACGCCTTCCCGATGCCCACCGGCTACTACACGGCCCTGGAGCGCACGCTCTTCTTCGGCGAGCCCGACGCGGAGTCCCTGCGGATGTGGAACGTCAACGTCGAGGTGCACCGTGCCGGCCTCGAGCTGATCAAGCCCGGAGCCGTCTGCAAGGACATCGCCGCGGCGCTGAACGAGATCTATATCGGCTACGGGCTGCTGCCCAACCGCACCTTCGGCTACGGCCACTCCTTCGGCGTCCTGTCCCACTACTACGGCCGCGAGGCGGGCCTCGAGCTGCGCGAGGACATCGACACCGTGCTCGAGCCCGGCATGGTGGTCTCGATGGAACCGATGATCACCGTGCCCGAGGGACAGCCCGGAGCGGGCGGCTACCGCGAGCACGACATCCTCGTGGTCGGCGAGGACGGCGTCGAGAACATCACGAAGTTCCCCTTCGGCCCCGAGTACAACATCATCCCGGCCTGACCGGGCGGGGACGACGGCGGAGCCCGGTCGAGCTGCCGGGCCCGCCGTCACCCCCGATGACCGCGACTGCTCAGGAGGCAGCCCATGGACCCCGTCGACCGCCGAGGCCGGTACGCCGTCGAGTTCGCGATGCACGGGGGTCGGGGGCCGCTGAGCGTCGAGCACCACTTCGCGGGTGACTCACAGCTCATGGCCGCTGTCCAGACCTGGACGCTCGGACCCGGTGCCTTCGAGGGCATGCACACCCACGACGACCCGCCCCTCGAGGAGCTCTACCTGGTCACGGAAGGAAGGGCCCGAATCCGTCAGGACGGCGAGAGCTTCGAGCTGGGACCCGGCGACAGTCTCCGCAGCCCGGCGGCCACCCCGCACGACCTCGCCAACATCGGCAAGGGATCGCTGCGGGTCGTGGTGATCTGGGGACCTCCGGGCACCTTCGACCAGAGCGGCTTCGGCTCCTTTCGGCGGGCGCTCGAGGCCCGTCGTGCGGCGGACGCGTAGGATCCACGGACGTCCAGCGGGTCACAGGGAGGGCAGAGGCGATGGCGAGCACCACCGGGAACGAGAGCCCCGTGCGCAGCGGATCCCCCGTCGCGACGGCGATGGCGATCCTGCGCTGTTTCACGGCCCAGCACCCGGTGCTCGGCGTGGTCGATATCGCCGAGCAGGTCGGGCTGCACAAGTCCTCGGTCTCCCGGATGCTGCCGACGCTGGAGTCCGAGGGACTCGTCGAGCGGGATCCCTACTCCCAGAAGTACCGGCTGAGCCTCGGCCTGCTGCAGGTCGCGGGCTCGCTGCTGTCCGATCTGGACATCCGCCGCGCCGCCGCGCCGGTGCTCGCCGAGGTCACCGAGGCGACGGGGGAGACCAGCTCCCTGCTGCTGTGGGACGGCGACGGCGCGGCGACCGTCGAGCAGGTGCCCTCCCGGCGCGCCGTCAAGCACGCGGTCGAGCTCGGCACCCGCTACGCGACGCCGGCCTCGAGCTCCGTGCGCATCTTCCTGCGGGAGATGAGCGGAGAGGCCCGCGCCACGGCCCTGGAGCGTCTCGATACCGACGAGGAGGCTCTGGCCGCGCTCTCCCGCGATGACGACGAGCGGTGCGCCGTCAACGACGGGCTCACCGTCCCCGACGAGGTGGGGATCGCTGCCGCGGTGCGGGATCATCGGGGCGATCTCGTCGGTTCGCTGCTGATCGCGGCCCCGCGATATCGCGTGGACCGGGAGCGGCTGGACGAGCTGCGCGATGCGTGCGGGCAGGCGGCGGCCGGCATCACGGCCCGGCTCGGCGGCACGGCTGCACTGCTGCCCTGACCTGCTATTCCTTCGTGCCCCCGGCGCGAATCGAACGCGCGACACCCGCTTTAGGAGAGCGGTGCTCTATCCCCTGAGCTACGGGGGCGATCCGGCCCGAGCGCGCGATGCAGCGACGAAGGGCCTCGAACATGGTAGCGCTCCGTGGCAGGATCTGAGCATGTCCAGCCAGCTGCACGAGACCTCCGCCACCGTCGCCGCGATCATCCTGGCCGGAGGTGCGTCCTCGCGCCTCGGCGGCACCGATAAGACGCGTCTGCCGATCGCCGGGGCGAGCGCGCTGGAGAGGGTGCTGCGCGCCGCCCCCGTCGGCCGCCGCATCGTGGTGGGTCCCAGCGGCGAGGACGGGGACGTGCTCGCCGAGCGCCACGGAGCCCGCTTCGTGCTCGAGGACCCGCCCAGGTCGGGCCCGCTGGCCGCGCTCGAGCGGGGGGTCGCCGAGTTCTCCGAGGGCGCCGACGAGGCGACCGTGCTGGTGCTCGGCGGCGACATGCCGATGCTGCGCCCCGAGACCCTCGCGGCGCTCGCCGCCGCCAGTGCCGAGAGCTCGAGCGTCGCGGCACTGGAGGCGGAGGACGGCCACCTCCAGTTCCTCGGTGCCGCCTGGCCGCTGGGCCGGCTGCGCGCGGCACTGACCGCGGTCGAGCGTGCGGAGGGAGGCTGGGCCGACCTCAGCCTGCGCCGGCTGTACGCGCAGCTGGCCGATCAGGAGCTGGTGACGCTGCCGGCCACCGGCGCGGAGGGCGCGGACATCGACACCCCGGACGCTCTCGCACAGGTGCGGCGCGTGGCCGGTCCGCGCATCGCGCTGGCTCAGATCGAGGTCTCCGAGGAGGTGAGGGCCACCCTCGACACCGTGCGCTCCGCGGTGGCCGAGGCGGCCGAGGAGGGCGCCCACCTGGTGCTGCTGCCGGAGGCGACCCTCACCCCCTTCGGCACGGACCTGCGCGCGGCCGCCGTGGCGCACCACGAGGAGTTCGCCCAGGTGGTCCAGGAGCTCGCCGAGGAGCATGGCGTGGTGGTGGTCGCCGGCTCCTTCACCCCCACCGACGACGGGCGGGTCCACAACACCGTGATCGTGCGCGGCCCGAACTGGGACCCGCATCTCGACTACCGCAAGATCCACCTCTTCGACGCCTTCGGCGCGGATGAGTCCCGCACCGTCGCCCCGGGCGATGAGCTGATCACCTTCGATCTCGCCGGAACCCGGTTCGGGGTCGCGACCTGCTACGACGTGCGCTTCCCGGAGCAGTTCACGGCGCTCGCCCAGCACGGTGCCCAGGCGATCCTGCTCCCGCTGGCCTGGAAGGACGGGCCCGGCAAGCGCGAACAGCTCCAGCTGCTGCTGCGCGCCCGCGCCCTGGACTCCACCACCGTCGTCCTCGCCGCGGACCAGTCGCCGCCCCCGAGCTACTCCGGCCCCGCCGCCCGCGGGATCGGTCGCAGCGCCGTCGTCGGCCCGCTGGGTCGGATCCGCCAGGAGCTCGGGCGGGAGCCCGGGCTGCTGCTGGTGGACCTCGACCTCGAGGAGGTCGAGGCCGCACGCGCCGCGCTGCCCGTGCTGCGCCATCATGTGGAGCTGCCACGGCTGTGAGCGAAGGCATGATCTGGTGCTCAGGGTGCTGGCGTAGCCTGCTGTGGTGACCTCAGTGATCAGTCGTTCCGCAGCTCGTTCCACCTCCGCGCTCGCCGTGTGCGTCGCCCTGCTGTTCGCCGCGATGCTCGCTCTGCCGGCGCCCGCGCAGGCGCATGACACCCTGCTCAGCACCGATCCGGCCGACGGCTCCACTCTGGAGACGTCACCCGAGGCGGTCGTCTTCACCTTCTCCGCCGACATCCTCGACGTCAGCCCGCTGGTGCGGGTCTCCGACGAGTCCGGGGACCAGGTCGCCGAGGTCACTCCGGCCGTCGAGGGCCCCACCGCCACCGCGACCCTGCCCGAGCCGCTGCCCGTCGGCACCTACGACATCCAGTGGCGCGTCGTCTCCGGCGACGGCCACCCGATCGAGGGCACCCTGACGCTCACCGTCGAGCAGGACCCCGCCGCCGAGGAGGACGCCGTCGCGGGACCGAGCGACGGGGGCGGCGCGAGCACGGAGGATTCCGAGGAGTCCCCGCAGGAGCTCCCCACCGCCACCGGTGACGCGTCGGCCCAGGGCGAGTCCGAGGCCGCGGAGCAGTCCGAGCAGGACGGCGGCCTGTCGATGCCGGTGCTGCTCGGGGGCCTCGCGGTGATCGTCCTCGTCGTCGCGGTCGCGGGCTACGCGATCATGCGCCGCCGCGACTGACCTGCCCCGCGACCGGTCCGGCCAGGGGTCGAGGCCCGACACACTGAGGAGCCCCCGACGCGATCGCGTCGGGGGCTCCTCAGTGCTCAGTCGCGAGGGGTCGGGACTCAGTCGTCCTTGTCCTTGTCGTCCTCGCCGCCGAGCCCGAACTTGTCGCGCGCGGCGTCGACGCCCTTGTCGACCTGGCCATCGACATTGTCCGGAGTGCGATCCTTGATCTGCTCACCCGCGGCGTCGAGCATCTGCTCGGCCTGCTCGGGGTTCTCGGAGGCGAGACTCTTGGCCTTGTTCAGCGCGTCATCGAAACCCATGATGGATATCCTCTCGTTCGCGGAACCGCCCCGTGTCCGGGGCGACGGAGTCAACGTATGACGAGGCTGCCCGGTGTCTCAAATGTGCTCCGCGCACAACGGCAAAATTGACGGTTCTTGCGCGAGATCGACCCATTTCATGACAGAGTGCGCAATACTTGCTGCGTGAATCTGCGTAATTCAAGATCTGACGAAAAGGGGCCGGAGATCTCCGGGCCCCGCAGAGCACCCATGGATCGCAGCGCCCGGTGGGACCACGTGCTCACCCTGCTCGCCTCGACCAAGCGCCTCAGCGTCGCCGACGTCGCACGGGAGCTGGGGGTCAGCGAGTCCACCGTCCGGCGCGACTTCATGGAGATGGAGCGCGCCCAGCTCGCGCGGCGCACCCATGGCGGGATCGTCGCGGTCGACGTCGCCTACTCCCTGGCGACCGTGCCCCGCAGCGCCGACGAGGACTCCGCGCAGCGTGAGCGTATCGCCGAACGGGCGGCCGTGATGGTCGAGCCCGGCCAGATCATCGGCTTCAACGGCGGCCGCACCACCACCGCGACTGCACGCCGCGCCGTGGCCCGCCCCGACATCGATTCCCGGGACGGCACCCCCGGGCTGACGGTCGTCTGCGCGGCCCTGAACATCGCCACCGAGGCCGTGCTGCGCCCTTCGGTGCGCACGGTCGTCCTCGGTGGCGTCGCCGAGCCGTACTCCTTCGAGCTGACCGGCCCGCTCGCCACCGCCACCATGCGCGATCTCTGGCTGGACACCATGTTCGTCGGCACCGTCGGGCTCGATCTCCATGCCGGACTGACCTGCAACTCCGATGCGGAGGCGGGGGTCACCCGGATCATGATCGGTCACTCCCGCCGGGTGGTGGGGCTCGCCACCGCCGACAAGATCGGCCACCGTGCGCTCGCCGGCATCTGCCCGGTCTCGGTGCTCACCGACCTGGTGATCACCGGCCCCGTCCCGGACGCGCTCCGCGCCCATCTCGAGGAGTCCTCGGTACGGCTGCACGAAGTCTGAGACCCTTCCCGGCGGCTGCGCCCGGCAGATGTGAGCAGGCCCGGTCGGCGAGGTACGGCACGCCTGCACGAGCAGGGGTCCCCGCGCCGGTAGCGTGGGTGCCCATGTGGAGTTTCCTGCGTGGGAAGAAGCGGTCGGAGCGTCCGGGTGAGGACGCCGCCGCCCGTCATGACGCCCTGTCGGCCCTGGCGAGCGAGCGTCGTGAGGACCGGGCCGGGGCCGCACGAGCGGCCGCGGACCAGCGCGCCGCCGCCCCCGACAGTGCGGGCCACGGCGCCGACGCCGACGCCTCCCGCGCCGGCTCCGGCCCGTCGCGGGCGACCGGCGGGTACGAGGTGGTCCTGGATCCGCACGCCGAGGAGATCGGCGCCGGGATCGCGCCCGGGCAGGATGAGGACGACCTGCCGGCCACGCCGCGCGAGCATCGTCCGCTGAGCCGGGAGGACCGCGTCGCCGACGCCCTGGACCGCTGGTCCCAGCAGATCACCGGCGGGGTCCACGCCCCCTCGTTCCTCACCCAGATCCGGGCCGGGGGAGTGGTGCTGGATCTGACCCACTCCCATCCCTCGGGCCTGGCCCAGCTGCTCGCCGGTCGCGGCCCCACCCGGCTCTCCTCGCTGGTGCGGGAGGTCGGTGCACTGGCAGACGCCCGCGCCCACGCCCGCTCCATCCGGGAGATCGCCGAGCGTCACGCGGAGGAGGTGGGCCTGACCACCTGTCACCTCGGCATCGGCGAGGCGATCTGGTACCCCGAGGATGGCTCCGCCCCGATCCACGCCCCCGTGCTGGTGCGACCGATCACGCTGCGTCTGCGGGGCAACGCCCGGGAGGACGTCGACCTCGAGGTCGACGCCACCGCCGACCTCAACCCGGTGCTGCTGCGCGCTCTGCGCGAGGCCGGCGTCGCGGTCGACGCCCGCGCACTGCTGGCCACCACTGACGGCGCCCACGGCTTCGACCCCAACCCCGTCCTCGACGCCTTCCGCTCGCTCGGCCAGCCGCTGCCCGGCTTCCGCGTGCTCCACGCCCTGGTGGTCGGGAACCTGATGGACGCCGCCGGCTCCGTCGCCGAGGACCTGGATGCCGACCTGGGTGGTTGGGCCGCCTCCCCGCTGGTGGCCGCACTCGCCGGCGACGAATCTGCCCGGGCCGTGGTCCGTGGCCAGGAGGCGGAGCAGGAGGTCCCCGAGATCCCCGAGGAGGAGCTGGTCGCGGCTGTCGATCCCGGCCACCGCGCAGTGCTGGCCCGGGTGCTCGCCGGCCAGGACCTCGCCGTCGCCACCCCGCCCGGCACCACCAGCCTCGACCTCGTGATCGACCTCGCCGAGGAGCTCAACGCCCGCGGCCGCTCCGTCCTGATCGTCTCCCAGCGTCGACGCAACCTCGCCCAGCTGGTCGAGATCGCCGGCCGACGCGACCTCGAGGAGCTCGTCTTCGATCTCTCACCGGACCCGTCGCTGCAGCGCAACGCCTCCGCCGCCCTGCTGCGCAGCCTGCGCCGCGCCGGCTCCCACGGCCTGGGGCCCGATGACATCGCTCCCGCAGAACTCGGCGAGAGCCGGGACATCCTGGTGGGCCACGTCGAGGCGATGCATCGCCTCCAACATCCCTGGGACGCCTCCGCGCACGAGGCGATCTCCGCACTGGCAGCGCTGACGCGGCTGAGCCCGGCACCGCGCACGCAGGTGCGCCTGCGGGCCGACGTCGCCGCCCAGATGATCGGCGCCGAACGGGATCGCTTCGTCGACGCGCTGCGGGAGGCGGCCGAGGTCGGCGTGCTCACCAGCGGGCCGGAGATGACGGCCTGGTACGGCGCGCCCATCAGCAGCGACACCCAGGCCGCCCGCGCCGCGGAGCTGATCGATGAGCTGCGCACGGACGTGCTGCCGCAGCTGCGCCGGGCCTGTGCCCGCAGCGGCGGCGAGCTCGGTCTCACCGAGCCCACCACCCTGCACCAGCTGCAGGAGCGCCTCGCCCTGCTCGATCGGGTGCGGACCCTGCTGGACACCTTCCAGGCGGCAGTGTTCTCCGCCCCGCTGGCAGACCTCGTCGCCGCCACCGCGGACCGACGCTGGCGCGAGGAGCGCGGCGTGTCCATGGGCTTCGGCACGCGGCGGCGCCTGCGCAAGGACGCCGGCGCGCTGCAGCGCCCGGCTGCGCTGTCCCCGGATCTCCACCACGACCTCACCGAGGCGAGGAAGGTCGCCGATGACTGGCGGCGGGCGACGCTCGGGGAGGCGCAGGAATCCGCCGAGGCCACCACGACGCTCTCGCGCCCCGCACTGCCCAGCGACCTCGGCGCCGTCCATCGCGCCGCGGCCCGCTCCGAGAAGGTGCTCGACGAGCTCGCCGTGCTGCTGGACGGCACGACCTCGGGCGCGGACCTCGCCCGCACCGAGCTGAGCGAGCTCGAGCGACGCGTCGAGGCCCTGCATGCCGACCGCGGTGATCTCGAGACCCTCCCGCGCCGCACCGAGCTGCTGCGCCGCCTCAGCTTCGACGGGCTCGGGGACCTGGTCGAGGATCTCCGCGCCCGCCGCGTGGACCGCGAGCTGGTCGGCGCCGAGCTCGAGCTGGCCTGGTGGGGAAGCGTCCTGGAGCTGATCGCGGGCGCGGAGCCGACCATCTCGCAGTACGACGGGACCTCGCTGTCCCAGGTGGCCGAACGGTTCCGGAGGCTGGATGCGGAGCACGTCACCCGTGCCGCCGCTCGCGTCCATGCCGCCGCCGACGACACCAGGGTCGAGACCATGAAGGCCTACCCGGACACCTCCCGCTCCGCGATCGCAGAGCTCGCCCGCTCCTCGACGGTCTCCATCCGGGACCTCGCCGCGAAGTACGAGGACATCCTGTTCGCGGCCCGCCCGGCGTGGCTCGCCTCCCCGTATCTGGTGCCTCAGGTGATCCCGCGCGGACGCCACTTCGACGTGGTCGTGGTCGCCGACGGCGGACGCCTGCCCACCGCCGCCGCCCTGCCCTCGATCGTCCGCGGGGAGCAGACCGTCGTGGTCGGGGACCCGCTCGAGTACGGCGGGGACTCCGCGCCCAGCCTGCTGGACGACATGCTGCAGATCGCCCCGCACGCCGAGATCCTGCGGGATCCGCACCCCGCCGCCGAGGGGCTGCGGGGCTTCGCCCAGCGGCGCGCCCTGGCCGGCGAGGTCATCGCCGTTCCCAGCCCCATCGCCCCCGAGCAGGATCGCCTGGTCATGGTCGAGAACGGGCGGGGCCTGGTCACCGAGGGCATGGAGTACGTCGAGAGCACGGAGGCCGAGCTGCGCCGGGTGACCGATCTGGTGATCGAGCACGCCCGCACCCGTCCCGAGCGTTCCTTGGCGGTGCTGACCTTCACCGAGGATCATGCTCGCCGGCTGATGGAGCGGATCATGAACACCGTCTCGGTGATCCCGGCCCTGCGCGACTACTTCGATCCCGGCGCGAACGAGGTCTTCACCGTCCTGCCGGCGGAGCAGGCCACCGCCGTCGTGCGGGATGACATCATCGTCTCGGTCGGTTTCGGCAAGACTCCGCACGGGCGGCTGCTGCACCGCTTCGGCCCCCTCTCCGAGGCGAGCGGACGCAAGGCCCTGGCCACCGTGATCACCCGTGCCCGCGGCCGCACCACCGTGGTCTCCGCGATCGGGGTGCAGGACCTCGACCATGCCCGGCTGCGCTCCGACGGTGCCCGCGACCTGCGCGCCATGCTCTGGGTGCTCCAGGGCGGCCCCGATGTCCCAGTGATCCCGCACGTCGCCGCGCTCACCGGCAGCGAGGACGAGATCGCCCCGCCCGAGCCGCAGGAGGCGCGGCCCGCCCCCGCCACCGCGGTCCCGGAGGGAACGCCGGTTCCCGGCACGCCCGACGATGCGGAGCAGCAGGCCCGGGGCGATGCGGAGATGACGGACGAGGACCTGGACGCGGCGATCGAGGCCGCCATGGCCCGCCGCTCCGCCGGCTCCCCGGACGATGCCGGCCCCATGGACGGCTCCGCCGAGGACGCTCCCGCCGACGAGGACACTGGATCCGGCGCCGTGGCCGCGGAGTCCGAGGCGTCCGCGCAGGACGCGAGCGAACAGGTGGCGGAGCCGCCGGAGGCGGACGCGGAGCATGCGCCGTCGCCCGAGGAGCTCCGTGAGCCGCGCGCCCTGGAGACCGACGCCCTGGTGCAGGACCTCGCCGATCGCCTCTTCCGCCTCGGCCTGCTGGTCGAGCGCGACTTCGGGCTCTCCGGCGACCGGATCGAGCTGGCGCTCGGCCACCCGGACATGCCCGGCCGGATGCTGCTGGCCGTGGACACCGACGGCGCGCACTACGTCGACACCACCAGCCAGCGCGAGCGCGACCGGCTGCGGGCCGAGCGACTCGAGGCCGCGGGCTGGGCCACCGAGCGGGTATGGTCCTGGGCGCTGTTCATCGACCCCGACGGCGAGGCCGAGCGGATCCGGCGCGCCGTGGACCGGGCGCTGCGCCTGGTCCAGGCGGAGGAGAGCTCGGATTCCCCGACGGGGGTGGGCACCATCCGCCATCGTCTGCCCAGGCCCCAGATCCCCGCCGGTCACCCGCTGTCCTTCTACTCCAGCGACGACTTCGATGCGGTGGTGGAGTACATCTGCTCCGACGGCCGTGCCCGCCTCGAGGAGCACCTGGCCACCGAGGTGCGCAGCTTCCTCGGCTTCGAGCAGCGCTCGGTGCTGCTGGACGTCTCCGTCTCCAGCGCCATCCGTCGCTACCAGGAACGCCAATGAACGCCGCCGGGACCGGCCGCCGAGCGGCCGACGGCGGAGCGGCCAGGCCCCCTGGTCGCGTCGTCATCTCCTCGGTGACCGGCAGACCGATCCCCTGGGATGAACCGGACCCCTCATCGTCGGGGGACCCGGCCGCGCAGAACCGTCGGCCGATCCTCCCCGACCGCGTCGAGGAGGACTCCCCGGAGCCCGGGGCCGATGAATCCAACGACGCCCGCCTCGCCCAGGACGTGCCCCCGCACTGGGGACCCCGGCGCTGAACGGATCCCCTGCGGCCGACCGGTATCCTGCTGCCATGACGGATGC
Source organism: Brachybacterium avium (assembly GCF_002216795.1). NCBI lineage: Bacteria > Bacillati > Actinomycetota > Actinomycetes > Micrococcales > Dermabacteraceae > Brachybacterium > Brachybacterium avium. The sequence goes on along the minus strand of NZ_CP022316.1, from coordinate 1,002,979 downwards.
CACCCAGCCCAGCAGCCCCGTCATCCCGCACCCGGGGCAGGGAGCCCCCCGCCCCTGCCGCCGCTCGCTGATCGGCAACCTGCTCCGAGGTGCGCTGATCGGGGTCGTGGAGACCGTGCCCGGTGTCAGCGGTGGCACGGTCGCGCTGGTCACCGGGATCTACGACGAGCTGATCGACTCAGGCCACCACGTCACCGCCGCAGTCCGTGTCCTGGTCACCGGTCCGCAGCGGGTACCGGCCGCGCGGAAGCAGCTCGCGGCCGTCTCCTGGCGCCTGGTGATCCCGCTGCTGATCGGGATGGCGGTGGCGGTGCTCACCGTCGCCGGTCCGATCGGCCAGCTGGTGGAGACCTACCCGCAAGCCATGCGTGCCCTGTTCCTCGGGCTCGTGGCCGGGTCCGTGCTGGTGCCGGTGAGGCTGTCCGGCGGGAGATGGCGACTGCCCGAGCTCCTCCTCTTCGCGGCCGGTGCGCTCGGAGGACTGGCGCTCACCTCGCTGCCGACCACGGCGCTCGCACCGAGCCCGTGGATCGTCGCCCCGGCGGCCGCGATCGCGGTGTGCGCACTCGTCCTGCCGGGCGTCTCGGGATCGTTCCTGCTGCTGAGCCTCGGCCTCTACCAGCCCACGCTGCAGGCCGTGGACGAGCGGGACCTGGGATATATCGCCTGGTTCGGCCTCTGGGCCCTGGTGGGCCTGGTCGTGATCGTGCGCCTGATGCGGCACCTGCTGCTCCGCCATCATCGCGGCACCATGGTGGTGCTGGCCGGCGTGATGATCGGGGCGCTGCGCAGCCTGTGGCCCTGGCAGACGACGGACGGCTCCCTGCTCCCCCGAGCGCCGGCTGGATCGGCCTGCTCGGGATCGCCGTGGCCGGGGTGCTCCTCGTGCAGCTGCTGGTCCTGTTCGAGAAGCGCAGGATCACCGCTGTGCAGACTCGACCCGGCCGCGCCGCCGACAACTGACCCCACCGCCCGTACCCTGGGACGCATGGACGACACCACTGCTCAGACCCAGGACCCCGACGCCGCACAGCCCTCGGGGCCGGACCTCGCCGCGGTGACGGTCGCCGTGATCGGCGCCGGCAACATGGGCGGGCCGGTCGCGGCGACCATGCTCGACGCCGGGGTGCGGCCCGACCGCCTGCGGATCGCCAACACCAGTGCGGACAGCAGCCGCCGCGCCGCCGAACAGGTCGGCGCCACCGCCGCGGACTCGCGCCAGGACGCGCTCGCGGACGCCGATGTCGTGGTCCTCGGGGTCAAGCCGTACCAGATCCTCGACCTGATCACCGAGCTGCGGGACCTGATCCCCGCCGACGCCGTGATGATCTCCCTGGCCGCCGGGACCACCCTCGCACAGCTCGAGGACACCCTCGCGGCGGGCCGCGCCGTGGTGCGGGCGATGCCGAACACGCCGATCTCGGTGGGGGAGGGCGCCGTGGGCCTGATGCGCGGCAGCTCCGTCACCGATGCCCAGCACCAGCTGATCCATGCGCTGTTCGCCCGGGCCGGCGTCGCGGTGGACATCACCGAGGAGCAGGTCCACGCCTTCATCGGTGCCGCCGGATCGCTCGCCGGGTTCGCCTTCGCGATCATCGAGGCGATGACCGAGGAGGCCGTCCGCCAGGGGCTGAGGCGCGACCTCGCCGATTCCCTCGTCCAGCAGACGATGCGCGGAGCGGCGACCATGCTGCTGGAATCGGGAGTGCACCCCGCCGTCGCGAAGGCCGGGGTGTGCAGTCCCGGCGGCACCACCGCCGAGGGCTACGCCGCACTCGAGCGCGAGGGCGTGCGGGCCGGGCTGGCCGCGGCGATGGACGCCGCCGCCCGCAGGTCACGCGAGCTCACGAGTTGACCTCCCCAGCGGCAGCGTCCAGGAGAGGATGGCCGGTGAGTCGCCGCCGGCTCAGTTGCGGTGCGAGAACTTCTCGATCAGCTCGGTGCGGCCGGAGACGATCAGGAGGTCGTGCGCGGCCACCATCGTCTCGGGGACGGCATAGGTGAAGTCCTTGCCGGGGGATTTCACCCCGACCACGGTCACGCCGTGCCGCTGGCGGATGTCGGACTCCGCGAGGGTCATGCCCTGCACCTCGTGCGGCGGTCGCATCTTCACGATCGCGAAGTCGTCGTCGAACTCGATGAAGTCCATCAGGCGCCCGTTGACCAGGTGTGCGACGCGCTTGCCGGCGTCGGCCTCGGGATAGACCACGTGGTGGCAGCCGATGCGCTGCAGGATCCGGCCGTGCGCCACCGAGATCGCCTTCGCCCAGATCAGCGGATTGCCGAGGTCCACGAGGTTCGCGGCGATCAGCACGCTCGACTCGACCGTGGTGCCCACACCGACCACGGCCATGGAGAAGTCGGAGGCGCCGATCTGGTCGAGCACCTCGGGCTGGGTGGCGTCGGCCCGGACCACATGGGTGAGCTGGCCGGAGTACTTCTGCACCAGCTCCTCGTTGCTGTCGATCGCGAGCACCTGGGTGCCCAGCTTCTCCAGCGTCAGGGAGATCGACGCTCCGAAGCGCCCCAGTCCGATCACCAGCACGCCCTCATCGCGCGTATTGCGTGCCATGTCTGCTCCTCAGGAAGGGGGATCGCGGAGAGGCCGCGAGCGGGGCGGGCACAGTCTAGATGCTCCGGCAGCAGGCGGTGCCTCAGCCGACGATCGGGCGCTCGTACGGAAGCTGGATCATCCGCACCCGGGTCCGTACGGCGAGGGCGGCGCCCAGGGTCATCGGGCCCAGTCGGCCGACATACATGCAGGTGATCAGCACCCACTTCGCCTCGGTGGGCAAAGAGGTGGTGATTCCCGTCGACAGCCCCACCGTGCCGAAGGCCGAGAGCACCTCGAACACCGTCTGGTCCAGCGTGTAGGGCGTCATCCGCAGCATCAGGAAGGTCGCGAGGAAGATGGTGGTGGCGCTCATGACCAGCACGCCGATGGCCTGGCGGATCGTCTCCTGCGGGATGCGGCGGCCGAACACCTCCACATCGGGGTTGCCGCGGACCTCTGCCCAGATCGCGAGCATCAGCAGCGCGAACGTGGTCACCCGGATGCCTCCGGCCGTCGAGCCGGAGCCGCCGCCGATGAACATGAGCAGATCCGTGAGCAGGCGCGATTCGGCGGTCATCTGCCCCACGTCGATGGTCGCGAAGCCTCCTGAGCGGGGCATCACCGCCGCGAAGCCGGCCCCCAGCAGCTTCGTGGCGAAGGGCCGGTCGCCGAAGGTCGCGGGATTGGACCATTCCAGCGTCAGGAAGCCGACGAAGCCGAGCAGGAACAGCAGGGCGGTCGTGGTCAGCGTGAGCTTCGCGTGCACGCTCCACTTGCGCGGGGTGCGCAGCTTGCGCACCACGACCAGGATCACCGGGAAGCCGAGTGACCCCGCGAACACGGCGAGCCCGATCGGGATGGTGAAGAACGGATCGGCGACGTACTGCGCGGTGCCGGCCGCCTCGGGCACGAAACCGGCGTTGTTGAAGGCGCTGATCGCGTAGAACAGCCCCAGGAACATCGAATGCCCGATCCCGTGCTCGGTGATGACCATGTACGGGGTCAGGGCCACGAAGGTGATGGCCTCGAAGAGGGTCGAGGTGATGAGGATGATCCGCAGCACCCCGCCGACCTCCGCGAGCCGTTCGGCCCGGGTCTCCTGGGCGGTGATCACGCGCTGGGCGAGCCCCAGGCGGTGCATCACCGACAGGCTCAGCAGGGAGGCGACGGTCATCAGCCCGAGCCCGCCGAGCTTGATCGCGATCATGATGACGGTGAGGCCGAAGGTGGACCAGTGGACGCCGGTCTCGACCGTGACCAGCCCGGTCACGCAGATCGCGGAGACGGCGGTGAACAGCGCGTCGGTGAGGTCGGTGCGCACCCCGTCGGTGGTCGCCGCCGGGAGCGACAGCAGCGCGGTGAACGCGACGATCAGCGCCGTGAACATGGCGAGCGCGATCCGTGGCGGAGTGGCCCGGGTGAGGGAGTGCAGCGCCAGCTTCCACTCGGGCTGGCGCACGGGGGTGCCGAGCGGCCGGGTGCGCCGCTGGGCGGCGCGTCTGCCGGGTGTGCTCATGGTGCTCCTCGTGCCGGGCCGTGACCGCCGGTCGCGGTCCGCGGCAGTCTACGGCTGATCGCGGTCGGGATACGGCACGGCGGCCGGATGCGGGAGGATCGACAGCGGCGATGGCCACGAACCCTGGGTACGCTTCGACCCATGCCCGATGCTGCGCTCCCGCCTCCCGTCGCCGTCCCCGCCGTCGTCCCTGCCGACGGCGCCGACCCGATGGTGCCCGCCGGGATCGTGTGGGACGACGCGCTGTGCGAGTACGACTTCGGCCCCTACCACCCGATGGCCCCGATCCGTCTGGACCTCACCCGTCAGCTCGCCCGCAGCGCCGGTCTGCTGGAGCGGCCGGGGGTGGAGATCCTGCCGGCCCCGGTCGCCGCCGACGAGCAGCTCGCGCTGGTGCACGAACCCGCATACATCGAAGCGGTCAGGCGGGCCTCGCGGCCGCTGAAGGAGATGCGCGCCGAGGAGCTCGATCAGCTGCTCCGCTTCGGCCTCGGCGGAGACGACGTCCCGCCCTTCCCCGGGATGCACACCGCCTCGGCCCGCATCGTCGGCGGCTCCCTCGCTGCGGTCGACGCGATCCGCTCCGGCCGGGTGCGGCGAGCGGTGAACTTCGCCGGCGGACTGCACCACGCCAAGTCGTCCTCGGCCTCCGGCTTCTGCGTCTACAACGATGCCGCCGCCGCGATCCGCCACGCCCTGGACGCGGGGGAGGAGCGGGTGATGTACGTGGACGTCGACGTGCACCACGGCGACGGGGTGGAACGGATCCTGTGGGACGAGCCGCGCGCGATCACCCTGTCGGTCCACGAGACCGGGGAGCGACTGTTCCCCGGCACCGGGTTCGTCCAGGACTCCGGGGGCCCCGGCGCCCCGGGCACCGCGATCAACCTGCCGCTGCCCTCGCGCACCACGGCCGACGGCTGGGTGCGCGCGATCGGCGCCACCGTCCCCGCCCTGGTGCGGGCGGTGCGGCCGACGCTGCTGGTCACCCAGCACGGCGCCGACAGCCACCGGCTGGACCCATTGGCGGACCTCTCGATCACCCTCGAGGCGCAGCGCGAGGTGATGCTGCTGATGCGGGAGCTGGCCGAGGAGGTCTGCGACGGCCGCTGGCTCGCGCTCGGCGGCGGCGGATATGCGGTGATCGACGTGGTGCCGCGCTCCTGGGCGCACCTGATCGCGATCGTCACCGGGGAAGCGATCGAGGCGACGGCCCCGCTGCCGGAGGCCTTCCTTGCCGCGGCTGCGACCGCGCGGGCGGAGCACGGGCTCTCCCCGGAGCCCGGGATCCTCACCTTCGGGGACGGGCGCCCCTTGGCGGTGCGGGACTGGGAGCGGGGCTTCGATCCCGAGGACGCCCTGGACCGAGCGGTCCAGGCCGCGCGCCGCGCCGCTTTCCCCGAGTGGGGGCTGGATCCGTTCCTGGACTGAGCCTTCCGCGGGCTGACCCGCGCCGGCGCCGTGGCCGGATCCTGCCACAATGACGCACGAGAGACGCGCGCATTGATCGAGGGGGAGACATGATGACCGGGACCACCGCAGTGCTCGACGCCTTCGCCGCGCATCTGCGCGCCCTCGAGCTGCCGTTGCCCGTCGAGGGTGCTGAGCAGGCCCGGGCGGAGACCGCCGCAGCGCTCTCGCAGCTCAGCGACCATGTCATCCCGCGCCTGGACTCCTTGGACGCCCCGCTGCTGGTGGTGATCGGCGGTTCCACCGGCGCCGGCAAATCGACCTTGATCAACGCCCTGGTCGGCCATCCCGTGAGTCGTTCCGGCGCGATCCGGCCCACCACGCGGCGCCCGGTGCTGCTGCACCACCCCGCCGATGAGCCCTGGTTCACCGGCACCCGGATCCTGCCGGGCCTCGCCCGCGTCCATGCCGGTCAGCGGCGTGATCCCGAGGCGCCCGGGGCGGGGGACACCACCGGAGACGTGGATCCGGCGACCTCCCTCGAGCTGCACGGGCAGACGCGGGTCCCACCGGGCTTGGCGCTGCTGGACGCCCCGGACATCGACTCGGTCGCCCTCGGCAACCGGGAGCTGGCCCGCCAGCTGCTGCGGGCCGCGGACCTGTGGCTGTTCGTCACCACCGCCAACCGTTATGCGGATGCCGTGCCCTGGGAGGTGCTGCGCACCGCCGCCGAGCGGGATGTGACCGTGGACGTGGTGATGAACCGCATCCCCGCTCGCGAGGGCGTCGCCGAGGAGCTCGCCGAGGACCTGCGCGGCATGCTCGAGCGCCAGGGCGTCGACGTGGAGCGGCTGTTCCTGGTCCCCGAGACGGAGATCGACCCCGAGGGGATGCTGCCGCCCGCCGTGATCACCGAGCTGCGGGACCATTTCGCCCAGCTCGCGGCCGACGGCGAGGGCCGCGGCCGGATCGCGCGCCGCACCCTGGCCGGGGCGATCGACGGCCTGGCCGGCTCCGCGACGGATCTCGCCGAGCATGCCGCCGTCCAGGACGCCGAGCGGAAGCGTCTGCGCGAGCAGGCGGTCGCCTCCTTCTCCGGGGCCCGCGAGCGGATCGACGACGCCCTCGGGGACGGCTCGCTGCTGCGCGGCGAGGTGCTCGCCCGCTGGCAGGACGTGGTCGGCACCGGCGAGTTCTTCCGCGGCGTCGAATCCCTGGTGACCCGTGCCCGCGACCGCCTCGGCCAGATGGTCGGCGGCAAGCCCGCGCCGGCGATCGCCGCCGAGCAGGCGCTGGGCACCGGCCTGGTGCACGTGGTGATCGACGAGACGGCCCGCGGCGCGGAACTGGCCGATGCCGCCTGGCGCTCCACCCCTGCCGGCCGGCACCTCGCCGAGGGGCGCGACCTCTCCCGCCTCCCCGACGGCTACGCCGAGGAGGTCTCCGCCGCGATCCGGGCCTGGCAGGGCGACGTGCTGGAGCTGGTCCGTGCCGAGGGCGCCGATCGCCGCACGAAGGCGCGGCTGCTCTCGCTCGGCGTGAACGCGGTGGGCGTGGCGCTGATGGTGGTGGTGTTCGCCTCCACCGCCTTCGTCCCCACCGGTCTGGAGGTCGGGGCCGGGGCGGCGACCGCCGTCGTCGGCCAGAAGCTGCTGGAGACGATCTTCGGCGACGAGGCGGTGCGGCGGATGGCGACGGTCGCCCGCCAGCGGCTCACCGACCGGCTCGACGCCCTGGTCGCCGGGCGCTCCGCCCTCTTCCTCGACCGGCTCGACGACCTCGGCGTGGAGGGCGCGGCCGCGCAGCTGCACGCCGACGCCGCAGCCCTCACCCAGCTCGCCCACGACATCAGGGAGGACGCATGAGTCCGCTGCTGAGCCGCTCCGCGAAGGGACCGGCCCCGCTGTCCGAGAGGATCGAGGCGCTCACCCGCGCGACCTCGCTGCTCGAGGGGGTGGCACCCGGCGGCGCCGTCGAGGAGTCCCGCAGCGTGCTGGAGCGCATCGACAACCGCCGGGCACTCTCGGCCGAGCACACCGTGATCGGCCTGTTCGGGGCCACCGGTTCCGGTAAATCTTCCCTGGTCAATGCTCTGGTCGGCGCCGAGATCACCCGCGCCGCGGTGCGTCGGCCCACCACCTCCTCGCCGGTCGCCGCGGTGATCGGGGAGCGCGGCAGCGACGCCCTGCTGGACTGGCTCGAGGTGGAGGAGCGTCATCACCTCGAGGAGACCGACACCGCACTCGCCGCAGCCGCTCGCAGGCGGCCGGCCGGTCGTCGTGCGCGCCGAGCGACGCCCCCCGATGCCTCCGACACTCCGGGCATCGTGCTGCTGGACCTGCCGGACCTCGACTCGGTCGAGAGCGCCAACCGCACCATCGCCGAGCGGATGACCGGGCTGGTCGACGTGATCGTCTGGGTCACCGACCCGCAGAAGTACGCCGATGCCGTGATCCACCAGGAGTTCGTGCGCCCCTTCGCCGGGCATGACGCCGTCACCGTGCTGGTGCTGAACCAGGTCGATCGGATCCGCGAGGACGAGCGGGCCCCGGTGCTCGCCTCCCTCGAGGCTCTCGCTCGCGCCGACGGGCTCGACCAGGCTCCCGTGCTCGCGACCTCCGCGAGCACCGGGGACGGTGTCCAGGAACTGCGGGAGCACCTGGTCGCGATCGCCCGCAGCCGCGAAGCCATCGCCTCGCGCCATCGTGCCGATGTGCGCGGGGCCGCCGAATCCCTGCAGGAGGCGGCGGACCCGACGGGTATGACGGAGCAGCCGGCGCTCGCGGACATCGATGCCCTGGTCCAGGACCTCGCCACGGCCGCGCGCGTCGAACCGGTCGCCCGCGCCGTCGGTGCTTCCTACCGCTTCCGCGCCGCCGCGAAGGTGGGATGGCCGCCGCTGCGCTGGGCCCGCCGCTTCCGGCCGGATCCGCTGAGCCGGCTCGGCATCGGCCGCGGGCGCGACGGGGAGGGGCTCGAGCGCACCTCCCTGCCGGAGCCCGACGCCGCCGCCCGCGCCCGAGCCTCGGGCGGGGTGCGCCGTTTCGCCGACGCCGCCTCCGCCGGCGGCAGCGATCCCTGGCGGGCGGCCGTGCGCGGTGCCGCCCGCGAAGGGGAGGACCTCCTTCCGGATGCGCTCGACCAGGCGGTCGCCGGGGCCGATCTGCGGGCGAGGACCACCTCGTGGTGGTGGCCGGTGCTGGATGTGCTGCAGTGGCTCGCCCTGCTCACCTGGGTGGTGGGGCTGGGATGGCTGGCGCTGAACGCGCTGCTGGCCTTCCTGGGCGTGCCCCCACCGCCGATGCCGATGGTCCAGGAGCTGTGGATCCCGATCCCGCTGCCCACGGTGCTGGTGGTGCTCGGGATCGCCGCGGGACTGCTGATCGGCCTGGCCGGAGGGGTGGTCGCGGCCCTGGTCGGAAGGTGGCACCGTCGCCGTGCGCGCCGGGTGCTGTTGGCACGGGTGCGCGCCTCGGCGCAGGAACATGTGGTCGAACCCGTCGCCGCAGAGCTCGTCCTGGCCCGAGATGCTGCGAGAGATCTCGCACTCGCGCACGGCTGAGGGCTCGGCATGGCAGTGTAGAATGGCTGGTCGACCGTGGCGTCGGGCCCGCACGAGTTTCGTGCAGTCTCCGCGGGCCGCGCATACCTGATCCGCTGCACCATCCCGCAGGCGTGAGCCTGCAGAACAGAGGCACCTATGGGTTCTGTCGTCAAGAAGCGACGCAAGCGCATGTCCAAGAAGAAGCACCGCAAGCTGCTTCGCAAGACCCGCCACCAGCGTCGCAACAAGAAGTGATCGCTGCGTGAGGCACGTCGGCCCCTGCCAGATGGCAGGGGCCGACGCATGTCACGGGGCCTGTCCTCGGCCCGGCGGTCCCCGCGCACGCCAGCGCCCCGCACACGCCAGCATCCCGCGCACACCAGCGCCCTGCGGGGATTGTCAGATTCTGTACCAATTCCGGGCACTTTCCGGAACAGAACCTGACGATCCCTCCTGGCCGGCGGGGGCCGTGCCAGCCGGCGGGGGCCGCCGAGCAGACCGGCCGGGAATCGTCCCGAGGGTCAGGCGCGACCGGTCAGGCGGCGCCACCAGGGCCGGCGGGCGAGTGCCGTGCGCAGCTGCTGCGCTTCGACCCGGTACTTCGCGTGGACCGCGCCGTCCACGATGATCACCGGCACGTCGTAGTCCCAGTCGGCCTGCAGTCGAGGATCTTCGTCGATGTCACGCACCTCCACCGTGGAGCCGACGCGGTCCGCCTCCGCCCGCACCACCGGCAGCGCCTCCTCGCACAGGTGGCAACCCTCGCGGGTGAGATAGAGGACGCGGGCGTCCGGGTCGCGGGGGGAGGGGATGCGCGGAGCGTTCATGGGGCGAACCCTATCGGCGGTGAGGACGCTCCGGGGCTCCGACGGACCGGACGGCGACGGGCTGGATGACGACGGACCGGGCTCCGACAGGCCAGACGGCGGCGGACCGGACGACGACGGACCGCCCGCTTCGCGGACGGCCCGTCGGAGGCGCTCAGCGCCGAGACTCCGGGCCAGGGGACCGGAGTCGGGACGCCGGGCTCAGGCGGAGGCGGGGGCGGTGAACTCAGCCTCGATGACGATCTTGACCTCGTCGGCGACCAGCACGCCGCCCGCCTCCAGGGCGGCATTCCAGGTCAGGCCGAAATCCTTGCGGGAGATCGTGGTCGCACCGGTGAATCCCGCGCGGTAGACGCCGAAGGGATCGGTGGCCGCACCCTCGTAGGAGAAGTCCAGCTCGACGGGCTTGGTGGTGTCACGGATGGTGAGATCGCCGGTGACGGTCTCGCCCTTGACCTCGGTGGAGACGAAGCGGATCTCGGGGAAGGACTCGGCGTCGAAGAAGTCACCGCTGCGCAGGTGGTTGTCGCGGTCCTGGTTGGAGGTGCTGACCGAGGCGGTCTGCAGGGTCGAGGTGAAGGAGAGGTCCTTGCCTCCCTCGCCGACCTCGAGGGCGCCGTCGACATCGGTGAACTGGCCGCGGACCCGGGAGATGCCCGCGTGACGCACGGTGAAGCTCGCGGAGGTGTGGGTGGGGTCCAGGGTCCAGGTGCCGGGAGTGAGGTCGTTCATCGGTGTTCTCCTTGAGAGGATCGGGGTGGGTGACCAGGTCGCGATCACCGACGTCTTGCTTGAAATATAAACTAAACTGGGGGATGATGCGAGGCATCGGGCCCTAGGAATGAGGAGAACGTGATGGAAGACACGACGTCAAGTGGTGAGGGCAGGATGTCGACGCCGAGGGAGCTCTGGCTCTCCAGCACCGAGCAGGAGGCCTGGCGCACCTTCCTGTACGCCACCACGCTGCTCACCGACCGCTTCGGCGAGGCCCTGCAGTCCGATCCGGAGATCGATCTGACCCTGGGTGAGTACGAGATCCTGGTGCGCCTCTCCGAGGCGGAGGACAAGTTCCTGCGCATGTCGGAGCTGGCCGACCAGGTCGTCCACTCCCGCTCCCGCCTGACCCACACCGTCAGCCGCATGGAGAGGCGGGGCCTCGTGGAGCGGGTGCGATGCGCCGCCGACGGCCGCGGCCGTCAGGCCCAGCTCACCCGGGCCGGCGAGCAGATGCTGGTGCGGGCGGCTCCCACGCACGTGCTTTCCGTGCGGGCGCTGCTGCTGGATGTCATCGGGCACGACGACCTGCTCGAGCTGGGACGGATCCTGGGCAAGACGCTCGACGAGGGCGCTCCCATCGCCATCGGGTGTCCGGCTCCTCACCAGAAGGACCCCGCTCCCCGCTGACCCGGAGGTTGGATTGGTACCGTGAGGCGGCTCGCGTCCGAGCCCGCAGCGTCAGAGCAGGAGAGAGATCCGCATCATGGCCACCACCACGGTCCACCTCGTCCGTCACGGCGAGGTGCACAACCCCGAGCGGATCCTGTACGGGCGCCTGCCCGGGTACCGGCTCAGCGACCGTGGCGAGCAGATGGCCTCCCTGGTCGGAGCGCACCTCGCCGATTCCGACATCGCCCTGGTCCGCTCCTCGCCGATGCTGCGCGCCCAGCAGACCTCCGCCCCGATCGCGGGTCCGCACGGGCTCGAGATCGACACCGACCAGCGGCTGATCGAATCGGGCAACCATTTCGAGGGGCAGCGGATGGGGCACGGCCAGGCGAAGCTGAGCGACCCGCGCAACTGGCGCTGGTTCCTGAATCCGTTCCGCCCCTCGTGGGGTGAGCCCTACCGCGAGCAGGTCGCCCGGGTGGTCTCCGCCGTCCACGACGCGCGCGCCGCGGTCGAGGGCCGCGAAGCGGTGCTGGTGCTCCATCAGCTGCCGATCTGGCTCACCCGGCTCAGCGCCGAGGGCAGGCCGCTCGTCCACGATCCCCGGCGCCGACAGTGCGGGCTGTGCTCGGTCACCAGCCTGCGGTTCGTCGGCCCCCACCTGGCGGGCGTGGACTATGCAGAGCCGGCCGCCGCGCTCTACGCCGGGGCGGTCGACGCCACCGGAGGCAAGCTGTCATGACCGCACCACGGGAAGCGGCCGCCCGGCCCCTGCCCTCCGCGCTGTCACCGCGCGGCGCGCGCACCACCCGGCGTGGACTGCTGGGCGGAGCCGGCGCCGTGGCGGGCACCCTGCTGCTGGCTGCCTGCGGGGCCGACACCAGCAACCGCTACAGCTCCGGGGACTCCGGCTATGTCTCCGGTGACGGTGTCGCCGTCGAGATCGCGCCCGCGGACCGCGGCGAGCCGCTCGAGATCGTCGGCACCACCTATGACCAGGAGGAGTTCTCCTCGGCTCAGCATCACGGCGAGGTGCTGGTGCTCAACGTCTGGTACGCCTCCTGCCCGCCCTGCCGCAAGGAGGCTCCGAACCTCCAGGCGATCTACGAGGAGTATCAGGACCAGGGGGTGTCCTTCATCGGGGTCAACGTGCGCGACTCCGCCGGACCCGCCCGCGCCTTCGAGGAGACCTTCGGGATCAGCTACCCCTCGATGCCGGATACCGACGCCGAGATCATGTACGCCCTGCGGGGGCAGGTCGCTCCCAATGCGGTGCCCTCCACCCTGGTCATCGACCGGGAGGGCCGGGTGGCGGCGCGGATCTCCGGCGCTGCCGACCCCTCCACGCTGCGCGCGATGATCGACGCGGTGGTCGCCGAATGAACCTGGACGAGATCGGAGCCGCCTTCCAGGCCACGGCGCTGTCCGGCTCCCTGCTGCCGGCGCTCGCCGTCGCCGCGGCCGCCGGCCTGGTGGCCTTCCTCTCGCCCTGCGTGCTGCCCGTGGTGCCCGGGTACCTCGGATACGTCTCCGGGCTCGCCGGCCAGAGCGCCACCGCCGGCCCGGCGAAGCGCTCCCGCCCGGCCACCGGGCGCATGCTCGCCGGCAGTGCACTGTTCGTCGCCGGTTTCGCGGTGGTGTTCATGATCCTCGGCGGCTTCGCCGGGATGCTGGGCTACCTGCTCCAGGAGCATGCGCTGTGGATCAACCGCATCGCCGGCGGGGTGGTGATCCTCATGGGCCTGGTGTTCATGGGGGTGTTCCCCCGCCTGTCGGTCACCCGCCCGGCCTCCTCGAAGCGGCCCGATGCGGGGCTGCTCGGCGCCCCGCTGCTGGGACTGGTGTTCGGGCTGAGCTGGACCCCGTGCATCGGCCCCACCTATGCGGCGATCATCGCGCTGTCGCTGGACGGCGGCGGCGGGGCACTGCGCGGCGGCATCCTCTCGCTCGCGTACTCGCTGGGCCTGGGCATCCCCTTCGTGCTGTTCGCGCTGCTGTTCGAGCGAGCGCTGGGGCTGAGCAAGAAGCTCTCCACGCACCGCCGCACCATCGGGCTGCTCTCCGGGGCGCTGCTGATCGCGATCGGCGTGCTGCTGATGACCGGGGTGTGGTCGTCATGGATGAGCCAGCTGCAGGGCATGATCGCAACGTTCGAGCCGGTGGTGTGATGACCAAGGACCCTACGAGCACGCCCACGGACGCCGGCGCTGCGGCCGAGAGCAGCTCCTGGAGCAGCAAGCCGGAGATCGACCGGAAGCGCCCGCCCAGCGCCCCCGCGCTCGGGCTGCGGGGCACCCTGCTGTTCCTGTGGCGGCAGCTGACCAGCATGCAGACCGCGCTGATCCTGCTGATGCTGCTGGCGATCGCGGCCGTCCCCGGCTCGCTGTACCCGCAGCGCAGCGTGAACCCGACGCTCACCGAGGAGTTCCTCGAGCAGAACGGTCGCTGGGGCGAGATCCTGGACCGTCTGGGATTCTTCAACGTCTTCTCCTCGACCTGGTTCTCCGCGATCTACCTGCTGCTGTTCATCTCGCTGATCGGCTGCATCGTGCCGCGCGTGGGAGTGCATCTGAAGCAGCTGAGGGCGAAGCCGCCGCGCACCCCCTCCCGGCTCACCCGCTTCACCGGGTACACCCGCATCGAGCTGGACCGCGCGGAGACCCACGGCACCGAGGGCACCGACGCGCCGGCTGTCGCGGACGATCTCATCGAGCGGGCGCGCCGCTCGCTGCGCCGCTCCCGCTACCGCACGGAGATCCGCGAGGAGAAGGGGTCGCGCTCGGTCAGCGCCGAGCGTGGACTGCTGCGCGAGACCGGCAACCTCACGTTCCACATCGCCCTGGTGGGGGTGCTGATCTGCATCGCCGGGGGGCAGCTGACCAGCTACCGCGGGCAGATCACGGTCATCGAGGGAGACGGCTTCGCGAACTCGCTGACCCAGTACGACTCCTTCGAATCCGGGGCCTGGTTCGACGAGACCGAGATGCCCGACTTCCGCTTCACCCTCGAGGATTTCCGCGCCACCTACGTCCAGCCCGGGGAGGGCGGGAACGTGGGGGAGCCGCGCTCCTTCGAGGCCGATGTCCAGGTGGTCACCCCCGGCCAGGAGCAGCTGTCCAAGACCCTGCAGGTCAACAAGCCGCTGCACGTCGAGGGCACCTCGATGTACCTGCTGGGCAACGGCTACGCCCCCGCCGTCACCGTGACCGACCCCGAGGGGACCGTCGTCGCCGAGGGGCCCGTGATCACGGTGCCGCTGGGGGACACCGGCTACACCTCGCAGCTGGTCATCAAGGCACCGGACGCCCGCCCCGAGCAGACCGCGGTGGTCGGCTTCTTCCTGCCCACCGGCACCATCGACGAGCAGGGCCCCCGCTCGCTGTTCCCCGACTCCCTGGACCCCCAGCTCGCGCTCACCGTCCATCAGGGTGACCTGGGGATGGACTCCGGCATCCCACAGAACGCCTACGAGGTCGATCTCACCACCCTCACCCCGGTCACGGGGGAGGACGGCACTCCGGTGCTGATCCGCCTCTATCCCGGGCAGGAGTTCGCGCTCCCGGACGGCACCACCGTCAGCTTCGACGGGCTGCGTCGCTACGCCGCCTTCGATGTCGCACACAATCCGTTCGAGCGCTGGATCCTGCTCAGCGCGCTGGTCGCCGTCGGGGGGCTCATCCTCTCGCTCTTCGTGCCGCGACGACGGGTCTGGGTGCGGGTGCGCGAGACCTCCGAGGGCACCGTGCTCGAGGTCGCCGGTCTCGCCCGCAGCGATGACCCGGCGCTCGAGGGCGACGTCCATGCCCTGGCCTCCTCGCTCACAGAGGCGCAGGATGGGACCGCAGATGCCACGCACGACCACCACCAAGAACGGTCCGCACGGGCCGCGGAACCCCCCTTCGAAGGAAGTGCACAGTGATCAATGAGCAGCTGGCGGAGATCTCGAACCTCGCCCTCGTGGTGACGATCGTCCTCTACGTGCTCGCCCTGATCGGTTTCGGCGCCGATCTCGCCTCCTCCTCGCAGCGCCGCAGCGATGCACGCCTGGCCGCACAGGAGCGACAGCGCGAGGAGCGTGCGCTCCAGAGCGCGAGCGTCGGCGCCGACGGTGGGGCGGCCGGCGCGAGCGGTGCCCCGCTCCCCGCCGATGGTGGCGGCCTGCTCGGCGGTGCGGGGGCCGACGCCCCGGCGCGGCCGACCACCGGCGGCATGAGCGCGCAGCGCTTCGCCTTCCTCCTGACCGGAGCGGCGACAGCGCTGCACGTGCTGGGTGTGCTGACCCGCGCCCTGGCCACCCAGCGGGTGCCCTGGGCGAACATGTACGAGTTCGCGACCACCAGCACCGCCGTGGTGATGCTCGCCTTCCTGGTGTTCAGCATCCGGCGCGTGGAGCTGCGGGCGCTGGGCACCTTCGTGGTCGGCCCCGTGCTGCTGGTGCTGCTGCTCGCGCAGACCTTCTGGATCGTGCCGGCGGCGAACCTCACTCCGAGCCTGCAGAACTCGCACTGGATCTACATCCATATCGGCGTGGCGATCATCGCCACCTCCCTGTCGATCCTGGGCGCGGTGGTCGCCGGCATGCAGCTGCTGCAGTCCCGCCACGAACGCGTGCTGACGGCGGCGACGGCGGCCGGTCACGAGCATCCCGAGCACTGGGGCCGCTTCGGTCACGTGCTGGACCGCCTGCCGTCCTCGACGGTGCTGGAGGGGCTGAGCTTCCGCATCCACTCGGTGGCGTTCGTGTGCTGGACCTTCACCCTGATCTTCGGCGCGATCTGGGCTCGTGAGGCCTGGGGCCGCTTCTGGGGCTGGGATCCCAAGGAGGTGTGGACCTTCATCATCTGGGTGATCTACGCGGCCTACCTCCACGCCCGTGCGACGGGCGGCTTCCGCGCCAACCGTGCCGCCGGGCTCGCCCTGGCCGGCTTCGTGGCAGTGGTCTTCAACTACACCATCGTCAACACCGTGATCAACGGACTGCACTCCTACTCGGGTCTCTGAGCTTCTGAAGACCTCTCGGGCATGTCTCCGTAGCGGGTGGTCGACCTACTTCATCATGGCTCGGAGGGCGGCTCCAGCGCGGTCGGTCAGGCCCCCGAATCGGCCATCCGCGCGGCGTGACGCGAACATGGGGACACCCCCGTCCGTCGTGGCCTCGCTGAGCGCGGCCCATACGGAGGATATGCATTGATGAACAGTAATCTGAGCATCGTGCGCTAGATGCAGCCGGAGTGCTTCGCCGCCGTGGTCAGTCGAAGCGCGCCCGGCCAGGACTCTGCCAATGCTGATGCAGCCTCCGGAGCTGCTCGGACAGCACACGAGATACCGAGAGTTCGGGCAGGTCGTCGACCGGGAACCTGATGACTTCGCTGGTCTCATCGCTGACGAAGTCAGGATCGACATCGCACACCTGATCGCATACGAAGAAGAGTTCGTAGATGCGTCGGTCGTAGGCTGGCCGGTGCGACCATGAATCTTCGAGACGAAGGATCACAGCGTCACTTTCAGGTCTTCAGTAACACAGGAGGTGCGAGCCTTAGCTTGCCACGCTGCATCCCCGAACCGCTTGACACAACAGGAACGTTGACCCATGTTGCCCTGACGCTATTGGCAACGAAGCACGTAGGAGTCCTGCGATGCGCCACGCTTTGACAATCCGATTCACGACAGTTTTGGCCGCATTTTCCATGCTCGTATTCGGCATGGTTGCACTCGAGGTCTCCCCCGCCCATGCCGGACCGATAACTTGCCTGCCGACCAGCGTGCCCGCCGAGCAGTCGAGTGTCAGCAATTCGGACACCAACGACATTCAACTCAATGAACACGCTGGTTCTGAATACGAAACAATGTGTGGCGGTGGCATCCCCAGTCGGCTCCTGACGGGAAGTGGCGGAGTGAAACATTCGCCTTCTCAATTAAGACAAAAACAGGTTACCGCGAGAACCGCGGACAGTATTGGTCAATCGATAAGGATGCTGCCGGGCATGGCGAACGCGCTTGGAAGCTCAAAAATACAAAAGGGACTCGCGTTGCGTCCCTGTGCTCCGATGGAAGGATTGCGAAAATTGACTGAGAGGCCGATGCCGTGAATTTTCAAACCCTGACGTCATGGGAGCCATGGCCGACTACTGACGGCGACGCGGGACTGTTACGACCTGGCGCAGCGGTGATTGGCTTGTACAGTGACAATAATTTGACCGGCGTGTTGCGTCGCTGGGTCGGCAATGGATCCCAGTGGTTGACGAGTTGGCCGGTAGGGCAGTTTGATCGAGAGCCGCCCGCACCATCGGCGTTCTTCGGTGCCGAAAGCAGCTCACTTTCAGCAGAGGTTTGGTTTGAGGTGCAGGGCTTCGATGCCGAGGATCATATTGTTTCGAAAGCTGAATTGCGCCCTCATCAACCCCCGACCTGGCTTCAGGAACCGCCTGCAGGCTCTCAGGGGTCCGTAGTGAAGGCGCTCGCAGACGTGCTCGTTAGTGCATTTACCCCGTGCGCTCCCATTGAGTTTCAGCGGGACGAGGTTATGGCGCTACCGGGACCGCATGTTCCAGAACTTCATGAAGACCTCGCGCTACGTTCGTGGCATGTCTTCCATTATGGGCGGAGCCTTCGTGCGCTGGAGCTACCGCCGTTGCGTGATCTGGAGGACGATTCAATTCGTGCTCGCCGCGCCTGGCTGGTTGACTCGACGGAGCCTTTGGCTGACCCTGGACTTGCTCTCTGGAGGCGTGGCGAAGTCCGCTTCTGGCGTAGCGGAAGGCATCCTCTGTTGGACCAGCCGCTTGCTCCTGGCGACTATTCACCTCTGGAGTCCTTGCTCGCTGAGCACCTCCTCGGCGAGGCGGTTGACCACGCGCCGAGGGTCCGTGGCAGAGAGGTCGTTTGAAACTCTCGCCGTCAATCGCCGCAAGGTGGTGCGGGGTCTGCGTCTGGGGGTGACTGGCGACGACCTGATGCGGGGTCTCGCGGACGTCACACCAGCCTCGGGCAACCTCCGGCGGTCATCAACCGCGGGTCCACAGACGATAGGAACTTGGCCGTTCGGCGCGAACACGCCTCTTCGGACATCGAGCTTTGGAGTGGCGTAGCCAGCTACAGAGGGGACTACGCGCTCGTAAGCGGGCATTCGTTACTGAGGAAACGTGCTGCAGGAGCTCTCACGCGATCGCGCCGATGTGGTGGAACCGCTCGATGTCGAATTGGAGGCGTCAGTAGGCGAGACCGGACTCGGACATGGCGGTCATCTCCATCGCAGTGCGGCAGATCTCGTCGATCGGGTTCCGGTTGGGTCACTGACCCAGCGGGCAATGGTTATGTCGTGGTGGCGGGTCCGAAGATGAAGCACGGCACCGGCATGCAGGCCACACCAGATCAAGACGGTCGTGGGGAAGGCAGTGGCGTCTTCGCGCTGGGATACCTCGACCACGGCACGGCACCGCACGACTCAGGCTACGCGTACGTGCTGTTGGTCCACGGGGGTGAGCAGCGCACCGCCGAGCTGGCGCAGCAGGTGCAGGACCACCACGGGCCCATCGTGATCGACCAGCGGAATCGGGTCGCCCACGTGGTGACCGATTCAGCATCACGGGTTACGGCGCACACCATCTTCGAGCCCGACACCGAGCTGGTGAAGGGCTCGATCGTGCGCTTGGCCAGCCGCCAGGCCCTGGTGCTCAGCCGTACCGTTGCGAAGGGTAGGGCGACCGCATTCTCCGTGACGGACCCGGACCTGCACCTGTACAGGGGCAGGGATGAGGAACAGTACGACGGAGACACCTACGTCGGCGACGAGAGCCCGTATACCCGGTGGTGGCAGCATAACGAGAGCATTCCGATGGAGACCGAGGTAGTTCTCCGCGGCCGCTGGCGTCTGGAGGACGCGGACGATGGCGACCAACCTGCCGTGAACAGGGTCGGCGGAGACACGGTCGTGACGATCACCAGTCACCATGGTGCCAGTGTCGAGTTCACGCTCGTGCGAGGCGGCGGTGAACACGATGACGATGAGGGCGATCGGGACGAGGGCGATCGGGACGAGGATGATCGGGACGAGGATGATCGGGACGAGGATGATCGGGACGAGGATGATCGGGACGAGGGCGACGAGAACCGCGACGACGAGCGGGGCGACGACGAGGAGTAGGGCTTTTCTCGATAGCGGATGGTTGAGCCACTTGATGATGGCTCGGAGAGCGGCTCCGGCGCGGTAGGTCAGGCCGAGGTCGCTGTAGCGGGTTGCCAGACCGCGCCGTTGCTTGATGTCGCTATTTCTGCGGTCGATGCATCGCGGCCGCGTTGCGCCTCGGTGTCGAGGGCGACGGGGCGGTCTCTGGATGAGCCGCGGTTCCGACGGTGTTTCTGCTGGTCGGGAGGTGGAGGATCACGGCCCTGATGGCTCCATGCCGCAGAGCCCGCCGGATGGCGTGGGAGGAGGAAGCCGTGTCGCCGCGAAGCATGTCGGGTCTCGTTCGCGGTAGATGACTTCCTCGACCACTTGCCGGCGAACGCGTCTGGGCTCTCCTGATCAGGGACGCTGAGCAGGGAGCAAGAGCTCACTCGTTTCCCTTGGGCGTCGGACAGCACGCGTCGTCAGCCCATCTGTCCAGACGTGCAGGCCGCGCCCGCACGAGCCCGGGGAGACCGTCAGATCCCGTCGCCCTCGCCCGGTTCCTGCTCGCGGCGCTTCCGCCGTTCGCGGCGGATGTCGTCGTCGAGCTGACGCAGGAAGTCGGGATCCTCATCGGGGGCGAGCGGGCCTGTGCGGCGCGTCTGCTCGCCGCCGAGCGTGCGCTCCCGGCCCACGAACAGCCAGGTGATCGGACCCACCCACGGGATCAGCACGATCAGCACGATCCAGGCCCACTTGGGCAGCCCTCGGGTCTTGTCGTCCTCCGTCTGCACGCAGTCAGCGAGCGCGAAGACGGTCAGGGCGATGGAGAGAACTGCGATGATGCCGCGTGCCATGGCTGAAGTGTAGGCAACTCGTCTGATCGCGGGGTGGGTGGGGCGGTGGCGCGACCGGCCGGTCGGGAGAACTATCCTGGAGGCATGCGTCCGTTCCTGTTCTACGCCGTCGTCCGCCTGGGTCTGTGGGTCCTGCTCTGGTGGGTGCTGACCCTGTTCGGTCTCGGCGTGGTGCTGGCCGGCCTGCTCGCCGCCCTCATCTCGATGCTGGTGTCGATCCTTTTCCTGGATCGGCTGCGCGACGCGGCCGCGCTGCGCTGGAAGGCCGCCGACGAGCGCCGTGCGCAGCGGCGCGGCCCCGACGTCGACGAGGACGCCGAGTACGAGGATTCACTGCTGGACGACGCCGAGCGGGAGGACGGGCCGACGGACGGGACGGAGCCCCCGGACCCCGCCGGTCCGGAGAGCCTGCCGGAGCTCGGCGACGGGGACGGGCTCAGTCAGGACGAGCTCAGAGGAGAAGACCGCTGAGCAGCAGCAGGGAGTAGACCAGCTCCAGCCGCCCGGTCGCACCGAGGACCGGGATGAGGTCGCGCCCTGCGGCGCCGCGCAGCACGGCCCGGACCGGGGAGATTGCCAGCGGCAGCGCCAGCAGCACCAGCACGAGCGGCCAGTGCACCACCATCACCGGCACCACCAGTGCGAAGGGCACCAGCAACACGGCCGAGAACAGCCTCCGGGTGCCGCGCTCGCCGAGCCGCACCGCGAGGGTCCGCTTGCCCGCGAGCCGGTCGGTGGGGATGTCGCGGAGGTTGTTGGTGAGCATCAGCGCGACGGCCAGCAGGCCGATCGCGATCGAGGCCAGCAGCGCCACCCAGGTGGGTGCGCCGGTGATGGCGTAGGCGGTGCCGCCCACGGCCACCAGCCCGAAGAAGATGAAGACGAACAGCTCCCCGAGCCCCAGGTAGCCGTAGGGCTTCCTCCCACCGGTGTAGAACCAGGCCGCGGCGATCGCGGCCGCACCGATCACCAGCGCCCACCAGATCTGGGCCACGGCGACCAGCACCAGGCCGCACAGCCCGCCGAGGGCGAGGGCGAGGAACGCGGCGCGCTTGACGGTCGCGGGCCGCGCCGCACCGGATCCGGTGAGGCGGAAGGGGCCCACCCGGTCGTCGTCAGTGCCGCGGATGCCGTCGGAGTAGTCGTTGGCGTAGTTCACGCCGATCTGGAGGGAGACGGAGACCCCGAGGGCCAGCAGGGCACGCGGGATCACCAGTGCCCAGTCCACCTCCCCGTGCAGGCTCTCCAGCTGCCAGGCCGCTGCGCCGGTGCCGGCGGCGACGGGGGCCAGGGCGGCGGGAAGAGTGCGGGGTCGGGCGCCCTGCACCCACTGCGACAGGCTGGCCATCGTGCTCCTCGAGGATCCGGCGGAAGTCAGGGGCCGCCGCTCGACGGCCCTGATGAGGATACGCCGCGGTCAGAACCCGGATGCGGGCCCGGGCAGCGAATCACATCCGGTGCTTCGCGGCGAGACGGCGAGCACCGGCGCGATCCACTTTCCCGGTGGCCAGCAGCGGGAGCTGCTCGAGGACATGCACCCGCTTGGGAACCATGTGGGAGGGCACCTCGGAGGTGCGCAGCGCGGCACGCACCAGGGCGGTCGCCTCATCCGGATCGACGCCGTCCTCGAGGGTGACCAGCGCTTCGACCCGCTGTCCCCACTCGGGATCCTCCACCCCCACCACGAGGGACGAGCGCACCATGCCGCGCAGCATCAGCGAGCGGTCGATCGCGCGCTCCACGTCCTGGGGGAGGACTTTGCGGCCACCGGTGTTGATGACGTCGTCGGCCCGGCCCAGCACCGTCAGCGCCCCGTCGGGGCCGAGCTCGGCCAGATCCGAGGTGAGGAAGCTGCGGGGGGACTCGGCCGTGAAGGGGGTGGAGTCCGTGCCGCCGTCGGCGGTGAGGTAGCCGAGCGCCAGAGTGGGGGAGCTGATCCGCAGGCTCCCCGCCCCGGCGGCATCGGGCTCCGCCAGGTCCAGCCCCACCCCGGACAGCGGAGCACGATCGTAGACGCAGCCGCCGGCGGTCTCCGAGGAGCCGTAGGTGGTGCGCACCGCGACCCGCTGGGCGCGGGCCCGGGCGAGCACGTCAGAGCTGGTCGCGCCGCCACCGACGAGCACCGCGGCGAAACGCTTCAGCACGCCGCGGGCGCGGGCGTCGCCGCCGGTGGCCCCGGTGACGATGCGGGTGAGCTGTGTGGGCACCAGGGAGATGAATGCGGGCAGCCCGGCCCGCTCCGCCTGCTCGAGGGCCGGAACGGCGAGCTCGAGGAAGGCGGCGGCATCGAAGTGGCCGCGCAGATCAGGCAGCGGCTCCGGCAGCGCGGGATGCTCGCGGACGAGCACCTGCGCGGTGCGGTGGGCCCGAGCGAGCACCTGCACCCCGGCGATATGGGTGGGCGGCAGCAGCGGCAGCCAGAAGCCGTGGCCGCCGGTGCCCGGCGCGGTGCCGTCGGTCGCGAAGAGCCGCGCGGTGGCGTCCTGCGAAGCGAGCAGTGCCCGCCGGGTCAGAGCCACCGCCTTCGCGGTGCCGGTCGAGCCGGAGGTGGGCACCACCAGCGCCGTGTCCTCGAAGCCGATGGGCAGCCGTGCGGGAGGGTCGAAGGGGCCCAGCCACAGCCGTGCCCGACCGGCCATCATCTCGCCGATCGCCGCGGAGTGGGCGGCCAGCGAGGCGGCGGAGGCGTCGTAGGCGGGCGGGATGAGCCAGGGCAGCTCTCCTGCAGGGGCCCCGGCCGGCGGCGCGGCATCGGCGCTCATCTCAGCCCTGCGGGTGCGGGAAGGCGGACCAGTCCGGGTCGCGCTTCTCGAGGAAGGCGTCCCGGCCCTCGGCGGCCTCGTCGGTCATGTACGCCAGGCGCGTCGCCTCCCCGGCGAAGACCTGCTGGCCCATCAGGCCGTCGTCGGCGAGGTTGAAGGCGAACTTCAGCATCCGGATCGCCTGCGGGGACTTGGTGGCGATCCGCGCCGCCATCGCCAGCGCCGCGTCCTCGAGCTGGGCGTGGTCGACGACCCGGTTGACCGCGCCCCAGTCGTAGGCGTCCTGGGCGGAGTACTCCTCGGCGAGGAAGAAGATCTCCCGGGCCCGCTTCTGTCCCACCTGCTTGGCGAGGTAAGCGGAGCCGTAGCCGCCGTCGAAGGAGCCGACGTCCGCATCGGTCTGCATGAAGCGGGCGTGCTGGCGGGAGGCGATCGAGAGGTCGGCGACCACGTGCAGGGAGTGCCCGCCGCCGGCGGCCCAGCCGCTGACCATGGCGATCACGACCTTGCCCATGGTGCGCATCAGGCGCTGCACCTCGAGGATGTGCAGCCGACCCGAGGAGCCGGTGCGCACCTGCGCCGTCTCACCGTAGTCCTCGGCGTCGGCGTACTCGTAGCCGGCACGGCCCCGGATCCGCTGATCGCCGCCGGAGCAGAAGGAATGCCCCCCGTCCTTGGGGGAGGGGCCGTTGCCGGTGAGCAGGATGACGCCCACCCCGGTGTCCAGCCGTGCGTGATCCAGCGCCCGGTACAGCTCATCGACGGTGCCGGGGCGGAAGGCGTTGCGCACCTCAGGGCGGTCGAAAGCGATCCGCACCGTGGGCAGGTCCCGCTCCGTGCGCTCGCCGTCGGCGGATTCGATCCGCTCCACGGCCCGGTGGTAGGTGATGTCGCTCAGCGCGGGCCCGCCGTGCTCTGCGGCGGGCACCTCGCGCCAGCGGTGCGGATCGAAGGTGTCGGAGACCCGACGGGGCAGCGGAACGGGTGCGGTCGTCATGCCTGCCAGGGTAGTCCGGGGGTGGCCGGCGACGGGTCGGTGATGAGCCGGCCGTAGGTGAGCACGTCCACGCGCTCGCCGGCCAGGAGGAACTTCCCGCGCTCGATGCCCTCGTGCACGAAGCCCGCGGCCCGGGCGACGGCACCGGAGGCCGGGTTGTTCGCACGGTGCCCGAGCTCGAGCCGCTCCAGTCCCCAGCCGCCGTCGGCCGATGGCAGGAGTGCCCGGTCGGCGACCGAGGCGGCGGCCCGCGCGGCGAGTCCCTGCCCGCGGTGCGCAGCATGCAGCCAGTAGAAGAACCAGCCGCTGCGATTCTCGGCGTCGATGCTGAGCGCCACCAGACCGCAGAGCGAGTCCGCCGCGTCGACCACCGCGATCGCCCGCCGGCCCTCCGCCAGCAGCCAGTCGAGCTGCTCCCGCGCCTGCTCGAGCGTGGCCACCGTGCCCTGCCGCGCCATATCGGGTGCGGAGCGGTAGGCGTCGAGCACGGCCGGCGCATCAGCGGGGCACGCGGAGCGCAGACGATGGCCGTCGGTGGAGGGGCACGGATCCGATGAGGTCACACCCCCATCCTGTCCGCTTCGCGTCGGCGCCGCGAACTCAATACGCTCGGGGCCATGCACATCCCCTCCGTCCTGCGCGAGCGCGGCATCGACCGCGTCGCCGCGTTCTCGATCCCCATGACCACCCGCTTCCGCCGGATCACCGAGCGTGACGGCCTGCTGCTGCACGGCCCCGCCGGCTGGGCCGAGTTCTCACCCTTCTGGGACTACGGCACGGCGGAATCGGCGGCCTGGCTGCGGGCCGCGCTCGCCGACGCCACCGCCGCACGCCCCGCACCGCTGCGCGAAGAGGTCGAGGTCAACGTCACCATCCCCGTGGTGCCGCCGGTGCTCGCCCACCGCCTCGCCGCCGTCGGCGGTGCCCGGACTGCGAAGGTCAAGGTCGCGGACCCCGGGGTGAGCCTCGCCGAGGACGCCGCCCGGCTGGAGGCGGTGCGCGACGCGATGGGCCCCGCCGCTCGCCTGCGCATCGATGCGAACGCCGCCTGGACCCGTGAGGAGGCGCTCGCGGCCCTGCCGGTGCTGGACCGGGCGGCCGGGGGGCTCGAATACGCCGAACAGCCCTGTGCGGAGCTCGAGGACCTCGCGGCGGTGCGTCGTGCACTGGAGATCCCGATCGCCGCCGACGAATCGGTGCGTCGCGCCGAGGACCCGTTGCGGGTGGCGCGGGCCGAAGCTGCGGATCTGCTGGTGATGAAGGTGCAGCCCCTCGGTGGGGTGCAGCGCTGCCTGGACCTCGCCGAGCAGGCCGGGCTGCCGGTGGTGGTCTCCTCCGCGCTCGAATCCGGCGTGGGCCTCAGTGCCGGGATCGCGCTCGCCGCCGCCCTGCCGGAGCTGCCGTACGCCTGCGGGCTCGGCACCGCGACCCTGCTGACCGGCGATCTCGTGGAACCGCCCCTGTACGCGAGCGGCGGGATGCTGCCCGTCGGCCGGCGGGACCCGGCTCCGGAGCTGCTGGAGCGCCACGCCGCCGGCGTCGAGCTCACCGCCCGCTGGGAAGAGCGGCTCGCCGCCTGCGCCGCGCAGTCCTGAGCCGCGCCCGGCGCGCACGGAGGCGGCGCCCGCACTACGCTGGCGGGGTGCCTCAGCGAACCGCCCCGATCAGCCCGTCGGCCTGGATCGATGCCCGCGTCCCACCGGCTCCGGGGCAGTCGATCAGTCCATCGCGCTGTGGAGAGCCCTGGCGGAGCTCGGGCTGCGGGAGGCGGTCCTGGCCCCCGGCTCCCGCTCCGCGCCGCTGATCTACGCCCTGGCCTCCGAGGAGATGGGGGAGCGGATCCGCGCCCATGTGCGCATCGACGAACGGGCTGCGGCGTTCACCGCGCTCGGGCTGAGCCGTCACGATCCCACCCGGCCCGCCGCCGTACTGACCACCTCCGGCACCGCCACCGCACACCTGCACGCGGCGGTGATGGAGGCCCACCACTCGCGGATCCCGCTGCTGGTGCTCACCGCGGATCGCCCCGCGGAGCTGCGCGATGTGGGGGCGAACCAGACCACCCGCCAGGCCGGCATGTTCCGTTCGCTGGTGCGCCTGGCAGCGGACCTGCCCGCCCCCTCCGGCGCGCAGGCCACGCCCCTCGAGCTGCGCACCGCGGTCTCCACCGCGGCCCGGGCACTGGCGGCGGCGACCGGAGGGCATCCCGGTCCGGTCCATCTGAACCTCTCCTTCCGCGACCCGCTGGTGCCGCGTTCGGGCCCGTCGCCCGCCGCCGAGACTCGGCAGCGCATCGTGCTCACCCGCCGTCTCGGCCCCACGCCACCGACCCCGCATCCGGTGCCCGTGGACGGACGCACCGTCGTCGTCGCCGGTGATGGTGCCGGGCCGGCCGCCGCCGAGCTCGCCGCCCGTCACGGACTGCCGCTGCTGGCAGAGCCCAGCTCCGGGGCCCGCCGGGGCGAGACCCTGATCGAGGGCTATCCCGCCCTGCTGCGCGAGGTGATGGGGGATCCGCGCCATGCCCTGCGCCCGCGGCGGGCGATCGTGTTCGGCCACCCCACTCTGTCGCGTCCGGTCGTCGGGGCGCTGCTCGGGTCCGAGGATGTCGACGTGGTGGTGGTCGACCCGCAGCTCGACTGGGCCGATGCGGCCCGTCGTGCCCGGCTCGTGGTCCCCGCCGCCGTCGGCGAGGAGCAGGGACCCGTCGCGACTGCGCAGCGGCAGCAGCATCTCCAGGCGTGGGGGGAGGCCGCCCGCACCGCCACGGCCGCGCTGCCGACCAGCTGGCAGCAGCGGGCTGCGGTCGCCGTCTGGGACGCCTCCGGCCCCGAGGACGTGCTGGTGCTCGGCTCCTCCAGCCTGGTGCGCGACCTCGAGCAGCACGCCGGTGCCACCTCGGCCCGGGTGATCGCCAACCGGGGGCTGGCGGGGATCGACGGCACCACCGCGATGGCGGGCGGTATCGCCCTGGGTCACCGGGCGCCGGCTCGCGGGACGGCGGCCGGGCTCGATGCCGGCCGGGTCCGGCTGCTGATCGGAGATCTCACCGCGCTCCACGATCTGACCGGGCTGCTGATCGGTCCTCACGAGCCGCGGCCCGCGCTGGACGTGATCGTGGTCGATGACGGCGGGGGCCGCATCTTCTCCGGACTCGAGCATGCCGAAGCGCCCCCGGCCCTGCTCCGGCGCTTCTTCACCACCCCGCACGGGGCCGATATCGCGGCCGCCGCCGCCGCGCTGGGAGCCGAGACCCTCCGTGTCACGCCGGAGGCATTGCCCGGTGCTCTCGCCGCGCCCTCGGCGGGGCTGCGAGTCCTCGTCGTCCAGCAGATACCCAGCACGGACTCGACGAATTCTTGAACAGGGATGCTGAGATGGATCCCATGACGGACGAACGCACACCACAGGAGAACCCGCTGGGCACCCCGGGCCACGGCGAATCCGACGCCGGCGGCTCGGGCTACGACGGCTGGGGCTATGACGGCTGGGACTACGCCAGCTCGGGCTATGGCGGATCGGGACCCGCCGTCCCGGAGGCGGAGACCACGTCTGCACCGCTGTCGCCGACCGCGCCCCCTGTCGCTCCGGCACCTGCCCGCCGCGGCCCGGGCTGGGGCGGGGTCGGGGCGCTGGTCGTGCTCGGCATGGTGCTCTCCAGCGGTGCGACCCTCGGCGGAGTGGTCGTCTACGACCAGTTCCTGGACCCCACCCCGGAAGTCTCCTCCCAGCCCGGCACCACCGTCGATGCCCGGCCTGCGGCCGCCATCACCGGAGAGGCCCCGAACTGGGCCGCGGTCGCCGAGCAGGTCTCCCCGAGCACCGTCGCGATCAAGGTCGCCACCGACGCCGGCACCAGCCAGGGCACCGGGGTGATCCTCGACGAGCAGGGCTCCATCCTCACCAACAACCACGTCGTGGCGGGGGCGCGGAAGCTCGAGGTCACCACCAGCGACGGTCTGGGCTATTCCGCCTCCGTCGTCGGCGCCGACCCCACCACCGACCTCGCCGTGATCCGCCTGGACTCGCCACCGGACGGCCTCCAGCCCGCCACCTTCGCAGACTCCTCGACCGTCGAGGTGGGCCAGCCGGTGATGGCGCTGGGCACACCGCTGGGGCTCGAGAACACGGTCACCACCGGCATCATCTCCGCCCTGGACCGGCCGGTCACCGCCGCCGGTGAGGAGGGCGACGGCTCGACGGCCACGTACACCTCTGCCCTCCAGACCGACGCCGCCATCAACCCCGGCAACTCCGGCGGCCCGCTGGTGGATGCGGCCGGTCAGGTGATCGGCATCAACAGCGCGATCGCCGCGATCCCGAACGCCTCGGGCCAGGCGGGGAGCATCGGGCTGGGCTTCGCGATCCCGGCGAGCACCGCCACGATGATCGCCGCGCAGCTTCAGGAGGACGGCACCGCCGACCATGCCTTCGTCGGGGTGACCAGCACGGACGGGACCGCCTCGGGCGATCAGGTCACCTACAGCGGCGCCGAGGTCGTCAGCATCGAGCCCGGCAGCCCGGCCGCCGACTCCGCGCTGCGCAAGGGCGACCTGATCATCGCCGTCGACAGCACTCCTGTCGGCGGTGCCGCCGCCCTGACCGGGGTGGTGCGAGGGCTGCAGATCGACTCGACCCACTCGCTGGAGGTGGTGCGCGAGGGCAGCGTGCAGAGCATCGAGATCACCCTCGGGGTGCGGCCCTCCTGAGCCTCAGGCCCCGTGCTCGCCGCGCAGGGCCCGCAGCATGGGGCGGCACTTGGCCAGCGTCTCCGCATGTTCCGAGACCGGGTCCGAGGCCGCCACCAGCCCGCCCCCGGCCTGCAGCACGACTGTCCGCTCATCGACCAGGTGCGCCATCCGCAGCGCGATCGCCCACTGCCCGTCCCCGGCGGTGTCCATCCACCCCACCGGGGAGGCATAGCCGCCGCGGTCGTGCGGCTCCAGGCGGGCGATGATCTCGTCGGCCTGCCGGCGCGGCGTCCCGGAGACGGCGGCCGAGGGATGCAGGCGGGAGGCGACATCGAGGCTGGTGGTGCCGTGGCGCAGGCGCGCCGAGACATCCGAGGCCAGATGCTCCAGACCGGGTAGACGCAGCACGAACGGTTCAGGGGAGACCTCGATCTCCTCGGCGAGGCCCTCGAGCCTCTCGAGCACGGAATCGACGGCGAAGGCATGCTCGGCCAGCTCCTTGGAATCGCTGCGGAAGGCCCGCCGATCCACCTCCTCCAGCTCCCCGTCGTCAGCCACCGGTCGGGAACCCGCCAGCACTCGGGAGAAGACCCGACCGCCCTCGGTCTGGGCGAGCATCTCCGGGCTCGCACCCACCACGTCCTCCAGGTGATACACCCAGGTGCTGGGGTAGGCGCGGGCCAGACGGGTCAGCATCACCGCCGAGGTGAGCGGGTCGGGGGTGCGCACCGTGGTCCGCTCCGAGAGCACGACCTTCTCGGCCAGGCCTGAACGGATCTGCGAGACCGCCTCCTTCACCAGCGCCTGATACTCGTCCGGGGTGTGAGCGGGCTCGACCTCGAGCGGTTCCACGGCGTCCTCGGGGGCGGGGAGAAGGGGAACAGCTCCTGCCAGCTGGTGGGCGACACCGGCTCCTCGTCGACCCCGACCAGCGTGAGGAAGGACTGCCCGTCATGCACGCCCAGCAGAGCGCGCGGCACCATCAGCGTCGAGGGGCGCCGTGAATCGTCGGCGTAGGAGAAGCTGCCCAGCGCGATCAGCCCGCTGGTGCGCACTTGCACCTCGTCGTCGACGTGGGCGTGAGCCGCGAGGTCACGGAACGCGGCCCCGGTGGCCGCGAAGCGGTGCGGTCCGTCGGCCTGCACCGACCAGGCCTCGCCGAGCGCGAGCATGCCCTGCCCGTGGCGCAGCCATGCACCGCTGACCTCGGTGGGAACATGCGCGAGCAGGTCCACGGGCTCCTCGATGCGCTGAGTGCGCACGTGCAGGATCACCGGTGGTTCGTCGGCGGCGTCGGAGGGCAGGAAGGAGGCAGACATCGGTGCCATTATGCGGCACCCGACGGGGCGAGGACCGTGACCCGTGTCCCGGCCGCAGATGCGCGGCAGTGCCGCGCGGAGGTGCGACCATGGACCGGCGACCCCTCCGCCGGGACGCGCGACCGTTCCGGTCCCGTGCCCCACCGAGACTCTTCCCCCTAGGAGCAAGCGCGTGAGCAGCACCGTCGACAGCATCGCGACGCCCCTCGTCCGGGGCGTGCTCGGGGCGCTGTCCTCCCTCGGCATCGCCCTGGCCGTGGTGGTCGTGCCCGCGCTGGCCGCACAGGTCGCCGGCACCGGCTCGAGCGCGACGGCGCTGGATGCGATCCTCATCGGGCTGAGCGTCCTGGTGCTCGGCCACGGCGGCGGCATCATGGTGAGCACCGGCGTGATCGACGGTCCCGTGACCCTGACCCCCTTCGGCCTGCTGATCCTGCTGGTGCTGCTGTCCGCGCTCTCGATGCGACGGGTGGGCCGTGCGCTGCGACCCGTGCGGGACGACGGCGTGCTGCGCACCGGCGCGCTGCGCGACTCGGGCTCCGCCCTGGGGATGTACGCGCTGGTCTACGCGATCGGACTGGCGGTGCTCGCCGGGATCGGGCGCAGCGTGGACACCTCGCCCATGATCACCTCGGCAGTGGTCTCCGGGCTGATGGTCGCGGTGATCGGCGGTCTCATCGGCATGCTGTGGTCGCTGCGGCGGGAACCGACAGAGGCCGTGCCGGGGGTGCGGGTGCTCGAGCTGCTCCCCGCTCCCTACGGGGATATCGCGCGGGCCGTGCTGATGGCCGTGGTCGGCCTGTTCGGGCTCGGCATGGCGCTCGTGGTGGTGATGCTGGTGCTCTCCGTGCCCGCGCAGTCCGCCCTGTTCGAGGAGCTCGGTCCGGGCCTGGTCGGCGGGCTCGTGCTCACCCTGATCCAGCTGGCCCTGCTGCCGCTGGTGGCGGTGTGGGCGCTGACCGTGCTGCTCGGGGGCACCGTCGGAGTGGGGACCTCCACCGGCATCTCGCTGGACGGGGCCGAGACCGGGGTGCTCCCGGCCCTGCCGATGCTGGGCGCCCTCCCCGCCCCGGGGGACTTCCCGGCCGCGGCCTGGCTGCTGATGCTCCTGCCCGCGATCCCCGTGGCCTTCGGCGCGGTGCGGCTGGTGCGGGATGTCGCCCATCTCGAGCTGCGCGAGCGGATCACCGCCTGGTCGGTCTATCCCCTCGCCGTGATCGTCGCCGGCCTGCTGCTGGCCGGGCTGTCCACCGGCGGGATCGGCGATGGCCGCCTGGTGCATCTGGGACCGCAGATGAGCACGCTGGCGCTCCCGCTGATCGGCGTCGTCGTGGTGAGCACCGCCCTGGTGCTCGGGGTGCTCGTGACCCCGCTGATCCCGTGGACCCGCGGCACCCTGGGCTCGCTGCGGGCACGGGTCGAGGCGGCCGAGCGCAGCGAGCGGGACGGCGCGGAGGAGCGCAGCGAGAGCGGCGAGGACGGCCTGCGCGATGCGGACGCCGAGCGCAGCGCACTGTGGGAACGCTTCGCGCGGCGCAACTCCCCGGTGCAGCCGGTGACCCCCGCGGCGACCGAACTCGCAGCGACCGAGTCCGCGGAGGGGGAGGGGCCCGTCGGCGAGCCCGGCGGCGACGACCTCGAGACCGATGCCTGGGCCCTGCCCGTCTCGCCGTCGGAGCCCGGGACGGTGCGCGCCGCGGACGATCCGGACGAGGAGGCGTCGGCCGCGGAGGGCGAACCGGGGTCCCGGTGGACGTCCTGGCTCAGCCGCCGAACAGACCGCTGACCCAGTCGGCCATCGAGCCCTGCGCCGCCGTATCGCACTCCGCCCGCGCCTGCTCGGTGATGGCCGTGGAGCGGCACTGCTCGAGTTCGGCCACCGGGCCGTAGAACGCGGCGCTGAGGACTGCGCTGCCGATGATCAGCAGCATGGCCGGCACACCCAGCAGAGCCCCGAACGCCGCCATCCCGACGCGACGCTCCCGCACCGCCCGCACGATCAGCAGGACCAGCAGCACCAGGGCGAGGAGCCCGGTGAGCCCGGAGAGCAGCGAATAGGGCAGCGGCGCGAGCATCAGCAGCCAGGAGGCCAGCAGGGCCAGGATCAGGGCGCTCGTCAGGCGTCGGGACCGGGTGACGGCCCGGTCCGAGGACGGGCCGGAGGGGGAGTCGCTGTTCATCAGGACCATTGTGCCCGCTCGGCCGGGCGTGGGCGGACATCGGCTCATCGCCCGGACCGGCTCCGACTACGCTGGGACGGTGACCCGTCTCCCTGTCGTCGTCCTCATCTCCGGCACCGGCTCGAACCTCGCGGCCCTGCTGACCGCGGCGCGCGCCGCGGACTGCCCCTTTACGGTGGTGGCCGTGATCGCCGACCGCGACGCCGCCGGCCTCGAGCACGCCCGTGCCGCCGGCATCCCCACACAGATCGTGCGCCTGGCCGAGCACCCCGACCGGTCCCGGTGGGACACCGCGCTCGCCGACGCGGTCGCGGCCCATCACCCGCAGCTGGTGGTGCTGGCCGGCTTCATGAAGCTCATCGGCCCTGCCCTGCTGGAAGCCTTCGGCGGCCGCATCGTCAACACCCATCCGGCCCTGCTGCCCTCCTTCCCCGGCGCGCATGGGGTCCGCGATGCCCTCGCCCACGGGGTGAAGGTCACCGGCTGCAGCATCATCGAGGTCGATGCCGGCGTGGACACGGGCAGGATCCTCGCCCAGGCCGCGGTCGAGGTCCGTGACGAGGACACCGAGGCGACCCTCCACGAGCGGATCAAGGCCGTAGAGCAGCCGCTGCTGGTGGACGTGGTGCGGCGTCTCACCGCTCGCCCCTGAGGACGAGTGCGCTGCGGGGTCCCGGATATGGTGGACCCACACGACTGGCGAAGGTGGGGGACCACCGGGGAGTGACCATCGTGGGTATCGACCGCCTGGGTGCCCACCGCAAGCAGATCCGAACAGGAGCACCCCACGTGAGCACCGCAGAGCGCCGTCCCCTGACCCGAGCCCTCCTCTCCGTCTTCGACAAGACCGGCATCGTCGACCTGGCCCGCACCCTCGCCGACAGCGGCGCGGAGATCGTCTCGACCGGGTCCACCGGTGCGACCCTCCGAGAGGCCGGGATCGCCGTGACCGATGTCGAGACCGTCACCGGCTTCCCCGAGATGCTCGACGGCCGGGTCAAGACCCTCCACCCGCGCATCCACGGCGGGATCCTCGCCGATCAGCGCCTGGCCGCACACCAGGAGCAGCTCAAGGCCCACCAGATCGCCCCCTTCGACCTGGTCGTGGTGAACCTCTACCCCTTCAGCGAGACCGTCGCCGCCGGCGGCAGCTTCGCGGAGATCATCGAGAAGATCGACGTCGGCGGTCCCACCATGGTCCGTGCGGCCGCGAAGAACTTCGCCTCCCTCGCGGTGGTCGTGGACCCCGAGGGGTATCCGCTCGCGGCCGAGGCCGCCGCCGCCGGCGGCTTCACCCTCGCCGAGCGTCAGCAGCTGGCGACCATCGCCTTCACCCGCACCGCCGAGTACGACGACGCGATCAGCGACTGGATGCTCGAGCAGCTCGACGGCCCGGCTGAGACCGATGAGCCCCAGGACGCCGAGCTCGAGGACGATGCGGACCTCAGCATCCTCGACCTCTCCGACGCCGATGCCGCCGAGCTCGGCATCACCGCGACCCTCCGCTACGGCGAGAACCCGCACCAGCGGGCCCGCCTGGCCGTGACCGACGAGAGCGCCCCCGGACTCGCCGGCGCCGAGCAGCTCAGCGGCAAGGAGATGAGCTACAACAACTACGTCGATGCCGACGCCGCCGTGCGCGCCGCCCACGACCACCGCCTGCCGGCGGTCGCCGTGGTCAAGCACAACAACCCCTGCGGCATCGCCGTGGCCGGCGAGGACGAGGACATCGCCCTCGCCCACCACCGCGCCCACGGCACCGATCCGGTCTCCGCCTACGGCGGCGTGATCGCCGCCAACCGGACCGTCACCCTCGCCCTGGCCCAGCAGGTCAAGCCTGTGTTCACCGAGGTCATCCTGGCCCCCGACTACGAGGACGAGGCGCTCGCGCTGCTGCGCACCAAGAAGAACCTGCGAATCCTGCGCCTGCCCGGGCAGTACTCCCGCGGCGTGGAGATGCGCGAGATCTGGGGCGGGATGCTGATCCAGGACTCCGACACCGTCGCCGCCGACGGGGATGATCCGGCGCAGTGGACCCTCGCCGCGGGCGAGGCGGCCGATGACGCCACCCTCGCGGACCTCGCTTTCGCCTGGCGCTCGGTACGCGCGGTGAAGTCCAACGCGATCCTGCTGGCGAAGGACTCCGCCGCCGTCGGCATCGGCATGGGCCAGGTCAACCGCCTGGACTCGTGCCGGCTGGCCGTCACCCGGGCCAACACCCTGGGCGCGCACGCCGAGGGTGAGCAGGCACCGGAGCGGTGCCGCGGCGCAGTCGCGGCCTCGGATGCCTTCTTCCCCTTCGCCGACGGCGCGCAGATCCTCATCGACGCCGGCGTGCGCGCGATCGTGCAGCCCGGCGGCTCGATCCGTGACGAGGAGGTCCTGGAGGCCTGCCGCGCCGCGGGCGTGACGATGTACCTCACCGGGACGCGCCACTTCGCGCACTGAGGGCCGCGCTCCCGACCCGTCGGTCGGTGCGCCCTGACCCCGCCGCCGGCAGGGCGGGGCGCACCGACCCGCGACATCGCGGGCCTCTCGTCCGCCGTCCCGGCAGCCACGACCTCTAGAGTTGGTCCATACCCCCGCGTGCGAAGGAGCGACCGTGAAGATCCCTGACAACCAGAGCCTGCGCGAATACATCGAGCATCTGCGCGAAGAGGGGTACTCGGTCCAGGATGGTCATACCCCGGACCCGGACCTCATCGACCCGCAGGGCAATCCGGTCTACACCTGGCAGCAGGGATATCCGTACGCCACCCGCATGGAGCGGGACGAGTACGAGCGCGAGAAATACAAGCTGCAGGTGGAGCTGCTGAAGTACCAGTACTGGCTCGAGGACAACGATCAGAAGTCGATCATCATCTTCGAGGGGCGGGACGCGGCCGGCAAGGGCGGCACCATCAAGCGCTTCACCGAGCATCTGAACCCGCGCACCGCCCGGGTGGTCGCACTGAACAAGCCCAGCGACCGGGAGCGCGGGCAGTGGTACTTCCAGCGCTACGTCCAGCATCTGCCCACCGACGGGGAGATGGTGCTGTTCGACCGCTCCTGGTACAACCGGGCCGGCGTCGAGCGGGTGATGGGCTTCGCGACCCCCGAGGAGTACGAGACCTTCATGAACCAGGTGCCCTACTTCGAGCGCATGCTCGTGGACTCCGGCATCTTCGTGACGAAGTTCTGGTTCTCCGTCTCCCAGAAGGAGCAGCGCACCCGCTTCGCGATCCGTCAGCTGGATCCGGTGCGCCGCTGGAAGCTGTCCCCGATGGATCTGGAGTCCCTGGATCGCTGGGAGTCGTATACCCAGGCCAAGGAGGAGATGTTCCGCCGCACGGACAAGAAGTACGCGCCGTGGACGATCATCCGCTCCAACGACAAGAAGCGCGCCCGGCTGAACGCCATGCGCTACTTCCTCTCCCAGTTCGAGTACGACGACAAGGACCACGAGGTGGTCGGGGTGCCGGACCCCAAGCTGGTGATGCGCGGGAAGATGGAGGAGGCCGACGAGTGAGCTGAGGCTCTCTCCGGCCCGGCGCGGCCCCGCTGCTCCGGCCGTCACCGGCTCCGCACGATGCGGCGCACCGTCCGGGACGGTGCGCCGCATCGTGCTGGTCGCTCGGAGGCTCCGGTCAGGACGCCTGGTCCGGGTCCACGGGCAGTCGCGTGATCTCCCCGGAGTCCAGCTGCTCCTCGGACAGGGCGGGCATGGTGCCGGTCGGGGTGGGGCGGTGCGGGGCAGTCATCGAGGCGGGGGACAGCAGCGACTGCAGCCGCGCCTCGTCCAGCAGCCCGCGCTCCAGCACCAGGTCGGCGACCGGGCGACCGGTCTCCAGTGCGGTGGCCGCGACGTCCGTCGCCGGGCCGTAGCCGATCACCGGCACCAGAGCGGTGACCACACCGATCGAGCGGCGCAGATTGTCCTCGAGGACGTCCTCGTTGACCGTGATCCCGGCGATGCAGCGATCGGCCAGGGTGTTCATCGCCCGGGTCATGATGCGGGTGGACTCGAGGATGTTGAAGCCGATCACCGGCTCGAAGGCGTTCAGCTGCAGCTGCCCGCCCTCGGCGGCGAAGGCCACGGTGAGATCGTTGCCGATCACCTCGAAGGCGACCTGGTTGACGACCTCCGGGATCACCGGATTGACCTTGCCCGGCATGATCGAGCTGCCCGGCTGCACCGAGGGGAGGTTGAGCTCGTGGAACCCGGCGCGCGGGCCCGAGGACAGCAGCCGCAGATCGTTGCAGATCTTCGAGATCTTCACCGCGATGCGGCGCAGGATCCCGGAGAAGGTCACGAAGGCGCCGGTGTCGCTGGTGGCCTCGACCAGGTCGACGGAGACCACGAAGTCGATCCCGGTCAGCTCGGAGAGTTCCCTGATGGCGAGCTGCGCGTAGCACGGATCGGTGGTGATGCCGGTGCCGATCGCGGTCGCTCCGAGGTTGATCTCCTGGAAGGCGGAGGCGGTGCGGGTGAGGCGCTCGACGTCCTCCTCGATCGTGGTCGCCCAGGCGTTGAACTCCTGGCCCACGGTCATCGGGACCGCGTCCTGCATCTGGGTGCGCCCCATCTTCAGCACCTCGGAGTACTGCTCGCCCTTGGCCCGCAGGGTGGTGATCAGGTGGTCCATCGACTCCACCAGGGCCGGGAAGGTCAGCAGGATCCCCAGTCGCAGCGCCGTGGGGTACACGTCGTTCGTGGACTGGGACAGGTTGACGTGGTTGTTGGGGTGGAGGTGCTGGTACTCACCCTTGCTTCGGCCGATGATCTCCAGCGCACGGTTGGCGATCACCTCGTTGGCGTTCATATTGGTGCTGGTCCCGGCACCGCCCTGGATCACGTCCACCACGAAGTTCTCGTGGAGGTCCCCGGCAGCGATCTCCTCGCAGGCCTGCTCGATGGCGGCGGCACGCTCGTCGTCGAGCGCGCCCAGCTGATGATTGGCGCGAGCCGTGGCCCGCTTGACCTGAGCAAGAGCCTCGATCAATCGGGGGAAGTGGCTCACGGGGACGTCGGTGATGTGGAAGTTCTCCTGCGCTCGCAGGGTCTGCACTCCGTAATAGGCATCGGCGGGGACCTCGCGGTCACCGAGCAGATCATGCTCGGTGCGGGTGGCGATGTCGGGCGTCGAACCGGGGCTGGTCATGTGAAGGAGTCCTCCAGGTCGCTCTGTGGCCGACGGCGCTGCCGACCATGGCCAGCGTAACCGGGATCCTGCGGGAACAGGCCCGTGCCGGGCCCGTACGATGAGGAACGTGCCGCAGCGACATTCCCCCTTCTCCTTCGCCGCCGCCGTTCGGCGGCAGGCCGTGCTGACCGCCGCCCTCTGCGCGCTCGGCGGGGTCGTCGTGCTCGGCGCGGTGTTCTCCGCCGCGGCGGCCGGGCTGCTGCTGGCCGTGCTGCTCGGCGTCCTGGGCATCCTGCGGGCCGTGCTGCCCGTCCGGGCGGTCGGCGCCCTCGCGGTCCGCTCCCGGGGCCTGGACGTCGCGGTGCTGCTGGTACTGGCGATCTCCCTCGCTGTGCTGTCCTCCTCTCCGAACCTCTGAATCCGCGCCCGCGCGGGCTGTGAGCATCCCGGTGGCGCGCTGAGTGCTCCCGGCCCCGGTCGGTGTGGCACGATCGATCCGTGCCCACCGATTCCGCCCGGCTCCATGCCGTGTTCGACCTCGCCATGAGGATCGGCGAGGGACTGCTCACCAACGGTGCCGCCGCCTCCGAGGTCACCGCCACCGTGCTGCGGGTGACCAGCTCCTCCGGCCTCCGCAACGTCTCCGCCCAGGTGACCTTCAACGAGGTGACGATCTCCTATCTCGCGGACGAGTCCGCGCCCCCCTTCACCAGGGTGCGCTCCGCGGGTGACCGGGTGCAGGATTTCGCCCGACTCGCGGCCTTCGAGGACGTCTCGCACGGGTACATCTCGGGCGAGCTGCCGCTGGACGAGGCCCGGCGGCAGGCCGCCGCGATCCCACAGCGCCAGCCCCTGTACCGGATCCCCCTGGCGATCTTCGGCTTCGCGGTGATGGGTGGCGCGGCCGCGCTCAGCTTCGGCGCCGGAAGCCTGGTGGTGATCGCCGCAACGCTCGCCGCCGGGCTGCTGATCGCCGCCGCTGAGCTGCTGGCCCGATGGAACATCCCGCCCTTCTACGGACAGGCGCTCAGCGGCTTCGTCGCGGTGGGCGCAGCCTCGGCCGTCGCTCTCATCGACCACAGCGTCAGCCCCTCGATCGTCGTGGTCTCCTGCATCATCGTGCAGCTGGCGGGTCTCTCCTCGATCAGCGCGGTGCAGGATGCCGTCACCGGGTGGTACGTCACCGCGGCCGGCCGCATGCTCGAGACGCTGATGCTCACCGTCGGCCTCGTGGCCGGTGTGCGCGGTGGACTGCTGCTGGCCGACGTGGTCGGGGCCGACGTCTCCGTCAGTGCTGCGATGCCGCTGACCCTGACCACGTCGGTGGTGGTCGTCGTCTCGGGGATGGGCATGGGGCTGGGATACGGCGTCGGCACCCAGGTCCCCGCTCGGCTGCTGCTGGCGGGTGCGCTGGTGGCGTCCGGCTCCGGCATCGTCGCCCATCTCCTCAGCGGCGCCCTGCTGGATCGCACGGTGGCCGTCGCGATCGCCGCCTTCGGCACCGGGATGGTGGCGACCGTCCTCGGTGACCGGCTGCGGGCACCTGCCCTCGCCTTCGTCATGGCCGGGGTGATCCCCCTGGTCCCCGGCAGCCGCATCTATCGCGGGCTGCTGGGCCTCGGGGACGATCTCAACACCGGTATCGCGGAGCTGCTGGGAGCTGCCGAGGTCGCCGTCTCGATCGCTGCCGGGGTGGTGCTGGGGCAGCTGCTGGCCTCTCGCCTGATGCCCT
The DNA here is from genome assembly GCF_002216795.1 of Brachybacterium avium. Taxonomy (NCBI): domain Bacteria; kingdom Bacillati; phylum Actinomycetota; class Actinomycetes; order Micrococcales; family Dermabacteraceae; genus Brachybacterium; species Brachybacterium avium. Next base: position 963,974 of record NZ_CP022316.1, on the reverse strand, counting down.
ACTTCCGCCGCAGCGGAATCGCGTACACCCCGGCGATCTCCTCCCCGTTCACCACGCTGCGGAGACGGCGGGTCTCGCTCGGAGCGAGGAGGATCCGGCGCCGTCGCGGCACAGCGGTGATCGAGCCGTCTACGATGACTGGTGAGATGACAGCGCTGTCCTCCACGATGTTCGACGATCCCTCGTTCCTCGAGGATCTCGAGCCGCCCTCGGACCTCGAGGACGGCACCGGGCAGCGCCCCGACCGCGAGGAGTGACCATGACCCCCACCGCACTGATCGCCGCCGCCGGGTACTCCCGCAGCGGCACCGGCCGCGGACCCGGCATCGAGCTGCTGGGACTGAGCATCGACGAGGCCACCGGCGCCCCGGCCGTGGAGCGGCTGGCGGTGGTCGAGCTGCCCGATCCCTCCTTCGTGCTCTGGAGCCAGGACGGCACGCTGCTGCATGCGGTGCTCGAGGGGGATCCCACCCGGGTGGTCGCCGTGCGGGTGTCTGCCGACGGCCGGGAAGCCGAGGTCATCGGGGACCTGGCCGTCGACGGCGCCGGGGGCTGTCATCTCAGCCGCGGCACCGATCCCTCCACCCTGATCATCGCGCAGTACGGGACCGGGACGGTGGTCACGGTGCGGCTCGACGACGCCGGGATCCCGATCGAGCAGATCGATCTGGATGATCACCGTGGCCTCCGTGACAGCGGGGACAACAGCGTCGAGAGCGATCTCGGCAGCCCGCATCCGCACCAGGTGGTCGCCCTGCCGGGCACCCAGCTGCTCGCCGTCCCGGATCTCGGACTGGACCGGGTGCTGATGTACCGCCAGGACGGGACCGGGATGATCGACCTCGCCGGGGAGATCCCGCTCCACCGCGGCAGCGGCCCCCGCCATCTCGCGGCCGACCACGAATCCGAGCAGCTCCATATCGCCTGCGAGCTCTCGGGCATGGTCGCCACGGCGGTGCGCAGCGAGAAGGCCCCGCAGCGCAGGCCCGCTCCCGGGACGGACGGGCCGACGCACCAGTGGAGCGTGCGGTCCAGGATCCCCGCCAGCGGGCGGGACGGCGCCAACGCGCCCTCCCACATCGAGCTGACCGGTGACGAATCCGCGCTGCTGGTCGCCAACCGCGGGCCCGACACCCTCTCGCTCGTCTCCCTGGACCCGATGCGTCCGCTGCTGGTGTCCGAGGTCGAGGTGGGGGCGCACCCGCGGCACTTCACCCAGCTGGGCGACCTGGTGCTGGTCGCCGCGCAGGAGGGGGACCGCATCGACGTGCTGCGGCGCAGCGGGGACGAGCTGGTCAGGGCCGCCGAGCCGATCGTCGCGCCGTCCGTGGCCTGCCTCGCGATCCGTCCCTGAGAAGCGGCTCTGCGCTCTTGTCGCGATGACGGTTAGACTTTCGGACGCCGAGCCGGGCGGTCAATGCCTTCCGTCGCGTCCCGGCCTCTGACCGCTCCGGAAGGATCTTCATGACCAGCGCAGGCTCCCTCAACGCTCCCGCACCCACCGACCAGGGCACGGCGGAGCTGTCCGCCGCCCCTGAGCGCTCGGCGGCGGCGGGCCGTGCCGCGCAGCTGTTCGAGGAGTCGTTCGGGTACGCGCCCGACGGGGTCTGGTCCGCGCCCGGACGGGTGAACATCATCGGGGAGCACGTCGACTACCAGGACGGGCTGTGCCTGCCGATGGCGATCTCCCACCGCTGCTTCGCGGCGGCGGCACGCACCCCCACCAATCGTCTGCGCCTGCGCTCTGCGCAGGACGAGACGGTGCTGGACATCGATGCCCGCGAGCTGAGCGCGGAGGCCGTGACCGGTTGGCCCGCCTATGTGGCCGGTGTGCTGTGGGCGCTGCGCTCGCGGATCTCCGGTGCCTCCACCCGCGGCATGGACATCATGATCGACGGCCAGGTGCCGCTGGGCGCCGGGCTCTCCAGCTCCGCCGCGCTCGAGTGCGCCGCCGCTGAGGCGATCGAGGACCTGCTGACGCTCGGCACCGGGCCGCTGGACCGGGTGCGGGCGGCCATCACCGCCGAGACCGACTTCGCGGGCGCCTCCACGGGCGGGCTGGACCAGTCGGCCTCGGTGCTCTCCCGGGAGGGGCATGCGCTCTTCCTGGACTGCCGGGACTTCTCCACCCGCCCGGTGCCGTGGGACCTCGCCTCCCAGGACCTCGCACTGCTGATCACGGACACCCGCGCAGAGCACTCGCATGTGGACGGCGAGTACACCGCGCGCCGCGCTGACAGCGAACGCGCCGCCCAGGCCCTGGGAGTGCCGACGCTGCGGGACGTCGACCCCGGCGAGCTGGAGCAGCTGCTGGCCTGCATCGACGACGAGGTGGTGCGCCGTCGCGCCCGCCACGTGATCACCGAGATCCAGCGGGTGCGGGAGTTCGACGCCCTGCTGGCCGCAGGCCCCGTGCGCGAGCACGTCGAGGAGCTCGGTGCCCTGCTGAACGCCTCGCACCACTCCCTGCGCGAGGACTACGAGGTGACCGTCCCCCAGCTCGACCTCGCCGTCGACAGCGCGCGGGAGGCCGGCGCGCACGGCGCCCGGATGACCGGCGGCGGCTTCGGCGGCTCGACCATCGCCCTGGTCGAGGCGACTCAGGCGCAGGCCGTGGCCGCGGAGATCGCTGCGGCCTTCGCCGCCCAGGGCTTCGAGACCCCGGTGTTCTTCCTCGCCCTGCCGTCGGAAGGGGCGGGTCAGGACCGCTGAGGCCGCGGCGGCGGGGCGGGCGCCCCGCCGCCGACCGGGGGAGGGGCGGCGAGCCAGGCCCGCACCCCGTCCAGCAGACGCCGCGCCACCGCGTCGGTTGCCGCCGAGACTCTGATCGAGGAGGCGGCCAGCGCTGCCAGCTCCGCATCGTCGAGGCCGATCGACCGCGCGGTCTCGTACTGCTCCAGCAGGCGAGCACCGAAGAGCAGCGGGTCATCGGCGCCCAGGGCGATCTGCGCCCCGGCCTCCAGCAGGCGCCGCAGAGGCACGTCGGCCGCCTGCTCGACCACTCCCAGCGAAGCGTTGGAGGTCGGGCACACCTCGAGCCCGATCCCGGCCTCGACCACCCGGTCCAGCAGCGCAGGATCCTCCGCCGCCCGCACGCCGTGCCCCAGACGGTGCGGTCCCAGATGCTCCACCACGTCCCGCACATGCGCGGGACCCAGCAGCTCCCCGCCGTGCGGCACCGACAGCAGCCCGGCCTCACGCGCGATCCGGAACGCCGGCGCGAACTCGGCCGTGGTGCCGCGCCGCTCGTCGTTCGAGAGCCCGAAGCCGACCACCGGCCCCGCGTACCGGGCCGCCAGCCGGGCGAGCGTGCGGGCATCCAGCGGGTGGCGGGTGCGGGAGGCGGCGATCACGATGCCGATGCTCACCCCGGTCTCCCGCTCCGAACGAGCGGCCTGGTCCAGCACGATCTCGATCGCCGGGGTCAGCCCGCCCACGAACGGGGCGTAGCTGGTGGGGTCCACCTGCAGCTCGAGTCGCCCCGAGCCCTCGGCCGCATCATCCTCGGCGGCCTCATGGAGGATCCTGCGCATCGTCTGCTCGGTATCGACGACGGCGCGCGCCGCATCGTACTGCCGCTGGAAGCGGAACCAGCCCCGACGGGTCGGCTCGACCTGCAGCGCGACCTCGTCGGTGAGGGAGCGGGGCAGCCGGATCCCGCGCGCCGCCGCCAGCTCCCACAACGTGGTGGGCCGCATCGACCCGGTGAAGTGCAGGTGCAGATGCGCTTTGGGCAGGGTGGCCAGATCGCGGCGGGCGCCGTCAGCCGCACTCATGCGCGGTGCATCACTCGGACAGCAGCGCGATCACCCGGTCGATGCCCTCGGTGATGTCCTCATCCGCCAGCGCGTAGGAGAAGCGCAGGTGGCCGGGGGCACCGAAGGCCTCGCCGGGCACCGCGGCGACCTCGGCCTCCTCGAGGATCACGGTCGCCAGATCGGTGGAGGTGGTGATCTCCCGGCCGCGGAGCGTCCGGCCCAGCACCTGGGAGACATCCGGGAACGCGTAGAACGCACCGGTGGGGGTGGGCACGGTGAAGCCCGGCACCTGGGAGAGCTTCTCGACGATCAGGCGACGCCGACGGTCGAAGGCGACCCGCATCTCCTCGACGGGCTCGTCGGGACCAGTCAGCGCGGCCAGTGCCGCCCGCTGCGCGATGTTGTTGACATGGGAGGTGAGGTGGGACTGCAGATTGGTCGCCGCCTTGATCACGTCGACGGGGCCGACCATCCAACCCACCCGCCACCCGGTCATCGCGAAGGACTTCGCGACCCCGCCCAGCAGCACCGTGGTCTCCGCCAGCTCCGGCACCGCCTTCAGCACCGAGGTGAACGGCATCCCCTCGTACGTCAGCGACTTGTAGATCTCGTCGGTGACGACCCAGATGCCGTGCTCGAGCGCCCAGCGGCCGATCTCGGTGACCTGCTCGGGCGTGAGCACCACGCCGGTGGGGTTCGAGGGGGAGCACAGCAGCAGGACACGGGTGCGCTCGGTGCGGGCCGCCTCGAGCTGCTCCACGGTGGGGACGTAGTTCTGTTCGACGCCGGCGAGGACCGGCACCTCGGTGGCGCCGGTCTGCCGGATCGCCTCGGGATAGGTGGTCCAGTACGGCGCGGGGAGGATGACCTCGTCGCCCGGGTCCAGGAGCGTCGCGAAGGTCTGGAAGACGGCCTGCTTGCCGCCGTTGGTCACGAGCACCTGTGCGGGGTCGATCTCCAGGCCGGTCGTACCGGAGAAGGACTCCGCCAGCGCCTGCTTCAGCTCGGGCAGCCCGCCGGTGGCCGAGTAGCGATGGTTGCGCGGATCCTGCGCCGCCTCGATCGCCGCCTCGACGATATGCGCCGGGGTCGGGAAATCCGGTTCACCGGCACCGAAGCCGATCACCGGCCGACCGGCGGCCTTGAGGGCCTTGGCCGTGGCGTCGACCGCGAGGGTCGCGGAGGGCTGGATCGCTCCCACGCGCTGCGAGACGCGAGCATGCGGGATCGAGTGCTGAGGGGTCGCGGAGGTGATGGCATCGTCGGTGGTCACCTCACCATCGTGGCAGAGCGTGCCGCCCTCCGCCAGGCCGACGCGCTGGTGGCGGCCCCCGGGGTGGGTCGGCACTGCCGTGGCCCTGCGCGGTCGAGGACGCTCCGCGGAGCTCGACGGACGGCGTGACGGGGTGCGGAAGGGAGTGGTCTGCGTCTCGTGATCATGTGATCTGACGCCGGTCGATTCGCACGAGGTCCCTGCGGCTTGTATGCTGATCGCTGGTCAGAACCGTGGGCTCTTGCGAGAGGGTGCGGAGATGGCCTCATGAGGTCTGGTCCTCATGAAGGGCAGTGGCGCAATTGGTAGCGCAGCGGTCTCCAAAACCGCAGGTTGCAGGTTCGAGCCCTGTCTGCCCTGCCGGTCCGGCCGGGGTCACCCGGTCGGATGCGGATGACCTCGACGAGATCGGACAGCCCAGAGTGAACTCCAGCCAGAACGCCCCGTCGACACCGAGCGGTGCCGACGCCCAGGGCCCCGGGTCGAAGAACCCGTTCCTGGCGATCGGTCTGTTCCTCCGCCAGATCATCGCGGAGCTGAGGAAGGTCGTCGTCCCCACGCGTCGGGAGCTCGTCCTGTACTCCATCACGGTCCTGATCTTCGTGTTTCTTATGATCCTGCTGATCTTCGGCCTCGATTCCGTGTTCAGCTGGCTGTCCAGGATCGCCTTCACGGTCCCCGATCTGTGAGCCGCGGTCCGTCCCGCACCGCACGCCGCACCGTGACCGATCAGTTCCACGCCGCCAGGAAGGCAGGTTCCCGCCGATGAGCGATCAGACCTCTACCCCCGACGAGTCCTACGAGGACCTCGACGACTCCCTCTCGTTCTCCTCCTCTGCGGTCGACGCCGCGCCGCAGGTCGATGCCGCCCCCGCCACGGCTGACGAGGATGCCGCGCCGGCTGTGCCGGTCGAAGAGACCGAGCAGGACGCCGAGGGCGAGGGCGCTGACTCGGGCGTCGACGCCGCGGAGGCAGATGCCCCGAGGGCGAGGACGCCGAGGGCGAGGGAGCCGAGGGCGAGGGAGCCGCCTCCGAGGAGCCCGAGGAGGAGGACCCGCTGGTGCAGCTCAAGCGCCACCTGCGTGCCTCCCCCGGCGAGTGGTACGTGATCCACTCCTACTCCGGTCACGAGAACCGCGTGAAGACCCAGCTGGCCACGCGCACCGAGACCCAGGACATGGAGGAGTACATCTTCGAGGTCCAGGTCCCGATGGAGGACGCGACCGAGGTCAAGAACGGCCAGAAGAAGATCGTCCGCCGCGTCCGTGTCCCCGGCTACGTGCTGGTCCGCATGGATCTGACCACTGATTCCTGGCGGGTCGTGCGTGACACCCCCGGCGTGACCGGTTTCGTCGGCAATGCGACCGACCCGACGCCGCTGAGCTTCGACGAGATCTTCTCCATGCTCGAGCCGTCCGTCGGCCTGCCGGAGAAGAAGCGCGCCTCGGGCGCCGGAGCGGGCAAGGCCGCGGCCGCGCAGAAGGTCCCCGATTTCCAGGTCGGCGAGTCCGTCACCGTCATGGACGGCCCCTTCGAGACGATGCCGGCCACCATCTCCGAGATCCACTCGGAGGCCCAGAAGCTTCAGGTCCTGGTGTCCATCTTCGGACGTGAGACCCCGGTCGAGCTGGCGTTCGACCAGGTCGCCAAGATCTGAGCGGTGCGCGGCCGCCCGGCCGCGCGAGTACGACCAGGATCACCCCCGATACCGGTCGACGCCGCCGCGACGTGCAGGTAACGTCGCACCTCGGACCCGGCCCGCCAGCGGGAACGGGTCCTGCAGTGGGAGGAGCGCGTGATGAGCTCCGCCCGGACCACACCACAGTAAGGAAGAGCAATGGCTCCCAAGAAGAAGATCGCGAGCGTCATCAAGCTCCAGATCCAGGCCGGCCAGGCCACACCTGCGCCGCCCGTGGGTCCCGCGCTCGGCGCTGCCGGCGTGAACATGATGGAGTTCGTGAAGGCCTACAACGATCGCACCGCCGATCAGCGTGGCAACATCATCCCGGTCGAGATCACGGTCTACGAGGACCGCTCGTTCACCTTCATCACGAAGACCCCGCCGGCCGCTGAGCTCATCAAGAAGGCCGCCGGCCTCCAGAAGGGCTCCGCCGTCCCGCACACCGACAAGGTCGGCAAGATCACCCAGGCACAGGTCCGCGAGATCGCGGAGACCAAGATGCCTGATCTGAACGCGAACGACACCGAGGCCGCGGCGAAGATCGTCGAGGGCACCGCTCGTTCCATGGGCATCACGGTGGAGGGCTGAGGACATGGGTTTCCGTAGCAAGGCATACAAGAACGGTGCGGCCCTGATCGAAGAGGGTCGTGCATACTCCCCGCTGGACGCGCTGCGTCTGGCGCAGAAGTCCTCCCCGGCCAAGTTCGACGCCTCGGTCGAGGTCTCGATGCGCCTGGGCGTGGATCCCCGCAAGGCGGATCAGATGGTGCGCGGCACCGTCAACCTGCCCAACGGCACCGGCAAGACCGCTCGCGTCATCGTCTTCGCGACCGGTGCGCAGGTGGAGGCCGCTCTCGCGGCCGGCGCCGACGAGGTCGGCGACGACGAGCTGATCGAGAAGGTCGCCGGTGGCTGGACCGACTTCGACGCGGCCGTGGCCACGCCGAACCTGATGGGCAAGGTCGGCAAGCTGGGCCGTGTGCTCGGCCCCCGTGGTCTGATGCCGAACCCCAAGACCGGCACCGTCACCATGGACGTGACCAAGGCCGTGTCCGACATCAAGGGCGGCAAGATCGAGTTCCGCACCGACCGCGCAGCCAACCTGCACTACCTGGTCGGGAAGGTCTCCTTCTCCGATCAGCAGCTGGTCGAGAACTACGTCGCCGCGCTGGATGAGATCCTCCGCCTGAAGCCGTCCTCCTCCAAGGGCCGCTACATCGAGAAGATCACCGTGTCCACCACCATGGGCCCGGGCGTCCCGGTCGACGTGAACCGCACTCGCAACCTCCTCGAAGATACCGACGAGGCCTGATCGATCCGCTGCGAGGCGTGGCCATCAGGGCACCGGGCACCGAGCACGACGCCTCCTGAGCCGCCCCGTCCAGCAGTGCAGTGCACTCGGCGCCCCGACCACCACCTGGTGGTCGGGGCGCCGTCGTCATGCCCCGGGCGGAGCTCCTCCCGGCGGTGGCCGAGCCCGGCGCAACGGTCACGGAGCCCTGGCCCGGGTACCCACGTGAAAAAAGGTGCCACCGGGAGAGGACCTTCCGCGGCGCGGCAGGATCGGACCGGTTGCCTCAGATGTGACGCAGAACGCCGCCCGCGGCATGGCGGGGCCGGCCGGGTCTGGTCTAGTCTGGACCTACCGAAGACCGCCGGTTGTCACCCTCGACCTCGAGGATGGCTGAAGAGATCCCTCCGGGATGGCCTGCGCAGGTGAAGAAGCGACTTTTGCATGGTCGCGCCCATCCAGCTCCGGCTGGAGCCCTTGCGGCACGGGCGCCCATCGCGATCGAGGCCTCGACACTTGCGTGTCGAGGCTTTTTCCGTTCCTGGGACGCCTTCACCCGGTGGCGAGAGACCTCTGGAAGGAGGGCCATGGCGAACCCCGAAAAGGTCGACGCCGTCGCCGAGATCGTGGAACTGTTCCGCGATTCCGACGCCGCCGTCATCACCGAATATCGCGGGCTCAGCGTGGAGGAGCTCAAGGAGCTCCGCCGCTCGCTGGGTTCCGAGACGACCTACGCCGTGGTGAAGAACACGCTCACGGAGATCGCCGCCCGCGAGGCCGGCATCGACGTGTTCGACGGCACGCTCAACGGGCCGACCGCTATCGCCTTCATCAAGGGCGAACCGGTGGAGCCTGCTAAGGCTCTGCGTGACTTCGCCAAGACCCACGAGAACCTCGTGGTCAAGTCCGGCTACTTCGAGGGCAAGCTGCTCTCGAAGGAGGACGTCCAGAAGCTCGCGGACCTCGAGTCCCGCGAGGTCCTGCTGGCCAAGGCTGCCGGCGCCATGAAGGCGTCGATGTCCAAGGCCGCCGCAGTGTTTGCGGCGCCGCTGTCCAAGACAGCGCGCACCGTGGACGCGCTGCGGGCCAAGCAGGAAGCCGCCTGAGCCCGAGGGTTCAGGGCTTCCGCCCCCACAGCCTCAGCGCTGTCCCCGACTGCTCCCCACGGAGCGCTCGGACCGAATGACCTGGCGCGCATGCGCCGCCTGACACCGCAGGGACGCAGGTCCCACCAACAGGAAGGAACGCCACCATGGCGAAGCTCAGCAACGACGAGCTCATCGAAGCTTTCAAGGAGATGTCCCTCATCGAGCTCTCCGAGTTCGTGAAGCAGTTCGAGGACGTCTTCGACGTGACCGCCGCCGCTCCCGTGGCCGTCGCCGCTGCCGGTGGCGCCGCCGCCGGTGGCGAGGCCGAGGCCGAGGAGGAGCAGACCGAGTTCGACGTCATCCTCGAGTCCGCCGGTTCCGCGAAGATCGCCGTCATCAAGGAGGTGCGCGGCCTCACCTCCCTCGGTCTGAAGGAGGCCAAGGCGCTCGTCGACGAGGCGCCCAAGGCTGTTCTCGAGGGTGTCAAGCAGGAGGACGCCGAGGCTGCCAAGGCCAAGCTCGAGGAGGCCGGCGCGACCGCTTCCGTCAAGTGATCTCCGGCGTGCGCTCCCTCGCGCGCCTGATCTGACGGCAGTCGCACTGCTCCTGAAGGGCCGTCCCGCATCTGCGGGGCGGCTCTTCTGCATGCCCGCACATCGGAATCCGCGCAACGTGGCGCACCGACAAGATGAGCTCTGACGTGGTGCGACACTCCGGGGGAGGGGCTGCCTGCTTGACTCCTGGAGGATTTCCCTCCATCATTTTTCTCGTACGGAGCTCCTCCTGCCGCACGTGCCCGGTGTGATGTCACCGCCGGGCCGGTCGAGTCAGACAGGTGGGGGAGCGCCGGGAGAACACCCGCGCCAGGCATATAGCGGCCGACGCGGATGGACCGGTCGTGTTCGCGGCCCTTGCGTCCATCCGCGGATTTGTGTATGCTCGTTCCTTGCGCCGTGTGCCTCCCGTCGGATCTGCCGCTCTGTTCTTCACATTGCATGCTCCACCGCCCTGATGGGTCGTTCACCGCGCCTGGGATTCCGTCATCGGCCTGTGGAAGGACCCCCCTTGGCTGCCTCGAGCACCGATCGCACCACTGACATCGCACTTCGTACCGCCTCGCCTCGCGTCACCTTCGCGAAGCTCGGCGACCCCATCGAGGTCCCGGATCTGCTGAGTCTGCAGACGACCTCTTTCGACTGGCTGCTCGGCAACGAGCGCTGGCAGGAGCGTGCCGCTGAGGCCTCCGCCGCCGGTCGCGAGGACGTCCCGCAGGCCTCCGGTCTCGCGGACATCCTCGAGGAGATCTCTCCGATCGAGGACTTCGCCGGCAATATGTCGCTGTCGTTCCGCGATCACACCTTCGACGACCCGAAGTACACGGTCGACGAATGCAAGGAGAAGGACCTCACCTACGCGGCTCCGCTGTACGTCATCGCGGAGTTCATGAACAACGAGACCGGTGAGATCAAGACCCAGACGGTCTTCATGGGCGAGTTCCCGCTCATGACGGACAAGGGCACGTTCATCATCAACGGCACCGAGCGCGTCGTCGTCTCGCAGCTGGTCCGCTCCCCGGGCGTGTACTTCGAGGAGTCGATCGACAAGACCTCCGACAAGCACATCTTCTCGGCGAAGGTCATCCCTTCCCGCGGTGCGTGGCTCGAGTTCGAGGTCGACAAGCGCGACCAGGTCGGTGTGCGCATCGACCGCAAGCGCAAGCAGTCCGTCACCACCCTGCTGCAGGCGCTCGGCATGTCGCACAGCGACATCCTCGAGGAGTTCGGCGAGTTCGAGTCGATGCGCTCCACGCTCGAGAAGGACCGCATCGCCTCCCAGGACGAGGCGCTCATCGACATCTACCGCAAGCAGCGTCCGGGCGAGCCGCCCACGCGCGATGCGGGCGAGGCGATGCTGAACAACCTCTACTTCAACTCCAAGCGCTACGACCTGGCGAAGGTCGGCCGCTACAAGATCGACAAGAAGCTCGGCCTCGAGGGGAGCCTCTCCGAGTCGACCCTGCGTCTGCAGGACGTCGTCGCCGCCATCAAGTACATCGTGGCGCTGCACGACGGCGTCTCGGAGTACACCAGCACCGACGGCAAGGCCGTGCGCGTGGAGACGGACGACATCGACCACTTCGGCAACCGTCGCATCCGCGCGGTGGGCGAGCTGATCCAGAACCAGGTCCGCACCGGCCTGTCCCGCATGGAGCGCGTCGTCCGCGAGCGCATGACCACGCAGGACGTCGAGGCGATCACGCCGCTGACGCTGATCAACATCCGTCCGGTCACCGCCGCGATCAAGGAGTTCTTCGGGACCTCCCAGCTGTCGCAGTTCATGGACCAGAACAACCCGCTGTCGGGGCTGACGCACAAGCGTCGTCTCTCGGCGCTCGGGCCGGGCGGTCTCTCTCGTGACCGCGCCGGCATGGAGGTCCGTGACGTCCACCCCTCGCACTACGGCCGCATGTGCCCGATCGAGACCCCCGAGGGACCGAACATCGGTCTGATCGGCTCGCTGGCGACCTTCGCCCGCATCAACCCCTTCGGCTTCATCGAGAGTCCGTACCGCAAGGTCGTCAGCGGCCAGGTCACGGACGAGGTCGTGTACCTCACGGCCGATGACGAGGATCGTCACATCATCGCCCAGGCGAACGCGAAGATCGACGAGCAGGGACGCTTCCTCGAGGAGGAGGTGCTGGTGCGCCTTCCCGGCGGCGAGCCCGACCTGGTCGTCGTCGCCGACGTGGACTTTATGGACGTCTCCGCACGTCAGATGGTCTCCGTCGCCACCGCGATGATCCCCTTCCTCGAGCATGATGACGCCAACCGTGCGCTCATGGGCTCGAACATGCAGCGCCAGGCCGTGCCGCTGCTCCGTTCCGAGATGCCGCTGGTCGGCACCGGCATGGAGCGTCGCGCCGCGGTCGACGCGGGCGATGTGATCACCGCTGCGAAGGCCGGCGTCATCGAGGAGCTCTCCGCCGACCTCATCGTGGTGATGGCCGACGACGGCACGCGTCAGACCTACCCGATCGGGAAGTTCCAGCGCTCCAACGCCGGCAACTCCTACAATCAGCGCGTGCTCTTCGACGAGGGTGACCGCGTCGAGGCCGGATCGATCCTGGCCGATGGCCCCTCGACCGACCAGGGTGAGCTGGCCATCGGCAAGAACCTGCTGGTCGCGTTCATGTCGTGGGAGGGCCATAACTACGAGGACGGCATCATCCTGTCCTCGCGGATGGTCCAGGACGACGTCCTCACCTCGATCCACATCGAGGAGCACGAGGTCGATGCGCGCGACACCAAGCTCGGGCGCGAGGAGATCACCCGGGACATCCCGAACGTCGGCGACGACGTGCTGGCCGATCTCGACGAGCGCGGCATCATCCGCATCGGTGCCGAGGTCGAGCCGGGAGACATCCTGGTCGGCAAGGTCACCCCGAAGGGCGAGACCGAGCTGACCCCGGAGGAGCGCCTGCTGCGCGCCATCTTCGGCGAGAAGGCCCGCGAGGTGCGCGACACCTCGCTGCGCGTCCCGCACGGCGAGACCGGCACCGTCATCGGCGTGCAGGTCTTCAACGAGGACGAGGACGGGGACATCCTGCCCACGGGCGTCAACGAGATGGTCCGCGTCTACGTCGCGCAGAAGCGCAAGATCACCGACGGCGACAAGCTCGCCGGCCGTCACGGCAACAAGGGCGTCATCGCGAAGATCCTGCCGGTCGAGGACATGCCGTTCCTGGAGGACGGCACCCCGATCGACATCATCCTGAACCCGATGGGCGTGCCCGGCCGTATGAACATCGGGCAGGTCATGGAGACCCACCTCGGCTGGGTCGCCAAGGCCGGCTGGGACCTGGATCCGGCTGACCCGACGGCCGCGGACCTGCCGGAGGGCGCGCTGCATGGCGAGCCCGACACCCCGGTCGCGGTCCCCGTCTTCGACGGCCTCACCGCCGACGAGGTCACCGGTCTGATCGCCAATCACCGCCCCAACCGGGACGGCGAGCGGATGGTCAAGGAGAACGGCAAGGCGCGCATGTACGACGGCCGCTCCGGCGAGCCGTTCCCGGAGCCGGTCTCCGTGGGCTACATGTACATGCTGAAGCTCCACCACCTGGTGGACGACAAGCTGCACGCGCGCTCGACGGGCCCGTACTCGATGATCACGCAGCAGCCGCTGGGCGGTAAGGCCCAGTTCGGCGGCCAGCGCTTCGGCGAGATGGAGGTGTGGGCCCTGGAGGCCTACGGTGCCGCCTACGCCCTGCAGGAGCTGCTGACCATCAAGTCCGACGACATCGCCGGCCGCGTGAAGGTTTACGAGGCCATCGTCAAGGGAGAGAACATCCCCGAGCCCGGCATCCCGGAGTCCTTCCGTGTGCTGCTCAAGGAGATGCAGTCCCTGTGCCTGAATGTGGAGGTGCTGTCCAGCGACGGCACCGCGCAGGAGGTCCAGGAGAGCGACGAGGAGGTCTTCCGCGCCGCGGAGGAGCTCGGCATCGACCTGTCCCGCCGACCCCACGAGGGCGTCGGCTCCATCGAAGAGGTCTGACGGACGGGGGACCGGGAGGACACCCCGGCTGCAGCGAGCAGCCGGCCAGGTCCCTCCCGGCCCCGCCCTCGACCCCCCGTTCCCTCAGACACCAGACTTCCGATCGAGAGAAGGACACCTGTGATCGACGTCAACACCTTCGACGAGCTGCGCATCGGCCTCGCCACTGCCGATGACATCCGCGGCTGGTCCCACGGCGAGGTCAAGAAGCCGGAGACCATCAACTACCGCACCCTGAAGCCCGAGATGGACGGCCTCTTCTGCGAGCGCATCTTCGGCCCTACCCGGGACTGGGAGTGCTACTGCGGCAAGTACAAGCGCGTGCGTTTCAAGGGCATCATCTGCGAGCGCTGCGGCGTGGAGGTCACCAAGTCCTCCGTGCGCCGTGAGCGCATGGGGCACGTGGAGCTCGCCGCTCCCGTCACTCATATCTGGTACTTCAAGGGCGTGCCGAGCCGCCTCGGTTACCTGCTGGACCTCGCGCCGAAGGATCTCGAGAAGATCATCTACTTCGCCGCGTACATGATCACCGCCGTGGACGAGCAGGCTCGCCACGACGACATGCCCGATCTGCAGGCACGCTTCGATCTCGAGGCCAAGGAGCTTGAGAACGAGCGCGACGCCGCGATCAACCAGCGGGCGCTGTCCGCGGAGAAGGACCTCGCCCAGCTCGAGGAGGAGGGCGCCAAGGCCGACGCGAAGCGCAAGGTCCGCGACTCCGGTGAGCGCGAGCAGGCGCAGATCCGCAAGAAGTACGACGCCGAGATCGATCGCATCACCCGCATCTGGGAGCGCTTCAAGACCCTCAAGGTCGCGGACCTCGAGGGCGACGAGCAGCTCTACCGGGCGATGAAGCTGCGCTACGGCACCTACTTCGAGGGCGGCATGGGCGCCGAGGCGCTCCAGCGCCGGCTCCAGGACTTCGACCTTGAGGCCGAGTCCGTGCTGCTGCGCGAGATCATCGCCACCGGCAAGGGACAGAAGAAGGCCCGGGCGCTCAAGCGCCTCAAGGTCGTCTCGGCGTTCCTGACCACCACCAACTCGCCCGTCGGCATGGTGCTGGAGGCCGTCCCGGTGATCCCGCCGGACCTGCGTCCGATGGTGCAGCTGGACGGTGGCCGCTTCGCGACCTCCGACCTCAACGACCTGTACCGTCGCGTGATCAACCGCAACAACCGTCTCAAGCGGCTGCTGGATCTCGGCGCGCCCGAGATCATCGTGAACAACGAGAAGCGCATGCTGCAGGAGTCGGTCGACTCGCTGTTCGACAACGGCCGCCGCGGCCGTCCGGTCACCGGACCGGGCAACCGCCCGCTGAAGTCGCTCTCGGACATGCTCAAGGGCAAGCAGGGACGTTTCCGTCAGAACCTGCTGGGCAAGCGTGTGGACTATTCCGCTCGCTCCGTGATCGTCAACGGCCCGCAGCTGAACCTGCACCAGTGCGGTCTGCCCAAGGGCATGGCGCTGGAGCTGTTCAAGCCCTTCGTCATGAAGCGTCTGGTCGAGCTCAGCCACGCCCAGAACGTCAAGGCCGCCAAGCGGATGGTGGAGCGTGCGCGCCCCGAGGTGTGGGACGTCCTCGAAGAGGTCATCACCGAGCACCCGGTGCTGCTGAACCGTGCGCCCACCCTGCACCGCCTGGGCATCCAGGCCTTTGAGCCGCAGCTGGTGGAGGGCAAGGCCATCCATCTGCACCCGCTCGTCTGCGCCGCGTTCAACGCGGACTTCGACGGCGACCAGATGGCCGTGCACCTGCCGCTGTCCGCGGAGGCGCAGGCCGAGGCCCGCATCCTGATGCTGTCCAGCAACAACATCCTCAAGCCGTCCGACGGCCGACCCGTGACCATGCCCGCACAGGACATGATCATCGGCCTGTACCACCTCACCACGGTCCGCGAGGACTGCGAGGGCGCCGGGCGCCGGTTCGCCTCCGAGGCGGAGGCCATCATGGCCTTCGACCGCGGCGAGCTGCACCTGAACGCCCCGGTGTCGATCCGCTTCACGGACATCGCGCCGCCGAGCGACTGGGAGGCCCCCGAGGGCTGGACCGAGGGCGACCCGATCATCCTGGCCACCACCCTCGGCACCGTCTACTTCAACGAGACGCTGCCCGTGGACTTCCCCTTCGTGCAGGGCCAGGTCGGCAAGAAGCGACTGGGCGGCATCGTCAACGCTCTCGCCGAGCGCTATGACAAGGGCCAGGTCGCGGCCTCGCTGGACGCGCTGAAGTCCTACGGCTTCTCGTGGTCCACCCGCTCGGGCGCGTCCTTCGCGCTGTCCGACGTGGTGACTCCGCCGAACAAGCCGGAGATCATCGCGAAGTACGAGGCCAAGAGCGCCCAGATCCAGGAGAACCGTGACCTGGGCCTGATCTCCGAGCACGAGCGCAACATGGAGCTCATCGACATCTGGACCGAGGCGACCAATGAGGTCGACCAGGCGATGCGTGAGAACTTCGACTCGACCAACACCATCTACCGGATGGTGGACTCGGGTGCGCGAGGCAACTGGATGCAGGTCCGTCAGATCGCCGGTATGCGTGGTCTGGTGAACAACCCCAAGGGCGAGATCATCCCCCGCCCGATCCTCTCCAACTACAAGGAGGGGCTCTCGGTCCTGGAGTACTTCATCGCCTCGCACGGCTCCCGCAAGGGCCTGGCGGACACCGCGCTGAAGACCGCTCAGTCGGGCTACCTGACCCGCCGTCTGGTCGACGTCTCGCAGGACGTCATCGTCCGCGAGGACGACTGCGGCACCACCAAGGGCCTTGTCCTGCCGATCGCTGTCGAGGAGGGCGGAGTGCTGCGCCCCCACGAGCATGCGGAGTCCACGGTGTACGGGCGCGTCCTGGCCACCGCGGCCATCGGGGCCGACGGCTCCGAGGCGGCGCCGGCCGGCACCGAGCTGGGTGACGTGCTCATCGAGCAGCTGGTCGAGGCCGGTGTGCGGGAGGCGAAGATCCGTTCGGTGCTGACCTGCGACTCGGCAGTGGGCACCTGTGCCCAGTGCTACGGCAAGTCGCTCGCGACCGGCCAGCTGGTCGATATCGGCGAGGCCGTCGGCATCGTCGCGGCGCAGTCGATCGGTGAGCCCGGCACCCAGCTGACCATGCGTACCTTCCACTCCGGTGGTGTGGCCAGCGCCGACGGCGACATCACTCACGGTCTGCCCCGTATCCAGGAGCTCTTCGAGGCACGTACCCCGGCCGGCTTCGCGCCGATCTCGGAGTTCGCCGGTCGCGCGGAGATCGAGGAGAACGACAAGCAGCGTCGGATCACGGTCACCCCGGACGACGGCTCGGAGCCGGTGTCGTACACCGTCTCCAAGCGTGTGACCCTGCTGATCGCCGACGGCGACCAGATCGACGTCGGCCAGCAGCTCACCCAGGGCTCGGTCGATCCGAAGCAGGTGCTGCGCATCCTCGGCCCGCGGAAGGTGCAGCAGCACCTGGTGGACGAGGTGCAGAAGGTCTACATCAGCCAGGGTGTGGACATCCACGCCAAGCACATCGAGGTCATCGTGCGCCAGATGCTCCGTCGGGTGACGGTCATCGAGTCCGGCGACACCGGTCTGCTGCCCGGCGACTTCGCCGAGCGGGTCACCTTCGAGCGGGAGAACCGTCGGGTGCTCTCCGAGGGCGGTCAGCCGGCCTCGGGTCGTCCCGAGCTGATGGGCATCACCAAGGCGTCGCTGGCGACCGAGTCGTGGCTCTCGGCGGCCTCCTTCCAGGAGACCACCCGCGTGCTCACCGAGGCCGCCCTGAACCGCAAGAGCGATCAGCTCATGGGGCTCAAGGAGAACGTCATCATCGGCAAGCTCATCCCGGCAGGCACCGGCCTGTCGCGGTTCCGCCACATCGCGGTCGAGCCCACCGAGGAGGCCAAGGCGCAGATGTACCAGGTGCCCGGCTACGACGAGCTGGACTTCTCCGGCTTCGGCCAGACCGGTGCCGTCAACCTCGACGACATCGACTACGCCGACCCGTTCCGCACGGACTTCCGGTGATCTCGCGCTGAGCGCGGGAGCTGCGCCGGCCTGAGGTGGCCGCAGCGACCACACTCCGCGGGGCGGTCCCACTTCGGTGGGGCCGCCCCGCGGCGTTCGCATGGGGGAGCGGCCGTTCCGGGACCCGTCGGGCCGACGGGGCGGAGCGGTCCCGGTGTGCGCCACGTCGCGCCCGGACCCCGCGGAAGCCCCTCACGGGTGACCTGGCCGACGCCGAAGTTCACGGGAGGGTAAAGCCCTCGTGGGCCCTTGCTCAAGGTCTTCCCGTTGCCCTTTCGAAACCGCCCGAACCGGGAAAGCATGGCATCTGGCAGTTCCCACGCAAGCTTTCCTGCTGCGCCCCTGACAGGCGGCGCGCGCGTGCCGGAGCTGCAGGCCCCGCCCCGCGGGGTCCGAAGCTCAGGGAACGACACGCTACGCCGCACGCCCGCGGCAGGAACAGGTGGACCAGTGAAGAAGACCCCGTGGATCATCGGTGCCGCGACCGTGTGCGTCGTCGCCATCGGCGGTGGAGGCACCGCCTTCGCCATGTCGAACGAGGCCCAGATCAACGCGTACGGCGAGCAGTCCTCGGTGCGCACCTTCGCGCAGCCCACGGTGGCGAGCCTGCTCGCGGACCAGGGCATCGAGATCCAGGACACCGACCTGGTGCTGCCGGGCCTGGAGGAGGTCGTCACCGACGGCATGGACATCCAGGTCATCCAGCGCACCCCGATCACGGTGACCGTGGACGGAGTCGACCAGGAGCTGCTCACCACTGGCGACACCGTCTCTGACGTCCTGGAGGACGCCGAGTACAAGGCCGAAGGCGCGGCGATCACCCCCGCTCCCGATACCAGCCTCTCCGCGGCCGACGGCGAGGTCGAGGTCATCACTCGCAAGACCGTCACCTTCGTGGGCCAGTACGGCCAGGACACCTTCGACGTGACCGCACTGACCGTCGGCGACGCGATGGACAAGGTCCTCGGCGACATCGAGGACACCGACACCGCCGACGTCCCGCGTGACACCGTGCTCGAGGACGGCGCCACCTACACGGTCCAGCGGGTCCGCGAGGACGAGCGCACCGAGACCGAGGACATCCCGTTCGAGACGAAGACCGTCAAGGACGACTCCCTGTACGAGGGGACCACCAAGACGACCACGAAGGGCAAGGCCGGTTCGGTCGAGAAGGTCTACGCCGAGACCGTCGTCGACGGTGAGGTCACCGAGTCGGAGCTGGTCTCCGAGGATGTCGTCACCGAGCCCGTCACCGAGGTCGTCGCCAAGGGCACCAAGGAGAAGCCCGCGCCGAAGCCTGAGTCCAAGCCCGAGCCGCGCTCCACCTCCAGCAAGTCCTCGCGCAGCTCCGACCGCGACTCCTCCAGCTCCAACAGCTCCAGCAGCAGCTCGAGCTCCAGCAGCAACTCCAGCTCAAGCGCTCCGGCTGCTCCCTCTGCGGCGTCCGGCTCTGTCTGGGACCGCATCGCGAAGTGCGAGTCCGGCGGGAACTGGTCGATCAGCACCGGCAACGGCTACTACGGCGGCCTGCAGTTCACCCACTCGACCTGGCAGGCCTTCGGCGGTGGCAAGTACGCGAACAATGCCCACCAGGCGAGCCGCTCCGCGCAGATCGAGATCGCCAAGAAGGTCCAGGCCGCCCAGGGCTGGGGCGCTTGGCCGTCCTGCACCTCCCAGCTCGGCATCCGCTGATCCGCGAGCCTGTTCCGGCCGGTCCCCGGCCACCCGCGAGCGCGTCGCCCTTCGGCGGCGCGCTCGTCGCGTGAGGTTGCCCGTCCCGCGATCGTCGCCTGGTCCCCACTGGCGTCCAGCCAGCACACGCCCCGCCGTATCGAGGGCGTGTACTGGAAGACGGCCAGTGGGTGCGCGCCGCGCTCAGCCCAGTGTGGACGCGCCCCGCTCGGCCGAGCCCCGGCATGCCGCGTGGCGGAGGAAGGCGAGGCAGGCCGTGCAGCAAGTGTCCGGCATGTGATCTGCGTCGGAGTACGGGAGAAGCTTTGACCGCATCGTGCGCATCTCAGTAGACTCTAGGTGCGTCCGGAGTGCCCTCTGGTCGTGACCCGGGATTGACCCATGAACCCTTCGGGGTCGCGGGGATGTCCCCCGCGAGGAGCGGATCCTCGCGGCGTGCCCGAATACGAGTCGGGGCCATGCCCGGCCTCCGTCTCGCGGGCACCGATCACGGTCCTCCAGGACGCCCGTCAGGTGCCATCACCTGCCGGGCGGGTCGATCCGCAGAAGTCCCCGGGCCATGGGGGCGGCGTGTCGGGTCGCCGGCCGTGCGAACGGTCGAAGATGTCGATCCTCCGGTGCGAACAGCTCCGGTGGCTGAACAGGAAGAGAAGCTGTGCCCACTATTCAGCAGTTGGTGCGCAAGGGGAGGGACGCACGGTCGTCCTCCTCGAAGACGCCTGCGCTCAAGGGTTCGCCCCAGCGCCGCGGTGTCTGCACGCGCGTCTACACCCAGACCCCCAAGAAGCCGAACTCGGCGCTGCGCAAGATCGCGCGCGTGAAGCTGTCGACCGGCGTCGAGGTCACCGCCTACATCCCCGGCGAGGGCCACAATCTCCAGGAGCACTCGATCGTGCTCGTCCGCGGCGGCCGTGTGAAGGACCTGCCCGGCGTGCGCTACAAGATCGTGCGCGGCGCGCTGGACACCCAGTCCGTCAAGGGCCGCCAGCAGGCCCGTTCCCGCTACGGCGCCAAGAAGGAGAAGAAGTAATGCCTCGTAAGGGCCCCGCTCCCAAGCGCCAGCTCGTCGTCGATCCGGTCTTCGGCTCGCCGATCGTCACGCAGCTCATCAACAAGATCCTCCTGGACGGCAAGAAGACCGTCGCCGAGGGCATCGTCTACGGCGCGCTCGAGGGCGCCCGTGAGAAGAACGGCCAGGACCCGGTCGTCACCCTGAAGAAGGCGCTGGACAACATCCGGCCGTCCCTCGAGGTCCGCTCCCGCCGCGTCGGCGGTGCGACCTACCAGGTCCCGATCGAGGTCAAGCCCGGCCGCTCCACCACGCTGGCGTTGCGCTGGCTGGTCAGCTACTCCCGCGCCCGCCGCGAGAACACCATGACCGAGCGTCTGATGAACGAGATCCTGGACGCCTCCAACGGCCTCGGTGCCGCTGTCAAGCGCCGCGAGGACACCCACAAGATGGCCGAGTCCAACCGGGCCTTCGCTCACTACCGCTGGTGAGTCCATGGTGGGGTCCGTCCGTCCGGGCGGATCCCACCGACTGTCCTTCGGCAGCTCTACCAGCATCCGTTCTCCAGAAAGGCACAAGCCCGTGGCACTCGAAGTGCTCAGCGACCTGAACAAGGTCCGCAATATCGGCATCATGGCTCACATCGATGCTGGCAAGACCACCACGACCGAGCGCATCCTCTTCTACACCGGCGTGAACTACAAGATGGGCGAGACCCACGACGGCGCCGGCACGATGGACTGGATGGACCAGGAGAAGGAGCGCGGCATCACGATCACGTCGGCCGCGACGACCTGCTACTGGCACGACAACCAGATCAACATCATCGACACCCCCGGGCACGTCGACTTCACCGTCGAGGTGGAGCGTTCGCTGCGTGTGCTCGACGGAGCCGTCGCAGTGTTCGACGGCAAGGAGGGCGTGGAGCCCCAGTCCGAGACCGTGTGGCGTCAGGCCGACAAGTACGAGGTCCCGCGCATCTGCTTCGTCAACAAGATGGACAAGCTGGGCGCCGACTTCTTCTTCACCGTCAGCACGATCAAGGACCGCCTCGGCGCGAAGCCGCTGGTCATGCAGGTCCCGATCGGCGCGGAGAATGATTTCCGCGGCGTCGTCGACCTCGTCGAGCTGAAGGCCTACGAGTGGCCCGACACGCTCGAGGAGGACATGCCCGCGATCAACTCCAAGAAGGGTGATCCGGCCCGCGGCCAGTGGCAGCGGGAGATCCCGATCCCGGAGGATCTGCAGGACACGGTCGACGAGTACCGTGCCCAGCTGGTCGAGGACGTCGCCGAGAGCTCCGAGGAGCTCATGGACAAGTACCTCGAAGAGGGCGAGCTCACCACCGATGAGCTCAAGGCCGGCATCCGCGCCATGACCATCAACTCCGAGGCCTACCCGGTCTTCTGCGGCACCGCTTTCAAGAACAAGGGCGTCCAGCCCGTCCTCAACGGTGTCGTCGACTACCTGCCCTCGCCGCTCGACGTCCCGCCGATGATCGGCCACGATGTCAAGGACGAGTCGAAGGAGCTCACCCGCGCGCCCGACTGGGAAGAGCCCTTCTCGGCGCTCGCGTTCAAGGTCGCCGCGCATGCGTTCTTCGGATCGCTGACCTACGTGCGCGTCTACTCCGGCCAGGTGCAGCAGGGTATGCAGATCCTGAATGCCACCACCGGCAAGAAGGAGCGCGTGGGCAAGCTGTTCCAGATGCACTCCAACAAGGAGAATCCGGTGGAGGAGGCCTTCGCAGGCCACATCTACGCGTTCATCGGGCTGAAGGACACCACCACCGGTGACACCCTGTGTGATCCGGCGAACCCGATCCAGCTCGAATCGATGAGCTTCCCGGAGCCGGTCATCTCGGTGGCGATCGAGCCCAAGACGAAGAGCGACCAGGAGAAGCTGGGTGTCGCCATCCAGAAGCTCGCCAAGGAGGACCCGACCTTCCAGGTGCAGCTCGACGAGGAGACCGGCCAGACCGTCATCCGCGGCATGGGTGAGCTCCACCTCGACATCCTCGTTGACCGCATGCGTCGCGAGTTCAACGTCGAGGCCAACATCGGCAAGCCCCAGGTGGCCTACCGCGAGACGATCAAGCGGACGGTGGAGAAGTTCGACTTCACCCACAAGAAGCAGACCGGTGGGTCTGGCCAGTTCGCGAAGGTCCAGCTGACCTTCGGCCCGCTGACCGACGCCGAAGAGGGCGTGTTCTACGAGTTCGAGAACAAGGTCACCGGCGGTCGCATCCCGCGCGAGTACATCCCGAGCGTGGACGCGGGCATCCAGGATGCCCTGCAGGGCGGCATCACGGCCGGCTACCCGGTCGTGAACGTCAAGGCCTCTCTCCTGGACGGCGCGTTCCACGACGTCGACTCCTCGGAGATGGCCTTCAAGATCGCCGGCTCCATGGCGGCCAAGGAGGCCCTGCGCAAGGCGCAGCCGGTCATCCTCGAGCCCCTCATGGACGTCGAGGTCCGCACTCCGGAGGAGTACATGGGAGATGTCATCGGCGACCTGAACTCCAGGCGAGGTCAGGTCCAGTCGATGGAGGACGCGAGCGGGGTCAAGATCGTCCGTGCTCTCGTCCCGCTGTCCGAGATGTTCGGATACGTCGGCGACCTGCGGTCCAAGACCCAGGGTCGTGCGATGTACACGATGCAGTTCGACAGCTACGCGGAGGTCCCCGCCAGCATCGCTGAGGAGATCGTCGCGAAGACCCGGGGCGAGTGAGGAGTCCGGGGGAAGCAGGTAGGCTCCTTCTCCTGCTTCCCCCGCTCCCATCGGAGTTCCGCCTCGACGAGGCGGGGTCCGATCCCGATCCAGAAGTACCACGATAAGAAGTCCTAGGAGGACACCATCATGGCGAAGGCCAAGTTCGAGCGGACCAAGCCGCACGTCAACATCGGCACCATCGGTCACGTCGACCACGGCAAGACCACGCTGAGCGCTGCGATCTCGAAGGTCCTGTACGACAAGTTCCCGGAGCTGAACCAGGCCCGTGACTTCGACACGATCGACAACGCGCCGGAGGAGAAGCAGCGCGGCATCACGATCAACGTCTCGCACATCGAGTACGAGACCGACAAGCGCCACTACGCGCACGTCGACGCCCCCGGGCACGCCGACTACGTGAAGAACATGATCACCGGCGCGGCTCAGATGGACGGCGCGATCCTCGTGGTCGCCGCCACCGACGGCCCGATGGCGCAGACCCGTGAGCACGTGCTGCTCGCCAAGCAGGTCGGCGTTCCCTACCTGCTCGCCGCCCTCAACAAGTCCGACATGGTCGACGACGAGGAGATCCTCGAGCTCGTCGAGATGGAGGTCCGCGAGATGCTGGCCGCCCAGGGCTTCGACGAGGACGCGCCGATCATCCAGGTGTCCGCGCTGAAGGCTCTCGAGGGCGACCCCAAGTGGGTCAAGTCCGTCGAGGACCTCATGGACGCCGTGGACGAGTCCATCCCGGACCCGGTCCGCGATCTCGACCAGGCGTTCCTGATGCCGATCGAGGACGTCTTCACGATCCAGGGTCGTGGCACCGTCGTCACCGGCAAGGTCGACCGCGGCAAGCTGTCGATCAACTCCGAGGTCGAGATCCTCGGCATCCGCAAGCCGCAGAAGACGATCGTCACCGGCATCGAGATGTTCCACAAGCAGATGGACGAGGCATGGGCCGGCGAGAACTGCGGCCTGCTGCTGCGTGGCACCAAGCGTGAGGACGTCGAGCGCGGCCAGGTCGTGGCCAAGCCCGGCACGATCACCCCGCACACCAACTTCGAGGCGCAGGTCTACATCCTGTCCAAGGACGAGGGCGGCCGTCACAATCCGTTCTACTCGAACTACCGTCCGCAGTTCTACTTCCGGACGACCGACGTCACCGGCGTCATCGAGCTGCCCGAGGGCACCGAGATGGTCATGCCCGGCGACAACACCGAGATGACGGTCGAGCTGATCCAGCCGATCGCCATGGAGGAGGGCCTCGGCTTCGCCATCCGTGAGGGTGGCCGCACCGTGGGCTCCGGCCGCGTCACCAAGATCACCAAGTGATCGCAGCGGGGGAGACCCCGCAGCAGTGAGGCGCTCGCACTGCGAGAGCTGAGCAGCAGAAGAAGGCCCCGTACCGGGATGACCGGTGCGGGGCCTTCTCGCGTTGTCCGTGCAGAGTCACCCGGCGGCCGGAATCACCCGGGTCGAGGGTCGGTCCAGGGAGACGGGCTCGAGAGGTCGCCCCAGGGGATCCACCTGGATGCCGGGATGCCAAATGCCCCGCCAACCGGGCGCGCCTCGTTCACGGAGGCGTGTGCAGCTGCGGGGACACGCATCCCCCGGGAGGGGAGCTGGTCTCGTCGTCGGGCGGCGACGAGATCGCTGTCCCGGCAGTTCGGGGCAGCGGCTCAGCGCTCGCGGTCGTCGCCGGGGCGCCGGTCCCGGGATGAGCGCCGATCGGGTGCGGGATCCTCGGCCGGCGGCCTCTGCGAGGGGCGCTCGGACGGCTGCGCAGGATCGGCGGGGTCCGAGGACGGATATGCCGTGCCACCACGAGAGCCGCCCGTTTCAGCGGAGGCTTCGGAGGTGCTGGATGCGCCGACCGACGGCGATCCATGGGGCAGCTGCTCCGCA
Source organism: Brachybacterium avium (assembly GCF_002216795.1). Taxonomy (NCBI): domain Bacteria; kingdom Bacillati; phylum Actinomycetota; class Actinomycetes; order Micrococcales; family Dermabacteraceae; genus Brachybacterium; species Brachybacterium avium. The sequence continues at coordinate 939,002 of NZ_CP022316.1, read as the reverse complement.
GCGGGGTCCTCACGCAGCGGCGCCCCCGCAGGCATGCCGAAGCTCGGCCTGCCGCTGCGGGCGGTGGGCCCCCGCTCGGGGCGGGGCTGGTCTGCGCCGGCTGGCCGTAGCTGGGGCGCCCGGGCGGCGGGGTCATGGGAGAGGACGCTCCGGGGCGCGCGGCCGGGGAGCCGAACTGCTGACCACCGCTGTGGGAGGTATGGCCGTAGGGCGCGGTCTGCTGAGAGAACTGCTCAGCGCCGCTCGCGGCCGGGCCGCGCACCGGGACCGGCGCGGCACCGGACTCGGCGAGGATCTGCTGCGCCTGCGCCGCATGCTTGTGCTCGACCAGCAGTTCGTACTGCATCGGGATGGTGGCCGTCATCGAGGTGAAGTCCCGCCTGCCCCCTGTCATCGCGTACCCGATCACCGAGGACACCGTGAAGAACACGATGCCCAGTACCACGGCGGTGAGGACCACGGTGAGGTTGCCCGGGGAGAGCAGGAGCAGCAGCAGGCCGAGGAAGAGCCCCATCCACAGGCCGGAGAGCGCACCCTGGGAGATCACCTTGGGCCAGGTGCGCCGACCGGTGACACGCTCCATGAGCTTCAGATCCGTGCCGACGATCAAGGTGCTCTGCACCGGGAACTGCCGATCCGCGAGGGTGTCGACCACGGACTGCACCTCCTGGTAGGTGCTATAGACGCCGAGGGAGCGGGGATATTCGAGATCGTAGAGGCGTGCCGTCAGCGGAGAGGCGGAACGCGGCGACTGCGGAGGCTGGCTCATGGGTATCTCCTATGTCAAGCGGCTTGCGGTACGCAAGTCGTTGAGGTGGGGTTCAGTGGGATCGGGGTGGTGGCGAGGGCTTCGGCGTGGGCACGGGTGAGAGCGCGCCAGATGCGGCGGGCGATCGCGCTCTTCAAGCAGCGGAGGGCTTCCATCACGGTCTTGCCCTGTTCGCGGAGCCGGTCGTAGTACTCCTTACCGGGTCCTTCGAGACGGACTTGAGTGAGGGCGATGCGGTGGATCGCGCAATTCAACTGACGATTCCCGCCCCTGTTCAGACGGACTCTCCCCTCGGTCTTGCCTGACCAGACCGGGATCGGAGCGCAGCCGGCGAACATCGCGTACTTCCCCTCGTTCGCGAACCGTTCGATCCCGGCGGTCTCGGCGAGGATCTTCGCGGCCGACAGCTCCGCGCAGCCGGGGATCTCCAACAGCACCGGCTCCACCTCCCGGACCATGACACGCAGCCGCGCATCCAGCTCGCTGATCGAGGAGCAGAGCCGTTCGAGGTCGGCCAGGACCATGCCCGCGATCTCCGCGACGATCCCCTCGCTCGCCTCGACCAGCTCCCGCACTCGTTCCTGAGCCGGTCGATGGGTCAGCGCGCGTGGTGCCGGGTCGACTTCGGGGTCGAGCTCGTGCAGGTGCCAGCGCAGGCGGTTGATCACCCGGGTCCGCTCCGCGACCAGGTCCTCACGACGCGCCAGGACCAGCTTGACCTCTCGTGCCTGCTCATCGGTGAACGCGGTCGGCAGATCGTCCTCGCGGGCCATCGCCCGCGCGACGGCGAGAGCATCGATCGGGTCGGACTTCCCGCGAGTGCGCGCTGTGGCGCGTTGGCGTGCCATCAGCTTCGCCGGCACCCTGACCACGGGCTCTCCATGGGCAAGGAGATCGCGTTCGAGCAGACCGGTGAGGTGGCGACAGTCCTCCACCCCCCACTGGCGGTCCTGCTCGATGAAGGACTTCCTGGCCCATCGGTAGGCCTTCTCGTGACCGCTATGAGTCGCGCGGACAGTGATCTGCCCGATCTGCTTGCCCGCCGCGTCGACCGCGACGAAGGTGTGCGAGTTCTTGTGGACGTCAGCGCCGATCAGGACCACCATGGTCACTGCCTCCCTTGAATTCGAGTGGGGGTCGAACGGTCGGGCCGGTCGGCGGACAAACCTCAGTGGGGCAGCTGCACGCTCCTATCAAGTCACGCCGGCCGGTCCTTCCCACCCGGCGACGGCAATACCCATGAAGGCCAGCTCAACGAAGAACGGCAGCCAGCGTAAGAGCCAATCACCGGATGGAAAGGATCCAACCACCGCGACATCCGCGGCACCAGCAAGCCTCACACTGAGGCCACCGTAGAGCAGGAATCGGCGAGCTGGCTGGATCGGCGCAGGGAGTCCGGTGTGAATGGTTGCGCACGCGGCCGGTCGTTCAGGTCCTGGACGGTTCTCGAGGCGGAGATGAGCGGATTTCGCCGAATTGTGCAACTTTTTGGTCACATTGGCGGCGAGGCACGCAGAGACGATCAGGTCGCGAGTACGCTGAGGCGGGCGGCACAAGACCTCTTCGCGCCGGCTCGACAGCAGATTCTCCGCTTCAATGATGAAAGAGGGAGCTATGGACGACTCCAAGGACCCCACCATCCTCGACACCCCGGCTGAGAAGCTCGGTGCGTCACGACGACTGTTCCTGAGCCTCGCCGGCGCCGGTGCGGGAGCTGCGGCGCTGAGCGCCTGCGCCGCCGGCGGTGGCGGCTCGGACGATGAGGACGGCGGTGAGGCCGGGGTCGGGACCGGCGAGGGCGACGTCTCCGACGACAACCCCTTCGGAGTCGCCGGCGATGCCCCGGTGGACGTCGTCATCTTCAACGGCGGCTACGGCGACCAGTACGCGAAGGACGCCGGGGACAAGTACGAGGAGATGTACCCGGACGCCGACGTCAAGGTCTCCTCGACGGTCAACATCCAGCCCGATCTGCAGCCGCGCTTCATCGGCGGCAACCCGCCCGATCTCTTCGACAACTCCGGTGCGCAGTCGATGAACGCCGGCGCTCTGGTCGGGGAGAGCAGCGTCGCCGAGCTCGACCAGCTCGCCGAGGCGCCGTCCATCGACGGAGGCACCATCAAGGATTCCTTGATCCCCGGTTCGTTGGATGCGGGGACTTATTCCGGCAAGGTGTACGCGTTCAACTACGTCTACACCGTCTATGCGGTGTGGCTCTCTCGCAAGCAGTTCGAGGACAAGGGCTGGGCCATGCCTGCCACCTGGGACGACGTGATGACCATTGGTGAGGCCGCGAAAGCCGAGGGCATCGCACTGTTCCCGTGGGGCGGGCAGAACGCGTCGAACTACTACCGGGAGCTCGCACTCTCGATGGCCATCAAGGAGGGCGGCATCGAGGTGCAGAAGAACCTCGACCGGCTCGAGCCCGACGCCTTCGAGCAGGACTCCGTCGTCGCCGCCTACGCGGCGATCGAGGACGCTGTCAAGGCCGGCTACTTCCTCTCCGGCGGGGCCGGGATCAAGCACACCGAGGCCCAGGCCCAGTGGGTGACCGGGAAGGCGGTGATGTACCCCTCGGGCTCGTGGATCGAGAACGAGCAGAAGGGCATCACCCCCGATGATTACGAGATGGTGGGCGTGCCCACGCCCCAGCTGAGCTCGAACGGCGCCATGCCGGCGGAAGCCATCCACGGCACAGCCGGCGAGCCCTTCTTCGTTCCCAGCGACGCTGCGAACGGGGCCGGCGGCCTCGAGTTCCTGCGGATCATGCTCTCCAAGGAGCAGGCGCAGAACTTCTCCGAGATCACCTCGTCCCCGACGGTCCTCAAGGACACCATCCCCGAGGACGCCTTCGGTTCGACGGCTCTCGCCTCGACCAACGAGATGATCACCGCCGCCGGGGAGAACACCTTCCACATCAATCACCGGGATTGGTACGGGCTCGGCCCGGACACGGTCACCCTGTGGACGGAGTTCCTCAGCGGCGGCCTCACCGCCGACCAGGCGCGGGAGCGGGAGCAGGCGATGATCGACGGCGTCCGTGAGGACGACAGCATCGAGAAGTTCGACGTCCCTGACTGATGAGCGCTGCTATCGGAACCACCGTCCCCTCGGGTGCGCCTGTGCGCACCCGAGGGGCGCGTCGCCGCATCACGCCGTCCCGCGTGCTGTTCTTCGCGATCTTCCTCGGACTCCCGCTGCTGCTGTACGCCGTGATCGTCGTCTGGCCGATCGCGCAGGCGATCTTCTATTCGCTGACGAACTGGCGGGGACTCTCGGCCGCGCCCGAGTTCATCGGGCTGGGCAACTACGTCACATTGTTCCAGGACCCCACGTTCCTCAAGGCGCTGACCAACAACCTCATCCTGATGGTCGCACTGCCGACGGTCGTGATCGTGCTCGCGTTCGCGCTGGCGATCCTGGTGACCGTCGGCGGCAGCACGCGCGGTGAGGTCCGCGGTGTGCGCGGTGCGAACTTCTTCCGCATGGTCAGCTTCTTCCCGTATGTCATCCCCGCCGTCGTGGTCGGCATCCTGTTCGCGTTCATCTATTCACCCAATGGGGGATTGCTGAACGGGACTCTGGGCCTGATCGGTCTGGATCCGGGGATCGCCTGGCTGGGGAGCCCCGATTTCGCGCTCATCGCGGTGGGCCTGGCTGTGGTCTGGAACCTGCTGGGCTTCTATATGGTGCTGTTCGTCGCGGCGATCCATGCGGTGCCTGCAGAGATCGTCGAGGCGGCGCGCCTCGACGGCTGCGGTCGTCTGCGGCTGTCCGTGCAGGTGATCCTGCCGATGATCCGGGAGAACGTCTCGACGGCCGCGGTCTACATGGGGATCGTCGCGCTGGACATGTTCGTGTACATCCAGGTGATGACCCCCAACGGCGGCACCGCCAAGAGCACCGAGGTCATCTCCCGGTACCTCTACGAGACGGCCTTCTTCGACTCCCGCTTCGGGCTCGCCTCGGCGATGGGCGTGGTGCTGGCTCTGGTCACGATGCTGATGGCCGTGATCGTGCTGTTCAGCTTCCGACGGAAGGACGTGTGATGGCGACGCAGAGCGCTGACTCCCCGAGCGCGGTCGCTGCGGCGCCTGCGCGGGGCGACGCGAGAACCTCCCGCAGCAGGAAGGGCGGAGCCCATCCCAAGGGGTCCGGCAGCGATCGGACCTTCGGCGTCGTCGCCAATGTGATCCTGAGCATCTGGGCGCTGCTGGTGATCCTGCCGCTGCTGTGGACGTTCTACAGCTCGTTCAAGAATTCGCGGGAGATCCTCATCTCCCCGTTCAGCCTCCCGGAGAAGCTGAACTTCGACAACTTCGTGAACGCGTGGACCGAGGCCGGCATCGGCCGGTTCTTCGGGAACACGCTGATCGTCGTCGGCGGAGCCCTGCTCCTGGTGATGCTGCTGGGCTCTATGTGCGCGTACATCCTGGCGCGGTACACCTTCCCCGGGCGGCGGCTGATCTACTACGGGCTGATCGCGGGCCTCACGTTCCCGCTGTTCCTGGCGGTGGTGCCGCTGTTCTTCGTGCTCGAATCGCTGAGCCTGAGGAATACCTATCTGGGACTCATCCTCGCCTATTCGGGCTTCGCACTGCCGTTCACGGTGTTCTTCCTCTACGCGTTCTTCCGGCAGCTGCCGGAGGAGATCGCCGAGGCCGCCTCTATCGACGGCGCAGGCGACTTCCGCACCTTCTTCCAGGTGATGGTTCCGATGGCCCTTCCGGGCCTCGCGAGCGTGACGATCTTCAACTTCCTGGGCCTGTGGAACCAGTTCCTGCTGCCGGTCGTGCTCAACACCGACCAGAGCAAGTTCGTGCTCGCACAGGGCCTCGCGAACATGCAGGCGCAGCAGGGCTATCAATCCGACTGGGGAGCGATGTTCGCGGCCGTGACCATCACGATTCTGCCGGTACTCATCATCTATGCGTTCTTCCAGCGCCAGCTGCAGGGCGGAGTCGGTCGCAGCTCGGACAAGTGAGGAAGGACCGAACTCCGCGGAGTGCTCTCGACGGGCCCGGGACCCTGGATGTGACAGGGTGCACCCGGGCCCGTCTTGTCGTGGCGGGCCGATTCTGACAGACTGTTCAAGTTGTCTGCGCGGGCCGACATGCCCGGTTCCGTTCTCCGAGGGATTCCTCGGAGAATGATCACCGGAGGAGGCCCGTCCCGAGGATGCGAACCGCGCCCCATGGTGCGGAGTGCGCATCGTCGCAGGGATACGACGCAGACGCAGCCGATTCTCGGCGGTCTCGTGCTGGGCTCATGCGCCCCGCGGAGGCCGACACGCCCGTCCTCGGGTACCGGGAGACGGTTGCATCCATGCCAGACGAGGAAGAGAGACAGGACGCCATGGCGGGACAGAAGATCCGCATCCGGCTCAAGTCGTACGACCACGAGGTGATCGACAGCTCGGCGCGCAAGATCGTCGAGACGGTCACCAGCGCTGGCGCGACTGTCGTGGGCCCGGTGCCGCTGCCGACGGAGAAGAACGTGTTCTGCGTGATCCGTTCGCCGCACAAGTACAAGGACTCCCGTGAGCATTTCGAGATGCGCACGCACAAGCGCCTGATCGACATCGTCGATCCCACGCCGAAGGCCGTGGATTCGCTCATGCGTCTCGACCTGCCGGCGGACGTCAACATCGAGATCAAGCTCTGAGGGTGGTGGATATGAGCAACGAACTGACCGGCCAGAAGGCCGCTCCGGTGTCCGGCGTGCTCGGCACCAAGCTCGGCATGACCCAGGTCTGGGACGAGAATGGAAAGCTCGTCCCCGTGACCGTCGTGCAGACCGGTGCGAACGTCGTCACCCAGATCCGCTCCGTCGAGACCGACGGGTACGACGCGGTGCAGATCGCCTACGGGCAGATCGATCCCCGCAAGGTCTCCCTGCCGCTGAAGGGCCACTTCGAGAAGGCCGGCGTGACCCCGCGCCGTCACCTCGTCGAGCTGCGCACCCTCAACGCTGCGGAGTACTCCCTCGGCCAGGAGATCGACGCTTCGATCTTCGAGGCCGGGCAGAAGGTCGACGTCGTCGGCACCTCCAAGGGCAAGGGCACCGCAGGCGTCATGAAGCGCCACGGGTTCGCCGGTGTCGGCGCCTCGCACGGCCAGCACCGCAACCACCGCAAGCCCGGCTCCATCGGTGGCGCCTCCACCCCCGGTCGCGTGTTCAAGGGTCAGCGCATGGCTGGCCGTATGGGCGGCGACCGCACCAGTGTCCAGAACCTGACCGTTCACGCGGTCGACGTCGAGAAGGGCCTTGTGCTCGTCAAGGGTGCCGTTCCCGGCGCCAAGGGCGGCCTCGTGCTCGTGCGCTCGGCTGTCAAGAGCCCCGCGAAGGAGGCCTGAGCCCGATGGCAGCGAACCTGACTGTCGACGTGCTCGATCCGGCCGGTAAGAAGTCCGGCTCCGTCGAGCTGCCCGCGTCGATCTTCGACGTGCAGACCAATGTGCCCCTGATCCACCAGGTGGTCGTCGCCCAGCAGGCGGCCGGCCGCCAGGGCACCCACAAGACCAAGACCCGCGCCGAGGTGCGTGGCGGCGGCAAGAAGCCTTGGAAGCAGAAGGGCACCGGTCGTGCCCGTCAGGGCTCCCTGCGCGCCCCGCAGTTCGCCGGCGGCGGCGTCGTCCACGGGCCCGTCCCGCGCGACTACAGCCAGCGCACCCCGAAGAAGATGAAGGCCGCCGCCTTGCGCGGAGCCCTCTCGGATCGGGCCCGCAACGGCCGCGTCCACGTCGTGTCCTCGCTCCTGGAGGGCGATGTCGCGTCGACCAAGTCCGTGCGTCAGACCCTGTCCAACGTCTCGGACCGTCGCCACCTGCTGGTGGTCGTGCGTCGCGATGACGATCTGGGCGCGCTCAGCTCGCGCAACCTGCCGACCACCCATGTCCTGTACGCCGATCAGGTGAACACTTACGACGTCATGCTCTCCGACGACGTGGTCTTCACCGCCGGTGCGCTCGAGGACTTCGTGGCTCAGGCGACCCTGGTCCTGCCCACCTCGACCTTCGCCACGGCGAAGGCCGCCGCTGCTCCGGCCGCTCCGGCTGCCGGGCAGGAGGCTCCCTTCGGTGCAGGTTCGGCGGCCCCTCTGGCCGACGGCGCCGCCCCCGAGGGATTCTCGATCAAGGGCAACCAGGACTCGATGAAGTTCCACACCCCGGACTCCCCGTGGTACGGCCGTACCAAGGCCGAGGTCTGGTTCACGAACGAGGAGGCCGCCAAGGCCGCCGGCTTCGTGAACGCAGTCAAGGAGTCCACCGCGGCCGATGATGCCGCCGAGGAGGAGTCGAAGTGACCTCGCTGAACAAGGATCCCCGCGACGTCCTGCTGGCCCCGGTCGTCTCCGAGAAGAGCTACGGGCTGATGGACGAGGGCAAGTACACCTTCCTGGTGGCTGCCGACGCCAACAAGACCGAGATCAAGATCGCCGTCGAGAAGGTCTTCGACGTCAAGGTGAACTCGGTCAACACGATCAACCGTCAGGGCAAGTCGCGCCGCACGCGCTTCGGGACCGGCAAGCGCAAGGACACCAAGCGCGCCATCGTCACCCTGACTGACGGAGCCATCGACATCTTCGGAGGGTCGGTCGCCTGAGGCGGCCGATATCCGAGGAGCCGAAGAGAGTCTGAGGGAAACCCACATGGCAATTCGTAAGAGCAAGCCGACCACGCCCGGTCGTCGCGGCTCGAGTGGCGCCGACTTCGTCGAGGTCACCCGGTCCACGCCGGAGAAGTCGCTGGTCCGTCCGCTGTCCAAGTCCGGCGGTCGCAACAACAACGGTCGTATCACCTCCCGTCACCGGGGCGGTGGCCACAAGCGGGCCTTCCGCGTGATCGACTTCCGTCGTCACGACAAGGACGGCATCAACGCGAAGGTCGCTCACATCGAGTACGACCCCAACCGCACCGCGCGCATCGCGCTGCTGCACTACCTGGACGGCGAGAAGCGCTACATCCTTGCGCCGGCCAAGCTGCGCCAGGGCGACTGGATCGAGAACGGTCCCGACGCGGATATCAAGCCCGGCAACAACCTGCCGCTGCGGAACATCCCGCTGGGCACCGTGGTGCACGCCATCGAGCTGCGCCCCGGTGGCGGCGCCAAGATCGCCCGCAGCGCCGGCGCCTCTGTGCAGCTGGTCGCCAAGGAAGGACCGTATGCGCAGCTGCGCATGCCGTCCGGCGAGATCCGCAACGTGGATGCCCGCTGCCGCGCCACCATCGGTGAGGTCGGCAATGCCGAGCAGTCCAACATCAACTGGGGCAAGGCTGGCCGCATGCGCTGGAAGGGCAAGCGCCCTCACGTGCGTGGCGTCGTCATGAACCCGCACGATCACCCGCACGGTGGCGGCGAGGGCCGCACCTCCGGTGGTCGCCATCCGGTGTCGCCCTGGGGTCAGCCCGAGGGCCGTACCCGTCGGCCGGGCAAGGAGAGCGACAAGCTCATCGTGCGCCGTCGTCGGTCCGGCAAGAAGCGCTGATAGGGAGAATCAGAGACTATGCCTCGCAGTATCGCCAAGGGCCCCTTCGTGGACGACCACCTTCAGAAGAAGGTGGATGTCCAGAACGAGAAGGGCACCAAGAACCTCATTAAGACCTGGTCGCGTCGTTCGGTCATCACCCCGGACTTCCTCGGCCACACCTTCGCAGTGCACGACGGTCGCAAGCACGTCTCGGTGTTCGTCACCGAGTCGATGGTCGGCCACAAGCTCGGCGAGTTCGCTCCCACGCGGACTTTCAAGGGCCACGAGAAGGACGACAGAAAGGGCCGTCGTCGCTGACCTCGAGTCAGCACGGCAGCACGTCCCGACACCCAGAAGAAAGCAGGACAGCAATGGAAGCCAAGGCGCAGGTGCGGTACCTCCGCATGTCGCCCATGAAGGCTCGCCGCGTTGTGGACCTGATTCGTGGCAAGAGCACGGCCGAGGCCCTGGACATTCTGCGGTTCGCCCCGCAGTCCGCCAGTGAGCCCGTCCTCAAGCTCGTCGAGTCCGCGATCGCCAACGCGCGGGTGAAGGCAGATCAGGCAGGGGAGCGCTTCGATGAGCGCGAACTCGCCGTCTCCGCCGCATTCGTCGATGAGGGCCCGACCATGAAGCGGTTCCAGCCGCGTGCACAGGGTCGAGCCTTCCAGATCAAGAAGCGCACCAGCCACGTCACCGTGGTCGTCGCTCCCGTGAACAAGTAAGGAGTCCCGAATGGGCCAGAAGGTCAATCCGAACGGGTTCCGTCTCGGGATCACGACGGAGCACAGCAGCCGGTGGTTCGCCGATTCCTCCAAGGAGGGTCAGCGCTACCGCGACTACGTGAAGGAAGATGTCGCGATCCGCAACCTCATGTCCAAGGGCATGGAGCGGGCCGGTATCTCCAAGGTCGAGATCGAGCGCACCCGTGACCGTGTGCGCGTCGACCTCCACACCGCCCGCCCGGGCATCGTCATCGGGCGTCGTGGCGCGGAGGCCGAGCGCCTGCGCGGCGAGCTCGAGAAGCTCACCGGCAAGCAGATCCAGCTGAACATCCTCGAGGTCAAGAACCCCGAGGCCGACGCTCAGCTGGTCGCACAGGGCATCGCCGAGCAGCTCGCCGCCCGCGTCTCCTTCCGCCGTGCGATGCGCAAGGGCATGCAGTCCGCGCAGCGCGCCGGTGCGAAGGGCATCCGAGTGGCCGTCTCCGGCCGCCTCGGCGGCGCCGAGATGAGCCGTAACGAGTTCTACCGTGAGGGACGCGTGCCGCTGCACACGCTTCGCGCGAACATCGACTACGGCTTCTACGAGGCCCGCACCGCCTTCGGCCGCATCGGCGTGAAGGTGTGGATCTACAAGGGCGACGTCACCGCCAAGGAGCTCGCGGCTCAGCAGGCCGCCTCGCAGGGTCCCCGTTCCGGCGGTCGTGGCCCGCGTGCCGAGCGTCCGCGCGGCCGTCGTAACGAGCGCAACGCCACCGCGCGTCGTGGGGACAACGCCGAGCAGTCCGCTGCTCCGGCCGCGGCCCCCGCCGAGCAGGCGGCGGCTCCCGCACAGCAGCCCGGAACGGAGGCCTGAGCGACATGCTGATCCCTCGCAGGACCAAGCACCGCAAGCAGTACCGCCCGCACCGCAGTGGCATGGCCAAGGGCGGCACCGACCTCGCGTTCGGCGACTACGGCATCCAGGCTCTCGAGCCCGCCTACGTCACCAACCGCCAGATCGAGGCCGCACGTATCGCCATGACCCGCTACATGAAGCGTGGCGGCAAGGTGTTCATCAACATCTTCCCCGATCGTCCGCTCACCAAGAAGCCTGCCGAGGTCCGCATGGGCTCCGGCAAGGGTTCGGTCGAGTGGTGGATCGCCAACATCAAGCCGGGACGGGTCATGTTCGAGATCGCCGGCGTCGAGGAGGAGGTGGCTCGCGAGGCACTCCGCCTGGCGCAGCACAAGCTTCCCATGAAGAGCCGCATCCTGAGCCGAGAGAGTGGTGACATCTGATGGCAGCGACCAAGCTCACCGCCGACGAACTCGACAAGCTGGACGACGCGAAGCTGGCCGAAGAGCTGGCGAAGGCGAAGGACGAGCTGTTCAAGCTCCGTTTCCAGTCCGCCACCGGCCAGCTCGAGAGCCCCGGCCGTCTGCGGTCCGTCAAGAAGGACATCGCACGGATCTACACGATCCTGCGCGAGCGCGAGCTGGGCATCCGTCAGGCGCCCGGCACCGCCGAGTGACCGCGAAGCGAGGAACAGAGATGACTGACAACACCCAGGCCGAGACCCCGGCCGCCGAGGAGCTCGAGGTGCTCGAGAAGGAGGGCGCGCACGCGTCGTCCTCCGAGCGCCCGTACCGCAAGACCGTCCGCGGTTTCGTGGTCTCCGACAAGATGGACAAGACCATCGTCGTCGAGGTCGAGGAGCGTGTGAAGCACGCTCGCTACAGCAAGGTCACGACCAAGACGAGCAAGTTCAAGGCCCACGACGAGGAGAACACCGCCGGCGTCGGCGACCGTGTCCTGGTCATGGAGACCCGCCCGACCTCCGCGACCAAGCGGTGGCGTCTGGTGGAGATCCTCGAACGCGCCAAGTGATCCCCGGGCGGCCCGCGTGACCGCCGAGGATTCCTGAGAAGGGCCGGTTCCCCCTGGGGGGAGCCGGCCCTTCTCGTCGTGCGCTCGGACCGGGCGGCGCGGGGGAGTGCTGTGGGGCTGCGCGACGGCGGCAGCGGGGCAGGGCGACGGGGCGGGCCGACGGAACGGGCCCGCGCCACGGGCCGACGGGGCCGGTCAGTGCGACCGGGCCACCTGGCGTGACAGGTGGATCAGCAGCGCTCCGGCCAGGGCGTCCTCCGCGTGCGGGGCCGGTACGTCCTGCGTCGCGCCGTCCGGAGCGCGCAGGGAGACGGAGTAGGAGCCGTCCTCGAGCCGTCGCAGCGCCAGGAAGGCCTCGCCGAGCGCGTCGCGCAGCTGGTCCTCCCGCGGGATCCAGAGCGCCTCGTGCTGCTCCACGGAGTCCAGCGCCCACTCGGTGGTGCCGTTGAAGCGGAACACCACGCGGCCGCTGCGGCTCGTCCCGGTCTCGACGACCATCGAGGAGAGCATGAACGGCTCGTCCCGCAGCTGAGCGTTGTCGATGACGAACAGGTCGCCGTCGGCCGGCGTCCAGGGGAGTCCGGCCTCACGGAGACGGCGTGCGATGTCGATGTCGATCATGTCCCGAACCTACGCCCCATGGCGCGGGAGCGCACGGGTCAGGTCGTGAGGGGGCCGTGCACCCGGCGGTGCTGTGCCAGCATGCGCACTGCGATTCGGGGGGCATGTGCTGGCTGGGCACCAGTGCGTGCAATCCCTCTGCACGTGCCCGGTCCTCTCCGGCCCGTTCCGGCGCCGGCCCGCCCCGCCCATCCCCCCCGCGAGATCAAGCACACACGGCTGTTCCGGCCGAACAGGGGTGACAGCCGCGGCCCGGACGCGTAGTCTTGAGCGGTTGCCGGAGAACTGGCGCCTCCACCCCTGCGGTGGGAGCGCAAGGAACCCGCGACAGGATCCGGCCCACCAGATCCATCCTCGTCGGAGACCTCGTACCAGAGGCGAACGCCCCGCGTTCACCAGGCCAGTGCGTGAGTCCGGCAGAGGGTTTTTTGGTGCCCGGGACCGGTCGACGGCAGCGCTCGGGGCCACAGTCGTGACCAGGGGCGACGTCGGGCATGGTCCAGATTCCGTTCCGCAAGGCTCGGCCCGCCCGCTCCCGCGAGCGGGAAGAGAACCGGTGAGACGATAGGAGAACGAGTGATTCAGCAGGAGTCGCGACTGAAGGTCGCCGACAACACGGGTGCCAAGGAGATTCTCTGCATCCGTGTTCTCGGTGGCTCCGGTCGCCGTTACGCCAGCATCGGCGACACCATCGTGGCGACCGTCAAGGACGCCATCCCCGGTGGCAACGTCAAAAAGGGCGACATCGTCAAGGCGGTCGTCGTCCGTACGTCCAAGGAGGTCCGTCGCATCGACGGCTCCTACATCCGCTTCGACGAGAACGCAGCGGTCATCCTCAAGACCGATGGCGAGCCGCGCGGTACCCGCATCTTCGGCCCCGTCGGCCGCGAGCTGCGGGACAAGCGCTTCATGAAGATCGTCTCGCTGGCACCGGAGGTGGTGTGACATGGCAAAGATGAAGATCAAGAAGGGCGACCTCGTCCAGGTGATCACCGGTCGCATCAGCGATGGTGACAAGGTCGCCGCGCGCGGCCTCGAAGCCGGCGACAAGGGCAAGCAGGGCCGCGTCCTGCAGGTGTTCCCCGATTCCCAGCGTGTGCTGGTCGAGGGCATCAACCGCCGCACCCATCACGTCAAGCCCAACCAGGCCGGCGGAGCGGGCGGCATCGAGCAGCGCGAGGCCACCATCCACGTCTCGAACGTGGCCCTGGTCGACCCGGAGGACAACAAGCCGACCAAGATCGGTTACCGCGTCGAGACCCTCGAGCTCGAGAACGGCCGTACCAAGCAGGTGCGCGTCCGCTTCGCGAAGCGCTCCGGGAAGGACATCTGAGATGAGCGAGACCGCCACCCAGGCGCCCACCCCGCGCCTGAAGAGCAAGTACAACGAGACCATCAAGACGCAGCTGACCGAGCAGTTCGGTTACAAGAACGTCATGCTGGTGCCCGGCCTGACCAAGATCGTCGTGAACATGGGCGTCGGCGACGCCGCTCGCGACTCCAAGGTCATCGACGGTGCCATCCGGGACCTCGCGGCCATCACCGGCCAGAAGCCCCAGGTGACCAAGGCGCGCAAGTCCATCGCGCAGTTCAAGCTGCGTGAGGGAATGCCGATCGGTGCGCACGTCACGCTGCGCAACGCCCGCATGTGGGAGTTCCTGGACCGTCTGCTGTCGACCGCTCTGCCCCGTATCCGTGACTTCCGGGGCCTGTCCCCGAAGCACTTCGACGGCAACGGCAACTACACCTTCGGTCTCACGGAGCAGGTCATGTTCCACGAGATCGACCAGGACAAGATCGACCGCGTCCGCGGTATGGACATCACGGTCGTGACCACCGCGAAGACCGACGACGAGGGACGCGCGCTGCTCAAGATGCTCGGCTTCCCCTTCAAGGAGAACTGATATGGCGAAGACAGCCCTGATCAAGAAGTCGGAGCGCAAGCCCAAGTTCGCGGTCCGCGCCTACACCCGGTGCCAGCGCTGCGGTCGCCCCCATTCGGTGTACCGCAAGTTCGGTCTCTGCCGTGTCTGCCTTCGCGAGATGGCTCACCGCGGAGAGCTCCCCGGCGTCACCAAGAGCAGCTGGTAAGGACTACCGCCAGAGGTCCCTCGGCGCACTCATCGCGTCAGAGGGAAACCAGGTGAGGAAGAAGCAACAGACATGACCATGACCGACCCGATCGCGGACATGCTCACGCGGATCCGTAACGCCTCAGGGGCGTACCACGAGACCGCGTCCATGCCGTATTCGAAGTTGAAGGTTCGCATCGCGGACATCCTGAAGGCTGAGGGCTACATCCTCGGTTGGACCGAGGAAGAGGCCGAGGTGGGCAGCAAGCTCGTCCTCGAGCTCAAGTACTCGGACAGCCGTGAGCGTGCCATCTCCGGGATCCGCCGCATCTCGAAGCCGGGCCTGCGTGTGTACGCGAAGTCCACCAATCTGCCCAAGGTGCTCGGCGGCCTGGGCGTGGCGATCCTGTCCACGTCCTCCGGCCTCCTGACCGACCGGCAGGCTGCCAAGAAGGGTGTGGGTGGGGAAGTCCTCGCCTACATCTGGTGAGCGGGAGAGGAGAACAGCTATGTCCCGCATCGGACTCCGACCGGTCGCAGTGCCGGCAGCAGTGCAGAACGTCGCCATCGAAGGTCGCACCGTCAAGGTGACCGGCCCCAAGGGGGAGCTCACCCACGAGGTGCCCGCACCCCTCACCGTCGCGCGCGGTGAGGACGGCACCATCATCGTGAGCCGCCCCGACGAGGAGCGCGAGACCAAGGCCCTCCACGGCCTGACCCGCACGCTCGTCAACAACATCGTCCTCGGCGTGACCGAGGGATTCACCAAGAAGCTGGAGATCGTGGGCACGGGCTACCGTGTCACCGCGAAGGGCACGGACCTCGAGTTCGCCCTCGGCTTCTCCCACCCCGTCGTGGTGAAGGCGCCCCAGGGCATCTCCTTCGCCGTCGAGTCCCCGACCAAGTTCTCGGTCAGCGGCATCTCGAAGCAGCAGGTGGGCGAGGTCGCGGCGAACATCCGCAAGATCCGCAGGCCCGAGCCCTACAAGGGCAAGGGTGTGCGGTACGCCGACGAGACCGTGGTCCGCAAGGCCGGAAAGGCTGGTAAGTGATCATGGGTTACGCACTCAAGCACACCAAGGGCAACCGCGGCAGCAAGCTGCGTTCGCGCGGCCGTCGTCACCTGCGGGTCCGCCGTCGCGTCGTCGGCACCGCCCAGCGTCCCCGCCTGGTGGTCACCCGTTCGGCGCGCCACGTCTTCGTGCAGGTCGTCGACGACGCCCTGGGCAAGACGATCGCGTCGGCCTCGACCATGGAGGCGGACCTCCGCAGCTCGGAGAACACCAAGTCGGACAAGGCCCGCAGCGTCGGGACCCTGGTCGCCGAGCGTGCCAAGGCCGCCGGGATCGACTCCGTCGTGTTCGACCGCGGCGGCAACAAGTACCACGGTCGCGTGGCCGCCGTCGCTGACGGTGCCCGCGAGGCAGGCCTGGCGCTGTGATCGCCGCCCGGACACAGGACGAGAAGAGGATCTGAATATGGCTGCACAGCAGCGGAACAACGGTCCCGCGGCCTCCGGCCGTGGGAACGACAACTCCAACAACAGCAACGATCGCGGACGCCAGGGCGGCGACCGCGGTGGACGCCAGGGTGGCCGCGGCCGCGGCCAGGAAGCCGAGAAGTCGGCGTTCCTGGAGCGCGTCGTGAGCATCAACCGCGTGTCGAAGGTCGTCAAGGGCGGCCGTCGTTTCTCCTTCACCGCCCTCGTGGTGGTGGGTGACGGCGACGGCACCGTCGGTGTCGGCTACGGCAAGGCCAAGGAGGTCCCCGCGGCGATCTCCAAGGGTGTCGAGGAGGCGAAGAAGAACTTCTTCCGCGTCCCGCGCATCCAGGGCACCGTCGTGCACCAGGTCCAGGGTGAGGATGCGGCGGGCGTCGTCCTGCTGCGCCCGGCCGCCCCGGGCACCGGTGTGATCGCCGGCGGTCCGGTCCGCGCCGTCCTCGAGTGCGCCGGAGTGCACGACGTGCTCTCCAAGTCGCTCGGTTCGACCAACCAGATCAACATCGTGCGGGCGACCGTCGATGCGCTGAAGCAGCTCGAGGAGCCGGAGGCCGTGGCAGCTCGTCGCGGTCTCGCGGTCGAGGACGTCGCCCCGGCGGCGCTCCTCCGGGCCCAGGCCGAGGGCCGCGCAGCGGCCCGCGCGGAGAAGGTGGGTGCCTGATGCAGATCAAGGTGACCCAGACCCGTTCCGAGATCGGCGGCAACCAGACCCAGCGAGCCACCCTGCGAGGCCTCGGCCTCAAGCACGTCGGTGACACCGTGGTGAAGGAAGACCGCCCTGAGATCCGCGGCATGATCCGCGCCGTCACCCACCTGGTGACGTTCGAAGAGGTGGACTGAAGATGAGCACTGAAGACCAGAACGCAGCATCGCCGTTGAAGCTTCACGACCTGCGCCCCGCGCCGGGTTCGAAGACCGCACGCACCCGCGTCGGTCGAGGTGAGGCCTCCAAGGGCAAGACCGCCGGTCGCGGTACCAAGGGCACCAAGGCCCGGTACCAGGTGCCGGCAGGCTTCGAGGGCGGGCAGATCCCGCTGCACATGCGGCTGCCGAAGCTTCGCGGCTTCACCAACCCCTTCCGCGTCGAGTACCAGGTCGTGAACCTGGCGACCCTGCAGGAGCTGTTCCCCGAGGGCGGCACCGTCACGGTCGAGGAGCTCGTCGCCAAGGGCGCCGTGCGCAAGAACCAGCCCGTCAAGGTGCTCGGTTCGGGCGATGTGAGCGTCAAGCTCGACATCACCGCGCAGAAGTTCTCCGCTTCGGCGGAGCAGAAGATCGCGGCGGCTGG
Source organism: Brachybacterium avium (assembly GCF_002216795.1). Lineage (NCBI taxonomy): Bacteria > Bacillati > Actinomycetota > Actinomycetes > Micrococcales > Dermabacteraceae > Brachybacterium > Brachybacterium avium. Next base: position 921,689 of record NZ_CP022316.1, on the reverse strand, counting down.
CGGGTCCGTCACCACCGCGTGAGTCTTTTTTGACGGGGCACTGCGGCGCAGAATATTCTGCTCTGCGGTGCCCCGTCGTCATATCTCGTGGTCACACGGGGCCGGTCCGACGGCCGCGCTGATCCCGCGGCACCGGGACGGGCATGACACCCTAGGTCCCGTCCCCGGACCTCCAGGAGGGAAACAGGTGAACTCGTTCGTGCGCGCGCTGCGCACCCCCGAGCTGAGGATGAAGATCCTCTTCACGCTCGGTCTGCTCGCCGTCTATCGCTTCGGCGTCTTCGTCCCCACCCCGGGATTCGACGCCACCAACGTGATGATGTGTGCAGACCAGGCGGCCTCGGACGGTGGGTCCAACGTTCTGGGCATGGTCAACATGTTCTCCGGTGGTGCCCTGCTGCAGCTCTCCGTCTTCGCCCTCGGCGTGATGCCCTACATCACCGCCTCGATCATCGTGCAGCTGCTGCGCGTGGTCATCCCGCGGTTCGAGGCCCTCCACAAGGAGGGCGCCTCCGGCACCGCGAAGCTCACCCAGTACACGCGCTACCTGACCATCGGTCTGGGCGTGCTGCAGTCGACCACCATCATCACGCTGGTGCGCTCGGGCAACTTCTTCGTCGGCTGCAACCTCGAGCTGGTCCCGGACCAGTCGATCCCGACCCTGCTGACCATGGTGCTGACGATGACCGTCGGCACTGTGCTGATCATGTTCATGGGCGAGATGATCACCGAGCGCGGCGTCGGCAACGGCATGTCGCTGATGATCTTCACCTCGATCGCGGCAGCCTTCCCCGCCTCCTTCGGGCAGGTCTTCCAGATGCAGGGATGGCTGACCTTCTCGCTGGTCATCCTCCTGGCCCTGGTGATCATGGTGGGGATGGTGTTCGTCGAGCAGGCGCAGCGGCGGATCCCGGTGCAGTACGCCAAGCGCATGGTCGGCCGCCGCATGTACGGCGGGACCTCCACCTATATCCCGGTGAAGGTCAACCAGGCCGGCGTCATCCCGGTGATCTTCGCGGCCTCGATCCTGGCGCTGCCGCAGATGGCCAGCTCCTTCGGGGATCCGCAGGCGGGGTGGGTGCAGTGGGTCAACGCGCACCTGGTCATGGGCTTCTCGTTCTCCTGGATCTATGCCGTGGTCTACGTGACCCTGATCGTCTTCTTCGCGTTCTTCTACACCTCGATCACCTTCAACGCCGAGGAGATCGCGGACAACATGAAGAAGTACGGGGGCTTCGTCCCCAATGTCCGCGCGGGTCGGCCCACCGAGCGCTACCTGCGCTACGTGATCAACCGGATCCAGTCCGCGGGCGCCGTGTACCTCGCGGTGATCTGCCTGATCCCGCTGATCGCACTCGTCTATCTCGGAACCTCGCAGGACTTCCCGCTCGGCGGCGTGTCCCTGCTGATCATCATCGGTGTCGGCCTCGATACGGTGAAGCAGATCGATGCGAAGCTCCAACAGCACCACTACGAAGGGATCCTCCGGTGAACACTTCGACCACCGATTCCGTGTCCGCCACGGCTCGCCGCCTGCTGATCGTCGGCCCGCCCGGAGCGGGCAAGGGCACCCAGGCCGTGCGCATCGCCGAGGAGCTGTCCATCCCCGCGATCTCCACCGGGGACATCTTCCGTGCCAACGTCTCCGGTCAGACCGAGCTCGGCGTCCTCGCGAAGTCCTTCATGGACAAGGGCGAGTACGTCCCGGACTCCGTCACCAATGACATGGTGCGCTCGCGCCTGGCGGAGGACGACGCGCAGGACGGCTTCCTGCTGGACGGCTACCCCCGCACGCTCGACCAGGTCGAGGCGCTGGACGGGATGCTGGCCGAGCTGGACGCCTCGCTCGACGCGGTCCTGCTGCTCGTGGTCGAGACCGAGGAGGTCGTGGGCCGTCTCGTCGCGCGCGGCGAGGAGCAGGGGCGCAGCGACGACACGGAGGAGACCATCCGCCGCCGCCTCGACGTCTACGCCGAGCAGACCGCCCCGCTGATCGACGTCTACGAGAAGCGCGCCCTGGTGCGCCGGGTCGACGGCATGGCCTCGATCGACGAGGTCACGGCCGCACTGCGTGAGGCCCTCGCCGGCCGATGAGCTTCCTGCCGGAGCGGGTGGAGCTGAAGACTCCCGAGCAGATCCTGGTGATGCGGCGCAGCGGCAAGCTGCTCCACCGCGTCCACGAGATGCTCGCGGAGCGGATCCGGCCCGGGATCACCACGAACCAGCTGGACACCCTCGCGCACGACATGATCCGGGACGCGGGGGCGACCCCGAACTTCCTGGGCTATCAGGGCTATCCGGCCACGCTGTGCATCAGCGTCAACGACGTCGTGGTCCACGGCATCCCTGATGACCGTCCGTTGCAGGACGGGGACATCGTCTCCATCGACGGTGGGCTGATCATCGAGGGCTGGCACTCCGATGCCGCCCGCACCCACGTGGTCGGCCAGCCGCGCTCCGTCGCGGATGCGGAGCTGGTGCGCATCACCCGCGAGGCACTGTGGACGGGCATCGCGGCGCTGGCCTCCGCCGAACGGGTGGGGGAGATCGGCGCCGCGATCGAGGACTTCGTCGCCGACGCCGCGGGGGAGTCGCTCTCCCATCTCGAAGGCTTCGGCGGGCACGGCATCGGCACCGCCATGCATCAGCCCCCCGATGTCATGAACTACCGCACCCGGTCCCGGGGGCCGAAGGTGCGCACCGGCATGTGCCTGGCCATCGAACCGATGCTGATCCAGGGCCCGGGCAACTGGGAGCTCGAGGACGACGACTGGACCGTGCGGGCCACCGCCGGGGGGCGTGCCGCGCACGGCGAGCACTCCGTCGCCGTGACCGAGCAGGGCCTGCTGGTGCTCACCGAGGGCGACGGCGGCGCTGCCGAGCTCGCGCTGCGCGGGGTGGTCGCCGCACCCGACCCGCTAGACGACGCCGACGGCTGAGGGCCGGTCGACGGCCGAGCGTCGACGGGGCCGCGAATCGACGCCGGCGGTCGGATCCGGCGTCGGCACCGGGACCCTCACCCGGCAGTGTGACGTGACCGGCGTCATCGCCCCCAGCTCTCGCCTCGATGGGGAGGCGCGTGTAGGCTGATCCATCGGGTGTGCTCCGCGCGCGTCGTCCCCTTCGCAGGTCGTGCAGTCCCGTCGTGCCGACTTCTCGACCGGCTCTGCCGTGTCGATCAGCGAGACCGACGATTCGCCGAGGCGTCACCCGTGTCGACCACCGCACCGTCACCCGACGGTCGGTGAGCACGGCCTGAGGAATCAGGAACGCGGAACTCGGACCCGGCTTGCCGGAGGCGAGAGATTGGGGAGGCATGGCGAAGAAGGACGGCGTGATCGAGGTCGAAGGTCGAGTCACGGAGGCGCTCGCGAATGCGCGGTTCCGGGTCGAGCTCGACAACGGGCACAAGGTGCTCGCGCACATCTCCGGGAAGATGCGCCAGCACTACATCCGCATCCTTCCCGAGGACCGTGTGGTCGTCGAGCTGAGCCCCTACGACCTCGACCGCGGCCGCATCGTGTACCGCTACAAGTGATCGTCCCGGGAGAAGGAAAGCAATGAAGGTCAAGCCGAGCGTCAAGCCGATCTGTGACAACTGCAAGGTGATCCGTCGCCACGCGCGAGTCATGGTCATCTGCTCGAACCCCCGTCACAAGCAGCGCCAGGGCTGAGTCCCCGGCCGTTGCCGTGACCGCCGCCTCGAGCGGCGCGCCCGTCAAGGGCACCGCCCGCACCGCGGGCACACAAGAGAAGAGACGATTCCACCGGCGCGAGCCGGCCACCCGCAGTACGGAGGCTGCGGCGTCCCGGGAACAGACCCGAGGGCGAGGGATCGGATCAGGCCTCCGAGACAGTAGGAGAATCTGCACATGGCACGTCTGGTGGGAGTGGACCTTCCGCGCGAAAAGCGCCTCGAAGTCGCCCTGACGTACATCTTCGGCATGGGACGCACCCGCGCCCTGGAGACCCTGGCCGCAACCGGCGTCTCCGGCGACCTGCGCGTCCGCGAGGTCAGCGATGAGGACTTCGTCAAGCTGCGCGATCACATCGAAGAGCAGTACATGATCGAGGGCGACCTGCGCCGTGAGGTCGCCGCGGACATCCGCCGCAAGGTCGAGATCGGCAGCTACCAGGGCCTGCGCCACCGCCGTGGCCTGCCCGTCCACGGTCAGCGCACGAAGACCAACGCGCGCACCCGCAAGGGCCCGAAGCGCACGGTCGCCGGCAAGAAGAAGACCCGCTGATCCACGGCATCTGCCGTCGATCCGCGGGCATCTTCTGACCCGTAGTCACTTCGCGCCGCTGAGGGATCCGGCGCACCCCACATCCACCAGAGGAGTTCTGCCGTATGGCAACCAAGACCCGTCAGGCCGCCGCGCGCAAGCCGCGCCGCAAGGACAAGAAGAACATCGTCAACGGCCAGGCCCACATCAAGAGCACGTTCAACAACACCATCGTGTCCATCTCGGACCCGACCGGTGCGGTCATCTCCTGGGCCTCCGCCGGCCAGGTCGGCTTCAAGGGCTCGCGCAAGTCGACCCCCTACGCCGCGCAGATGGCCGCCGAGTCCGCTGCCCGCCAGGCGCAGGAGCACGGCCTGAAGAAGGTCGACGTCTTCGTCAAGGGCCCGGGCTCGGGCCGCGAGACCGCGATCCGCTCGCTCACCGCGACCGGCCTCGAGGTCGGTTCGATCCAGGACGTCACCCCGCAGCCGCACAACGGCACCCGCCCGGCCAAGCGCCGCCGCGTCTGATCTCGTCGGCCGGGACGGAGCCTGCGGCTGCGCCCCGGCCGTGCCGTGCGCTGCGTCGCCGCGCACGGCACCCTGGACACCACTCACCTGCTAGGCCCACCGCCCCCTTCTGAGCGTCATATGGCGGACGCTCGCGGAAAGGATCCACAGTGCTCATTGCACAGCGCCCCACGCTGACCGAAGAGGTCGTGTCGGAGAACCGCTCCCGGTTCGTCATCGAGCCGCTCGAGCCGGGCTTCGGCTACACCCTCGGCAACTCACTGCGTCGCACGCTGCTGTCCTCCATCCCCGGCGCCGCGGTCACCTCGATCCGCATCGACGGTGTGCTGCACGAGTTCAGCACCGTCCCCGGCGTCAAGGAGGACATCACCGAGGTCATCCTCAACATCAAGAACCTCGTCGTCTCCTCGGAGAACGATGAGCCCGTCGTGATGTACCTGCGGCGCGAAGAGGCCGGCCACGTCACCGCCGCCGACATCACCCCGCCGGCCGGTGTGGAGATCCACAACCCCGACCTGCACATCGCGACCCTCAACGAGAAGGGCCGCCTGGAGATCGAGCTGATCGTCGAGCGCGGTCGCGGCTACGTCTCCGCCTCGCAGAACAAGGGCGTGGACGGCGAGATCGGCCGCGTCCCGGTCGACTCGATCTACTCGCCCGTGCTCAAGGTGACCTACAAGGTCGAGGCGACCCGAGTCGAGCAGCGTACCGACTTCGACAAGCTGATCGTCGACGTCGAGACCAAGCCGGCCATCTCCGCGCGTGACGCGGTGGCCTCGGCCGGCAAGACCCTGGTCGAGCTGTTCGGTCTGGCCCACGAGCTGAACCAGGAGGCGGAGGGCATCGAGATCGGCCCCTCGCCCACCGATCAGGCTCTGGCCGCCGATCTGGCGCTGCCGATCAACGACCTGAACCTCACGGTGCGGTCGTACAACTGCCTGATGCGCGAGGGTGTTCACACCGTCGGTGAGCTGACCGCCCGTTCCGAGGCCGATCTGCTCGACATCCGCAACTTCGGCCAGAAGTCCATCGATGAGGTCAAGGCCAAGCTCGCCGACCTCGGACTGTCGCTGAAGGACTCCCCGGCCGGCTTCGACCCGTCGGCCCTGGACTCCTACTCCGACGACTTCGGCGACCAGTACTGACCTTAATTTTCTTCAAGGAGAACGACCATGCCTGCACCCACCAAGGGCGCGCGCCTCGGCGGATCCCCCGCTCATGAGCGGATGATCCTGTCGGGTCTCGCCACCGAGCTGTTCCGCCACAAGGCGATCACCACCACCGAGACCAAGGCCAAGCGCCTGCGCCCCCACGCGGAGCGCCTCATCACCCACGCGAAGAAGGGCGATCTCGCCGCTCGCCGCCGTGTCATGGAGACCATCCGTGACAAGGGCGTCGTGTACACGCTGTTCGAGGAGATCGCCCCGACCTTCTCGGAGCGTCCCGGCGGCTACACCCGGATCACCAAGGTGGCCCCCCGCAGGGGCGACAACGCCCCCATGGCGGTCATCGAGCTGGTCACCGAGGAGTACTCCCCGAAGCAGGCTGTGGTGAAGGAGGCCGAGGGCGCCGCCAAGAACGCCTCGAAGGCCGACGACACCGCCGCCGAGGAGAGCACCACCGAGGCCTCGGAAGAGAGCACCGAGGGCTGAGCAGCGTCTGACGCCGCACCTCGAGGAGGGCGGGTCGCAGGGAGAGATCCCGGCGGCCCGCCCTCCTCGTCATTCGGGACGCGGTGCTCATCCCGCCGGCGGGTGACGACGCAGGGGCGCGGTGGTATCCGGACAAAACCCCGCGTATCGCCGCCGGGGAGACGCGGATCTCCTGCCTGTGCCGAATCGTGATCAGCGGCGCGGGACGGATCGGCAGGGGTGGGCTAGCGTGGCGAAGGGTGCGGCCCTGCCCGGGCGCTCCGTGCTCTGCCATGGTGCCCCGTGCCGCGCCCGGTCCCGTCCTCTTCTCCCCGGAGCTGTCCCCATGTCTCAGCGGCACCTTCCCCCCGCCACCGACGCCCGTTCGTCCCTCTCCCGCCGCACGCTGCTCGCGGCCACCGCCGCCGCGGTCCCCGCCGCGACGGCAGTGCTCAGTGTCGCCCCGGCCCTGGCCGACCCCTCGGTGACGGGCGGCGAGACCCGCATCGTCGACGTGCCGCTCGCGGAGGTGCCGCTCGTCGAGGTCGACGGCTCGCAGGCCCGCGACCTGGCAGAGCAGCCGGCCACCATGATCGGTGTGACCTGGCCCGAGGAGATCGATGCCCCGAGGTCCAGGTGCGAGGGCTCGATCCCGACGGCGAGTGGACCCAGTGGCTGGCCCTGGAGCCTGCCGAGGACCCGGAGACCGGTCAGGCGATCGCCGGCACGGAGGCGGTCTGGCTCGGTGTGGTCTCTGCCCTGCAGATCCGCGCGGAGCTCGATGGCACCGATGTCACCGAGCAGCTCGTCGCCCATGTGGTGACCACCTCGCCGGCTCCGGCCGACGAACAGGTGGTCGCCCTCGCGGACGCCCCGGCGACCGATACCGCGTCCGCCGGCAGCGAGACAGCGCAGGCACAGCCCCGGCAGCTGCGCACGATGAGCGCTGCCTCGGCCGTCAACCCGGCCACTCCCGCGCTGGTGGGTGCGCCATCCTTCACCTCCCGGGCCGCCTGGGGCGCCGATGAGTCCCGGGTTCGCTCCACCCGCGGCGCAGACCAGCTCAAGTCCGTGGTCATCCACCACACGGCCGGGACCAACAGCTATACCAGGGCGGAGTCCGCGCAGCTCGTGCGCGGGATCCTGTACTACCACACGGCCACGCTGGGCTGGGCGGACATCGGTTACAACATGCTGGTCTCCAAGTACGGGCAGATCTTCGAAGGACGGGGCGGAGGCCTGCACCGCAACATCGTCGGGGCGCACGCCTACGGCTTCAACACCGGCTCCTTCGGGATCTCCGTGATGGGCGACTACAGCAGCTCCGCCCCGCCGCGGGCGGCACAGGACGCGGTCTCCCACCTGGTCGGCTGGAAGCTGCTGAGTACCTTCCATACGGACGTGAAAGGCTCGGTCACCTGGAGCACCGCGGCGGGCACCAAGAAATCCTCGGGCGACACGGTCAAGATGCCGAGGATGTTCGGCCACCGCGACGTGAACTACACCGAGTGCCCGGGAGACGGCCTCTACGCCCGGTTCGGCAGTATCCGCAATGATGCCCAGCGCTCCAACGACGGCGGCTGGAAGGAGCACCTGTGGGCCTTCGAGGGGGCGGGCGGCGCCTCGGCGCTCGGCTCTGTGGTCAGGAGCGCCCACCGCACCGGACCGTTTACGGCGACCCAGCTCACCAAGGGTCTCGTGCTCCAGGAGGGCGGGAATGCGGCGGGCTATGCGACGCCCTTCGGTGCGCAGTGGCGCTCTGGCTGGGGCCGTCCCGTCCGCAATGACTCCCGGGACGGGGAACGGCGGATCCAGCCCTTCGAGAGCGGCACCGCGGCGCTCGAGGACGGTGCAGTCCGCTTCGTCCAGCCCGTCTTCCGCGACGTGGCCCCGGAACGGGTGTTCTTCCTCGAGATCCAGGATCTCTTCGCCGCGGGCGTGACCGAGGGGTGGGGCAGCGGCAGCAGCCGCACCTTCCAGCCCAATAGCAACAACCTGCGCGACGCGATGATCGTGTTCATCTATCGCGCGATGGGGTCGCCGACCTACTCGGCGCCGCGGACCTCGCCCTTCCGCGATGTGGATCCGGGCTTCGTCTTCTACAGGGAGATCTGCTGGGCCTACGACGAGGGCATCACCAACGGCTGGGGCAGCGGCAGCAACCGCACCTTCCGTCCCCTGGTGCCGGTCAAGCGCGATGCCGTCGCCGCTTTCCTGTACCGTGCCGCCGGTGAGCCTGCGGCCAGTCCCTCTGGCGCCGACCAGTTCGTCGACGTCTCCCGTGACCACATCTTCGCCAAGGAGATCGGGTGGCTCGCGACCTCCGGCATCAGCCGCGGCTGGAGCGATGGGACCTTCCGTCCGGACGCCTACATCAAGCGTGACCAGATGGCCACCTTCGTGATGCGCTGGATGAAGCTCACCGGACGGTTCTGAGGTGCGCGGATTCCGTCGGCGCACACCGGCTCCTGAGCCGGCACCGAGGTTCCAGGGGCCGCTGCGCGCGCCCCTGTACCTGGTGTCCATGGCGTCCTATCCGAACTTCGGTGACGAGCTGATCGCGCGGCGCTGGCTCGAGCACCTGGCCCGGCACCGGCCCGAGGACGAGGTCTGGCTGGACTGCCGCCATCCGGGGACCGCGAACGCGCTGTTCGGCGGGATCCATCCGCACCTCCGCGTCACCGATGCTGTGTTCCGGACCGTCGAGGACTCCCTGCGCGGATCTCGGCGCAGCGTCGAGGACATCGTGACCGGCCTGGGCACACCGCTGTTCGATGCGCCGCTGCTGGCCCTGCGGGAGGCGCAGAGCCTGCACCTGCTCGGCGGCGGCTTCCTCAATGCGGTGTGGCCGGAGAACGATCTCCTCGTCGACGTGCTGCGGGCCGCCTCCCGGATCAGCGGCGCTCCGCTGATCGCGACCGGGCAGGGGCTCGCCCCCTTCGGGCCGGAGACGCTCCAGGGCTTCGACCATGTCAGCGTGCGCGATGCTCCGAGCGCGCAGCGGCTCGGGATCGCCCAGGGCGTCGACGACGCGTATCTCGTGGACGCCCTGCCGGTGCCGGATCGCTCCGCGCCGACGGAGCTGGTGCTGTGCGTCCAATCCGATGCGATCGACGACGGGGCGTTCGAACGGCTGCTGGGGCACGTGCGCCGCACCGTCGAGCACTCCGGGATCCCGCGGGAGCGGATCCGCTACGTGGAGGCGCTGCCGGGAGGTGACTACGCGGGCTATGACCGGCTGCGCGACCTGGTGGCAGACGACGGATTCATCCCCTTCACCCGGTTCTGGCGCGGCGAATTCGCCCCCGCGGCGCACCAGATCTGGCTCAGCACCCGCTTCCATCACCACCTGATCGCCTCGTTGCATGGCGCGCGGGGGATCGCATTGAGCGCCAAGGCGGGTTACTACGACATCAAGCACGGCTCGCTGGCCGACGGCGGCAGCGGCTGGAGCATCCAGGACGGCAGCGGTGGAGCTCCGGACCTCCGGGCGCTGCCGGAGCCCCGGTCCGCAGCGGCCGGCGTCCGGATGAAGGTCGACGAGGCTCGGCTGCTGTACGGCGACGACGGAGCCTGAGCCCGTCCTGCCCGACCCGCCCGCGCAGGGAGCCGGCCCGCCGAGCAGATGTCCGACGGTCCGGCCCCTTCTGCGGGGGATCGCGCGGCGTCAGCCGAAGTAGCGGGGGAGGGTCGCCTCCCGCAGTTCCCGCAGCTCGTCCACGGCGAATCCGCCGACCCCGTCGAGGTCGAGATCGTCACCGCCCGTGGTGCCCAGGCGCAGCACGGGAACGCCGTGTTCGGCCGCGAGGGCGGTGAACCGCTCCTCCTGCGCCGCCGGCACCGCGACCAGGGCGCGCGCCTGCGACTCGGAGAACAGCGCCGTGAACAGATCCACGCCGTCGCGCTCGAGCAGGCCGGTCAGATCGACCCGGGCACCGGACCCGAAGCGCACCGCGGACTCGACCAGAGCCTGGGCGAGCCCGCCCTCGGAGAGGTCATGAGCCGCAGAGGCCAGGCCCTGCTCGGAGGAGGTGATCAACACGCTGGCCAGCGAGCGCTCGGCCTCGAGATCGACCTGCGGCGGCAGCCCGCCGAGGTGCTGGTGGGCCACATCGGCCCAGGCCGAGCCCGAGAGCTCCTCGCGGGTGGTGCCCAGCAGCAGCACCGACTCTCCCTCGCCCTGCCAGCCGGAGGGGACCCGTCGGGCGACGTCCTCGAACACGCCGAGCACGCCGACCACGGGGGTGGGGTGGATCGCGGAGTCGATGAGCCCGGGCTCGCCGGTGGAGTTGTACAGCGAGACGTTGCCGCCGGTGACCGGGACCTCGAGGGTCTCGCAGGCCTCGGCGAGACCACCGATGGCCTCGACCAGCTGCCACATGGGGCCAGGGTCCTCGGGGAGCCGAAGTTCAGGCAATCGGTGATCGCCAGCGGCACCGCACCGGAGGTGGCCACGTTGCGGTAGGCCTCGGACAGCGCCAGCTGCGCGCCTGCGCGCGGGTCGAGCTTGGTGTACCGACCGTTCGCGTCGGTGGCCAGGGCGATGCCGCGGCCGGTGCTCTCATCGATCCGCAGCACGCCGGCGTCATCGGGCATCGCCAGCGCCGTGTTGCCGCCCACATAGCGGTCGTACTGGTCGGTGACCCAGCCCTTGGAGGCCAGGTTCGGGGAAGCGATCAGGGTGCGCAGCGTCGCGGCGAGCTCCTCGGCGGTGCCGGGGCGGGGGAGGGCCTCGGCGGTATCGGCCTGCAGTGCGTCCTGCCACTCGGGCCGGGCGTAGGGGCGGTCGTAGACCGGGCTGTCGACGGCGACGGTGGTCGGATCCACGTCCACGATGCGGTGGCCGTGGTGGTCGATGGTGAGGCGGCCGTCGCCGGTGACCTCACCGATCACCGCCGCCTCGACGTCCCACTTCGCGGCGATCGCCTGGAACTGATCGAGCTTCTCGGGGCTGACCACGGCCATCATGCGCTCCTGGGATTCGCTCATCAGGATCTCCCCGGCGTTCAGGCTGGGGTCGCGCAGCAGCACCTCCTCGAGGTGGATGTGCATGCCGGAGCCGCCGTTGGCGGCCAGCTCGCTGGTGGCGCAGGAGATCCCGGCGGCACCGAGATCCTGGATGCCCTCGACGGTACCGGCGGCGAACAGCTCGAGGCAGCACTCGATGAGCACCTTCTCCATGAACGGGTCGCCCACCTGGACGCTCGGCCGCTTGACCGGGCCGTCCTCCTCGAAGGTCTCCGAGGCGAGGATGGAAGCGCCGCCGATGCCGTCCCCGCCGGTGCGGGCACCGAACAGGACCACCTGGTTGCCGGCGCCGGTGGCGGAGGCGAGGTGGATGTCCTCATGGCGCAGCACACCGAGGGCGAGCGCGTTGACCAGGGGGTTGCTCTGATAGGCGGCATCGAACACGGTCTCGCCGCCGATATTCGGCAGGCCGAGCGAGTTCCCGTACCCGCCCACACCGGAGACCACGCCGTGGACCACCCGGGCGGTGTCGGGATGGTCGATCGCGCCGAAGCGCAGCTGGTCCATCACGGCGACGGGGCGGGCGCCCATCGAGATGATGTCCCGCACGATGCCGCCGACGCCGGTGGCCGCGCCCTGATACGGCTCGACGTAGGAGGGGTGGTTGTGGGACTCGACCTTGAAGGTCACTGCCCAGCCGTCGCCGATGTCGACCACGCCGGCGTTCTCGCCCATGCCCACCAGCAGTTTCTCGCGCATCTTCTCGGTGGTGTGCTCGCCGAAGGTGCCGAGGTGCTTCTTGGAGGACTTGTACGAGCAGTGCTCGGACCACATCACCGAGTACATGGCCAGCTCCGCGTTGGTGGGCCGGCGGCCCAGGAGCTCACGGATGTTCGCGTATTCGTCGTCCTTCAGACCAAGGTCCTTGAAGGGCTGGGGGGTCTCAGGAGTGCGGGCGGCGTGCTCGGTGGTATCGACGTCTCCGAGCGAGTCGGGGGTGGAAGGGCGAGCGTCGTCAGCGGTCATCGCGGGGTCGAATCCGTTCATCACGAGGGTGCGGGGCGTGGGCGGTCGCCGACGCTGAGGAGCGAGCGCGGTGCGCTGCGGTCCCCCCAGTCTACGATCGCAGCGCCCGACCGGGCGGCGGTGCCCACGGCACCCGGCGAGGGTGAGCGCCGACACGGTCAGAGCCGAGGACGGTGACGGCGGTCGGGAGCGGTCGCCGCGACGCCGGCACGCACGGCGCACGCCCGCCGGGTCTCTCTGAGAAGCTCCTCATCCCCGTTTCACCTGCGCCTCATCGGCCATATCTACCGTGACACGGGTCCGTCAGAGGCGGCGCTGCTCAGGCGACGCATCCGGCGCGCCTCATCCAGGAGGTGAGCAGGACGGCGACCGCACGCTGCACGACAGCTATCGGTGCCGGCTCTGATCCGTTCCGCGTCGTCCCGGATGACGTGCCCGCCCCTGCTGACCGAAAGTCCCCGTCCCCCGGGTCGCGCCTCAGCTGCCGACCCAGTGCTGTGAGGAGTTCCTCCATGAACCTCGAGACCCTGATGCTGATCGCCGCAGATCTCGTCGCCGCGATCATCTTGACCTTCGGACTGTATTGGCGTCGCCACTACCGCCGCGATCTCGTGGTCGCGTTCTTCGGCATCAACGTCGGCGTGCTCGCCGTCTCGGCGGTGCTCGCGGCCGCGGAGGTCGGTGCCGGTGTCGGACTCGGACTGTTCGGCGTGCTCTCGATCATCCGACTGCGCTCGGACGAGCTGGCCCAGCACGAGATCGCCTATTACTTCGCGATGCTCGCACTCGGCCTGCTGGGCGGGCTCGGCGTCGCTCCCGTGGCGCTGTCGCTGTCGTTCATGGGGCTGGTCGTGCTGGCGATCGCGATCATCGATCATCCCGCGCTGCTGCGCGGCCATCAGCGTCAGCAGATCGTCATCGATCGGGCGATCCGGGATCCCCACGAGCTGCGTGCCTATCTGGCCGCGCTGCTCGATGCCCGGATCACCGCGGTCAGCGTGACCCGCCTGGATCTCGTCAACGACTCGACCGCCGTCGACGTCCGATTCCGCCGCGCAGCGGGGGAGCGTGGCGACCGCGAGCATTCCGTGGACGCCGTGGACGAGATGCCGGTCCTGTCCGGGGTCGGCCGATGACTGCTCCGTGCCCTCCCCGGATCAGGGGTCGCTTCGATGATCTCGCAGCCGCGCTCCCGGGGATCGACCTCGGGGCGATGGCCGAGCGCGCCGCACTGATGACCCGGACGGATCGCAAGTACCTCGTGCCGGCAGCTGACGCGGAGCGCGTCCTCCAGGACCTGGCCGAGGATCTGCATGTCCTGGACATCGACCGGCAGCGCACCTTCGCCTACCGCTCCCTGTACTACGACACCCCGGATCTGCTCTCCTACCGCACCGCCGCCACCCGACGTCGACGCCGCTTCAAGGTGCGTCGGCGGGAGTACGTCGATGCCGGGACCTCATTCCTCGAGGTCAAGACCCGCACGGGGCGGGGCGATACGGAGAAGGTGCGGGAGGAGGCGGCCTCTCCGTCCGGGGCCGCCTCCGCGCTGCTCGGCGGCGATCCCCTCCCGGCACAGGACGCCGCCTATGTCGCAGCTCGCCTGGAGGACGCCGGGGTGGCAGTGCCTGAGGACCCGCTGCTCCCCGCGCTCGAGACGACCTACCGGCGCACGACCCTGCTGGTGGGCTCCGAGGGCTCCCGAGTCACGCTCGACGAGTCGCTCGTCTGGCGCGGCACGGACCTGCGGCCGTACCTGTTGGACGATCTGGTGGTGCTGGAGACGAAGGCTGCGGCGGCGCCGGGAGCGGTCGATCGCGCGCTCTGGCGGTCGCACCACCGTCCACAGCGCATCTCGAAGTTCGCGACCGGGATTGCGCTGCTGCATCCGGGACTGCCGGCGAACCGCTGGCATCGGACGCTCGATCGACTGCGGCCGCAGGTCCGAGAGCTGGCGACGGCCGCTTGAGCCGGGACGGTGGTGCGATGACCGGCCAGGTGCGGCTCAGCCCTTCCGTGCCGCGCGGCCCGCTCTCTTCTCCCGATCGCGCAGCGTCTTCTCGCTGATGGGGGAGTCGCTGCTGGCCCGCTGGGCACGGAAGTACGCGGCCGCTTCGTCCTGCCGCTCCTGCTCGTCGCCCAGCGCGATGGGCGCGCGCACGTGGCCGGGGCGCACGTCGAACGCGGCGACCAGGTCGAGCACGTGCGGGCGCAGCCGCCACAGCAGGCGGCGCAGGTCGCTCTCGATCTGCCGGCCGCGCTGGGTGGAGATCATGCCGCTGAGCAGGAACCAGGCCAGGTCGTCGTTGATGGCGGTGAGCCCGAACAGATCCCGCACGTCGGTGAGCACGGTGCGGGAGCCTTCGGCTCCGGGTCCTTCGAGTCCCTCGATGCCGCGGGTGAAGGCGCGCCAGTTGACCAGGTCCGCATGGGCGCGGGCCGCATCCAGCATCTCCACCTGATGCTTGTTGACCTCGGCGGCAGCATCCGCGGGGCTCATCTTCGCGGCGCCCCGCAGAGCGAGCGCGACCTCCTCGACCTTCACCCGGGCACGATCGGCGAGCAGCTCCTCCTGGAACTCGGCCTGGCGCATCGAATCGAAGGCACGGCGCGCGTTGCCGCGGTCGCTGACGCTCTGGCCGAGGCGCGCCCACGGAGTGTGCCGCTTGGCGAGCACCTCGGCGCGCTGGGCGATGAAGCGACCGATCCCGGACCGGTCCACGTTGCGCAGCTCATCGGTGTAGTCCGAGAGCAGCCGCTTGGCGACCAGCTGCAGCAGGATGGTGTTGTCACCCTCGAAGGTGGCATACACGTCCAAGTCCTGATGGAGGCCCACCAGCTGGTTCTCGGCCATGAAACCGGCTCCGCCGCAGGCCTCCCGGCACTCCTGGATGGTGTCCAGCGCGAGGCGGGTGGAGGTCGGCTTGAGCGTCGCGGCGAGCGTCTCGAGATCCTCGCGGGACTCCGGGTCATCCGCCCTGCCGGAGAAGACGTCGTCGAAGGCCTGCAGCAGCTGCTCATGCGCGAAGGCGCCGGCATAGGTGGCGGCGAGCTTGGGCAGCAGGCGGTGCAGATGGGCCTGGTAGTCCATCAGCACCGTCTCCTGCGTGGGATCGGCGGCGCTGAACTGACGGCGCTGGGTCGCGTAGGTGATCGCGATGTGCAGCGCGAGCTCGCTGGCGCGGATCGCCGAGCCGTCCAGGGAGACCCGGCCCTGCACGAGGGTGCCGAGCATGGTGAAGAAGCGCCGTCCCGGGGACTCGATGGGGGAGGTGTACGTGCCGTCGGGCGCCACGTCGCCGTAGCGGTTCAGCAGGTTCGTGCGGGGGATGCGGACCTGATCGAAGGCCAGGCGGCCGTTGTCGATGCCGTTGAGTCCGCCCTTCTCACCGTCGTCCTCGCTGAAGACGCCCGGCAGCAGCTCGCCCTCGGCGTCGCGCACCGGCACGTAGAAGCAGTGCACGCCGTGGTCCACACCGTTCGTGATCAGACGCGCGAACAGCGTCGCGGCCTTCGCATGGATCGCGGCATTGCCCAGGTAGTCCTTCCAAGCGGCGCGGAACGGGGTGTGGATCACCCATTCCCCGTCGTCCCCGCCCGTGGGGTCATAGGTGGCGGTGGTCGCCAGCGACTGCACATCGGAGCCGTGCCCGATCTCGGTCATGGCGAAGGCGCCGGGGGTCTCCAGGCTCATCGCCGCCGGTACCCAGGCCTGCTGCTGCTGCTCGTTGCCCAGCTGGATGATCGCCGAGGTGTACAGGCCCCACTGCACCCCGGCCTTGA
Organism: Brachybacterium avium; assembly: GCF_002216795.1. NCBI lineage: Bacteria > Bacillati > Actinomycetota > Actinomycetes > Micrococcales > Dermabacteraceae > Brachybacterium > Brachybacterium avium. The sequence continues at coordinate 905,525 of NZ_CP022316.1, read as the reverse complement.
TCTGCAGGGAGGGGTCGGCGACGACCAGCTCCTCGAAGCCGGCGACGTTGGCACCGTTGTCGTTGGGCCCGCCGAGGTGCTCGGGCAGCATCGGATGCGAGACGTCGTCGTCGACCAGGATCTGCAGCTGCTGGAAGACGCGCTCACGGTGCTCGGCGACGCTGGCATCCACCGGTCGGTGCAGCTCGGGGCGGGCGGCGCGTTCGCGGGCCGCCAGGCGGGCCTCGGACCACCGGCCCAGCAGCGCCTCGGAGACCTGAGCGACGTCGAGGCGGGGGGCTCCGCCGGGCAGGACCGGGATCGGGCCGGTGGGGTCGGCGGTGGTGGACTCGTCGGTGCGGTCCCTCGCCGGGGTGGAAGCGGTGCGGGAATCGGTGGTCATGCGTGCAGTCCCTTCATGAGCCAGGTGACCAGATGGGTGACCAGCTGATCAGCGGTGAGCGGAATGGAGTGGGTCTCAGAGGTGGAGCGGGGAAGCGCGGCGGCGGGAGCGGTGTTCGTCGACCCGGCAGGCCCGCGCTCGCCGGATCCCTGAACGGCCGTCTCCTGGGAGGTCATCCAGGTGTCGACCGCCCGCTCGACGAAGCCCACGGCGCCGTGGGCCCAGACCTGCGGAGCCGGGATGTCCCCCGGCAGGAACGTCGCCACCAGGCGCGACACGGCGGCCAGGAAGTGGTTCAACCCGTCACTGGGCCGGGTGACGAAGCGGTACACGCCGGGGGAGCGCTGCGCGGTCTCGACATAGGCGCGGATCATCGCGTGGATGCGCTCGTCGGCCCCCGCCTCGCGGCCGACCTCGGCCTCCAGCGAGCGCATCTCCTCCAGCAGCTTGGTGTGCATCGAGGACAGGATGCTGCGGCCCAGTGTTCGCTGGAGGTGCGCCTTGTCCTCGAAGTACCGGTAGACGATGGACTTCGAGGTGCCGGAGGCCGCGGCGATGTCCTCCATCGTCACGTCGGGGCCCTTCTCGTGGATGAGGTGGCGGGCCACGTCGAGCAGCTCGGCCCGCCTCTCCTCCCGGTGGCGGGCCCAGCGGGCCGATCGGCCGTCCACGGGGGCTTGCGTCGTCGCGTTCACAGAACCTAGGGTATCAAGTACTCCCGGTTCTATGTAAAGTCTCCTCGGGGAACGGCCTGCGAATGTCGGCCGGGCCCGCTGACCTTCCGTCCCGCAGTACTCCGACCCTGCACGGTCGTGCTCTCGAGCAGTGAGCACGGCTGGGCAGCGACCACGAAGAGGTGCACACAGTGACCCATCCCGACGTCCCGCGCGACGCCCTGATCCTCGGCGGCAACCGGATCCCCTTCGCCCGTTCCGGCGGCCCCTATGCCGGCATCTCCAACCAGGACATGCTCACCGCAGCGCTCGAGGGCCTGGTGGCCCGGTTCGGCCTGCAGGGGGAGAAGCTCGGCGAGGTCGCCGGCGGCGCCGTGCTGAAGCTCGCCGGGGACCTCAACCTCACCCGCGAGAGCGCGCTGGGCACCCCGCTGGACCCGCGCACCCCCACGATCGACATGTCCAAGGCCTGCGCCACCAGCCTGGAGACCCTGATCCACGTCTCCAACCGGATCCAGCTCGGTCAGATCGACTCCGGCATCGCCTGCGGTGTGGACTCCGCCTCAGATGCCCCGATCGAGGTCACCCCGCGGCTGCGCCGGATCCTCCACCGCGCCTTCGCGGCGAAGACCGCGATGCAGCGGATCGCGGCGTTCAGCACGATCAGGCCCGCGGATCTCGCACCGGTCCCGCCCCGCAACGGCGAGCCCCGCACCGGGCTGTCCATGGGTGAGCACCAGGCGCAGACCACCGCCGAGTGGGGCATCCCCCGCGAGGCCCAGGACGAGCTCGCGCTCGCCTCGCACCAGAAGCTCGCCGCCGCCTACGACGCCGGCTTCTTCGACGACCTGGTCACCGGCTACCGCGGCCTCTCCCGGGACCAGAACCTGCGCCCCGATTCCACGCTGGAGAAGCTCGGCTCGCTCCGGCCCGTCTTCGGCACGAAGTCCCCGGAGGTCGCTGAGCCCACCATGACCGCCGGGAACTCCACCCCGCTCTCCGACGGCGCCTCCTCGGTGCTGCTGGGCAGCGCCGACTGGGCGGCCGAGAAGGGTCTGACCCCGCTCGCCCGGGTGGTCGATGCGCGCAGCGCCGCGGTGGACTTCGTGCACGGCGAGGAGGGTCTGCTGATGGCCCCGGCCTATGCCGTGCCCGCACTGCTGGACGCCAACGATCTGGCCCTGCAGGATCTGGACTTCTACGAGATCCACGAGGCCTTCGCCTCCACGGTGCTGACCACCCTGAAGGCCTGGGAGTCCGAGGAGTTCTGTCGGGAACGGCTGGGTCGCGGCGGAGCCCTCGGCAGCATCGACCGTGCCAAGCTCAACGTCGCCGGCTCCTCCCTCGCCGCCGGCCATCCCTTCGCCGCCACCGGCGGCCGCCTGGTCGCGACCCTGGCCAAGCTCCTGCACGAACGGGCGAAGGAGACCGGGATCGTCCAGCGCGGCCTGATCTCGGTGTGCGCCGCTGCCGGGCAGGGCACCGTCGTGCTGCTCGAGTCCGTCACCGACTGACGCGGGACCAGCACCGCTGCCGCCCGCGACCGTACTCTCGACCCGGAGGTCCCCATGACCGATGCCTACACCCGCTTCATCCGCTCCGCCCCCGGCGGGGCCCTGGCCAAGCAGCTGGGCCTACCCCGGCCCGCACGGCTCCTGCGCCGCCAGGACCGTCCCGAGCCGGTGCTCGGTCCGGTCGTGGTGCTCGGCGACTCCGCCGGCGCCGACCGGATCGCCCATCTGCTCCTGGAGGAGGGCGCCGACGTGCGCCGCCGCTTCGAGGAGCTCCGCCGCGTCGGCTCCGTAATCGTGGTGCTCGACGAGATCTCCTCCCCGGCGGAGATCGGGCCGATCATGCTGCCGCTGGCCGGTGCGATGCGCTCCCTCGCCCCCGGCGCGAGGGTGGTCACGATCTCCCGTCCCGCCGGGGATGAGGACCCGGGCCGCGCAGCCGCCCGCGGCGGCGTCGAGGGCTTCCTGCGCTCGCTCGCCCACGAGATGCGCGGCGGCGGCACGGCCAACGGCGTCCTGGTCGAGGACGGCGTGGCGCTGGACGCCCCGGCGACGATCGGCGCCCTGCGATTCTTCCTCTCCGCTCGCAGCGCCTTCATCACCGGACAGCTCCTCACCGTCTCCGGCGAGGCCGGCAGCGCGACCGAGAACCGCTCGCTGCCGCTGGCGGGCCGCACCGCACTGGTCACCGGGGCGGCGCGCGGCATCGGAGCGGCGATCGCGCGCACGCTCGCGGCCGACGGCGCCCAGCTCGTGGTGCTGGATGTCCCCGGGGCCGGCACGGAGCTCTCCCGCCTGGCCAATGAGCTGCGCGCGGTGCCGATCCAGCTGGACGTCACCTCGAAGGGGGCCGGCGAGCGCCTGGTCTCCTTCCTCCGCGGCCGGGGCCTGACCCTGGACGCGGTGGTCCTCAACGCCGGCATCACCCGCGACAAGCTGCTGGCCAATATGACCCCGGACCGCTGGGACCCGGTCCTCGCGGTGAACATCACCAGCCAGATCACCCTCACCGAGGCGCTGATCGAGGCCGGGGACGTGCTCGGTGAGCAGCCGCGCGTGGTGTCGCTGGCCTCCACCAGCGGGATCGCCGGCAACCGCGGGCAGACGAACTACGCGACCTCGAAGGCCGGGGTGATCGCCTTCGTCGATGCGCTCGCCGCACGGCTCGAGGCCCTCGGCGGCACCGCGAACGCCGTCGCCCCCGGCTTCATCGAGACCGAGATGACCGCCAGGATGCCGGCGCTGACCCGCGAGGTCGCACGCCGGCTCAACTCCCTCCAGCAGGGCGGCCTGCCGGTGGACGTCGCCGAGGCGATCGCCTTCCTGTGCTCCGCCGAGGCGGGCGGGATCCGCGGCGAGACGCTGCGCGTGTGCGGTCAGAACATGGTGGGGAAGTGAGCGCCATGTCCCGCATCGCAGGCACGGGCCCCGCCGACGGGTCCACGGAGGAGATCAAGGACCTCGCCGACCTCCCCTCCTTCCCGGCGATCTACGCCGCGGCGCTGGACCCCCGCCCCGGTCGAGGCGGTCGCGGTGGGAAGACCACGGGGGAGCCGGTGCTTCCCCGGCTCGCCTACCGGGTGCGCAGGGTGAGGATCGATGCCGAGCGCGCCCGAGACTTCGACCATCTGATGGGCGGCCCGGCCACCGACCTGGTCCACCCGGGAGTGCTGCATGTGCTCGCCTTCCCGCTCTCGCTCGCGCTGATGGCCCGGCGGGACTTCCCCTTCGCGCTGCTGGGGCTGGTGCATCTGCGCAACCAGGTGCTCCAGCACCGACCGGTGCAGGTGGGCGAGCTGGTCGACGTCGAGTGCCGGGTGCGGGACCTGCGCCCGCATCGCAAGGGCCGCACCTTCGAGGCGGTCTCGACCATCCTCGGCGAGGACGGGGAGATCATCGCCACCGATGTCTCCACCTACCTGGCGCGCGGTGAGGCACCCTCGGCCGGGGAGCCGTCCGGCACCGCACCGTCGGCCGCTGGCGTCGTCTCCCGCCGTCGGGACTTCGAGCCGCCGCGCCCGACGGGCCGCTGGGCGCTGCCGGCGGACACCGGCCGGCGCTATGCCGCGGTCTCCGGGGATGTGAACCCGATCCATCTCTCGGCCGTCTCGGCGAAGGCGTTCGGGTTCCCCCGTGCGATCGCGCATGGCATGTACACCGCCTCGCGGGCCTTCACCGAGTCCCGTGCGGACCTCTCGCGGCCGCTGCGATGGGACGTGTCCTTCGACGCGCCGGTGACACTCCCGGGCACCGTCCTGGTCGCCTACGAGGACGATCCGGGCGCGGGCGCCGTCACCTGCACCGGCTGGCGCGCCGGGCGCGGGGACAAGGGCCCGCGCCAGTGCTTCACGGTCGAGGTCACGACGCTGGATCGCTGAGCCGGCCCAGCCCGGTCCGCAGCGTCTCCAGCAGATGCTCGACGAACTCCTCGGGCCGCACCGCGGTGAGCACCTCGAGGTTCGGGGTGCGGCCCCAGCGCCCCAGTTCGTCGCCGACGGTCTGGCCTCGGGTGAGCGTCCCGGCCAGCTCGACGTCCACGGCGAGCGGACGGGTGCTCGCGAAGTCCCCGGTGATGGCGTGGGTGGTGACCAGCGGGTCGTGGACATGCGCCATCCAGCCGAACCCGTCGGCCTGGTGGAACTCGAAGTAGAAGCGCAGCGCCTCCCCCAGGATCGCAGCCACCGGATGCCCGGTGACGGCGGCGAGCTCCTCGAAGCGGTCCAGGGCCTCCTGGGTGAAGCGGACGGTCTCGGTCGCCTCGAGCGATCCCATCACCGGGCGCTGCTCGGCGGCGGTGAAGGCGGCGAACACGCGCTGGGCGGCCTCGGGATCCACGGCGATGTTCCATTCGCTGGTGGGCCCGGTGTTGCCGCGATGGTTGATCGCGCCGCCCATGAAGTGCAGACGCCTCAGCAGGTGCGGGAGTTCGGGCTCGATCTCCAGGGCCAGGGCGAGATTCGTGTGCGGTCCCAGCACCAGCCCCACCAGCTCGCCGGGACGTGCGCGGGCGAGATCGACCCACAGCTGCGCGCCGGTGCGCGGATCTCCCGGGCGGGTGGGCTCGGGCAGCACGGCATGGCCGAGGCCGCCGGGGCCGTGGGTGTCATCGGCGAACATCGGCTCCTGCACCAGCGGTCGGTCCGCGCCGCGGGCGATCGGCGCGTCGACGCCGAGCAGCTCCGCGAGGACCAGGTTGTTGCGGTGCACGGCGGTGACCTCGACGTTGCCGCCGGTGGAGACGATGCCGGCGACTTCCGCCTGCGGATGCGCGGCGAGATAGCTCAGGGCGATCGCATCATCGATGCCGGTGTCGCAGTCGACCAGGACGGGAAGTGTCATGCCGCCAGCGTACGGTCGCGGCGCGGATTCGGGCGCTGGCGCCGTCGCCGCCGCTGCGGGAGGATCGGGGGATGGCGCAGCTCGATGACACGGCCCGACGATCCCGCTTGACCCTCACGCGACGTCAGGCAGGAGCGTGGTCCCCATGACCGAGACGACAGTGCATGAGGACCTCACCGTAGGGCGCGTCGCCGACCTGGTCGGCGTCAGCGTCCGCACCCTGCACCACTGGGACGGGATCGGCCTGGTGCGCCCCGGCGGGCGCAGCTGGTCGGGGTGCCGCCTGTACGACGCCGATGACGTGGCCCGGATCCACCGGGTGCTCGTCTACCGCGAGCTCGGTCTGGCGCTCGCGCAGATCGGGAGGATCCTCGATGATCCCTCCGCCGACCCGCGCGAGCACCTCCAGCGCCAGCGGACCCTGCTTCAGGAACGGATCCGCCGGCTCGAGAAGACGGCACGCGCCGTCGACGAGATGATCGAGAGGACCGACATGGACCACAGCAGCACCCGACTCAGCCCCGAGGAGCAGGCCCGCATCTTCGGCACCGACTGGGACCCCGCCTACCAGGAGGAGGCGCGCGAGCGCTGGGGCGGCACCGAGGCCTGGAAGCAATCAGCGGCCCGCACCCGGGACTGGGATGCCGCGCAGTGGCAGGAGATCAAGGACGAGACCGATGCTGTCGAGGCGGCGCTCGCCGACGCCTTCGGCCGTGGCGTCCCACCCGGCGGCGAGGAGGCGAACGCGCTCGCCGAACGGCATCGGGCCACCATCGCCCGTCACTACGACTGCACGCCGGCGATGCAGGTGGTGCTGGCACGGATGTACACCGAGGATCCGCGCTTCGCCGCCCACTACGACGAGCGCGCCGAGGGACTCGCCGCCTGGCTGCGGCGCGTGATCGAGCAGAGCGCCCGGGCCCAGGGCGTCGATCCGGAGACCGCGACCTGGCAGTGAGGGCCCGCGTCAGCGGGGCGGCAGGTTCTCGGTGATCTTCGCGATCGCGAAGCCCCAGCCCTGCCCGACGGTCGCCTTCGGTGGCAGGGAGATCTCCTCGGGGTTCGTCCTCACGTCCAGCAGGGCGGGGCCGTCCTGGCCGAGCAGCCAGGTCACGGCGTCGTCGACCCCGTCGGGATCCGAGACCTGACGGGAGGCCAGCCCCATGGCCTCGCCCACCCGGGCGAGGTCGGGGTTGTCCAGCCGGGTGCCGAACTCCGGCAGGCCGCCCTGTTCCTGTTCGAGCTTGACCATCCCGAGCCGGCCGTTGTCGAACACCAGCACCTTGACCGGCAGCTCATAGGTCACCGCGGTCCGCAGGTCCCCCAGCAGCATCATCAGTCCGCCGTCGCCGCTGCACGAGATGACCTGGCGCTCGCGGTCCAGCGCCTGGACGCCGAGCGCCTGCGGGAGCGCATTGGCCATCGAGCCGAGGTTGAAGGATCCCAGCAGGCGTCGCCCGCCGGTCATCCGCACGAAGCGGGAGAGCCATACGGTCGACATCCCGGTGTCAGAGGTGAACACGGCGTCGGCGGCCGCATGCCGATCCAGTGCGGCGGCGACCACCTCGGGACGGATCAGCTCCTCGGGGTTGTCCAGGACGCTGCGCACCTTCCCCAGCAGGGAGTCCTCATCGTGGTCGGGATCGACCAGCCGCTCCTGCTCCGACTGCCAGGTCAGGTAGCGGCGGCGGGCCCGGTCGAGATGGGTGGTGTCCGTGCGGGCGGGGAGATCACCGTCCAGCAGCGCCCGTACAGTGGCACCGGCATCACCGACCATCGCGTGCTGGACCGCGGTGCGGCGCCCGATGTGGGCCTGACGCCGATCGAGCTGGATCACCGTCTTCCCTTCCGGGTACCACTCGCGGTAGGGGAAATCGGTGCCGATCAGCACCAGGACGTCGCATTTGTCGAATGCGTGCTGGGCCGCCGGGTTCCCGATCAGCCCGGACTGGCCCACCTCGAAGGGATTGGCCTCGTCGAAGGTGTCCTTCCCCTTCAGCGTGACCACCATCGGGGCCTGCAGCCGCTCCGCGAGCTCGAGGACCGGGCCGCGGGCCTCCTGCGCGCCGATGCCGACCAGCAGGGTGACGTGCTCCGCCTCGCGCAGCACCTCGCGAGCCGCATCGATCGAGGCCGCAGCGGCCGTCGCCGGTGTCGCGGGCGGAGCGATCACCGGTTCCCGCGAGCCGTGGGGGAGCTTCTGCGAGCCCATGTCCCCGGGGACGGTGAGCACCGCGACGCCCGGCCCGTCGTAGGCGGCGTTGACCGCCTGCTCGAGCAGCAGCGGCATCTGGGCGGGATCGGTGACGGTGCGGGAGAAGACGGCGACGTCGGCGAAGAGACGATGGTTGTCGACCTCTTGGAAGAACTCGCTGCCGATCTCGGGACTGGGGACCTGGCCCAGGATCGCGAGCACCGGGGCGTGGGACTTCTTGGCGTCATAGAGGCCGTTGAGCAGGTGGATCGACCCCGGCCCGACGGTGCCCATGCACACCCCGAGGCGCCCGGTCACCTGGGCCTGCGCACCGACGGCGAAGGCCGCGGCCTCCTCGTGCCTCACCCCGACCCAGGTGGCCCGCGGCTCGTGCCGGATCGCGTCGGTGATCGGATTCAGGGCATCGCCGACGACGCCCCACATCTGGGTGACGCCGTGGTCGGTGAGGGCCTGGACGATGCTCTCGGCGATGGTGGTCATGGTGTCTCCTTCGATCGAGCGCTCAGGGGAGCGGCCTCGCCGCTGCCCGGTCCGGGTGCTTCGGTGATCCGGGCCTCAGTGATGGGTGCGGAACGACTGCGCCGAGGCAGCGGTCCAGGCCGCGGCCCAGTCCTCCGGCGGGTCGGTGAGCAGCTGGTCCGGCTCCAACCACTCGTACAGCTCCGCATAGGAGGCGTTGGCCGTCTGGGAGAGGTTGCGACGCAGCATCCAGGGGCGCAGCTCCGCGGGACTGGACACCCCCATCGCCGCCATCAGCTTCACGGCCTCGGCGACCGTTCCCTGCTGGTACTGCGTCACCCGCACGGATTTGTCCTCGACGACGAGGCCCCGCTGACGATACGGGTCCTGGGTGGTGACCCCGGTGGGGCAGCGGCCGGTGTGGCAGCGCTGGGCCTGGATGCAGCCGATCGCCATCATCATCGCGCGGGCGGAGTTGGTGAAGTCCGCGCCCTGGATCATCCGTTTGACGATGTCGTTGCCGGCGGCGACCTTCCCGGAGGCCCCCAGCCGGATGCGGTCCCGCAAACCAGCCCCCACCAGGGCGTTGTGCATCGTCATCAGGCCCTGGGTCAGCGGCATCCCCATATGGTCCTCGAACTCCAGCGGGGCTGCGCCGGTACCGCCCTCGGAGCCGTCGATGATGATGAAGTCCGGTGCGGTCCCGACCTCGAGCATCGCCTTGCACAGGGAGAGCACCTCGACCTTGCTGCCCACGCAGAGCTTGAACCCGACGGGCTTGCCACCGGAGAGCTCCCGCAGCCGGACGAGGAACTCGATGAGCCCCACAGGGGTGTCGAACATGGAGTGCGAGGCGGGGGAGACGCACTTCTCCCCTTCGGGCACGCCGCGGATCTCGGCGATCTCCGCCGAGACCTTGGGCGCCGGCAGCACTCCACCGATACCGGGCTTCGCACCCTGGCTCAGCTTCACGGAGATGCATTTGACCTGGTCCTTGGTGGCCTTCTCCCGGAAGATCTCCTCATCGAGGCGGCCGTCCTCGGTGCGAGCGCCGAAATAACCGGTGCCCAGCTCCCAGATCAGATCGCCGCCCATCTCCTCGTGGTACGGGGTGAGCGAGCCCTCGCCGGTGTCCTGGGCGAAGCCGCCCATCTGCGCACCCTTGTTCAGGGCGCGCACCGCGTTGGCACCCAGCGCGCCGAAGCTCATGGCCGAGACGTTCAGCAGCGCCATCGAGTACGGGCGGGCGCAGTCCGGGCCGCCGATCTGCACGCGCGGGACGGACTCCGGCTCGGGGGCCGGGTGGATGGAGTGGACGAGGTACTCGTACCCGGCGGCGTTGACGTCGCGCTCGGTGCCGAAGGCCTGCTCGCCGTGGATGCCCTTCGCGCGCTCGTAGACGATGCTGCGGATGTCGCGGTCGAAGGGTCTGCCGTCCCAGTTGCGTTCGATGAAGTACTGCTGCAGCTCCGGGCGCAGGCCTTCCAGCAGGAAGCGCATGTGGCCGATGACCGGATAGATGCGCAGGATCGTGTGGCGCTTCTGTGTCAGGTCATGGGCCGCCAGAGCGCCGACGGCGGTGCCGGCGACGCCCAGGGCGGCGGCGACGGTGGTGCGGAGGGAAGAGCGGGTCATCAGGATCTCCTCGGGGTCGCTGGGCGCCCCCGGATCCGGTCTCCGTCGGACCGGCGGAGCGGACACCGGGATGATGTGCATCACGCACTGTTCCATGCTCGCACGCCGCGCCGCCGCGGGGGAGAGGGAGACGGCGATCGATGTGCCTCTGCCGGGTCGGCGGAGCAGCCCCCGCGGCCGTGGCGCTGCCCCTCGGCGAGGCCCCTCACTCCACAGCCCCGGGCAGGGTGCTGCCAACAGCTGGGCTCTCTAGACTCGCCCCATGAGCCCCTTCGAGGATTTCGTGCTGCTGGAGCCCCGGGAGGTGCCGCTCGGCGGCCCCCGCGGCATGACGGTCCACCGCACCCTGCCGGCTCGGCGCACCTCCCTCATCGGCGCCTGGTGCTTCGTGGACCATTTCGGTCCCGACGACCTCTCCGCCTCCGGCGGCATGCAGGTGCCCCGCCACCCGCATACGGGCCTGGCGACCGTGTCCTGGCTGTTCGAGGGCGCGATCACGCACCGCGACTCGCTCGGCAGCCACGCCCTGATCCGACCCGGCGAGGTGGACATCATGGTGGCGGGCTCCGGCATCTCCCATTCCGAGTTCTCGGTCGCCGACACCACGATCCTGCACGGCGTCCAGCTCTGGTACGCGCTGCCGGACCGCTCGCGCTTCCGCGACCCGGACTTCGAGGTCTCCGCCCCCCGCCAGATCGGGACCGGCGGAGCTCGCGCCCGCGTGGGCCTGGGGGAGTTCCGCGCCACCACGGAGGACGGCGTCGTGCTCGAGGACCGCAGCGAGGTGCGGACCGACATCCCGCTGAGCATGGCCCAGCTGGATCTGCGGGCGGGCACCTCCCTGCGCATCGATCTGGACCCCGGGCATGAGTACGGACTGCTCGTCGATCGCGGTGCCGCACAGCTCCGCGCTGACCTGCCGGGCACCGATCTGCCGAGCACGGGCCTGCCGGCGGGTTCGCCGCTCGCGATGAAAGAGCACGAGAGCACGATCGCGAGCCGGGAGCTGATGATGCTGCCCGACGGCGTTGCCCAGCTGACCATCCGCGCCGAGACCGGCGAGGACCTGCGGGTGATGCTGCTCGGCGGCGAGCCGCTGGGGGAGGACATCATCATGTGGTGGAACTTCGTGGGTCGCACCCACGAGGAGATCGAACAGTTCCGCGCCCGCTACCAGGCGGAGATCGGGGTCGAGCATCCTCTCGAGTCCGCACCGATCGCGGACACCGTCCTCGCGCGCGGAGGCCTCGCGGAGCAGGACGAGCAGTTCGGGCCGTTCGCCGCGAGCACCCCGGACGCCCTGCCGGCACCAGCGCTGCCGCACGGTCGCCTGCGCTCCCGCGGCCGGCGCGGGATCTCCGCATGACCACCCGACCCCATCCCGACCGTCGACGGACCCCCGTGACGGACCACCCTTCGAAGGACGACGTGACCCGCACCGACATGAACAGCGCAGAGACGGACAGCGCAGAGACGGACAGCACCGATATGACCAGCACCGATATGACCAGCGCCGACGAGCCCAGCAGCGGCGCCGCACAGCATCCCGGCCCGGCCCCGACGGCCGCGCCCGACCAGACAGAGCGGGTGATCCTGCAGGCAGCCGGAGAGGAGGGCCTCACCGGCTGCCCCTGCGACCTGATCGTCGTGGCCGACAGCACCGGTGAGCTGACCTCCGCTGCCCTCGACTCGCTCGCTGAGCAGCCGGAGGCCCGGGTCTGGTCCTGGAGCGCCTCGCGCGCCGAGACCTCCGCGCTCGCCGAACGCTTCGCCTCCGCGGTGGGTGCGGGCCGGCTGGTGCTCGCGGCCGGGGCGGACCCCCTCCCGCTGGAGGAGTTCGCCGCCGAGGCCGACGCCCACCTCGTGCTCGCCCGCCTGCCCAAGTCCCTCGCCGGGCTCGAGGACCTCGCCCGCCGCCTCGCCCGCTTCGCCGGCCAGGGCGGGCGCGAGGACCTGACCCTCGTCGCGGGCGGTCGCGTCAAGCACATGACCCGCTCCCAGAACGAGGTGCTGGCCGGCTCCTTCACCGAGGTCCGTGCCTCACGGGGCGTGGGCAAGTCCCGTGCACTGATCGCCTCCGGCCCGCGCCCGGAGGCTCTTGCACCGGAACCCATCGCCGGTGCGGTGACGGTGAGTGTGCACGGGCAGCCGCGCGAACTGGCGCTGCGCGGCAGCGGCGGGGTCTTCGGCGGTTCCCGGGCCGACGCCGGCAGCCTGCTGCTGCTGGAGGCGCTGGATCGGGCACTCGTCGAGGGTGAGATCTCCGCAGAGCGCGCCGTGGACCTCGGCAGCGGCAACGGCCTGCTCACCGCTCACCTCGCCGCCGCGCTGCCCGAGGCGGAGGTGCTGGGCAGCGATGACGACGCCGAGGCGGTCGCCTCCACCCGCGCCACCCTAGAGGCGTCGGGGCTCTCCCGCGAGGGGGTGCGTGTGAGCTGGGACGAGTCCCTCTCCCAGGTGGCCGACAGCAGCGTCGATCTGGTGGTGCTGAATCCGCCGTTCCACGACGGCACCGTCGTGGACGCGACCCTCGTGCACGGTCTGCTGGACTCGGCGGCCCGCGTGCTGCGTCCCGGCGGGCAGCTGTGGTTCGTCCACAACTCCCACCTCCGCTACCGCGCCGAGCTCGAGGCCCGCGTCGGCGCCGTGCAGCAGCGCGCCCGCGACCGCCGCTTCACCGTGCTCAGCGCGGTGCGCTGACCGGCCACGTCCCACGGGCACCGGATTGTCACGGGCACCGGATTGTCAGGATCCGTACCATTCTCGAGCAGATTCTGGTTCGGATCCTGACAATCCTGGTGGTGCGGCGGCGCTGCGGTACGGCGGTGCGGTGGCCCGGCGGTGCGGTGGCCCGGTGGTGCGGCAGCGCTGCGGCCCGGTGCCGCGGTGCGGCGGTCCCGTGCGGCGGCGCGGCCGCAGTGGTCAGCCGACCAGGCTGCTCAGCACCGAGGTGAACATGGTCAGGCCGTCGGTGCCGGAACGGGTGCCCTCACCGGGCTGGTCCGGACCGAAACCGGCCTCGACCGCGTGCTCCGGGTGCGGCATCAGGCCCACCACGTTGCCGGCGGCGTTGGTGATCCCGGCGATGTCGTGGCGTGACCCGTTGGGGTTGGCCTCGAAACCGGCGGGGCCGTGGGTGGCGCCGGCGGCGTAGCGGAACACCACTCGGCCCTCGTCCTCGAGCTGGGTGAGGGTGCGCTCATCGGCGACGTACTGGCCGTCCTGGTTCTTCAGCGGGATGCGGATCACCTGGCCCGCCTCGTACCCGCTGGTCCAGGCGGTGCGGGTGTTCTCCACCGTGAGCGGCTGGTCGCGGCAGAGGAACGCACGATGGGCGTTCTTGATCATCGCGCCGGGCAGCAGGTGCGTCTCGCACAGGATCTGGAAGCCGTTGCAGATGCCGAGCACCGGCATCCCACCCGTCGCGGCGTCGACCACTTTCTCCATCACCGGGGCGAATCCGCTGATGGCGCCGGCGCGCAGGTAGTCGCCGTAGGAGAAGCCGCCGGGCAGCACGATCGCGTCGACGTCCTTGAGGTCGCCCTCTCCGTGCCAGAGCGCGACGGGTTCGGCGCCGGCGAGCCGCACGGCGCGCAGCGCGTCCCGGTCATCGAGCGTGCCCGGGAAGGTCACCACACCGATGCGCATCAGGCCTGCGCCTTCCCGTCGGCGGCGTCCTCGACGTCGATCGAGACGACGTCCTCGATGACGGGGTTGGACAGCAGGGTCTCCGCGGCCTCGCGCAGGGAGGCGAGCACCTGCTCGGTGACCTCGCCCTCGACCTCGAGCTCGAACCGCTTGCCCTGACGGACCGAGGCGATGCCCTCGAAGCCCAGGCGGGGGAGCGCGGCGGCGACGGCCTTGCCCTGCGGGTCGAGGATCTCCGGCTTGGGCATGACGTGGACCACGACACGTGGCATGGGTGCTCTCCTGGGGGACGACGGCCGCGGGATGCGGTCCTGGCGGGTGAGGGCTGCGGGGCGGGCACGGTCGGCGCACGGGGCGGCCGACGGGACGAGCCCGACCCCTGACATGGTACCGAGCCGGAGCGTCCCGGCGGCGGGCTGCCCACCATGGGGTCCGCGTCTCGCCCGGGGCGCGGTCGCGCAGTGTGGGCGTTGTGGACTCAGCGCGGTCCGGCCCTGGGCAGGAGCCGTCCGCGACGATATGTTCGAGGCACACCTGACCTCGCCCCCGGGAGGACCCGATGAAGATCCACCACCTCGTCCATTCCTGCCTGCTCGTGGAGATCGCCGGGCGGCGCCTGCTCGTGGACCCCGGCGGCTTCAGCACGGAGGCCGTGCGCGGCCTGGACGCCGAGCTGCTGTCCGGACTGGACGCCGTGCTGATCACGCACCAGCATCCCGACCACCTCGACCGGGCACTGCTCCAGGAGGTGCTGGACCGGGCCGGCGGCGCCGAGGTGATCGCCGAGCCGGAGACGGCCGCGCTCCTCGCCGAACCCGCGGGCGATGCCGCCGCGATCCCGGCGCAGCGCCTGCTGGCCCTCGCCGCCGGGGACACGCATGAACTGCCTGCGGTCCCGGGCGAGCAGGCGGTGCGCCTCGAGGCCGTCGGCGGCCAGCACGCGGTCATCCACCCGGACATCCCCCGGGTGGGGAACTCGGGCCTGGTGCTCTCCGCCGGGGACGGTCCCCGCCTCGGCATCACCGGCGACTCGCTCGAACCGGTCCCGCAGTTCCGGGGCATCGACGTGCTCGCCTTCGCGGTGGTCGCTCCCTGGTCGAAGATCGGCGAGACCATCGACTTCCTGCGCGCTGTCGGCCCGGTGCTCGCGCTGCCGGTGCACGACGCGATCGCGAGCGACGCGGGCCGTCCGATCTTCCTGCGCCAGTCCACGAATCTCGCTCCCGAGGGCACCGAGGTGCGCGATTGGCCGGCAGACGGGGTCATCGAGGTCGGCGCGGACTGAGCACGCCCGGCCGAGCGCGCCGGGCCGAGGAGGTCGGGAAGTGAGCAAGATGCAGGAGCTGCTCGGCAGGGAGGTCCCTGCCGACCGGATCGCCCAGGCGATGCGGGCGGTGCCGCGGGCCCGTTTCCTCCCCGCCGCGCTCCGTCACCGGGCGGGCGAGGACGCCCCGCTGCCGATCGGTGAGGGGCAGACCAACTCGCAGCCCACCACCGTCGAGAACATGCTCCGCCTGCTCGAGGTGCGAGAGGGGCACCGGGTGCTCGACCTCGGAGCCGGCTCCGGATGGACCACCGCCCTGCTCGCCCATCTCGTCGGCCCCACCGGGGAGGTGCTGGGCCTCGAGCGCCAGCAGCGGCTGCTGAGCCCGGCGCGCACCGCGCTCGCCGAGACCGTGCCCGAGGGCCGGGCGAGGATCCGCGCCGCCCGGCCCGGCGTGCTCGGCGCCCCCGAGGACGCGCCCTTCGACCGGATCCTCGTCTCCGCCGGAGCCGGCCGCCTGCCGCCGGCGCTGCCCGCACAGCTGGGCGAGGGCGGGATCCTGGTCATCCCCGTCGGCCAGCAGATGCGACGGATCGCCCGCCGCGGCGACGCGCTGGAGGAGACCGTCCACGGGGCCTACCTCTTCGTGCCCCTCATCGAGGACCCGCCATGAGCCGAACCGGCCACGGAAGGGTCCGCCGGCTGGACACCGTGCACGGGAGGGACCGCTGCAGTTAGGGTGGCCCCGTGCACGGGAGTCCGGTAGGCCGGGCTGAGAGGGAGTTCTCGAACTCCGACCGTAGAACCTGATCCGGATCATGCCGGCGCAGGGAGCTCCGCCGAGCGAATGTCGCCGCGCGCCCGTGCCCGTCTGGAAAGGCACGGACCGTGATCCCCGCTTCTGACGACGCCTCCGCACCCACCACCGCTCCCGCCGCTGCCCCCGGCGGCCCGCCGCCCCCTGCGAGCCCGGACCCCGATCCCACACCCGCCCGCTCCCGACTCGGTCTGCGCGAGATCGTGCTGGTCGTCGTGCTCGGCGTGCTGTTCGGATTCCTGTACTGGGTGTTCGTCCAGGCCTGGAGCTGGCTGGCGATCGCGATGGGCCCCGCCGGTGATGTCGCCCAGCACGTGATCTTCGGCTCCTGGCTGTTGGTGGCCCCGATCGCGATCGCGATCATCCGCCGCCCCGGCGTGGGGATCCTCGCCGAGATGCTCGCCGGGACCATCGAAGTGGTGTTCCTGGGCAGCCCCGTCGGCCCGCTGCTGGTGCTCTCGGCCGCGCTGCAGGGCCTCGGCAGCGAGCTGCCCTTCGCCCTGACCCGCTACCGCCGCTTCGGCTGGGGCGTGTTCGCCGCCTCCGGTGCGCTCGGCGCGGGCCTGGTGTTCTTCTGGTCCGCGTACCGGATGGGCTGGTACGGCCAGGACCTGCTCACGCTGCGCCTGGGCATGCAGGTGCTCTCTGGGCTCGTCCTCGGCGGGCTGCTGGCCCGCGTGATCGTCCGCGCGCTGGAGCGCACCGGAGTGCTGACGAACTTCGCCATCGGTGCGTCGGCGCAGGCCGACGAGATCCCGCAGCGCCGTGTCCGCTGAGGCGGGAACGGTCCGGGACGACACATCGCGCCCGGTCGGGGCCGCCGCGTCCACCGAGCCCACAGCGCCTGCCGAGCTCGTCGTCGAGGCGAGGGACCTCGAGGTGGTGCTGCCCTCGGGCGCCGGTGTCGGCCCCTGGACCGGGACCCTGCGCGCGGGGGAGCAGGTGCTGCTGCTGGGACCCAGCGGCTGCGGCAAGTCCACGCTGCTGCGGGCGCTCGCCGGCGCGATCCCCGCCCATCAGCGGGGCCGGGTCACCGGGACGCTGCGGGTGGGGGAGATCGATCCGATCGCCGGCGGCGTCCTCGCCGCGTCCGCGGCCGTCGGATTCCTCGGGCAGGACCCGGCCGACGGGGTCTGCCTGCCGCAGGTGGCCGACGACGTCGCGCTCCCGCTGGAGAGCCGTTGCGTCCCGCCCGCGCAGATCGGCCAGCGCGTGCACCGCGCGCTGGCCGAGGCCGGGATCGATGACCTGAGCGAGCGCGCCGCCGCGACGCTGTCCGGCGGGCAGCTGCAGCGGGCAGGGCTCGCCGCGGCCGTGGTGGGCCGGCCCCGCCTGCTGCTGCTGGATGAACCGACCGCGATGCTCGACGCCGACGGGGTGCAGGCGGTGCGTGAGGCCGTCACGGCAGCCGCCGCCGGCGGCGAGGTCGCGGTGCTGCTGGTCGAGCACCGGCTCGACGACTGGGCGGGAGAGCGTGGGGTGGCGGGGCTGCCGCCGCGCACCATCGCCCTGGACGCCTCCGGTCGGGTGCTCGCCGACGGACCCACCGGGGAGGTCTTCGCCCGTCACGGCGCCACGCTGCGGGAGGCCGGGTGCTGGCTGCCGCGCGAGCTCGAGCAGCAGCTGGAGGGCGCGGCGGAGCTGAGTCCGGAGCGCTGTGCGGGCCCTGTCCGGGACCTCGCCCCGGACTCACCGGCGAATGCTGCGGCGGATCCCGCGAGGGAGCCGCTGCTGACCGTGCGGGGCGCCGAACTCGGCCATCAGGGTCGTCCGGTCCTCTCCGGGGTCGACCTCACCGTGCGTTCCGGGCAGTTGCTCGCCGTCGTCGGCCGCAACGGTGCCGGCAAATCCACCCTGCTGGGGGCGCTGTCCCGGCTGGATCCGCCGCTTCGCGGTGAGGTCGAGGGCGCTGCGGCGGGCCTGGTGTTCCAGCGGCCCGAGGCCCAGTTCGTGGCCGACACCGTGACCGGTGAGCTCGCGGCGTCCGGGGTGGATCCCGCCCAGGTCACGGCGATGCTCACCCGGCTCGGGCTCGAGGAGCAGCGGGAGGCGAGCCCCTTCGCGCTCTCCGGCGGTCAGCAGCGTCGCCTCTCCCTCGGCGCGATGCTGCTGACCGAGCGGCCGGTGCTGCTGGCGGACGAGCCCGGCTACGGCCTGGACCGAGCCGCCGCACACACCGTCCTCAACCAGCTGCGGGAGGCGGCTGATGCCGGGCAGGGGGTGGTCATCGCCACCCATGACCTGCGCACGGTGGAAGCGGCCGATGCGGTGGCCGTGATCGATGACGGCCGACTGAACGGGCCGATGCCGCCAGCAGACCTGCTGCAGGACACGGCGCTGCTGCAGCGCGCCGGGCTCGTCGCAGGAGAGCCGGTCGCGGACGCGTGCCCGCTGGCCGGGGCAGAGCCCCAGCCGGCCGCGGAGAAGCCTCCGTCGGCCGTGGAGCCCGACCCGAGGGCGGGCCCCCGGGGCCGGCTCGCCCGGCGCAACCCCACCGTGCTGCTGGCCCTGCTGACCGGCCTGAGCATCGTGTGCATCGCGCTCACCGACCCGGTGCCGCTGCTGGTGCTGTACGCGCTGCTCGGCGCCGGCGTGATGATCGGCTGCCGCCGCGGACCGCTGGCCCTGCTGCGCGGCCAGTTGCCGTTCGTGGTGTTCGCCAGCGGGATCTTTCTGGTCAATGTGGTCAGCCGCCCCGGGCACGAACCCTGGCCCGAGCTGCCGATCCGGATCACCGAGGAGGGGATCGTGCTGGGCGCGGCGCTGGCGCTGCGGGCGCTGGTGATCGGGCTCGGTGCCCTCACCGTCATGTGGGCGACCGAGCCGCGGAACACGATGGTGAGCCTGCAGCAGCATGCCCGCCTGCCCGCCCGGTTCACCTACGCGCTGCTGGCCGGACGCCGGCTGCTGGATGATCTGCCGCACCGGTGGGAGACGCTCACCCGCGCCCACCGGGTGCGGCTGCCGCTGACCGCCGCGGGTGCCGTGGCCCGGCTGCGGCCCCGTCACCTGCTGCGCTGCGCCTTCGGACTGCTGGTCGATGCGGTGCGCAGCGCCGAACGGATCGCCTTCGCCCTCGAATCACGGGGTCTCGGGGAGGGGGAGCGGACCCTCTGGCGGCCGGTCCCGCTGGGTCGCGGTGATGCGCTGCTGGCCTGCGGGATCGCGGCGGTGGTCATCGCCGTGCTGGTCCTGGTGTGAGGGGGCCGCCGGGTGAGGCGGCCCTGTCGCCCGCCCGGCGGTGCTGTCGCCCGCCTGGCGGTGGTCCGGCCCGGCTCAGAATTCCTGGCCGGTGAGGCGCTCGTACGCCTGGACGTACCGCTGCCGGGTCTGGGCGACCACCTCGGCCGGCAGTGCCGGTGGTGCGTCGGTGGAGCCCTTGGACCAGCCGGAGGCCGGGGAGGTCAGCCAGTCCCGCACGAACTGCTTGTCCAGGCTGGGCGGGGTGCGGCCCGGGGTGAAGGTGTCCGCGGACCAGAACCGGCTGGAATCCGGGGTGAGCACCTCGTCGCCGAGCATCAGGGTGCCGTCGATCCGGGAGCGGCCGAACTCGAGCTTGGTGTCTGCGAGGATGATGCCCCGCTCGTCGGCGATCCGCCGGGCCCGCTCGAACACCGCCAGGGTGAGGGACTCCAGCTGCTCGGTGAGATCCTCGCCCAGCAGCTCCCGGGCCTGGGCGACGGTGATGTTCTCGTCGTGCTCCCCGGGTGCGGCCTTCGTCGAGGGGGTGAAGATCGCGGGCTCCAGGCGGGAGGCCTCGGCCAGCCCGCTGGGCAGCACGTGACCGCCCACCGAGCCGCCGGCACGGTAGTCGGCCAGGCCCGAGCCGGTCAGGTGGCCGCGGGCGATGCACTCCAGCTCCACCATGTCCAGGCCGCGGCAGCGCACCGCGCGACCGGCCACGGCGGCGGGGACGTCGGTCCCGGAGAGCACATGATGGGGGACGATCTCCGCCAGCTGCTCGAACCAGAACAGGCTGATCCCGGTGAGCAGGCGGCCCTTGTCGGGGATGCCGGGCTGGAGGGAGTGGTCATAGGCGCTGATCCGGTCGGTGGCGACCATCAGCACCTCCTCGGCGGCCGAGGGCTCCACCCCGGCGGGGACGTACAGCTCGCGGACCTTGCCGGAGACGATGTGGTCCCAGCCCTCCAGCTGCGGGGCCTCGATCAGGGGTGCGGTGCTGGTGCTCATGCGGTCTCCTCCGACGCCCCGGGGGCGGTGTGCGCAGCGGCTGCGGCGCGGCGGGCGATATCGGTGCGGTGGTGGCTGCCCTCGAGGACGATCTCCTCGGTCGCCGCGAGCGCCCGGGAGCGGGCCTGCTCGAGGTCGGCGCCGGTGGCGACCACCGACAGCACCCGGCCGCCGGCGCTCACCAGGGCGCCGTCCGCGGCGGCGGTGCCGGCGTGGATGACGTGCGCGCCGCGAGCCTCGCAGGCCTCGAGCCCGGTGATCGGGTCGCCGGTGCGCACGGCGGCGGGATATCCGGCGCAGGCGAGCACCACGGTCACCGCGGCATCATCGCTCCAGGTCAGCTCGGCTTCCTCGATGAGCTCGCCGCGGGCGGCGGCCAGCAGCAACGGGGCCAAGGGGGAGGTGAGCCGCTCCAGGACCACCTGCGTCTCGGGGTCGCCGAAGCGGGCGTTGAACTCCACCACTCGCATCCCCCGCGAGGTCAGCGCCAGCCCGCAGTACAGGACCCCCACGAAGGGGATGCCGCGGGCGGCGAGCTCCGCGATCGTCGGGCGGGCGACCTTCTCCAGCACCTCGTCGGTCAGGCCCGGCGGCGCCCAGGGGAGGGGGGAGTAGGCGCCCATCCCGCCGGTGTTGGGGCCCTCGTCCTCGTCCAGCGCGCGCTTGAAGTCCTGCGCGGGGGCCAGCGGGACCACGCGGGTGCCGTCGCTGATACAGAACAGGGAGACCTCGGGGCCGTCCAGGTACTCCTCGAGCACCACCTGGCCGCCAGCGGTCAGCACCGCCTCGGCATGGATGATCGCGGCCGCGCGGTCCTCGGTGACCACCACGCCCTTGCCGGCGGCGAGCCCGTCGGCCTTGACCACGAAGGGCACATCGCCCAGGGGGTTGACCCGGTCCAGTCCGGCCTCGAGCTGCGCGAGCGCGGTGACGGTGACGGAGGCGGCGGTGGGGACCCCGGCCACGGCCATGATCTCCTTCGCCCACGACTTCGAGCCCTCGAGCACCGCGGCGGCGGCCGACGGGCCGAACACCGTCAGACCGGCTTCGCGCAGCCGGTCGGCGGCCCCGGCCACCAGTGGTGCTTCGGGGCCGATCACCACCAGATCGGGCTGCAGCTCACGGGCCAGGCGCACCTGGGCGTCCAGATCGCCGACGGGGGTGTCGTGGCAGGTCGCGAGCTGCGCGATGCCGGGATTGCCGGGTGCGGCGTGCAGCTCAGGGGCGGGATGGTCTGCGGCGAGGCGCCGGATGATCGCGTGTTCGCGACCTCCGGAGCCGATGACGAGGATCTTCACGCGGTTCAGCGTACCCAGCAGGTCCCCGGCGCCGGGCACCTGCCCGCACTGCGGAGGATGCGGCGCCGGGGG
Source organism: Brachybacterium avium (assembly GCF_002216795.1). NCBI lineage: Bacteria > Bacillati > Actinomycetota > Actinomycetes > Micrococcales > Dermabacteraceae > Brachybacterium > Brachybacterium avium. The sequence goes on along the minus strand of NZ_CP022316.1, from coordinate 884,020 downwards.
AGGGGCGGGCGGGCTCACCTCGACGGTCGACGAGACGTTCTGCTCCCGCGCCGTTACGATCGCTCTCATGCCCGTCGACCTCCCGCACGTGTCCGCGCCCGCTCCGGCTCCCGCTGCCGGCGACCGCGTCACGACCCGTCTGCGATTGGACCTCTCCTACGACGGCACCGACTTCCACGGCTGGGCCGCCCAGCCCGGTCAGCGCACCGTCCAGGGCGAGCTGGAGAAGGCGCTGGGCAGGATCGCCCGAGTCCCGGCCCGGGTCACGGTCGCCGGCCGCACCGATACCGGGGTGCATGCGCGCGGCCAGGTCTGCCATCTGGACCTGCCCGACACCGTGCTCGCCACCTTCCCCGGACGCTCGGACCGCAGCCCCGCCGAGGCACTGGTGACCCGGCTCGCCGGGGTGCTGCCGGGGGACGTGGTCGTCCACGTGGCCCGCGAGGTCACGGAGGACTTCGATGCCCGCTTCGGGGCGCAGTGGCGTCGCTACCGCTACCGGATCTCCGACGGCCCCGCCGCGCACGACCCGCTGCGCCGGGACGTGCTGCGCCACCGTCGGCCGCTGGACGTCGCCGCGATGTCACGGGCCAGCAGGGCGCTGCTGGGAGAGCACGACTTCCTGTCCTTCTGCCGCCCGCGGGTCGGGGCGACCACGATCCGCGAGCTGCGGGAGCTGCGCTGGGAGCGCCCCGGCGAGGGCCGTGCCGACGAGGGCCTGATCGTCGCGACGATCGTCGCCGACGCCTTCTGCCACCACATGGTCCGCTCCCTGGTGGGCGCGCTGATCGGGGTGGGCGAGGGCCGACGCGACGAGTCCTGGCCCGCGCACGTGCTCGCCGCCCGCACGCGAGAGGCGGCGACCCGCGACGGCGTCGGCGCCGCGCCGGTGTGCCCGCCGCAGGGACTGACCCTGGACCACGTCGCCTATCCGCCGGACGAGGAGCTCGCCGCCTGGGCCGAGCGCACCCGCATCCTGCGTCGGTCGCTGCCGCAGGAGCGACCCGCCCCGGCGCAGACGGAGTGAACTCCCCAGGTCTGCCGGGACGGGGCATCGACCGGGCGCAGATCACACCGCGAACAGTCGCTTCGCGTTGACGCTCCGCTCCCAGGGCCCGTAGCATGAGCGGTCGTTGTGCCTCGATGTGTGCCCGACTCCGCTGCCGTTCCTCACGGTCCGGCGCGATTGGGGATCTCACCCACATCCAGGACCGTCGTCGCGTCGTGAGCGGAACGGTCCGGGCTCAACCATAGGGGCCATGCTTTTACCCGAAGGAAGCGTGCCCACGGTCCATCGAACCGTGCCTGGTCGGCGTCCTGCCGCCCGGGCACCACTACGAGAGAAGAAGGCACGAGTGCGTACGTTCACCCCGAAGCCCGGCGATGTCGAGCGTTCCTGGTACGTCATTGACGCAAACGATGTCGTCCTCGGCCGGCTCGCTTCCCAGGCTGCCCAGCTCCTGCGGGGAAAGCACAAGCCGGTCTTCGCACCCCATGTGGATGCAGGCGACTTCGTGATCATCATCAACGCTGACAAGGTCGCGCTGACCGGAAACAAGCGGGAGGCGAAGCTCGCCTACCGCCACTCCGGCTACCCCGGCGGCCTCCGCGGCACCCCCTACTCCGAGCTGCTCGAGAAGAACCCCGAGCGCGCAGTGGAGAAGGCCATCCGCGGCATGCTCCCCAAGAACAAGCTCGCTGATCAGCAGATCAAGAAGCTGAAGATCTACTCGGGCGCCGAGCACCCGCACGCCGCTCAGCAGCCCGTTCCGTTCACCATCGATCAGGTGGCGCAGTAAGCGGGTGCCCCGCCACTCCGCCCTGCCGCACGGAAGAACCAAGGAGAACCGTGACTGAGACCACCCCCGAAACCACCGAGGTCCTCGAGGACGTGACCGAAGAGTCGGCACCCTCGAGCTTCACCACCGAGTCGACCGGCGAAGCCGCCGTCGGCGCCGGCCAGTCCGCGATCGCACCGGGCTACGGCACCGGTCGTCGCAAGCGCGCGATCGCTCGCGTGCGCCTGGTCCCCGGCTCCGGCCAGTGGACCCTGAACGACCGCAGCCTCGAGGACTTCTTCCCGAACAAGCTGCACCAGCAGGAGATCAACGATCCGTTCACGGCTCTCGATCTCCAGGGCCGCTTCGACGTGATCGTCCGCGTCCACGGCGGCGGCCCGTCCGGTCAGGCCGGGGCCGTGCGCCTCGGTGTGGCCCGCGCGCTGAACCAGATCGACGAGGAGACCAACCGCGCGACCCTCAAGAAGGCAGGCTTCCTGCGCCGCGATGATCGCATCATCGAGCGCAAGAAGGCCGGTCTGAAGAAGGCCCGCAAGGCGCCTCAGTACTCCAAGCGCTGATCGGCTGCGGGGCACTGCTCCGCACCGCCCACGCAGTACACGCGATGCCCTCGACCTCCGGGTCGGGGGCATCGTCGTGTGCGCGGGGCTTCCGCGTGTGCCACGACCGGTGCGATCCGGGCGCATGGTGCGGGCGGATCCAGTGGCAGGCGTCGGGGCGCCGTCGTAGGATCGAGATATGTCCGCCAAGCTGACGAGGTACGTCGAGGCCGGCTACTCACTCACCCCGGAGGAGCGCCTGGCCGCCGCCCGCATGCTCCGGCTCAGCGTGGATCAGGACTCCCGCCACGAGACGGTCGAGGTCGAGGCTGCTTGGCGCGGGGAGGTCGGCCATCGGGTCGACACCGTGCTCGCGGGGGAGGTGGAGCTGGTCGATGCGGAGGAGACGTACCGGATGCTCTCGGCGGAGCTCGCCTCGAAGCACCGGTGAGGTTCACTCAGCGGGAGCACCCCGAAGCGCGCGATGAGCTGCGCGCAGGGGCCCTCTGGTACGACGATCCGGCCACCGGCCAGGAACTGCTCGACGCCACTCTCCACGCACGGCGCAGCATTGCGGCAGCGCCCGATGCCTGGCCACCGTTTGGGATCGAGGATCGGCCGCCGGTGGTACGGAAGAAGAGGGTGCGTGGCTTCCCCTATCTGGTGATCTATTACGTGATGGCCGGCGAGATCGTGATCGTCGCGTACGCCCACGAGAAGCGACTTCCCGGCTATTGGGCGCAACGGGTGGAGAAGTTGACGTGAGCTCTCCGCGCAGTGAAGGGGCTCGGGCCGACGACGCTCATCGCGCGGGGCCCGACCCGGTAGAGCACGTCAGGCCCCGCCGTTGGTGGACGGGTCCGCTCGACGTCGAACAGCTGGCGTGGAGTTCCGTGCAGCGCGCCCGGGACGCCGCCGCGGAGATCGCTGCCGCGCGGGGGGTCGACCTGGACCTCGACACCACCCCGGAGCTGGTCGCCGCGTCATTCGCCGCGATCGATCACCTGCGCATCGATGGGCGCGCCCCGCAGCCGTGGGGTGAGTTCTCCGGGTTCGTCGCGGCGCGTGACGGCTGGGTGCGCCTGCACGGGAACTACCCCCACCACGCCGCAGTGCTCCGCGAGGTGCTGGGCGTGGATGACCGGTCGGGGCTCGAGCGCGAGATCGGACGGCGCGACGCGGCGGAGGTCGAGGCGCGGATCTCCACTGCCGGCGGGATCGCCGTCGCTGTGCGGACCGAGGAGCAGTGGCGCCGGCATCCGCACGCGGTGGCCACGGCGGAGGAGCCCTGGTCGCGAGTCGAAGATCGTGGTGAGCGATCGGCGCTGAGCGCCGTCGAGCACGCAGGTGGGGACACAGAATGCGGTCCGCTGCCGCTGGTCGGCGTGCGCGTGCTGGATCTGACCCGGGTGATCGCCGGGCCGACCTGCACGCAGCTCCTTGCCTGCCTGGGCGCCGACGTGCTGCGCATCGATCCGCCGCACCGGCCCGAGATCCTCGACCAGCATCTCTCCACCGGAATGGGTAAGCGCTCGACGGTGCTGGACCTGCGACGACATGAGGACGCGGACCGGGTGCGCGCCCTGGCCGGGCAGGCGGACGTGATCCTGGACGGCTACCGTCCCGGGGCTCTCGAACGCCTCGGATTCGGGGTCACGGACCTCGAGCAGCTTGCTCCACAGGCCGTGATCGTCTCGCTCTCCGCCTGGGGCGAGCACGGCCCGTGGGGGCAGCGCGCAGGCTTCGACTCGATCGTGCAGGCCGCCACGGGGGTCGCGGTGCGCTGCGGCACCGATGAGCACCCTGGTGCGCTTCCGGTGCAGGCCCTCGATCACGCCACCGGCCACCTCCTGGCCGCGCACGTCCTCGAAGCGCTCGCCCGCGGCCGTGCGGTCACGGTGCGGGCGAACCTGCTCGGGGCGGCACGAACCTTGCTGGATCTGCCGGCGCCGACGGGGGACCTGGCGGCACTCGAGGTGCCGCGACGTCGTGTCTCGTCCGAGGCCGGAGTGCTCGAGGCCGTCCCGCCGCCGCTCACCCTGGACGGCCGAACCCTGGAGCAGGACGTCGGACAGTACGGTGCTGGGCGCGCGGAGTGGATAGCCTGAGGGGAGCTCAGAGCCGCTGGCGGCCGTGCAGGGCGAGAGAGCTGACTATCGCCGCGCAGGGCGGAATGCCAGTGACGAACAGAGGGGAACAGAGTGGGAGACGTGGGCCGGATCGTCGCTGCAGGCGATGACTTCCTGGCGATCGGCGCCTGGGAGGTGCTGGTCATGCTGGTGCTGCTCGTGGGCGCGATCGCGATCGTCGCCGTCGGTGTGCGCCTGGCCCTGTGGTGGCGTGGTGGCGCGACCGATCAGCCACGTGCCGACCGCTCGCCGCGGCACCGGGATCGCACCTGACCGGACGCGGCGGACACCAAGCACCGATCCCACCTTGAGCCCGACGCGCGGGCACTGGCCCGGGGTTCAGCCCGACGCGCGGGCGCCGACCCGCGGTTCATCTCGACGCGCGGGCGCCGACCCGCGGTTCATCTCGACGCGCGGATCGATTCCCCCGATCTGCTTCACCCATGGGCTGTATCGGGGGAACGGGCGGGGTGAACTGGGGTGTCGTCAGCTGTAGACCCGGCTACCGGCTACCGGCTACCGGCTACCGGCTATCGACTGCTGGCTATCGACTGCCGGCTGCCGGCCGCCCGCTCAGTTCAGCTGAGCAGCTCCTTCAGATCCTCCGCGGTCACTGCGGAGCGGAACGCCTCGCCACCGTCGGTGAGCGCGTCGAACAGCTCGGCCTTGCGCCGCTGGAGTGCGAGCACCTTCTCCTCGATGGTGTCCTCGGCGATCATCCGGTACACCATCACCTGGCGCTCCTGACCGATGCGGTGGGCGCGGTCGACGGCCTGGTTCTCCGCGGCCGGGTTCCACCACGGGTCCAGCAGGAAGACGTAGTCCGCCTCGGTGAGGGTGAGGCCGAAGCCGCCCGCCTTCAGCGAGATCAGGAACACCGGGGCGTCGCCCTCGCGGAAGCCGGTCACCGCGGCGTCGCGGTCCCGGGTGGAGCCGTCCAGGTGCGAGTACCGCACCTCGCGCCTCTCCAGCTCGGCCGCGACCCGGTCCAGGTACGAGGTGAACTGGCTGAACAGCAGCACCCGGTGCCCGTCTCCGATCACCTCCTCCAGCCGGTCGAACAGCGCCTCAAGCTTCGAGCTGGGCACGTCCGCGTACTCCTCGGCGTCCACCAGCGACGGGTCCAACGCCAGCATCCGCAGCAGGGTCAGGGAACGGAACACGATGAAGCGGCTGCGGTCCAGATCGGTGTCGATCAGGCCCAGCACCTTCTTCCGCTCCCGCTGCAGCACCGAGTCGTAGACCGCGCGATGCTCCGGCGAGAGGGTCACCGTGAGCACCTGCTCGCGCTTCTCCGGCAGCTCGGCGGCGACCAGCTCCTTGGTGCGGCGCAGCAGGAAGGGCCGCACCCGGCGGCGCAGCAGCTCCATCCGGCCGGGATGATCACCGGTCTCGATCGGCAGCGTGTACCGCTTGCGGAACCCGAGCGCGGTGCCGAGCAGGCCCGGGGCGACCAGGTCGAAGATCGCCCACAGGTCATCCAGCGAGTTCTCCATCGGGGTGCCGGTGATCGCCAGGCGGAAGCCCGCACGCACACCCTTCGCCGCCCGGTGGGTGCGGGAGCGGCGATTCTTCACGAACTGCGCCTCATCGAGCACGAAGCCCTGGAAAGGCGTGCCGGCGAAGTCCTCCTCATCGATCCGCAGCACCGAGTAGCTGGTGACCACTACGTCCGCACCGACCATCGCCGCGGCCAGATCCGTGCCGCGGGAGGCGGCGGTGCGGTCCAGCACCCGCACCGTCAGGCCCGGGGTGAAGCGCTCCGCCTCGCGCCGCCACACCGGCAGCACCGAGGCCGGCGCCACCACCAGGAACGGCGGATCCTCGGGGGCCTGCTCGCGGGCGCGGGTGATCAGGGCGAGGGTCTGGATCGTCTTGCCCAGGCCCATGTCGTCGGCGAGCACCCCGCCGAGCCGGTGCGTGAACAGGAAGGCGAGCCAGGTGAAGCCCTCGAGCTGGTAGGGCCGCAGCTCCGCGTGCAGGGAGCCGGGAAGCGGGGGAGCGGGGGTCTGCTCGAGCGAGCGCAGGGACAGCGCGGTGCGGCTCCACTCCTGGGACGCGACCGTCTCGTCGGCCGCTTCCTGCAGGTCGTCCCACATGTCCACCTGGAAGCGGGAGATCTGCTGCTGCTCGGGCTCCCACTCCGCGAGCGCCTCGCCCTCGCGGATCAGCTCCCGCAGCGCATCGAAGGCCGGATGGTCCAGCGAGAAGTAGGTGCGGTCCGGCATCAGCAGTGTCGAACGCCCTCGGGCGAGCGCCACGAACAGGCTGGGGAACGGGATCTGCCGGCCCTCGATGGTGATCTCGAACCCGAGGTCGAACCAGTCGTTCTTCCCCGGCGAGGCCTGCTGGGTGATGCGCACGCGCGGATCGCCGTCCAGCTCCCGGTAGGCGTGGCGGGTGCCGGTCACCTCCACCTCGACATGATCCAGCGCGGCGAGATCGTCGAGCACGTGCTCGGTGAAGCGGGCGGTGTCGGTGCCGCTGAGCAGCTCGGGTGTATCGGTGGGGGACAGCGGCCACAGGCTCATCGCCTCGGCGATCACGGCCTCCTCATGGGCGAGGTCGCGGTGGGCGCCGTGGCGCTGGTCCATCGGCAGCTGCCGGTCCGGCTCGTGGTAGCGCCAGGACCAGCGCAGTGAGAGGCGGTCCCCGGAGGCGTAGCCGGCGCTCAGGTGCAGGGTGGGCCGGCGCGCCGCGGGCAGCTCGACGCTGCCGTCGTCACTGGTGATCGTGGTCAGGGCGCGCAGCTGCGGGTACGCGACCTCGAGGAAGGCCTCGCGGTCCGCGGGCGGGACCACCAGCGGCTGCCGACGGTGCAGCAGGGTGCGCAGCGCCCGGGGCACGGCGGCGCTGAGCGGGGCGAGACGGGCCAGGAGCTGCTCCTCGGCGAGCTCCTCGACGTCGAGCACACCGGAAGCGCCCAGCAGCCGTCCCTGCTCCACCGGCCGCCCACCGATGCTGATGCGCGGGGTGACCTGCAGCTCCTGGGAAGGACCGCGGGTCTGCAGGTCCAGCCCCACCTCACCGCCGCCGACCAGCTCGATCGCGGCGAGACCGGCGCCGGGCAGGAACTCCACCCCGGCGGCCCGGGCGTGCTCGAGGGACTGCCACAGCAGCGGCGAGGTGATGGAGTTCAGCCAGAGGTGCTCGATCGCGCCGCTGGAGTAGGAGCGCTCGACCGAGGCCGCCGCGAAGAGGCGGGTCAGGGCCTCTCCGTGGGCCGGATCGTACTCCCGCCCGGCCAGGCGGAACTCGAAGGTGCGCCAGGACAGGTCGCCCTTGATCCAGGTTCCCTTGCGTCCCCGGGTCAGCGGCCGCATCCCCAGCCACAGCTCCGCGCCGGAGTGCAGGTGCGCGGCGGTCGCGGTCTCCCGGTGGTGGCGGGAGGTGCCGGTCCCGGAGGTGCCCGCCTCGAGGTCGAAGCGCAGCGCGAGCGGGCGCGGGAGGGTTGCGGCCGAGGGCCCCGAGCTGCCGGTGGCGCTGGTGGTGACCGACGAGTTCAGCAGTGGCCGCAGCACGCTGCGCCATTCGGCCGGGGGGCTCTCGTGCATGGCCTGGGTGCCCAGGTCGTTGACCCGGTACAGGGTCGCCGCGACGTGCACGCACGACTCCCCGACGAGGCAGTCGCAGCCCGAGCGGCGCGGGCGCCATAGCCCGCCGGGCCCCGGGGCGTGGAAGCGGCGGGAGACGGAGTCGTCCTCGTACTCGGCCAGCTCCACCTCGGCGCGGTGGACGGCGCCGTCCTCGTCGGCGACCTCCGCCGACACGACCGAGGTGGCCGGGTCCCAGGTGACATCGCTGACCCGGCCGGCCCGGGCGGCGCCGAGGCCGCGGCTCGCGGTGCGATCGCCCACGTGATGGCTGATCGCGGAGGGCAGCAGTCGAGGGAGCAGGACGGGATCGGACATCCCTCCAACGTAGCCCCCGGCCCGCCGCCGTGACGAGGAACGGGAGCGGCCGGCAGGCCCTCAGCGGGTAGTCTCACAGCGGACACCGGCGCGGAGGCCGCGCGGCGCTGCCGTGCAGCAGCTGCCCCGTCGGCCCCGGATACCCATTCTCGTGAGGAGAACCCTGTGGCACGACTCTTCGGCACCGACGGAGTGCGCGGACGCGCGAACGGCGACATCACCGCGGAGCTCGCGGTCGAGCTGAGCGTGGGCGCGGCCCATGTGCTCGGCACGCTGGGCGCCTTCGGCGGCACCCGGCCCCGCGCGATCGTCGCCCGCGACACCCGCCCCTCCGGCGACTTCCTCTCCGCCGCGGTGTGCGCGGGGCTCGCCGCCGCCGGGATCGACGTGCTCGATGCCGAGGTGCTGCCCACCCCGGGGCTGGCGTATCTGGTGCAGTCCACCGGCGCGGATCTGGGCGTGATGATCTCCGCCTCCCACAACCCCGCCCCGGACAACGGCATCAAGTTCTTCGCCCGCGGCGGCACCAAGCTGCCCGACCAGGTCGAGGACGCCATCGAGGCCCGCCTCGGCGAGCAGTGGGACCGCCCCCAGGGCACCGACGTGGGCACCATCAACCGCTACGAGGGCGCGGTCGAGGCCTACGTCGAGCACCTGGTCTCCACCATGGACCGTTCGCTGGAGGGGCTCACCGTGGTCGCGGACTGCGCCAACGGTGCCGCCCACCTCACCGGGCCCGAGGCGCTGCGCCGCGCCGGCGCGACCGTGCACGTGATCGGAGACCTCAGCGACGGCGGCCTGATCAACGACGGCGTGGGATCCACCCACCTCGGCCCGCTGAAGGCCGCGGTGCTCGAGCACGGCGCGGACATCGGCGTCGCCTTCGACGGCGACGCGGACCGCTGCCTCGCGGTCGCCGCCGACGGGGAGATCATCGACGGCGACCAGATCATGGCGATCCTCGCCCTGGACCTCAAGGAGCGCGGGAAGCTCCACGACGACACCCTGGTGGTGACCGTCATGAGCAACCTCGGCCTGAAGCTCGCCATGAAGGAGCACGGGATCGTCCTGGCGCAGACCGGCGTGGGCGACCGCTACGTGCTCGAGGAGATGAACCTCGGCGGCTACTCCATCGGCGGCGAGCAGTCCGGCCACGTGATCATCGCCGAGCACGCCACCACCGGCGACGGCGAGCTCACCGCCCTGCACCTGCTGCAGCGGATGGCGGAGACCGGCCGCCCCGCTCGCGAGCTCGCCGACGTCATGACCCGCCTCCCGCAGGCGCTGCTCAACGTCAAGGACATCGACAAGGCCAAGGCCACCATCGACCGCGGGGTCGCCGACGCGATCGCCGCCGCCGAGGCCGAGCTGGGGAGACCGGCAGGGTGCTGCTGCGCCCCTCGGGCACCGAGCCGGTCGTGCGCGTGATGGTCGAGGCACCGACCGACGAGCAGGCGTCCGAGCTGGCCGAGCGTCTCGCCGTCATCGTCCGGGAGCGCGTGGGGCTCTGAGCCTTGGGACGGGGGAGACCTGCCGCAGGGCCTGTGAGGACCGGGCCTGCTGAGCCTGACATGTCGAAGTGAGTGTTTCCGTTCCCCCGATCTCGCTCACCGCTGGGGCAGATCGGGGGAACGGTGCGGCGCGTCACGGCGGGGAAGTGACGGGGAGCTTGAACTCGCTCACACCTTCCGCAGCAGGACCGAATGCACGCGGTGCCGGCCGTCCTTGCGCAGCACCAGGTCGGCGCGGCCGCGGGTGGGGACCACGTTCTCGGTGAGGTTCGGGCCGTTGATCGAGCGCCAGATCCCCAGCGCCGTATCTTTCGCCTCCTGGTCGGTGAGGTCCGCGTAGCGGCGGAAGTAGGAGCGGGGGTTCGAGAATGCCGTCTGCCGCAGCTGGAGGAAGCGGTTCACGTACCAGCGCTGGACGTCCTCGAGGCGCGCATCGACGTAGACGGAGAAGTCGAAGAAGTCCGAGACGGCCATCCCCAGGCGGCCGTCGCGGCGCGGCCGGGCCGGCTGCAGCACGTTCAGCCCCTCGACGATCAGCACGTCGGGGCGTTCGACGACCACCCGCTCATCCTCGAGGATGTCGTAGGTCAGGTGTGAGTAGACGGGGGCCTCGACCCGTTCCTGCCCGGCCTTCACATCCGCCACGAAGCGCAGCAGGCGGCGCCGGTCGTAGCTCTCGGGGAAGCCTTTGCGCTGCATGATCCCGCGGGATTCGAGCACCGCGTTGGGGTAGAGGAAGCCATCGGTGGTCACCAGCTGCACCTGCGGGGTCTCCGGCCAGCGCGCCATCAGCTCGCGCAGCAGGCGGGCGGTGGTGGACTTGCCGACCGCCACCGAGCCGGCCACGCCGATGATGTACGGGGTGCGGTGCTGGTGCTGGTCCAGGAAGCGCTCTCGCGAGCGGCGCAGCGCCTGCGCGGCGGCGACCTGGATGTTCAGCAGTCGCGAGATCGGCCGGTACACGGCATCGACCTCGCTGAGGTCCACCCGGTCGCCGAGCCCGCGCAGCCGGGTCACGTCCTCCTCGGACAGCGGCAGCGGGGTCTGCAGCGACAGACGCGCCCAGTCCTCCCGGGAGATCTCCTCGAACGGGGTGACGGTGCTCGACGTCGACGCGGACTTCATGGCGCTGATTGTTCCAGCATCCGGGGCTCTGCCGTGCACACGCGCAGGAAGCGTGACCACAAGGTCGCGTCGGGGCCCGCTCCCGGTTCGGCAGCGGACGTCCTCGCGCAGGGTCCGATGCTCATTTCTGATCGCTCTCGAGCGCCGTCGACCAGGGGTGCGCGCCGCACCCTCCGGAGGTGAGGAAGACCTCGCGCCGATCCGGCGCGAGCGCCTCTCGGAACCGCGCCGATCGTTAGCGTGAGCACCATGTGTGGAATCGTCGGATATGCAGGCCCTCGGGCCGAGAACCCCTCCTCCCGTCCCGTGGACGTCGCCCTCCAGGGCCTCGCCCGCCTCGAGTACCGCGGCTACGACTCCGCGGGTGTCGCCGTGATCGATGGCGACGACGTGCGCGTGACCAAGCGCGCCGGCAAGCTCGCCAACCTGCGCGAGGTGCTCGAAGGCGCTGCCGACACCAGCGGCCAGGTCTCCATCGCCCATACCCGCTGGGCCACCCACGGCGGCCCCACCGACGTCAACGCCCACCCCCACCTCGGCGGGCGCGAGGGCGAGCTCGCCGTCGTGCACAACGGCATCATCGAGAACTTCGCCTCCCTGCGCGCCGAGCTCGAGCAGGACGGGTTCTCCTTCACCTCCGAGACCGACTCCGAAGCCGCAGCCCATCTGGTGGCCCGCGAGATGGAGCAGTCCGGGGACCTCACCGAGGCGATGCGCCGCGCCGCCGCCTCCCTCGAGGGCGCCTTCACCCTGCTGGCCGTGCACAGGGGCGCCCCGGACACGGTCGTCGCCGCCCGCCGCAACTCCCCGCTGGTCGTGGGTCTCGGCGAGGGCGAGAACTTCCTCGGCTCCGATGTCGCCGCCTTCGTGGACTCCACCAAGGAGGCCCTCGAGATCGGCCAGGACCAGGTGGTCACCGTCACCGCGAACTCCGTCGCGATCATCGACTTCGACGGCACCGAGGTCACCGATGCGAAGCGCTTCACCATCGAGTGGGACGCCGTGGCGGCACAGAAGGGCGGCTTCGACTCCTTCATGGCCAAGGAGATCCACGAGCAGGCCGGCGCCGTCGCCGACACCCTGCGCGGCCGCCTCGAGGACGGGGCGCTGCGGCTGGACGAGATGGACATCGACCCCTCGGTGCTGCGCAGCATCGACAAGATCGTGGTGGTCGCCTGCGGCACCGCCGCCAACGCCGGGGCGGTCGCGAAGTACGCGATCGAGCACTGGTGCCGCATCCCCACCGAGGTCGAGCTCGCCCACGAGTTCCGCTACCGCGACCCGGTGGTCACCGAGAAGACCCTGGTCGTCGCGATCTCCCAGTCCGGCGAGACCATGGACACCCTGATGGCCGTGCGTCATGCCCGCGAGCAGGGCGCGAAGGTCATCGCGCTGTGCAACACCCGCGGCTCCACCATCCCGCGCGAGGCCGATGCGGCGCTGTACCTGCACGTGGGCCCCGAGATCGCGGTCGCCTCCACCAAGGCGTACCTCGGCCAGATCGCCGCCTGCTACCTGTTGGGCCTGTTCCTCGCCCAGGTGCGCGGCAACCTCTACCCCGACGAGATCGCCGCGCTGATGGCCGACCTCGAGCAGATCCCGGACCAGATCCAGCAGGTCCTCGACAGCTCCGCGCAGGTCGAGCAGCTCGCCCGCGACATGCAGGACGCCACCAGCGTGCTGTTCCTGGGCCGCCACGTCGGCTACCCGACCGCGATGGAGGGCGCCCTCAAGCTCAAGGAGATCGCCTACATCCACGCCGAGGGCTTCGCCGCCGGCGAGCTCAAGCACGGCCCGATCGCGCTGGTCGAGGAGGGACAGCCGGTGTTCGTCATCGTCCCCTCCCCGAACGGTCGCCACTCCCTGCACTCCAAGGTCGTCTCCAACATCCAGGAGGTGCGCGCCCGCGGCGCCCGCACCCTGGTGATCGCCGAGGAGGGAGACGATGCGGTGCTGCCGTTTGCCGACGAGGTGATCCGGGTGCCCGCCACCCGCACCCTGTTCGCGGCGCTGCTGACCGTGATCCCGCTGCAGATCTTCTCCTGCGAGCTCGCCACCGCGAAGGGCCTGGACGTGGACCAGCCCCGCAACCTCGCCAAGTCCGTCACCGTCGAGTGACCTCGCCCCTTCACACCTGCCCAGGCCGGGGTGTGATACTGCCCAGGTGAGCACTTTTCCCACCGCGACGCCGACGCCCGGCCCCGATGACAGCTTCGGGGGCCGGGCGTTCGCGCCCCGGGACGACGGCACCGTGGCGGGCGTCGGCATCGACGTGGTCGAGATCGGGCGGTTGACCGAGATGCTGGAGCGGACTCCTGCGCTGCTGGACCGCCTGCTCACCCCCACCGAGCGCAGCCTCTCCGCCGCCTCCCGCGCCGCCCGGGTCGCCGCCAAGGAGGCGGTCGGCAAGGCCCTCGGCGCCCCCGGCGACTTCTCCTGGCAGGACGTCACCGTCGAGCGCACCCACGTGCGCCGCCCCTACCTGCGCCTGCGCGGTGCCACCCTGCGCGCCGCCGAACAGCAGGGCGTCGTCCACCTGCACCTGTCCCTCTCCCACGACGGGGACGTGGCGACCGCGATCGTCGTCGCCGAACGCGGCACGACATCACCGAAGGATCCGGCCCTATGATCCGCGCCTACTCCGCCCAGGCCATCCGCGACGCCGAGGCGCCGCTGCTTGCCGCGGGCCAGCCGCTCATGCTCCGTGCCGCGCAGGCGCTGGCCAAGCACATCGCCGACCGTCTGCGCTCCACCGCGTCCGAGGAGCTGGGCGGCCGGGATGCGCGCGTGCTGGTCCTCGCCGGCTCCGGGGCCAACGGGGGCGACGGGCTGCACGCCGCGGCGCTCCTGCGCCGCGAGGGCATCGCCGCCGATGCGATCGCCACCGCCGAGCGTCTGCACGAGGAGGGCGCCGCCGCCCTGCGCGAGGCCGGTGGCACGATCACCGCACTCACCGACACGGACACCACCCCGACGATGCTCGAGGAGCGACTGGCCACCACCGCCCTGGTGCTCGATGCGATCCTCGGCATCGGCGGTCGTCCGGAGGTGCCCGCGGCCCTGTCCCCGCTGCTGGCCGTGGTGCGCAGCAGCGGCGTCCCGGTGATCGCCGTGGATCTGCCCAGCTTCGTCGACGCCACCACCGGGCAGGCCGCTCCCGAGGCCCTGGTCGCGAGCGGGACGGTCACCTTCGGCGCGCTGAAGGCCGGCCTGCTGCTGCCCGGCGGCGCCGAACGCAGCGGGGCCGTGCAGCTGGTGGACCTCGGCCTGTCCCCGCACCTGACCGCTGCCCCGACCGTGCTCCGCCTCAAGGACGGCGACGTGCGGGCGCTGCTGCCGCGCCCCGACCGGGACGCCAGCAAATACACCCGCGGCGTGGTCGCGCTCGCCGCCGGCAGTGTGCAGTTCCCCGGCGCGGCCGTCCTCGCCGCCTCCGGAGCCGCCCGCACCGGCGCCGGGATGGTCCGCTGCCTGGCCCCGGAGCGGGTGCTGGACCTCGTGCTGCGGGAACGGCCCGAGACCGTCACCCACCCCATCGCGGAAACCGTCGTCGATCCGGAGGCGATCGACCTCGCCGACCTCGGCCGCACCGATGCGCTGGTCGTCGGCCCGGGGCTCGCCGCCGATGATCCCCGCGCCGCAGTCGGCGTCGACGGGCTGCGCGAGGGCGCCGGGACGCTCACCCGCGGCGTGATCGACGCCGGCGCGCTGTCGGTGCTCACCACCGAGCACCGCTTCGGCCCCGACGTGGTTCTGACCCCGCACCGCGGGGAGGCCGAGCGCCTCGCGAAGCGCCTCGACATCGACCCGGACCTGCCCGGCGCGCAGCTCGCCCCCTTACTCGCCCGCGCCACCGGCGCGACCATGCTGCTCAAGGGTGCCATCACCCTGATCGCCCCGGGCGACGGCGGCCCGCTGCGCGCCCAGGACGATGCGACCCCGCAGCTGGCCACCGCCGGCACCGGCGACGTGCTCGCCGGAGTGCTCGGCACCCTGCTCGCCGCCGGGCTCCCCGGGCCCGATGCCGCCGCCCTGGCCGCGATCCTCCACGGCCGCGCGGGCCGCCGCGCCTCCCGCGAGGGACGGCAGCCGCTGGTCGCCCTCGACGTCGCCGCGCACCTGCCGGAGGCGATCGGGACTATCCTGGCGGGCGCCCAGCCGTGAACCGAGGAGCTCGATGACCATCCCGATCCCTGCCGAGGACCCTCGGCACGTGCCCAACCGCGCGGTGATCGACCCGTCGGCGATCACCGAGAACACCCGCGCCATGGGCACCCTGCTCGAGGAGCAGACCGCGCTGATGGCCGTGGTCAAGGCCGACGGCTACGGCCACGGCATGCTCACCGCCGCCCGCGCCGCGATCGAAGGCGGCGCCACCTGGCTCGGCGTCGCCCATCCCGCCAGTGCCCTGGCCCTGGCCCGCGCCGACCTCGACGCCCAGATCCTCACCTGGCTGTTCGAACCGCACACCGCGAAGATCGTGCTGCCCGAGGTGCTGGGCTCCGGGGTCGACGTCTCCGTCGGCTCCCCGGAGATGCTCGCACTCGTCTCCGAGGCCGCCCGCGAAGCCGACCGCCGCGCCCGCGTGCACCTGAAGATCGACACCGGCATGGGCCGCAACGGTGTGCTGCCCTGGCAGATCCGCGAGATCGGCGCCGCGATGCGGGAGGACGATTTCATCCAGGTCGCCGGCGCCTGGACCCATCTGACCAGTGCCGATGACCCCGAGGATCCGGCGACCGACCAGCAGGTGGAGCTGTTCGACTCGGCCAGCGCGGCGCTCGCCGACGAGGTCGGACCGATCCCGCTGCAGCACATCGCGAACTCCGCCGCCACCCTCACCCGCCCCGACCTCCACCGCGACCTGGTCCGGGTGGGGATCGCCCTGTACGGCTGCCCGCCGGTCCCCACGGATGTGCCGCTGCGCCCGGCGATGACCCTCATCAGCCGCCTCGCCCTGGTCAAGGAGGTGGGCGAGGGGCACAGCATCGGCTACGGCCGGATCCGCACCACCGACCGCCCCACCCGGCTGGGCCTGGTGCCGATCGGCTACGCCGACGGCCTCCACCGCGCCGGCAGCGACCAGGTCGCCCTGGTGATCCGCACCGAGAGCGGCGACCATCGGGCCCCCCAGGTGGGCCGCATCAGCATGGACCAGATCGTCATCGACCTGGGCCCGGACTCCGACGCCCGCGCCGGCGACCAGGTGTTCATCTTCGGTGATGCCGGCGGCGACCCCAACGGCCCCGATGCCGCGACCGCAGAGGACTGGGCGCGGGCCGCCGGGACCATCTCCTACGAGATCCTCACCTCCGTCTCCGGCCGCGTCACCCGCGAGGTCCGCTGATGAGCGAGCTGATCGTGCGCACCGCGGACGCCGAGGGCACCCGCGACGTGGCCCAGGCCCTGGCCGGCGTGCTGCGGCCCGGGGATCTGCTGGTGCTGGACGGCCCGCTCGGGGCGGGCAAGACCACCTTCACCCAGGGGCTCGGCGCCGGGCTCGGGGTGCGCGGCTCCGTCGCCTCCCCGACCTTCGTCATCGAGCGGGTCCACCCCAATCTCGCCGACGGGCCCGATCTGGTCCACGTCGACGCCTACCGCCTCGGTGGGGAGGGAGAGATCGACGACCTCGACCTGGAGGCCGATCTCGATCTCGCCGTGACCGTCGTGGAGTGGGGACGCGACCGGGTCGAGCACCTCGCCGAGTCCGCACTGCTGGTCGTGCTGGACCGACCCGACCGGGTCGAGGACCCCGAGGACCCCGACGAACCGCGCACCCTGCACCTGCTCCCCAGCGGCCCCCGCTGGGACGAGCAGGCGATCCGGCAGCTGAAGGACGCACTCGCCCCCGTCACCGAGACGGAGGGGACCACAGAGCCTCGAGATGCCGCCGCGACCACCCGAACCGCTGAGGAGAACCGCTGATGCTGCTGGGGATCGACACCTCCGGGGCGGTGAGCACTGCCGTCGCCCGCGGCGAGCTCACCGGGCCCGCCCCCGAGATCCTGCAGGTCCGCTCCGACGAGCGCTCCCGCCACCACGACGAGGTGCTGCTGGACCTGATCGACGAGACCCTGCAGGCCGCAGGCGTCGAGCGCACCGAGCTCACCGGCGTCGTCGTCGGCCGTGGCCCCGGCCCCTTCACCGGGCTGCGGGTGGGGCTGGTCTCCGCACGCTCGATCGCCGCCGTGCTGGGGGTGCCCCTGCATGGGCTCAGCTCCTTGGACGCCCTCGCCCACCAGGCGCTCGCCGCACTCGGGCCCGAACCGGCGGGCCCGGTCACCGTCGGCGTCGCCCTGGACGCCCGGCGCCGCGAGGTCTACCACGCCTGCTACCGGCGCGAGAGCATCGGCGAGATCACTCGGACCGCGGAGCCGGCGGTGAACACCCCCGCCGACGTGGCCGGGGAGCTCACCGCCTGCGACGTGCTGGTCGGCTCCGGCACCGGGATCTATCCCGAGCTGCTGCCGGCGACCATGGACCTGATCCACGTCGACGCCGGGCACCTGATCCTCGCCGCCGCCGCGCTGCGCGCCCGCGGCGAGGACCTCACCAGCACGGAGCCGATGTATCTGCGCGAGCCCGACGCCGCCAAGCCCACCGCCCGCAAGAGCGCCCTGGGCCGCTGAGATGGCCGACCCGCTCGAGGATGTCGACGCTGGCGACGAGAGCACCGCCTGGGCGCTGCGCCCGGTCACCCTCGAGGACGTCGAGCAGATCGCTTTCGCCGAGCTCGAGCTGTTCCCCGACGAGGCCTGGAACGTCTTCCAGCTGGCCGAGGAGATCGCCCACCGCGACCGCCGCTACGTGGTCGCCGCCCAGGGGGAGAGGGCCGAGGGCGCACTGCTCGGCTACGCCGGCATCATGCTCGCCGGGGACCTCGCGGACCTGCACACCATCGGCACCCGCGACGAGGGCCGGGGGATCGGCCGCGCCCTGCTGGCCTGGTGCGAGACCCAGGCCCGCGAAGGCGGTGCCCAGCGCATGCTGCTCGAGGTGCGCGAGGACAACGACCGTGCTCGCGCGTTCTACACCGCTGCCGGCTACCGGGAGATCGACCGTCGCCGCGGCTACTACCGGATCCGTGGTCGCCGCATCGACGCCCTGGTGATGCAGCGCGACCTGGGAGCGGGCGGAGGCCCGTCGGCCTGACGGCTCGCCGCCCTGCGCCGCGGCGGGCGGACGGCCGAGCCCGTCAGAGGTGGTTGTGCACCTTCTGGAACACGTCCGGGTAGCGGGCATCCAGCCGCACGGACGCGATCCGCAGCCCCAGCAGGAACATGACCGCACCGGCCACCAGCGCGAGCACCCCGGCGAGCAGGATCAGCGGGAGGCTGCCCGCGATCGCGCCCCAGACCCCCACCCCGATCGCAGGCACCAGCGGCACGAAGACGCCGAGCATCGCCACGGCCATCGCGATCATCGCGTTGGAGCTCGAGGCGGACTTGTCCTTCATCGGGTTGGTGCCCGGGGGAGAGCTCGGGTAGGGCAGCAGCACGCTCACCACCATCGAGATGCCCCAGCCGCAGATCATCGCGCCCAGTGCACCCATCACCGCCAGCGGGATCAGATCCGCCCTGCCGTACAGCAGCGGGAGCACGATCATCGCCACCACCACGCCCGGCACCATCAGCACGGCCTGGGCGGCGATGCGGCCCAGCAGGTTCGCCCGGGCAGGCACCCCGGTGACCAGGTTGACCCAGCCCGCGGGGCCGTCGAAACCGATCTCGTTGGCCAGGCTGATCCCGCTCACGCCGCACATGAAGATCGCCATCCCCAGCATCATCCCGCGGGACTCCGGGAGCACCAGCCCCATCGCCGCGAAGAAAACGATGACCACCGGATAGATGCCCAGCCCCGCGAGGTAGCGGGTGTCCCGCCGCCAGTAGCGCAGCGACTTGCCCATCACGGCCCGAACGGACCGGGGCGCACGAACCTCGGCACCAGCGGCGAGACCTTGGCACCGCCCGAGGAGGCATCGCCGGTCAGCGCGGAGGTGAGGGAGACATCGATCGATCGGCGCCACCACAGCCACACCAGCACGATGGTCACCGACCCGATCACTGCCCGCAGCGCCGCGCTCAGCACGCGCCCCTCGGCCAGATCCATCGGCACCGCGAACAGCGCCCCCACCGGGGTCCAGGCCAGGATCTCGACGATCCGCGGCAGCCACTCCCGCAAGAGCGTGACGTCGATGTCGCCGACCTTCTGCGCGCCGATGGAGAAGGCGTAGATCGCCGCGAACAGCAGCAGGAAGCCGAAGATCCCGCCCACCTCGCGGCCGCTGCGGGAGGAGGCGCGGCCCGCCGAGTGGGCGAACCAGGCCCGCGGCAGCAGCAGGCACAGAGAGAAAGCGGCGAGGTTCGCGGGGATCAGCACCAGGGCAGCCAGCACGATCCAGAGGGCGCCCTGGCCGAACAGGATCAGCCACAGCAGCTCGAAGCCGGTGGCGATGGCGACGGCGACCAGGGTGAACAGGCTCGGCAGGCTCAGCCCCGCCGCGGCGAACATCCCCGGCTGCAGCTCCCTGGCAGTGCGCGGGAAGAGCGCGAAGGCCCGCGGATCCAGGGTGTCGTCGAGGCCGAAGGCGAGCACTGGGATCAGGAACCACGCCAGCACGGTCAGGGCGCCCAGGCCGCGCACGATCAGTGGGAAGGTCTCGCCCTCCCCGGCCCACAGGGTGGTGCCCAGGAACAGGGCCACCAGGGCCGCCAGCCCGCCGAGGCCATAGACCACCCCGATGATGGTGCCGACGAGCTTGCCGATGTTCTTGCGATAGGACCGCTTCCACAGCGTCCATTTCAGCCCCAGCTGCAGGCGGATGAGGCTCTTCTGCGAGATCTCGCCGTGGGAGACGCTCTGCGCCGCTGCGGTCGCGGTGTGCTCGTTGCTCAGGACTCCAACCACGACAAGCTCCCCTCCGCGACGTCGCCGCCGCCGACGAGATCGATGAACGTCTGCACCAGGCTGCCGCCCCGGCGGACCTCGTCGAGCGTGCCGTCGGCCAGCAGCTCGCCGTCGGCGATGATCGCGACGTGGCTGCACAGCCCCTCGACCAGCTCCATCACATGGCTGGAGAGCATCACGGTGCCGCCGCCGTCCACATAGGCGGTGAGGATCTTCCGGATCACCTGGGCGGAGATCGGGTCGACCGCCTCCAGCGGCTCGTCGAGCACCAGCAGTCGCGGTGCGTGCAGCAGAGCGCTGGCGAGCAGGATCTTCTTGGTCATGCCGGCGGAGTAGTCGACCACCAGCTTGCCGTCCTCGCCCGCCAGGTCCAGGGCCGACAGCAGCGACTCCATGCGCTCCTCGACCACGGCCGGCTCCATCCCGCGCACCAGCCCCACATAGGTGAGCAGCTCGCGCCCGGTGAGCCGGTCGAAGGTCCGCAGCCCGTCGGCGAGGACGCCGAGGCGGGCCTTGGCCTCATGGGGCTCGGCCCACATGTCGTGCCCGAGCACATGAGCGGTGCCGCCGTCGGGCCGCAGCAGGCCGGTCGCCATCGACAGAGTGGTGGTCTTGCCCGCGCCGTTGGGGCCGACGATCCCGTAGAAGGAGCCGCGCGGGACATCCAGGGAGATCCCGTGGACCACCTCGGTCCTGTCGAAGGACTTGCGCATCCCGCGCAGGGACAGAGCGGTGCGGTCCGGGACCGCACTGTCGGCGTTCACCGGAGCAGCCGGACCGGAGACAGGCTGTGCGCCGTTCGCCTGCGGGTCGGCCTGCTGAGTGGCATCGGTGGCAACGGCGTCGGCGGTGGTGGGGTCAGTGGCCTCGGGGACGGAGAGATCCGGTGCGGCGGTCGGATGGTCGCTGTGCATGAGGTCACGCTAGTTCCCCCGCGGCCGGGGAGGGGGCCGTCGCTGGGAGGAGAAGGGGTCGACCTTCGTCGTGCATCGGGCGTCCAGGCGGGCGGTGCGTCCAGTTTCTCGCGACTAGGATGCCCGTGAGCCGCACCGGCTCTCGGAAGGAGTCCCATGTCGAAGCTGCGCCCCACCCCCGGGCACAGAGCCTGGCGCCCGAGGTGGAAGAGATCCCGATCGGAGTGCGTCGGGCGGCGTCCTGGTCCTGGCGGCTGATCGTCATCGTCGCAGCCTCGGCCCTGATCCTCTGGGGCATGTTGCAGATCACCACCATCGTCATCCCCGTGGTGATCGCGATCCTGCTCGCCGCACTGATGACCCCGGTGGTCAAGGTGCTGACCCGCTACACCTTCCTGAACCGGGGTGCGGCCGCCGGCGTCGCCCTGCTGGGGCTGCTGCTGGTGATCTCGGGGATGTTCACCCTGGCCGGGCGCCAGCTGTTCGCACAGTTCGCCGATATCCAGGAGAAGGCGGTCAGAGGATTCCAGGGACTGGTGGACTGGGCGACCACCACCTTCCAGATCGACACCCCGATGATCAACTCGGCGGTCAACGAAGGGCTCGACCAGCTCCAGCAGTACTCCGGTGAGCTGGTCAGCGGCGCGGTGAGCACCGCAGCAGTGCTCGGCAACGTCGCCACCGGCATCGTGGTGGCCCTGTTCACCCTGTTCTTCCTGCTCTCGGGCGGGGCGGGGATCTGGCGCTGGATGGTGGGTCTGCTGCCACCGGCGGCCCGGGTCCCCACCCATGAGGCCTTCCGCCGCGGGTGGAAGGCGCTGTCGGCATATATGCGCACCCAGATCCTGGTGGCCGCAGTGGACGCCTTCGGCATCTCGATCGGCATGGTGGCGCTGGGACTCGGATCCTACGCGGTGCCGATCTGGTTGCTGGTGTTCCTGTTCTCCTTCGTCCCGCTGGTCGGTGCGATCGCCTCGGGTGCGATCGCCGTGCTGCTGGTGCTGGTGCTGAACAACTGGATCGGTGCGCTGATCATGCTCGCGATCGTGCTGGTCGTGCAGCAGCTGGAGAGCAACATCCTGCAGCCCTTCCTGATGGGCAAAGCCGTCGAGCTGCATCCGCTGGCGGTGTTCCTCGGCGTCGCAGGAGGCGCGATGATCGCCGGGATCGCCGGCGCACTGTTCGCCATCCCGGTGCTGGCCTTCTGCAATGCGACGCTGCTGTACGTGGTGGGTCGTGACCCCAGCCCGGACCTCGGCCGCGACCGGGGCAGCGCCGAGCACTTCGCCGCGCTGACCCGCCGTCGCCCCCAGCCATCGACGGACGCCGACGCGGAGCGGAAGCGGCCGACGATGCCGGTGCTGCCCTCGCCGCGTCCCCTGGGTGCCCGGCAGACGGCGATGGCCGGCGCGCCGGCGGCCGGTGGAGGCGCGCAGCCGTCCGCCCCCGCGCAGCCGTCCGCTCCCGCACCGCAGGCCGCCCTTGCACCCGCGGACGATGCGCCGCGACCCGATGACACTCCGCGACCCGACGGCGCTCCGCGACCGGACGACGCGCTGGACACCGCTGCACCGCTGCTGGGCGACGCGCTGCACGACAGCGATGTCCAGGGCCAGGATGAGATGCCCGGCCGGGATGGAGCGCCCGACGACGACGGGGCGCCCGGCCAGGAGGGCTCGGCGCGCCCGGGCGAGGCCTGAGCCGCAGCAGGTCGCGCAACGAGAAGGCCCCCGCTCCGGCAGCAGCCGGCGGCGGGGGCCTTTCTTCCTGCGCGCACTGAGCGTGCGGGCGACGGCTCAGGCCTTGTAGGGCGAAGCCTTGAGGATGTCGATCGGGAAGGACTTCCCGTTCGGCGCCGTGTAATCGACGGAGTCGCCGACCTTGGAGCCGTGGATCGAGCTGCCCAGCGGCGACTCCGAGGAATACACCTCGAGCGTGTCGTCGCCGTCGGCGATCTCGCGGTTGCCGAGCAGGAAGGTGCGCTCCTTGCCGGCCATCGAGATGACCACGACCATGCCGGGCTCGACGATCCCGTCGTCCTTCGGCGCCTCGCCGACCACAGCGTTCTTCAGGAGCCGCTGGAGGTCCGAGATCCGGGCCTCCATCTTCCCCTGCTCCTCACGGGCGGCGTGATACCCGCCGTTCTCCTTGAGGTCCCCTTCGTCGCGAGCCGCGGCGATGCGCTCGGCGATCTCGGTGCGTCCCGGGCCCTCGAGCTCGGTGAGCTCCTTGGCAAGGCGGTCGTACGCGTCCTGGGTGAGCCAGGCGCCATTCGGCTGGCTGCTCATGGGTTCACTCCTGTCGTCCTCAGTAGTGCGCAGGGGAGCGAAGAGCCCCCAATACGCGAATCACGGGGCACATGTCCTCATGCGCCCCGTGTGCGGGTGATGATGATCGGCACGAAGCCGGTTCCCGAACACTTTACACCGCACTGATTGCTTTCCCGGAGACCCGGTGCTGATTTCGCGCATCGAGTAATCCAGCCGGACGGATCGACAGCCTGCTCAGCCCAGGGCAGTCGCGGCGTCGAGGAGAACCCGCGCGAGGCCGTCTCACCGAGCCTCGCAGTTGATGATCTCCGCCGAGACCGCGTCGCCCTGGGTGGAGATCTCGACGTGGTGCGTGCTGCGACGGGTGTCTTGGGCGGGGATCGCCGCCTCGACGAACCCGACCTGGGCCCGCCCTTTGTTCAGCGCCTGGATCGTGCAGCTCGCCTCGGTGCCCGGATCCATCGTCACCCGGAAGTCGACGGCGATCACGTCATCGGAGACGTGCTCGTAGGCGAGCACCTCGGTGCGGACGGGCGTGCTGGAGGCCTGGACCCCGACGTAGAACACGGCCGCGAGGAACAGGGCCCCGGCGAGGGCCATGAGCACACGCGCGGTCCGACGACCCACGAGCGGCTTTCCATAACGGTCCGCACGGCGGTCACTGGCATCGGTCATGGGGACAGTCTTCCAGACCGCCGCCGGGAACTTCCTCCGAACCGGCCGCCCTGCGCCGGCGCCGCCCAGCAGTCGCGACCGACGGCTCCTCCCAGGTGCTGGCAGGTGTCGGTGGCGTAGGATCTGACGCTGGTGCGCCGTGAACTCTTCCGTGCGACGCCCGCACCAGCCCCGTGGGATCCGTCCCCCTCCCGTCGTCTCCGAGGAGTCCCGTGACCGTCCAGCTGCCCACCCCCGATGAACCGCTGCGGATGGTGGCCGTCCATGCGCACCCGGACGATGAATCGTCCAAGGGTGCCGGGTCGACTGCGCGCTATGCGCGCGAGGGCGTCCAGGTCACGGTCATCACCTGCACCGGGGGTGAGCGCGGCGACGTGCTCAACCCGCGGCTGCGCGATGACCCCTCAGTGACCGCCGAGGCGCTGCCCGAGATCCGCCGTCGGGAGATGGCCCGGGCGCAGGAGATCCTCGGTGTGGACCACGAATGGCTGGGCTTCATCGACTCCGGGCTGCCCGAGGGCGATCCGCTGCCACCGCTGCCCGCCGGCAGCTTCGCGACGCTTCCCATCAAGGAGGCGGCCGGACCGCTGGTGGAGACCATCCGCCGGCTGCGTCCCCACGTGATGACCACGTACGACGAGAACGGCGGCTACCCGCATCCCGACCACATCCAGGTCAACCGGATCAGCCTGGCCGCCTTCGATCTCGCCGCCGACTCGGCGTTCGCCCCCGAGCTCGGTGAGCCCTGGGCGGTCGCCAAGCTCTACTACATCAACGGCTTCCACCGGCAGCGGTTCTCTGCGGTGAGCAGGCATCTGCGGGCCGAGGGCACCCCGAACGAGATGCTGGACCAGATGCTCCAGCACTACGACGAGAGCAAGGACCGGGTGCTGACCACCCGAGTCGACGTGCGCGACTTCCTCGCGATCCGGGACGACGCGCTTCGCGCCCACGCCACCCAGGTGGACCCCGAAGGGCCGTTCTTCCGCATCCCCCACGAGGCCGAGACAGCGGCCTGGGGCACCGAGGACTACGAGCTGCACATCTCCCGCATCGGGGTGAAGCTGCCCGAGGATGATCTGTTCGCCGGGCTGCGTCACGAGCTCGTGGAGGCCCGGCCATGAGCGGCGCGGAGCTCCTCCTCGCCCTCGGTGAGCTGGTGGCCGCACCGAACCCTTCCGACGGCGGTGAGCTCAACTCGGTCACCGTCTCCCCGGGGCTGCCCGGGTTCTTCGCGATGTTCGTGCTCGCCGTGGCAGTGGTCCTGCTGGCGATCGACATGACGCGCCGCACGCGCCGGGTGCAGGCCCGGGCGCGGGTGAAGGAGCGGATGGAGGCCGAGGAGCGCGAGCGGGCCGAGCGCGCGCACGACGCGTCGGACGACGGGACCGCAGGGCCTGCTGCCCCGGAGGACGGCACGGCGGCGCCCTCGGATGACGATGAGGCGCCCTCGGGCGAGGACGCTCCGCCCACCGACGGCCCGCGCTGAGCCGCGACCGCAGTGCCCTGCGATCAGCGCTGAGCCGCGTTCCTCGGTGGCTGTCGAACCCCGCGCTGATGCCCGGGCAGCACCTGCACCCGTTCCATCAGATGATGGCGACGGCGACGGCCGCGAAGTGGCAGCCGAAGCCGATCAGGGTGCCGGTGTGGAAGATCTCGTGGAAGCCGAACCAGGCCGGTGAGGGATTGGGCCGCTTCAGCGCGTACATGACCGCCCCCGCGGTGTAGGCGAGACCGCCGATCACCAGCAGCCAGACCACGGCCCAGCCGCCCGAGGCCTGCAGCTGCGGCATGTAGAAGACCGCCACCCAGCCCAGCGCGATGTAGGCCGGTACATAGATCCAGCGCGGGGCTCCGGTCCAGAACAGCCGGAAGCACACCCCGACCAGTGCCCCGCCCCAGGCGATCACCAGCAGGGTGAGAGCCTGGCGGGGCTCGAGCATCGCTACCGCGATCGGGGTATAGGTGCCGGCGATGATCAGGAAGATGTTCGCATGGTCGAAGCGCCGCAGCATGATCGCCCGCCGCGGGGACCAGGTGCCGCGATGGTAGACCGCACTGACCCCGAACAGCATGCTGGCGGTCAGTACGAACACCGCGCAGGCCAGGCGGATCTCGAGGGTCCCGCCGAGAGCGACCAGCAGCAGCCCGGCCACCATGGTGACCGGGAAGGCGAACAGGTGCATCATCCCGCGCAGGCGCGGCTTGGGCAGCTGGAGCCCGAGCCGAGTGGCCCGCCGCGCCATCGCCCGGGTGAGAGTGCGGGGGGCGAAGGGGAAGTTCTCGGCGGTGGGCAGCTCGTCGTCGGTCGCCATGTCGGTGCCGCCGCTTTCCGCGACCGCCTCCGCGGTCTCGGCCGCAGCGCGGTGATCGGGCATCGCCCCCACGCCGGCTGATCCGGCCGGGTCGGCGGGATCCGCGGGATCGACAGCGGCGGGGCCGCTCGCAGCAGGGTGCTCGGCGGTGTCGCGATGGCGTCCGGAACTCATGGGGCCACCGTAACCTACGGGGCCGTAGGTTCACGGTGTGCGGGCTGTGCCGATCCGGTGTCGATTTTCCCAGAACGTACGGAGGGTGCGGCAGCGTCACCGATAATGGAGCGAGCGGGCCGACGGCGTCGACCGCGACGCAGGCGGTCGGCGGCAGGCGCCGGATCGGGAGCTGCGGCGGGTGGAACCGCCGTGACCAGCATGAGGGGAGAGACGGCGCGATGAACGATGACGGCCTTCTGTACCGCGTCTACGAGCGGCGCCTCCTCCGCGAGCTCGAGAGCTTCGAGCTCCCGCAGCACCTGGGTGTGATCGTGGACGGCAACCGCCGCTGGGCGAGGGAGGCGGGGGAGACCACCGAGCACGGCCATCGCGTCGGCGCCGCAAAGATCCTCGAGTTCCTCTCCTGGTGCGACGGTCTCGACATCCCCCTGGTGACCGTCTGGATGCTGTCCACGGACAACCTGCGCCGTCCGCCCGAGGAGCTCACCGCCCTCTACGAGATCATCGGCGCCACCATCGCCCGGATCATCGAGGCCGGCTACTGCGTGCGGCTGACCGGGAACGCCGAGGAGCTGCCGGAGGCGATGCGCGCCGACATCTCCCGCGTACAGGAGCAGACCTCCCTGGAATCCGGGCTGACGGTCAACGTGGCGATCGGCTACGGCGGGCGCGAGGAGATCGTCGACGCCGTGCAGGAACTGGTGCGGGATCTGGCCGGACAGGGCCTGGACGGGGACGGCATCGCCTCGGGGATCAGCGTCGAATCCGTGGCCGAGCACCTCTACACCCGTGGACAGCCCGATCCGGACCTCATCATCCGCACCTCCGGTGAGCAGCGGCTCTCGGGATTCCTGCTGTGGCAGTCCGTGCACTCCGAGTACTGGTTCTGCGAGACCTACTGGCCCGGATTCCGCCGCATCGACCTGCTGCGCGCACTGCGTGACTTCTGCCGGCGCGAGCGCCGCTTCGGGGCCTGAGCCCACGGGCGCACCCACCCCGGGGACACTCCTGCCCGCCTCCCGCGAGGCCGCTGTGACCGGTGGCACACTGAGTGCACCGGGGGTCCGGCTGAACTCCCGATGATGATCGGGTGAACGTCGGCTCCGCACCCTGTGGGGCTCGCCCGACGGCGGGCGCCCACCGGGCTAGGGTCCAGGCATCCGCGCGATTCCGGGAGGCACCCATGGATGAGACGACAGTTGCCCGCGAGACGATGCCCGCCGCCGACGGCACGGCATCGTTGCACCCCATTCGGGGCCCGGAGGAGATCGGAGCCGCGAACCCCGACGGCGCGCCGGTGGTGCCCTCGCTGCTCCCCGGCGCCGCGCAGCAGATGATCGCGGAGGTCGAGACGGGGGTGATCACCTACGTGCTGGACACCTCGGTGCTGCTGTCGGACCCGCTGTCGCTCCACCGCTTCGCCGAGCACGACATCGTGCTCCCGATCGTGGTGATCACCGAGCTGGAGGCCAAGCGACACCATCCCGACCTCGGCTACTTCGCCCGCCAGGCGCTGCGGATCCTCGATGACCTGCGCGAGCTGCACGGCAACCTCGCCCAGCCGCTGCCCATCGGGAAGGACGGCGGCCACGTGCACGTCGAGCTCAATCACATGAGCACCGCCTCCCTGCCGGACGGCTTCCGGCTCGGCGACAACGACACCCGCATCCTGGCCGTCGCCAAGAACCTCCAGCTCGAGGGCAAGAATGTGGTGCTGGTCTCGAAGGATCTGCCCATGCGCATCAAGGCCTCCGCCTCCGGCGTCCACGCCGAGGAGTACCGCGCCGAGCTCGCCCGCGATCGCGGCTTCACCGGCATGGTCACCGCCACAGTGGACGAGCAGACCATGAGCGATCTCTACGACGGCCAGACCGTCGAGATCCCCGAGCTCGCCCACCACCCCGTCCACACCGGGCTCACCCTCACCAGCCCGCGCGGCTCCGCTCTGGGCAGAGTCACCCGGGACAAGCAGGTGCGGCTGGTCCACGGCGACCAGACCGTGTTCGGCGTCTCCGGCCGTTCCGCCGAGCAGCGGGTCGCGATCGACCTGCTGCAGGACGAATCCATCGGCATCGTGTCCCTGGGCGGCCGCGCCGGCACCGGCAAGAGCGCCCTGGCGCTGTGCGCGGGCCTCGAAGCGGTCCTGGAGCGCCGTACCCAGCGCAGGATCATGGTGTTCCGCCCGCTGTTCGCCGTCGGCGGCCAGGAGCTGGGCTACCTCCCCGGTGACCAGGGCGAGAAGATGGGGCCCTGGGGCCAGGCCGTGTTCGACACCCTCGGTTCGATGGTCTCGCAGAACGTCATCGACGAGGTGCTCTCCCGCGGCATGCTCGAGGTGCTCCCGCTGACCCACATCCGCGGCCGCTCCCTCCACGACGCCTTCGTGATCGTGGACGAGGCGCAGTCCCTGGAACGCAACGTGCTGCTGACCATGCTCTCCCGCATCGGTCAGAACTCCCGCGTCGTGCTCACCCATGACATCGCCCAGCGCGACAACCTGCGCATCGGCCGCTACGACGGGATCGCCTCGGTGGTCGAGGCCCTCAAGGAGAAGGAGCTGTTCGCCCACGTCACGCTGCAGCGCTCCGAGCGGTCCAAGGTCGCCGAGCTCGTCACCCACGTGCTGGACGAGCCGATCCTCTGAGCGCGGTTCCGCTCCCGCTCCCGCTCCCGCTCCCGCTCCCGCTCCCGCTCCCGCTCCCGCTCCCGCTCCCGCTCCCGCTC
Organism: Brachybacterium avium; assembly: GCF_002216795.1. NCBI lineage: Bacteria > Bacillati > Actinomycetota > Actinomycetes > Micrococcales > Dermabacteraceae > Brachybacterium > Brachybacterium avium. The sequence goes on along the minus strand of NZ_CP022316.1, from coordinate 855,024 downwards.
CCGCCTCCTGCGCTGCCCGCCTCCTGCCTCCCGCCTCTCGTGGTTCCGCACCCCGTGGCTCCCGGGGCGATCGTGCCGAGTCATCTGGTGGCGCTGTGGCAGCATGCGGGGTCGTATATCGGGATGTGCGCTGGCTGAGCGCCACTGGATGCACTCGGCCCCCTCAGGTGTGCGATGCCCGGCCTGGGGCGGGCACCCAGTTCTCGGCCGGTGGCTCGAGCACTGCCGAGCTCGTCGAGAGCTCCTTTCCTCCACAGCACGCGCCGGTCCACAGGACCAGTGCCATGCCAACTTTGCGCCGGCAGCCGTGGTTGCCTCACCGGTATGGAGATCGAGGGGGTGCGCCACAGGTCACGCCTCCGTGAGGACGGCGTCTCCCAGTCGGAGGTGCGCCGCTGGTTGAGGAACGGCACCATGAGCAGCGCGCAGCCTTGGTATCTCACCGAGGCGGCTCCGCCGGGGCTCGTCCGGATGCTGCAGCTCGGCGTGCGGCCCACCTGTCTGGACGGCGCCTCGCTGCACGGGCTGTGGATACCGCCGCACACAGGCGCCCACGCCTTTCGGCCTCGGATGCTTCGTGCCGGTGCGGAGCTGCAGGATGTTCGACTCCATCCCGTCCGGCGACGGGGTGGGAAGGTCATCATCGGGGATGACGAGGCGGAGCTCGTGCTCCACGGTCCCGCGCTGCGCTCCTGGCCGGACCATGACCCGGTCCCGGATCTCGACATCGTGCTCACCCATGCCGCGCACTGTCTGCCCGTGGCGAAGGCAGCCGTGATCTTCGAGTCCGGCCTGCAGCGCGGATTGCTCACGCGGCGGAGCGCGGAGCGGATCCTCGCCGCGCTGCCGCAGCGGATCCGTCGGCCGCTCTCCAGGGTCCGAGGGGATGCGGAATCGGGGACGGAGACCACCGTGCGCTGGTGGATGGAGTCCCGGCACTTCCCGGTACGGTCACAGGTGCTGTTCCCGGACGGCCGTCGCCGGATGGATCTGCTGGTGGGCAGGAGCTGGGTGATCGAGTGCGACAGCCGCGAGTTCCACGATGATCCGCTCAGCTATGACGCGGACCGTGCGCGGGACCTCTACCTCGCCTCGCGCGGGTACCGCGTTACGAGGCTCTCCTGGGAGCAGGTGTTCCTGCGATGGGAGGAGACGACGAGGATGCTGCTCACGATCCTCCGTCGCGGGGATCATCTCGACCCGCCGCGGCCCTGAGCGAGGCGGTCGAAGGCACCGAAGTGCGCTGGATCGGGCCGGAGTGCGCTGTATCGAGCCGGCGAGCATTGCATCCGGTGGCGGAATGCCAGCATGCGCCCCTCTGCCTGGGCCCCGCATGCTGGCTCAGCACCAGTGGATGCACCCGCGCCTAGCGATGCACCCGGAACCGGTGCGTGCGCTGGCGCCTCCCTCTGGTTGGCGCACCCTCTGGCCGGCGCATCCCTCTGGCCGGGGGCCACGCTCCGGCCGGCGGTCACGCCACCGGTGCACGACGGGGTGCCCACCAGGTGATGGGACACCAGGTGATGGGACACCCCGTCGCGCGATGCGGTCAGGCCGGGGCCCGCTCGCCGTTCAGCGGAGCGGTCAGGCCTTCGGGGCCGTCATGGACAGCACGTCCAGTGCCTCGTCCAGCTGCTCCTCGGTGAGCTCGCCGCGCTCCACGAAGCCCAGCGCGACGACGGCCTCGCGCACGGAGATGCGCTCGGCGACGGCATGCTTGGCGATCTTCGCCGCGGACTCGTAGCCGATCAGCTTGTTCAGCGGGGTGACGATCGAGGGGGAGGCCTCGGCGTAGAAGCGAGCCTTCTCCTCGTTGGCGACCAGGCCGTCGACGGTCTTGTCCGCCAGCACCGTGGAGGAGTTGGCGAGCAGGCGGATCGACTCCAGCAGGCTGGTGCCCATCATCGGGATCTGCACGTTCAGCTCGAAGGAGCCCTGGGCTCCGCCCCAGGCGACCGCCGCGTCGTTGCCGATGACCTTCGCGCACACCATCAGCACGGCCTCGGGGATCACGGGGTTGACCTTGCCCGGCATGATCGAGGAGCCCGGCTGCAGATCGGGCAGCGAGATCTCGCCGAGCCCGGTGTTGGGGCCCGAACCCATCCAGCGCACGTCGTTGCAGATCTTGGTGAGGGAGACGGCGATGGTGCGCAGGGCGCCGGACATCTCCACCAGGCCATCGCGGTTGGACTGCGCCTCGAAGTGGTTGCGGGCCTCAGTCAGCGGCAGATCGGTCTGCTCGACCAGGTTCGCGATGACCTTCTGCGGGAAGCCGATCGGAGTGTTGATGCCGGTGCCCACGGCGGTACCGCCCTGGGGGACCTCGGCGGTGCGGGGCAGCGCCGCCTCGACGCGCTCGATGCCGTAGCGGATCGAGGCCGCAAAGCCGCCGAACTCCTGGCCGAGGGTGACCGGAGTGGCATCCATGAGGTGGGTGCGGCCGGACTTCACGACGACCTTCCAGGCCTCGGCCTTCTTCTCGAGGGACTCGGCGAGGTGTGCGAGGGCGGGCAGCAGCTTCTCGACGACCCCCTGGGCGACCGCGACGTGCACGGAGGTGGGGAACACGTCGTTCGAGGACTGCGAGCAGTTCACGTGGTCGTTCGGGTGGGTGTCCACGCCGGCGTTGGTGGCGAGGGTCGCCAGCACCTCGTTCATGTTCATGTTCGAGCTGGTGCCGGACCCGGTCTGGTAGATGTCCACCGGGAACTGATCGTCGTGCTCACCGGCGATCACGGCATCTGCGGCCGCGACGATCGCGTCGGCGATGTTCCCGTCCAGCACCCCGAGCTCCTGGTTGGCGCGGGCGGCGGCCTTCTTCACCTGGGCGAGGGCGTGGATGTGCGCGGGCTCCAGGCCCTGGCCGGAGATCGGGAAGTTCTCCACCGCACGCTGGGTCTGTGCCCGGTACAGGGCTGAGGCGGGCACGCGGACCTCACCCATGGTGTCGTGCTCGATGCGGTAGTCGTCCTGCTGCGCGGCGGGCGTGGACTGGTTCATGAAAGGGCCTCCTCAGGTCGTCGTGCGGTGGGTGGTGGGTAGGGAAGGGTGGGGAGGCGCGCACGGCGGGTGGCGGTGAGACGGTCACCGCGCGGGTGCGCCCCTGGTGAGCTCAGGTGAGCTCGTGGCTCCACGGCGGATTGGCGCCGGCCCGGGAGACGGTGATCGCAGCCAGTGCTACGGCGCGCTGCAGCACGTCGGCGATCTCATCGTTGGGCAGTACGGCGAGGGCGGTGCGGTTCTCCGCCCCCAGCAGCTCCTTCGCCGCCAGCGCATCGAGGATCCCGGCGGAGAACGTGTCCCCGGCGCCGACGGTGTCGACCGCGTCGACGACGACGGGGGAGACCTGCACGCGACCGCTCGTGGAGAAGCCGACGGCGCCCTCGTCGCCACGGGTCAGAACGGTCAGCGCCGGTCCCAGCTCACGCCAGGAGTCGACGACGCCCTCCACGTCCTCGGTGCCGTACAGCCAGGCCACGTCCTCATCGGAGGCCTTCACGACGTCGCTCAGAGCGATGGTCGCCTCGATCTCGGTGCGCACGGACTCCGGATCGCCCATCAGGGTGGGGCGGGCGTTGGGGTCGTAGCTGATGGTGGCGCTCTCCCGGTACCGGCGCAGGATGTCGCGCACCGTCCGGGCGCCGGGCTCCAGCACGGCGCCGATCGACGAGGCGTGCACCGCCTGGACCTGTCCGGGCAGGTCCACGGGCTGTGGATCCCAGACCAGGTCGAACTCGTAGGTCGCCGCGCCGTTCGCGTCGAGCCGGGCGAGGGCGGTCGACGTCGGTGCCGTCACGGAGCTGCCCGAGGTGAGACGGACGCCGGAGGCCTCCAGATGCTCTCGGATGGCGGCTCCGCGGGCGTCGTCGCCGATGCGGGTGAGCAGATGGGTGTCGTGACCGAGGCGGCTGAGCGCCACGGCCACGTTCATGGGAGAACCGCCGGGATGCTCTCGGCGTGCGCCGTCGACGTCGACGACGATGTCCGTGAGAGCTTCTCCGACGATGAGGAATGTCGCGGTCACCTCTCGATCATCGCAGGTTTCTGCGGAGGGGGCGAACATGCGCACCCCGGATGAGGGGCGTGCTGTGGGCCGGGACGGCTGCGGCGAGGGCGCGCTGTGGCGCGGTGCACGCCCTCCGGAGCGTGCGGCTGGGAGCGCCATCTGGCGGGAACGGGGACAATGGCGATATGCATGATGCCGACCACGAGACCTCTGAGGCGCCGCAGCGGACGCCGGCCGCGCTGTCCGAGCAGCCCGCCCCATCGCCCGTTGAGCCTGAGCCGCAGCTCGTCGAGCCCGCTCCGCAGCCGAAGTCCGCGTACGAGCTGCCGTCGCGGAAGAACACGGTCCTGCGCAACATGGTGTGGGCGCTGGTCCTGACGATGGCGGTGGTGGTCGTCGTCGGCATCGCCTTCTTCGGTGTGGGCAGCGATGCGGAGAGGGAGCCGCTGGCGAACTCGGAGCTGGATGTCGCTGCGAGCGCGGAACGTGCCAGTGGAGTAGCTCCCTTCCCGGTCGCGGTGCCCGCCGTGGACGAGGGATGGGCCGAGCGGTCAGCTCGGTACACCGCCGGCGCGAACCCGCGATGGACCATCGAATACTCCTCGCCGGAGGGGCAGCTGGTCACCCTGGTCGAGGAGTCCGAGCTCGGAGCCCCGATGCTCTCCTCGGCGATCCCGGGCAGCGCCGTCGAGGAGGAGTTCCAGCTCGAGGGTGCCGCGTGCAGCCTGCTGCGCGGCGGTGAGCAGGGATCGACGGAGCATGGCATCGCCTGCGAGGGCGAGGAGTGGGGCTTCGTGGTCCATGGCGACGCGGACCGGTCAGCGCTGGAGCAGTTCGCCCGCGCGGCGATCGTCTCGCTCGGCTGAACCGTCTCCGGCGGCGGTGGCTACTGCACCGAGGAGCTCGAGGAGTCCGAGGCGTCCGCGGAACGGCGGGCCGCCACTGCATCGTCCAACCGCTCGCGGGCACCGTCCAGCCACTGCTGGCAGCGGCGGGCGAGCATCTCCCCGCGCTCCCACAGCCCGATCGAGTCCTCGAGCCCGCCCTGCCCGGATTCCAGGCGCCGCACCACCTCGACGAGCTGGTCTCGCGCGGCCTCATAGGAGAGCTCGGCGATGTCCGCCGGCAGCGGCTGTGCGCCCTCGGCGGGGGTGACGGGACCGGAACGTGCGGTGCCGCTGCCGTCCTCGGCGGTGTCCAGGTCGGTCTCGGGCGTGCTGTGCGGGGTCATCAGGGCTCCTCGATGGGGTCGGGCCGTGCGGGCTGTCGCGGCGGGTCGGGGTCAGGGGGCTGTGTCGGTGGGCTGTACGGATCGGACTCGGCGCGCTCCACGCCGAAGCGACCCCCGGCCACCCGCACCGAGAGCGGCTGGCCGACGCCGGGCTGGTCGGGGGAGCGGATGATCGTGCCCTGCGCATCTTGGACCACGGCGTAGCCGCGTTCGAGGGTCGCCAGTGGGCTCAGGGAGCGCACCTGCCGGCCCAGATGGTCGACCTCGTCGGCCGCCCGGTCCAACCGGGAGCCGATCAGGGTGCGCGCCAGGGCGATCCGCGAACGGACCTCGTCGGCGCGGCCGGCGAGGATCGTGGAGGGGTTCTCCAGCACGGGCCGGGAGCGCATGGCGTCCAGCGCCGACTGCTCCCGTTCGATCCGGGCCCGGACCGCGGCTCGCAGCCGGGTGCGTCCCAGCTCCAGCTGCTCGACCTCGGCGATGATGTCGGGGACCACGCGCTTGGCGGCGTCCGTGGGGGTGGAGGCGCGCACATCCGCGGCGAGATCGATCAGCGGGGTGTCGACCTCGTGACCGATCGCGGAGACGATCGGGGTCCTCGCCCCTGCGACCAGGCGGGTGAGCTGTTCATCGGAGAAGGGGAGGAGATCCTCGAGGGAGCCGCCGCCGCGGGAGATGATGATGACATCGACGTGCTCGAGCCCGTCCAGCTCGCGCAGTGCCGCGGAGACCTCCCGCACCGCCTTCGTGCCCTGCACCGCGACCTCGCGGATCTCGAACTGCACCGCCGGCCAGCGACGGCGGGCGTTGACGACCACGTCGCGCTCCGCGGCGGATTCGCGCCCGCAGATCAGTCCGACCGTGCGCGGCAGGAAGGGCAGCGGCTGCTTGCGGGAGGAGGCGAACAGCCCCTCGGCGGAGAGCACGCGCTTGAGCTGTTCGAGCCGGGCCAGCAGCTCGCCCAGACCGACCGGGCGGATGTCGTCGGCCTCGAGCTGGAGGCTGCCGCGCTTGGTCCAGAACGTCGGCTTCGCATGGACGACCACGCGTGCCCCGGCGACCGGCTCGACCGGCAGGGCGCGCAGCACGTGCTCCCGGATCGGCACGGAGAAGGACATGTCCACATCGACGTCCCGCAGGGTCATGAAGCTCAGCCCCGCCCCGGGGCGGCGGTTGAGCTGGACGATCTCGCCCTCGACCCACAGCGGCGACATCCGAGCCACGTACTCCCCGACCTTCACCGACAGCTGCCGCAGCGGCCAGGGATTCTCCGCCGTGGTCTGCGCAGCGGTGGCGGCGGGGGCGGGCCGCGGGGATGCGGCGGGGTCCGCATCCTGGCCGTGAGGGGTCTGCGTCATGGGTCCACTCTGGCACGAGCTCCCGACAGCTCGCGGCCGACGGGCGGAGCTGTGGATGCGGGCGCCCTGTGGAGGGATGGTGAGTCTTGCCCTACGGCTCGCCCGCCAGGTCGCTTCCGCTCCTACGATGGGGGAGTGAGCACCGGGACCGTCCTTCTTGCCGAGCCGCGCGGCTACTGCGCGGGAGTCGACCGTGCCGTGGTCGCCGTCGAACGCGCCCTGGAGCACTACGACGAGACCGTCTACGTGCGGCACGAGATCGTCCACAACAAGTTCGTGGTGGACGGCCTCAAGGAGAAGGGCGCCGTGTTCGTCGAGGAGGTCGACGAGATCCCGGAGGGGTCGCTGGTCATCTTCTCCGCCCACGGCATCTCGCCGAAGGTCCGCGAGATGGCCGAGGAGCGCAACCTCCGCACCATCGACGCCACCTGCCCCCTGGTCACCAAGGTCCACATGGAGGCGGTGCGCTTCGCCCGCCAGGACTACGACATCCTGCTGGTGGGCCATACCGGCCACGAGGAGGTCGAGGGGACCGCGGGCGAGGCCCCCGATCACGTGCAGATCGTCAACTCCCCGGACGACGTCGACAAGGTCACCGTCCGTGATCCCGAGAAGGTCGTGTGGCTCTCGCAGACCACGCTCAGCGTCGACGAGACGATGGAGACGGTCGACAAGCTCCGCGAGCGCTTCCCGACGCTGCAGTCCCCGCCCAGCGATGACATCTGCTATGCCACCCAGAACCGTCAGGTCGCGATCAAGAAGATCGCCCCGGACGCGGATCTGGTGCTGGTGGTGGGCTCACCGAACTCCTCGAACTCCGTGCGCCTGATGGAGGTCGCCAAGCAGGCCGGGGCCAAGGCCTCCCACCGCATCGACTCGATCCATGAGCTGCGTGACGAATGGTTCGACGGCGTCGGGACCGTCGGCGTGACCTCCGGGGCCTCGGTGCCGGACGTGCTGGTCCAGCAGCTGCTGAACGTTCTCGCCGAGCGCGGCTTTGGGGACGTGAAGCCGGTGCGCACCGCCACCGAGGACCTCATGTTCTCCCTCCCGCGCGAGCTGCGCCAGGAGATGAAGAACCGGGGCGTGAGCGACAGCCGCACCAAGCCCACCGGCGAGGGTGCGACCGCCGAATCCTGAGCCAGGCAGCGCAGCTCGCTCCGGCGGCGCTCCCTCGCTCGCGGGCCGAGGGGGTCGACACCGGCCGCACTGCGCCATCCGTGCTGGTCTTCGATGTCTACGGCTCGATGGGGCCGACGATGCGGTGCGGGCGTCCGCACTCGTATGGACGTGGCGAAGGAGGCAGTCGCCACCTTGGTGACGGCGCTGAGCCGTAGCTCCGTCAGCCGGCGGTGCGGTGTGCCCGTTCGACGGCCGTTTCGGAGCCGGGATCGGCGAGCTCGGCGAACTCGGAGTCCTCGAGGGTGCGGGTACGCCGGGTGAGCTGCTCGACGTCGTCCAGCGCCGTCCCGCTCAGCCCGAGCTCCTCGAAGCGGCGTGCGCTGACCATCACCCGTGACTGCAGCGAGCCGACGGCCTCGTTGAACGCGGCGACAGAGGAGTCCAGGGAACGGCCCACCTTGCCGAGGTGCCCGGTGAACGTGCCGAGCCGGTGGTGCAGCTGGCGGCCCGTCGCGAGCACCTCGCGAGCGTCCCGGTTCAGGGCATCGGTGCGCCAGGTGTGGGCGACGGTGCGCAGCAGTGCGACGAGAGTGGCGGGGGAGGCGATCACCACGTCCCGCCGGAAGGCGTCCTCGAGCAGGCCCGGATCCGTCTCCAAGGCTGCGGCGAGCACCCCATCGCTCGGCACGAACAGCACCGTGAACTCGGGGAGTCGCCGAGCGCCTTCCAGTACGCCTTCGCGGAGATCACGGTCATGTGATGGCGCAGCGCCTTGGCGTGGGATCTCCGTCGGGCTGCGGCCCGGTCCGCGTCGGTCTCCTCGGTCGCATCGAGGTAGGCATCCATCGGAGCCTTCGCGTCGATCACCACGTGGCGATCCCCAGCCAGGTGCACCACGAGGTCGGGGCGCTGGCCGGCCTCCCCATCCGCGCGCACGCCGCTGAGCTGCTCGGTGAAGTCGACATGCTCGAGCATCCCGGCGGCTTCGACGATTCGCCGCAGCTGCACTTCGCCCCAGCGACCACGGGTGGTGGGGGAGCGCAGCGCGGCCGTGAGCGCGCTGGTGCCGGACTCGAGCGACTGGGCGCGCTGGGCGAGCTGGGACAGATGCGAGCGAAGCGCCCCCTCCGCATCGATCCGGGCCGCTTCCGAGCGGGCGAGCGAGCGCTCGAGATGGCTGAGCGTCGCGGTGATCGGGGCGAGGGTGCGCTGCAGGTCAGCCTCGCGCTCCTCCTCCGCCGCATCCCGACGTGCGGAATCCCGTTCGTAGCGTTCGTCCGCCAGCCGCAGCAGCTGCCCGGCGGCATCGGCCTCGGCTCGCCGGCTCTCCACAAGGGCCCGGGCCCGCTCGCGCAGCAGCTGCCAGGTCACGACCGCGCCCAGCACCGCACCGAGCAGCAGACCCAGCAGGAGCATCTGTGTTCCGCTCATGGTCACAGCACACCACGAGGGTGCGACAGACGGACGCCGCCACGCCCGCAGGCGCCGTGAGCACGGGCCCGGAGGCGACACAGAGACGCTGCCGGGTGAGGACGCTCAGCCGGCCCGGGCATCCTCACGGGAGGCCTGCACCTCGCCCATGTGTTCCCGTGCCCAGCTGACCAGTGCCTGGAGCGGCTCCAGCAGTGAGCGGCCCAGCGCGGTGAGCTCGTACTCGACGCGCGGCGGGATCTCCGGGTAGGCAGTGCGCCGCACCAGACCGTCGGCCTCGAGGGCACGAAGAGTCTGGGTGAGCATCTTCTGGGAGATCCCGTCGACCCGGCGGGAGAGCTCCGAGAAGCGGTGCGGGCCATCCTCGAGGGTGCTGATCAGCAGCACGGTCCAGCGATCACCGATCCGGTCCAGCAGCTGGCGTGAGGCGCAGCCGCGGGCGTAGGGGTCGTAGTCGAACAGGGACATGGTGGCGGCTCCTCCGCTGGGGGTCCAGTACGGATCGGGGTGGAGAGGGATCGGTGGGCAGTGGGATCCGGCGCAGAGTGCCGGTTACTGCAAAGTGCCTACTTCCCCACAGAGACTAGGTTACCTAAAGTGAGCATCAAGGTCCATCCCATGAAGGGTGGACAGGGGCGCTCCCGCCCCCACATCGAAGACGGCACCCCGGGGGTGCCAGAAGGAGAGAGCATGTCTCGCATCATCATTCTCGGCGGCACCGGATATGCAGGCGGCCATCTCGTCGCCGAAGCTGCGCGTCGCGGTCACAACGTCCTCGCCGTCAGTCGCAGCACCCCGGCCTCCCTGCCGGACGGTGCCAGCCACCGCGCGGGAGACCTGCGCGAGGAGGCGTTGCTGCAGGAGGTGCTCACCGGAGCCGACGTCGTCATCGCCACCTCCTCGCCTCGCGGTGACCTCGCGGCGCCCGGCGTGCTGCGCAGCGCCTACGTGATGCTTGCGCGCCTCGCCGCTGAGCAGGGAGTGCGCCTCGGCGTCATCGGCGGTGCAGGATCGCTGCAGGTCGCCCCGGGCGGTCCGTTGCTCGTGGACATCCCCGACTTCCCCGCGGAGTTCGCTGACGAGGCTCGCGAGCTCGGTGCTGTCCTCGAGGATCTCCGTGCCTCTGGCGAGGGCCTGGACTGGTTCTACGTGAGCCCCGCGGCGGGCTTCGGCAACTATGCCCCGGGTGAGGCCACCGGCTCCTACCGCATCGGCGGGGATGTGCTGCTGAGCGACGCTGAGGGCGAATCGCGCCTCTCCGGTGCGGATCTCGCTCTCGCGGTCATCGACGAGATCGAGACGCCGGCGCATCACCGGATGCGCTTCTCCCTCGCGTACTGAGGGCTCGCCCGCAGTCCGTGCTCAGCGGGGAAGCGACCCGGTGCGGATCAGGTGCTCGAACTCATGGGCGAAGCGCTCGGCGTCGGCCTTGCGATTCGGCACCATCGTGATCTCGCCGCCCGCGGCGGTGGCCACCCGCATCCGCGAGAAAAGCCCCGAGCGGTACCGGGCCCCGGTGACCTGGGCGGCGGGGACCTCCTTCTTGATCTTGGACCTCTTGAGAGGCCCCGCGACCGAGGCCAGGAGGAAGCGATCGGCGGTCGCGATCATCACGTCGGGGAAGTCGCCCGCGACGCCCGGCAGCACCAGCAGGACCTCCTCCTCGGGATGGAGCAGTGCGGGGATGTCGCGGCGCAGCCCCGGGCTCTCGAACAGCTCATTGCGGTTCAGGGCGGTGGCATAGGACATGGAGGCGCGGGTGGAGGTCATGCGAGGAGTCTAGGAAACGGGCGCCACAGCAGGCTCGGCACGGCATGGGCAGTTCTCCCCATCGCGCTCCTCTCCGCTGCGTCCTACGGTGGAGCCGAAGGGCGAGCTCGACTCGCCCGATACACGTGGCGGGCGAGTCTGAGGGTGGATATGAACGGCTTCATGGGGGCGGACACCGAAGCGCTTCGCGCGCATTCCGAACGCGTGGCGCAGCAGGCGCAGGCGCTGCTCAGCCTCCGGGACACCCTGGAGCCGCTGGTCATGAACGAGGAGATCTGGCGCGGCACCGATGCGGAGAGCTTCCGCGAGTCCTGGTCCAGCGGGGCCTCGACCCTGTTCCAGCTGCGTTCAGAAGAGCTGACCGGACGTGTCCAGGACCTGCGCGAGCACGCCGAGGAGCAGGATGCGGTCTCGAGTGAAGGCGGAGAGGGCGGCTCCGACGGCAGCACCGGGCAGGGGACGGCCGAGGAGCCCTTCAGCCCCCTGGGATTCCTCATGGACCTGGTGAACAAGGGCCAGAAGACCTACAAGGGGATCAAGTCGCTCGCCGATTACCTCGCGAGGATCCCCTCCGCAACAGATGAGATCGCGGACCTCGCCCGGCACGGCCTCGAAGGGCTGTGGAAGCAGTCCTACCTCGACGAGCTGTTCAAGGGCGGCAAGGGCTGGCAGGCCGGGGCCGAGAAGCTGCTCGGGAAGCTGGGGCTCCCTTCATCGATCGGCAACTTCGAACCGCTGCAGCACCTCAACAAGCTCGATGACGTCGCCCCGTGGCTCAAGACGGCCGGCAAGGGCATCGGCAAGGCCCTGCCCTTCCTGGACCTGGGCCTCGGTATCCATCAGACCGCGACCGCTGACAACTGGTACGACCGGACCAGCGGCATCCTCTCCACGGCCAGCGGCGCGCTGCTGATCGCCGCGCCGTTCACCGGCCCCGCAGCGCCCGTGCTGGGCGCGATCGGTGCGGGAGTCGGTCTCGTCTCCGCTGGGATGGACATCGGCAAGCTGGTCTACGAGAACTGGGATGGCATCACCAGCACCGTCGGCAACGCCGCTTCAGCCGTCGGGAACTTCGCTGCGGATACCGTCTCAAACGTCGGGAACTTCGCCGCGGACACCGCCTCGACGGTCAGTGACGCGGTGGGCAACGCCGCGAGCGCCGTCTCCGAAGGGGTCAACAACGTCGCCTCCACGGTGAGTGATGGTCTGGGCAAGCTCGGGGACGCCTTCGGGTTCTGACCGCGTGACCCGCTGATCCGCTCTGCATACACCCCGCCCGCCGTTCCGGCAGGCTCGAGATTCCCCCTAGGATGCCGCCATGAGCAACCCCGCCCTGTTCACCGAACGTGATGCCGCCGGTGCGTTCGAGATCCTCGCCGCAGCCACGGACTCCCCGTCGATCCTGGCCGTGCTCACCGATGAGGAGCTCGTCGCGCTCGGAGGCAGCGATGCCGTCCAGATGACGGGCTCCCCGTTCCTCGAGCAGCTGGAGATCGCCGAGGAGGCCTCCGCCTCCATCGCCCTGCGCTCGCTGATCGCACGCGGGCTCGTCACGCTCGATGACACCCAGACGGAGACCGAAGGCGACCGACTCTCGACGGGCGCACCAGCGGCGCCCCGGGTCGCGCAGCTGGATCGGACCTTGGCCGGGCTGATGACGCTGCGCAGCGCGCCCCGCGCTCTGATGAACCTCACCCGTCGCGTGGCCGAGCAGTCAACGGCGATCACCGTGTACGTGTTCCCGGAGGGCGGGCTCCTGGAGGAGCTCGTCACCGCGGACGGGTTCCACCACTTCAGCGTGCCCACCCGCTCGGCGATGCCGAAGCGCCTGGCGCGCTATATCGACCAGGCCCAGGTGGCAGGCGCGAAGGACGGGACGGTCTTCGAGGGGCCGACAGCCTCGCTCGAGGACCCGGCGGAGCCGATCGCGAAGCAGCTTGCCGATACCCGCGCGCTGACGGTGATGACCGCATCCGACGCAGAGGGCGCAGGGGTGCAGGTGAGCATCATGGCCACCTCCGAGTCAGTGCTCGCGATGGACACCCCGGAGGGACTGCCGGGCAGCACCGAGGTGCGCGAGCTCAGCGGCGCCGGACTGATCGACCTGATCGATGCTGCTATCCCCGAGGCCGCCGGGCTCTGAGCCTTCCGGGGCCCGAATCGGACGCGATCCGGTCTCGCGAGGCCCTGATCCGGCCGGGGTCTGCGAGATCACCCATGGACCAGCAGTGCGGCTGCTCGGGGTCCCGTAGAATCAGCTCCCGTGGCTCTAACTATCGGAATCGTGGGACTGCCCAACGTCGGCAAGTCCACCCTCTTCAACGCTCTGACCCGCGCCGAGGTCCTCGCTGCGAACTACCCGTTCGCGACGATCGATCCCAACGTCGGCGTGGTCCCGCTGCCCGACCCGCGGCTCGCTGAGCTCGCGACGGTGTTCGGCAGCCAGAAGCTGCTGCCGGCGACGGTGTCCTTCGTGGATATCGCCGGCATCGTCAAGGGAGCCAGCGAAGGGGAGGGGCTGGGGAACAAGTTCCTCGCCAACATCCGCGAGGCCGACGCGATCTGCCAGGTCACCCGAGCCTTCGCCGATCCCGACGTGACCAGGGTGGAGGGCTCGGTCTCGCCGTCCGACGATATGGAGACCATCGCCACCGAGCTGATCCTCGCCGACCTCCAGACCATCGAGAACTCGATGCAGCGCCTGGAGAAGGACACCAAGCGCGGCCTGGTCGACTCCGCAGTGCTGCCGAACGTCATCAAGGCGAAGGCGCTGCTGGAGACCGGCACAACGCTCTACCAGGGTGCCGAGGGCGCCGGCATTGACGTGGCCGCACTGCGCGAGCTGCAGCTGATGACCGCCAAGCCCTTCATCTACGTGTTCAACACCGACGAGGAAGGTCTCGCGGACACCGCCTCGCAGCAGGCGCTGCGGAACCTGGTCGCCCCGGCCGAGGCGATCTTCCTGGATGCGAAGTTCGAGTCCGAGCTGATCGAGCTCGACGACGACGAGGCCGCAGAGATGCTCGAATCGACCGGCCAGGAGGAATCCGGGCTCACCCAGCTGGCCCGCGTCGGCTTCGACACCCTGGGCCTGCAGACCTACCTCACCGCCGGCCCCAAGGAATCCCGCGCCTGGACCATCCCTAAGGGAGCCACTGCGCCGCAGGCTGCCGGCGTCATCCACACCGACTTCGAGCGCGGCTTCATCAAGGCCGAGATCGTCTCCTTCGACCATCTCATCGAGGCCGGCTCCATGGCCGAGGCCAAGGCCAAGGGCAAGGTGCGCATCGAGGGTAAGGACTACGTGATGCGCGACGGTGACGTGGTGGAGTTCCGCTTCAACGTGTGATCAACGCTCTCGATCGTTTATCTGAGCATCGCCCCGGTTGCCTCGTCATGAGGGGACCGGGGCAGTGTCGTATCGGAGGGTCCTCGCCTCTGGCAAGGTTGCTGCGCACGCTGCTATCATGATTGATATCAGAGGGGGTGGTCGCCGATGTCATCCATCATCGTCCGCGGTCTCGACGCCGCCGTGAAACAGCAACTCGCCGCGCAGGCTAAGGAGCACGGTCGGTCCATGGAAGCCGAGGTTCGCGCCATCCTTACCAAGGCTGCACGCAGGCCGCACATCGGAATCGCTCTACTGGCTGCCGCGCAGGATGTCGGTGGAGTCGAAGATCTGCCGATCCCTGTGCGCGATGACGTCGCACGGGCGGTGGACTTCGAGTGATCATTCTCGACACGAACGTGATCTCGGAGATCTTTCGACCGCTGCCTGAGCCACGCGTGGTGGACTGGCTCGCGTCCCTGGAGGGCGACGTCGCGATTACTTCCGTCACGCTCGCGGAACTGTTGGCGGGTGTGCGACGGCTACCGGACGGTCGGCGCAGGGATGAGCTGACCAGGAGCATCGACGCGGCGCTCGCGCCGTACCGGGGCGGCCGCGCTGTGCTGCCGTTCGACGACGTGGCGGCCGACCGCTACGCCGACGTGCTCGTGGCTCGAGAGAGCACGGGAGCGCCGATCAGTACCGCCGACGCGCAGATCGCCGCGATCTGCCTGGCGCACGGAGCAATATGCGCTACGCGCAATGTGAAGGATTTCCAGCACACCGGCGTCGAACTGGTGGACCCGTGGAATGTCGACTCGTGAAGCATCATTCGATCAAGATCCTCGCCCACCAGGAACTCACTGAGGCCGATCTGGGTGAGCTTCGACAGCTCTTCGACAGCGAGTATCTCAAGGAGTTCGGAGAGTGGGATCCGCAACAGCCCTACGGCTGCGTGTCACATGATGTCCACGTCATGGCGCGGATCGGAGGTCGCGTCGTCGGCCACGTGGGATGGGCGCGCCGCGAGATCGCTGTTGATTAGGAGACCGTCGCGATCGCGGGAGTCGGCGGTGTCTTGATCTCCGCTGACGCAAGAGGGATACGTCTCGGGGGTGAACTCATGGGGTGGGCAGAGCAGTCGATGCGCGATCGCGGCCACCTCGCGTTCGGCTACCTGGGCTGTCGAGAGCAAGTCGTCCCGTTCTATGCTTCATGTGGTTGACATCGGATCTATGCCCGCGAGAAGTCGATCGGGCGTGATGGCGAATCTGTCGTGGACGAGCCCGGCCCGCCGATCTTCATCTGGCCAATCGCCCCGCTCGAGCTGTGGCCGGAGGGCGACATCGACCTGCGCGGACGGGCTTGGTAGTCGCTGACTGCAGATGGTCCTACGTGCCGGAACTCGGTGGAATTCCGCTTCAACGTGTGAATCCAGTCCCGGTTCGGCGGGACTGGTGCGCAAGCAGGCCACGTCAGGCTGTCTCCGCTGCGCGCGTCAGTCCCTTGGAGGAGTTCAGCTTCTCGGCATGACGTGATCACCGTGTACTGGGCGACCTGCTGGTGTCGAGTGGTACCATATAGTTGTACCATCGATCCGAGCGAGGAGGTCCTCATCATGTCCATCAGTGCAAGCGAGGCACGCAAGACTCTGTTCCCCCTCATAGAGCGGGTGAACGAGGACCATGAAGCCGTCGAGATCGTCTCTCGTAAGGGCAACGCAGTCCTCATGCCGGCGGACGAGTACGCCGCGTGGCAGGAGACCGCATACCTGTTCCGCTCGCCGGCCAACGCCCGCCGACTGCTCGATGCCTACGACCGCGCCCGCGGTGGAAAGGTCGAGGTCCACGACCTCGATCGCGCAGACGAGGAAGCCTGAGTGCGTCTGGTCTGGGACGAGTCGGCCTGGGAAGACTACAAGCACTGGCAAACCGCCGACCGGAAGATCCTCAAGCGCATCAACACGCTCATCGACGCTTGCCTGCGCGAACCGTTCTCCGGGATCGGCAAGCCCGAGCAGCTGAAGTATGGAGCGCAGGGTGCGTGGTCGCGGCGCATCACCGATGAGCACCGACTGGTCTACCTCGTGGACGACGAGGACCTCGTGATTCTTCAGGCCCGCTACCACTACTGAACCAGATCGTCCTCCGTGAGGGCACGTGGTGAGGTTCCGGTTCGGCGTCTGAGCTCACGCAGCACACCGGCGTCACCGGAGGATCCCGCACCCCTCAGAACAGAGGCCACGGCACCGCCGGCATCGCGCCGCTCGGGGCCGGGAACTGCCCGTCCGCACGCAGCGCGGCGCAGCGCGCGGCGAGTGCGGCGACCTCGTCGGCGCTGAGCAGCTCCCTCAGGCGCCGGCCCAGCTCGCCGTGCAGCCCTTCGCTGACACGGTCGATGCCCTCGCACTCCTCGTCGGTCAGTGCCTCCCCCATCCATCCCCAGAGGACGGTGCGCAGCTTGGGGTCGCGATGGAAGGTGAGCCCGTGATCGACGCCGTGCCGATGACCGTCGGCCATGGCGAGGATGTGGTCGCCTTTGCGATCGGCGTTGTTGACGATCACGTCGAACACCGCCATGCGTCGCAGGGCCGGCGAATCCTCATGGACGAGGGTGATCCGCTCCCCGCTCTGATCGAGGCCCTCGAGCACGCTTCTCCAGCCCGTCGCGGGAAGATGGTCCGACGCGAGCAGATCCACGGCGCGCTGGGCGCGGTCCGGCTCCTGCCAGAGCTGCACCATCCCTTCGCCCAGCGGGCCGTCGCGCAACCAGGTGCGCGGCACGATGTTCCAGCCGAGGGCCTGCGAGATCAGGTAGGCGGCCACCTCCCGGCCGGCCAGGGTGCCGCCGGGGAAGTCCCAGAGCGGGGCCTCGCCCGCCACCGGCTTGTAGACCACTGCCGCGCCGTCGATGCTGCCGAGGAACGTCGCGTTGGACGCCGTCGTGATGCGGCCGGTGAGCGTCAGCTCGGCGGTCGCCGGGTCGGTCGCGGTCATCAGTCCTCGGGAAGGGTGCAGATATGGCCGTCGGGGTCCATGGGGTGGCCGCAGAGCGTGCACAGGGGACGCCCGGCCTCCACGATCTCCCGGGTGCGCTGGGTGAACGCCCGAGCAGTGCCGACCGGCATCCGCACGCGCAGCATCTCGGAGCCCGCCGCAGCGCCTGGATCGAGCGCGTCGTCGTCGGCGGGGAGGGGATGCGCCTCGATGATCACCTGGGCCGTGGTGGGGTCCCAGCCGATGCCGATGGTCCCGGCGCGGAACTGCTCCTGGACGGCATCGAGCGGATCGTTGTCGACGAGCTCGACCGGAGTGCTGGTGGGGACGCTGTAGCGGTTGCCCTCGACGGCGATGAGCTGGTCGAGGATCTCATCGATCTTCAGCGCGAGCAGTGCAGACTGCTCCTTCTCCAGGGCGATGCTCAGGATCTGCTCCCCGGCGCGCGCCTGCAGGTAGAACGTGCGGGCCCCGGGGCGCCCGAGCGTCCCGATGACGACCCGGTCCGGCCAGTCGAACTCATGAACATGTGCAGGCGCGTCGGTCATGTGCTGATCCTAGGCGTCCGGCTGCCCGTGGCGGGAGTGCCGGCGCCGCCGCCCACCGCTGCATCGCCGGAGGGGATGTCCTTCGCGAGCCAGGACAGATCACCGCAGTCCGTGTTGGTCGCCCAGACCCTCGGCCGGCTCGCGCCATAGCTCACGATCGACACGGAGGCGGGCCCCACCTCGAGCCGCTGGAACAGGTCCAGATGCATTCCCAGCGCGTCGGCGAGGACCGACTTGATGATGTCGCCGTGGCTCACCGCCACCCACACCGCACCCGGCCCCTGCTCGGCCTCGACGGCGGCATCGTGGCGTCGGATCGCTGCCACCGACCTGGCCTGCATCCCGGCCATCGACTCGCCGCCGGGGAAGACGACAGCGGACGGCTGCGACTGCACGATCCGCCACAGCTCCTCGGTCGCGAGATCGCTGAGCTGACGGCCCTGCCACTGACCGTAACCGCACTCTGTGAGCTCGGGGTCGACCGACGAGGGCGGTGCGTCGCTCTGCTGCTCGACGATGGCCCGGGCGGTCTCCGCGCAGCGCTCGAGCGGGCTCGTCACCACCCGGGCCACGGGCACGGCCGCGATCCTCTTGCCGGTCAGCGCCGCCTGATCCCGTCCGAGATCGTCGAGGTGGACGCCGGGGGTCCGACCTGCCAGCAGGCCGGTCGCATTGGCCGTGGTGCGGCCGTGCCGCACGAGCAGTACTGTCGCCATCACTCCAGCCTAGCGTTGCGGTCGAGGTCGGTGCCGGCCCCGTGCTCGTGCCGGGCACGGGAGGGATCGGTCGGCGCCGGCGAGCGCGATCCTGGTGGAGGTCTCAGGCGATGGCCAGTCGGCGGAATGCCTGGTCGAAGATCGTGAGCCCTTCCAGGCCCGGGATCCGCTGCATGCGCTGATCGAGCTTGTCGACTTCGTGCTGCTTGCCGCCGAAGAGGTGCCCGAAGACGTGCCGGACCTCGTCCTCCTCCATGATCCCGGAGCCCACCGGGCGCCACGCTTTGCTCAGCAGCAGGCGGACGAGCTTGCGCGCCTTCTCGGACTTCTCCAGGCGTGCCCGTGCCTGGGTCGTGTAGAAGGCGACGTGCCGTGTCTCCTGCTGAGCGATCCGCGTGACGAGGGCGGCCAGCGTGGGGCTGTCGGTCATCTCGGCGAGGCGCCGGTACCCGGCAGTGGCGGAGAGCTCGTTGGCCACTCCCCAGGTCATGTGCACGGCGACGAAGTCCTGGCCCACCAGGTTCGCCAGGCCGGACTGCTTCACGGATGACAGCGCGAGCTGCCAGCCGAGTCCCAGCCGCTTGGCCTTCACCTCGTCGTAGTCGACGATGATCCCGTGCTCGGCCAGCACGGCCGCCAGTGCTTCTCCGTGCCAGAACTCCTCGCGATTCCAGGTGGTCATGAACCCGGCCGATTCCTCCTCCCGATGGGAGGGAGTGACCAGCAGATCCCGCAGGAAACAGGTGGTGTGGTACTCGACGTCGCACATATACCGGACGGTGCGCAGGGTCTGCGGATCCAGCGGCTGCTCGCGGAACACCGTCAGATCGAGGTCGTCCCACTGCAGCGGCTCGGAGGTGTCGGTGAAGCGTTCGAGATCAAAGGCCATGGGAGGTCCTTCCAGGGATCCGGCTCGACGACATGCGCAGGGAGCGCCGCGGGGCCGGGAGCAGATCGTGCAGGATCGACGTGGCGCGCGCGAGGTCGGCGCGGGAGTCGGGGGAGCGGAAGATGCTGGTCAGGGCGCGGAATTCGTCGGGATCGGCCACACCCACCACGCGCAGCGGCTCCCACCCGCGGCCGAGATATCGGCGTGCCGTGACCGCTTCGGTCCGTGAGCGGGAGATGCGGGCCTCCGCTTCGAGCCGGAAGAAGCGGGCACTGTGCTCTCGGCGTCGGAGGATCTCCTGGACGACGCGCGCTGATTCCTCGTGCAGCCGGGGCAGCACCGCTCGGTAGGCGGCCTGCAGCGCCTCTTCCTGGACTGCCAGGCGCGCCATGTGGCCGGCGACCACCGGCGCCCCCACCGCATTCGTCCAGACAGGGGCGAGCAGCGGCATGACCGTCTCGAGATACACGCTGCGGACGCGGGAGGCGGCAGAGCGCCGACGGGGCGGGGGAAGCGGCGACCCGGTGGCGGCCAGCAGATCCCGCATGGCGCGACCGAGCTGGTGACGGGCGAACGCCCAGGTCGCCACGAAGGCCGTGATCCGGGCCTCGTTGGCGGTCCAGGTGGCCAGGAGAGCGCGCGCTTCCGATAATCCGGCGCTGTCCAGACGGCAGAGGAACGCGAGATCGGCACGGGTCTCCTCCGACAGGTCCTCCATCGCGGCGGCTGTGGCATCGACGAGGATGCGCCCGTGGTCCTCGCGACCGTAGGCGGCGACATCGAAGTCCGTGAAGAGCACGGTCAGATGGTCGGGGTCGGAGTGGAGACGGCCGGCGCGGTAGCCCGGCAGCGGTTCCGCGGTCGGTGCGGGGTGAGTGGCCCTGCTGGAGTTCGGGGCGGGAAGAATGATGATCGACCTCCTCAGGACTGGGATCGGCGCAGCAGAGCTGCCGTCGACCGGCAAGTGCGGGGGGCCGTCAGCGTGAGCTGGCCGCCTCAGGCGATCGTGACGACGCGCCTCGTCCTGTGTTCGGAGGGCCGGGACGAACGGATTGGTCCCGGCATCAGCGGGTGCGCGGGGATGCCGGTGCAGTCGACAACGACGCCTCGATGCAGCCCCGGTGCTGCCGCCTGTGTTCGAGGCTCAGAACACCTCGGCGGTCCGCAGGTGGGGGTACTCGGATCCTCGGCCCTGGAACGCCAGGATGCTCGGATTCTTGACCTCGCCGTCGCGGATCTCGATCGCACGGGCGATCGTCTGATCCGCTATCCAGGCGGACGGTCCCTCCATCACCGTGCGGAGGAAGGGCAGGAGGGCCTCGCTGATCTCCCAGGTGGCCGAGTTCCACAGATAGGACGGGCTGTGGTCCACGGCGTAGTAGTTCACTCCCTGCCCGACGGTGAACATCGGATCCTCGAACTCCGTGGGCTTGGCCCACTCGAAGCCCATCCCCTCGTCGCACGAGACATCGATGATCAGCCTCCCTGCGGGAAACCTCTCCAGATCCTGGGTCCGCAGGTACGTGAGGGGCGCCGCCACGTCCTGGAGCGTGCAGTTGACGACGATGTCGTGGGCGGCCAGGAAGTCCGGGAGCAGGACATCTCCGTCCTCGGTGAGCACCGTGCTGAGATGGACGGGGCCGTCGCCGGTGTTCAGCTGGGTGAGGTGTGCGCTGTGGATCGGGGAGCCGACAGCCGAGGCCCCACGCTGGGTGAGGACCTGGATGTCGTGGATCCCCTGCGCCTGCAGAGCGGTGACCGCTCCTCGGGCCGTGGCCCCGAAACCGATGACGACGGCGCTGAGCCGTGGCCCGTAGTCACCCGTGGATCCCCTGAGGCTCAGCGCATGCAGCACGGAGCAGTAGCCGGCGAGCTCGTTGTTCTTGTGCAGCACATGCAGGCTGAAATCTCCCCGCCGGGTCCAGTGGTTCATGGCTTCGAAGGCGATGAGGGTGAGCCGACGGTCGATCGCGGTCTGCGTCATCTGCGCGTCCTGCACACAGTGGGGCCATCCCCACAGGACACGGCCCTCCGGGATTGCGGTGATATCCGCCGCCTGGGGCTTGGGCAGCAGCAGGACGTCCGCGGAGGCGATCACCTCATCGCGGTCGGCGACGCGCCCCACCCTTGATTCGATATACCCGGGCTCCAGCTGGAAATCGGCGGCGTAGCCGCGTTCGACGATCATCCGTGCTCGTACGTCGGCGTCGATCCGGTCCAGGTGGTGAGGATGCAGCGGAAGTCGTCGTTCGTTCTCCATCGTCGACCCGGCGAGCAGTCCCAGGGTGAGGAGAGGAGGGGCCGTTGCGGCGTCGCCCGACGCGAGTTCGGGGGTGGCAGCGAGCGGTCGAGCGGTGCCGGGCATCCGGCCTCCCATCATCGGGGAACCAGGGTCAGCTCCGTGATGGACTGTACGCCGTACCGCTTTTCGGGCTCTGTGCTCCTGCGTTGGAGCGCTACACCGTGGTGATGGCTCGCGGCGTGAGGTCGGGCGCAAGCGCCTCGCGCTCATCGAAGACGAAGCATTCCCCGTCGTAGTGGTCATGGCCGATCTGCTCGAAGTAGCCCAGGATGCCGCCCTCGAGCTGAAGCGCTTCGATGCCTGCCTCGCGCAGGTAGATCGTGGCCTTCTCGCAGCGGATCCCACCGGTGCAGAAGCTCACGACGGTCTTGCCCTCGAGCGCATCGCGGTGTGCGGAGGCCGCCTCCGGGAAATGCGTGAACCGTGTGATGCGCCAATCCAGCGCGCCCTCGAAGGTGCCGTAGTCGACCTCGAACGCATTGCGCGTGTCGAGCATGACGATGTCGCGCCCGTCATCGTCGTGTCCCTGATCGAGCCAGCGCTTGAGGGTGCCCGGCTCCACCGCCGGCGCTCGGTCTTCGAGAGGGCGGATCGTCGGGTGATCCATGCGGATGATCTCGCGCTTGAGCTTGACGAGCATCTTGCGGAACGGTTGCTCGGCAGACCAGCTCTCCTTCGTCGACAGAGCGGCGAAGCGGGGGTCGTCGCGCAGCTCATCGACGTAGGCGCGCACTGCGTCGGGATGACCCGCGAGGAACAGGTTGATGCCCTCCTCCGCGAGGAGGATCGTGCCCTTCAGACCCGCTGCTTCTGCCCGTGCGCGCAGGACAGGGCGCAGCTGCTCGCGATCGCTGATCCGGGTGAACAGGTACGCGGAGATGTTGAGGACGCTGTGCACGAACTGAGCCTACCGAAGAGTGTTGGGACGGGCCGCTCGGCTGTCCTGCGCGCAGGGGGCCGCGGGCATGGTGCAGGCCGGTGAACATCGGCTGGGGCCGAATCGGCCGAAGGCGTCCTGGCCGGAGCCCAGAGAGCGGAGCCATGGATGAGCACTCCCTCGTGATCGCCGCTGAGACCCCGAACCAGCTGATCAGGCCTCGTGGCCCGGCGACGCGCATGGCATGACCAGGCTGCGGAACCGGGGTGCATCTCGCCCGACGAGGCTCAGTGCGTGGGCGGCCACCTGTGGAAACTCCGTAAATCTGGTGGCCAGCACATGTGGCGCGATGGACACCTGCACCAGCGGTCCACCGAACTGGCGCTGCCAGTAGCGGGCGGCGAACCATGTCGGAACTCGCCCGAAGATGGTGCGAAGGGCCGCTGGTCGAATCGGGACGCCGTGCCCCTGGAGGGCGTCGAAAGCCTCACTGATGGCGCCCACGATCTGGCGGGCCCGCTCGCGAGAGCGCGAGACCCCCGGTGCCCCGTTCTCGGTCGTGAGCACGGCCGCTCCGATGCCGGCGATGAACACGCTGTGCGTGTCGAGCCATGAGGCCATCTGGTGTTCGCGGTGCACCGCGAGTGCAGTGGTGCCCATCAGCTCTGCCACGGCTGCCCCGGCACTCGCCGCAGCGTCGACGACTGTGGGCTGCTGGCGCACGGAGTGGTAGTGGACCGAGCCGTCGTCGGCGATGAGACCACCGATCCCGGAGAAGGTGAAGACCGTGCGTTCGGCACCGACGTCCTGCTCGAAGGCCTCCCGCTGCCCGAGCGGGTTGGACATGCACACCACGATCGGCGCCAGAGACGCCGCAGCCTCGGCCTGCACAGAGGGCAGCTGTTCACCGCGCACGGCGACCATCACCACCTCGGCGTTCCGTGCCTCGGCGAGCGTGTCCACCACGCGGCACCTCGGCCGGGTGGTGCTGCCGTCCCGGTGGAGCACGATCCCGGACATACGCAGCTGATCAGCACGTCGGCCGCGAGCGACGATGCTCACGTCATGGCCGGCATCGGCCAGCAGTCCCGCATAGGTCTGCCCGATCACTCCTGCGCCGACGACGGCAATGGTGCTCACGGCCACCATTCTTCCACCGCAGCCGGGCACCGGCGAGTTGTTCCCTCCAGGGTCATGGCCCGCGCCCGAGGCGAGTCCCGGAAGGCGATGTCCGCGGTTCGGGACGCTCGAGGACCGAACCCCGAGGCTCATTCCTGAACGTCTAGGATGGTGCGCCAGACCAGCAGTCCCGTCCGACCCCCTGTGAGGAGCCCTGACCATGAGTTTTTCCGTCTATCTCTCCGGCGAGATCCATACCGAGTGGCGTGACGAGATCCAGCGCGGCGCGGAGGCCGCCGGTCTCGATGTGGTCTTCAGTGCGCCGGTGACCGACCACCCCGCCAGCGACGCCGCCGGCGACCATCTCGGCGAGAACGACAGCAAGTTCTGGCGCGATCACCAGTCCTCGAAGGTCAATGCCATCCGCACCCGCACCCTGATCGAGAAGAGTGATCTGGTGGTGGTGCGCTTCGGGGACAAGTACAAGCAGTGGAACGCCGCGTTCGATGCCGGCTACTGTGCCGCGCTGGGCAAGCCCTACGTGACCCTCCATGACGAGGACATCATCCATCCGCTCAAGGAGGTCGACGCCGAGGCCCAGGCCTGGTGCACGACCACCGACCAGGTGGTGGAGACCCTGCGCTACGTGCTGGAGGCGTGAGCCCGCACCCCCGACCGTCGCGGGCACGTTCGCTCGCCGGCGACACGTCGGGGCTTCCTCTCAGTCCCATCCGAGACCACGGCGGACGGCGTCCACCGTCGTCTCGGGGAGTCGTTGAAGCACACGGGGACCCCCGGCTGGAGCGCCGCAACGGTGTTGATGACCCGTTCGAAAACCAGGGTGTATTCATGGGATGTTCGCAGCCCGGCCCCGATCTCTATGACGTCGAATCCTCTGTCGGCCAGATGTGCCGCCACTGCGGATTCCGCAGCGTCGGCGTCGCCCGACAGGGGACAGGTGACGACCTCGAGGCCGGTCCCGCGCAGAGCGTCCTCGCCGGCCACGATGCGGGTGCGAAGCGTGGCTGCATCCTGACCTGGCCAGGGGGAAAAATCGATGATGTTCGGATCCATCCCGATCTGGAGCACGCGCAAGCTCATCATCCGCTCACGGTAGCCCGGCAGGCCGACGCCGTCACGAGGGAAGAGAGGCCCAAGTGGCTGGGGAGGGGGCGCCGCGTCAGGTCCAGGCGCGCACATCGGCTCCCGAATACCGAGAGTCTGGACCCAGAAACGTCCTACAACAGCTAGGGTAAGCGCATGCCTACTTCAGCCTCATCTGCCCCCGGTCTCCCGTCTGCTGCCCCTGCGGCCGACGAAGGAGTCGCCGTCGCCACCGCGGTGCAGCAGAGCGCGCAGGATCTCGAGCGCCGTCAGACCTGGACCGACGCCCGCTTCGGCCTCATGGTGCACTGGGGCCTCCCCGCCATTCCGGCCGGCATCTGGCACGGACGGCAGGTGGAGGGCCTGACCGAGTGGATCCAGTACAAGGCGAGGATCCCGCTGGCCGAGTACCGGAAGCTGGCCGAGGACTTCAACCCCACGAGCTTCAGCGCCCGGGAATGGGTGCGCATGGCCGCGGAGGCCGGCGCCAAGTACTTCGTGTACACGGCCAAGCACCATGACGGCTTCGCCATGTACCACTCCCAGGTCTCCGACTACAACATCGTCGACGCCACCCCCTTCGACCGCGACCCGCTGGCCGAGCTGGCCGAGGCCTGCGCCGAGCACGGGATCATGCTCGGCGTCTATTACTCCCAGATGATCGACTGGGAGGATCCGGATGCGGTCGGCCCGCAGTGCAACGACTGGGACTTCGACCCCGCGCAGGGGGACTTCCACGCCTACTGGCGGCGCAAGGCCGCCCCGCAGCTCCGGGAGATCCTCACCCGCTACGGCGACATCGGGCTGATGTGGTTCGACATGCCCAGCGGCATCCCGGAGGACTGCGCGCAGGAGGCCTTCGACCTGGTCAGGGAGCTGCAGCCCGGCGCGGTCATCAACAGCCGGCTCGGAGGCGGGGTCGCACCCGACTACACCTCCATGGATGACAACTACTTCAACAACCTGCTCCCGGAACGAGATTGGGAGACGGCGGCGACCACCAATGACAGCTGGGCCTTCGCCGAGCGGGGAGCCGGCTGGAAGCCTGTGGAGGGGCTGTGCGAAGCGCTCGCCTACACGGTCAGCCGCGGGGGAACCTGCTGCTGAACGTCGGCCCTGATGCGACCGGCGTGATCCCGCCCCAGGCACGGGAGCAGTATGCGGGCATCGGCGAATGGATGCAGCGGGCCGCTCCCGGCATCCACGGGGCAGGCCGAGCCCCCTTCCCCGGAGGCTTCGCCTGGGGCCACGTCACCGCGCGCGGCACCTCGCTCTACCTGCATGTGGCCGATCGGCAGGCGACGACCCTGGATCTGCCCGGGCTCACGGCCGGCCCCGAGGCCGCCCGGGATCTCGCCACCGGCAGCCCTGTGCCGTTCACGCTCTCCGAGCCCGACGGTCTGGGCCGGATCGTCAGCCTGGAGCTGGCCGCGCCGACGGATGAGCTGCCCCGGACGATCCAGCTGGAGTTCGCGGGCACGCCGGAGACCACCGGCGGTCTCGTCCAGGCCCCGGGCGCCGACCTGCGTCTGGACATCTGGGCCGCCGAGGCCGGCGAGGACGGGTCCCGGCGGTGGGAGTTCACGATGGGCACCCCCGGGGACTACCGCGTGGTGCTGCTGACCAAGGAGACGTTCAGCAACGCCGATCCCCAGTGGTGGGCCGACGGTCTCACCGGGACTCTCGTCACCGACCAGGCGCGGCGGGAGTTCACCCTGCGCCGGGAGGGCGAGGAGCCGTACCCGATCATCCATTACTGGAAGCTCATCCGCAGCGAGATCGGCCAGTTGCACGTTGCCGCCCCCGGTACGCAGGAGCTGGTGCTGGAGGACCTGCCCGTGGTCGATTCGAAGTGGGACAAGAGCGGAGCGAATGTCGTCGCCCTCCGGCTGGAGCCGATCGGCGAGAGGCGTGACGACGAGGCCGCCGAGTAGAGGGAGGCAGGCGCCGCGGTGCCTTGCCGCACCGGCGGTCGGCTCCGTGGCGCTCCACTGCGCTTCGTCCCCGGCGGCGACCCGAGCGATCGTGCCGGCAGCGTGGCGGGCCGGTCTCGTTCCAGTCCTCCGTCGCTACGATGGCGGGATGAGCAACGTCCATGCCGACAATACCGACGACACGGCGCCGGCGCCGACCGGCGAGGCGGGGGTGCGTCGCCGACAGCAGGAACGGCGCAGCCGCGTCTTCGTCCGGTTCGCGATCATCGAAGGGGTCGTGCTCGCGGCCGCGGTGCTCGCCATCTTCGTTCTCGAGCTGATCGATCCCACGATCGGCATCTGGGTGATCCTGGTGCTCGCGGTGCTCGGGAGCGTCATCCTCAGCGGCTATCTGGTCACCGCCGCCCGGCGCGACCAGCGTGAGCTGGAGGCAGCGCGGCAGAGCTGACCGGCCACCCGGAGAACGTGCTCAAGGCGCGCAGTCGATGCAGGTGGTCGCCTCCGGCCGAGCGGACAGGCGTTCCGCGGCGATCGGGCCGCCGCAGCTGCTGCACCGGCCGTCCTCTCCACGGGACCAGCGAGCGTGGGCGGCATCGATCGAGGCGAGCGCCTCGAGCATGCTCTGCCTCAGCCCCTCCAGCCGGGACCACTGCGAGGACAGGGGGACGCCGTCGGGATCGTGCTCGTCGTCATCGCTCAGCCCCTCGCGGGTGCGCCGCAGGGCGGAGAGCTCCCGTTCGATATTCGCCAGGCGGGCGAGCATCTCGCGATGACGTGCCTCGATGCTCTCACCGCGAGCCGGTGAGCCGACCATCCTGTGCTCCCTCCGGATTGTTCCTGTGGGCCCCGCCGATGCTGTAGCGGCACCTCGAGTGTGCCCTGCGGAGCAGGCTGCGTTCGCCGTTCCTCCGTGGCCGGGCAGGCCCGGGAATGTGGGGTTCACCGCTGCGATCCGTCGATCCGGCCCGAGGTTTCCTAGGCTTTCCGACTGATGGTCGCCGAAATCCAGTCCCCGCGTGAAGCTCTCCTCGATGCTGGTCTCGAAGGGGGGCCCACCACCGCAGGCGATCGCCACTGGTGGCACCGGCTGACCTCGGCCCCGAGCCTCGCGATCACCCTGATGCTGGTGATCATCGTGGCCGCCGGCCCTTTCCAGAGTGTCGACCTGTTCCTGGCCAAGCGCTGGCTGTACCGGCTCGATCCGAGCCTGCTGCCCTTCGCGCAGAACGTGCTGGACCCCATCGCCGGGCAGGCGGTCTGCCTGCCCCTCCTGCTGGGGGTGGCGGTGGTGATCGCAGCGCTCCGACAGTCCTGGCGGCCGCTCCTCATCGCCGGCCTGGCCGAGCTGGGGTTCCTGGCCGGCATCGGCTCGTTGAAGGTGCTGCTGGCCCGCGGAGTCGCCTATGAGCACGACCCGCGCTTCCTCGAGGCCGGACTGTTCGAGATGGGGGACAAGGGGATCAGTTTCCCGTCGGGCCACGCCTCCGAGGCGGTGCTCATCTACGGCGCCGCCGTGTATCTGATCGCGCACTACACCGGCGCCTCGCACCGCCTGGTGCAGATCCTGCAGTGGGCGGTCGTGGTGATCGCCGTGAACTCCTCCGTGGTCTCCTTCCTCCTCGGCTGGCACTGGGCGAGCGATCTCGTCGGCGGCCTCCTCGCGGGCGGGCTGGTGCTGCGCCTTCTGGTGAACTGGGATCTCCGCGCCCGTCGCCGCGCCGAGGAGAGGCGCGCGGAGCCGCTCTCGGCGCCCTCCTGACTCGGCAAAGGCCTGCGAGGAGTCCAGCCGCAGGGAGCCGAGGGGAGTCCGGGAGCAGCGACCCGTGTGGGGTCAGCGCGACGGCTCGTCCGCAGGCCAGGCATTGGGCACGCAGCCCTGCAGGTGGATGGACTGCTGGAGCATGACGGGTGAGGCTTCCCCCGCACCGCCGCAACGTGCATGGCCGTGCCCCAGGAAGTGCCCCACCTCGTGGTTGACCATGTACGCGCGGTACGCGGACAGGTCGTCATAGGTGGGGGTCGCGTGCAGCCAGCGATCCGAGTTCAGCGCCACCTCCGGCCCGACTCGGCAGCTCCACAGCCCGCCCGTGTGCGCCGGGAGGCACAGCTCGTCGACCATCGGCGGGGATGCCAGCGAGATCGTCATCTCGGCCTCCTCGAGCGTTGCGACCTGCTGGAACGACACGTCCTCGAGGTCCTGCCAGCCACGGGGATCGGCCAGGACCGCGGCGATCTCCGCCGCTGCCTCATCGGCGTCGATCCCGGTCCCGCCCTCGACCCGCACCGCATAGGTGTGCATCGTGCTCTCAGATCCAGCTGGCGCAGCGGCAGCCGCGGCGACGGTCCAGGTGCCGTCCCCGATGATCCCGGAGCGCACGATCTGTCCGGACTCCTCCCCGGTGTCCGCATCAGCCACCGGAGAGGGGGAGGCCGAGGCCTCCGGGACGGTGCCGGCTTCGTCGCTGCTGGTCGGGCCGGCTGTGGTCAGCGCGGGAGCAGGCGCGCTTTTCGCTGCGTCCTCGCCGCCGAGCGCGCCGAGGAGCGAGACCAGTGCGAGGACCAGCAGGAGGGCCAGCAGCAGGATCATCCCCGAGCGGACGAGGCGCCCCCGACGGGTGAGTCGGAGAAGCGGGCGGGGCGCTGTGGGCTGGGGCACGGGTCCACGCTAGGGGACCGGTCCAGCGGTGACCGGCAGGAACACACGTCCGGCTCCGACTGCTCGTGCTCCGTACCCTGAGGCGATGCATCGCAGGTATGTCGGGATCGATCTCGCCGCTCAGCCCCGCAGCACCGCACTGGCACTGCTGCGCGAGACGGGGGAGAGTTGCGTGCTCGACGAGGTGAGGGTGGGGGCGGAGGACGCGTCGCTGATCGATGCCGTGACGGGCGCCGCGAAAACCGGGGTCGACGTGCCGCTGGGGTGGCCCCGCCGTTTCGTCGAGCTGCTCGCCGCGCATGCCGCGCACGAGCAGCCGGCTCCGGAGTCCACCGGGGATGACTGGCGCCGCGGCCTGGCGATGCGGGTGACAGACCTCGAGGTGCGCCGACGCACGGGCCTGACGCCCCTGAGCGTCGCGACGGATCGGATCGCCCATCCGGCACTGCGGTGGGCCGGGATCGAGGCGAGGCTGCGCGAGCGCGGCCTCGACGTCCCGCGCGAGGGGTCCGGGGTGATCTGCGAGGTGTACCCCGCAGCGGCCCTGCTGACCTGGGGGCTCGCCCATCGAGGCTACAAGGGGGTGAAGAACCAGGTGCCACGCGCCGCGCTGGTCGCCTCACTGAGCGGACGAGTGCCGTTCCTGGACTGGAACGGGCATCAGGCGCTCTGCTCCCGCGACGACGATGCGCTGGACGCGGTGATCGCGGCCCTGGTCGCCCGCGAGGTCGATCAGGGCCGGGCATCCCCGCCGCGTGCGGAGGATCTCGAGCTCGCTCGGCAGGAGGGCTGGATCTGGCTGCCTCGCACGGATCCGGGTGGGATCGACGGCTGAGCGGGCTGCCGGACCGAGCTCAGCCGGGGGTGCCGGCGCCCGGGACGGGTCCGCCCATGGGGTCGACGGGGCCGCTGCCCGCTTCCGGATGCGGAGCTCCGCCGCCCTCCTCCCGCAGACGCGGCTCGACCCGCTGTGCCGGGTGGTAGCCGGCCTTGTCCTCGTAGTACGCGCGGATGCGGTCCATATCCGCAGCGATATCGCCGGTCAGCTCGAGGCTCGGTCCGAGCCCGGTGGTCATGGTGGTGCGATCCACGTAGCCGAGCACCACCGGCATCCCGGTCTCGCGGGCGATGCGGTAGAAACCGGACTTCCAATGGGTGTGGGCGCCGCGAGTGCCATCGGGGGTGACGACCAGACCGAACACCTCGCCCGCCCGCGCCCGAGCCACCACCTCCCGGACAACGCGGCTCGGTGCCGAGCGATCCACCGGGATACCCCCGAGCGCGCGCATCAGCGGGCCGCGCCAGGAGGTGAACAGGGAGTGCTTCCCCAGCCACCGCAGCGGGATCTGCAGGCGCCAGGAGATGGCCAGCATGATCACGAAATCCCAGTTCGAGGTGTGCGGGGCGCCGATGATCACGGAAGGGCGGCGCGGAGCGGGCTCCGTGACGAGCGTCCAGGGGCTCACGGCCCAGAAGAGGCGGGCGAGGAGGCGACGGAGCATGTGCTCAACCTAGGTGATGCCGGGCGGATGCCGGACCATGACGCCCTGGGTGGGACGGATCGACGGCCGGGATCACTCGGAGCCGGGCGGGCGCCGCGACTGCTTGAGCGCCGCCCGCTGTCGCTTCGCCTCCAGCCGCCGCCGCCTTGAGCCCCTGGTGGGCCGGGTCGGGCGACGCTCCACCGCCGGGGCGACGGCCTCGCGCAGCACAGCGGCGAGCCGCTCACGGGCCGCTCGACGGTTCTGCCGCTGGGAACGCTGCTCGGCGGCCGTGATGGTGAGGACGGTGCCGGCGAGCTTCACGGACAGCTCGGCGATCACCCGTGCGCGCTGGGCCTCGTCGAGCGCCGTCGTGGTGGCCAGGTCCAGGCTCAGCTGGACCCGGGAATCAGTGGTGTTGACTCCCTGCCCCCCGGGGCCGGACGCATGGGAGAACTGCTCGCGGAGCTCCGTGGCCGGCACCACCAGGCCGTGCGGCGCGCCCGGGCCGGGGCTCACCCGCAGATCCTCCATGCCTCCAGTGTGGCCGATGAGAGCGGGGGAGAGGTGCCCGGGCCCAGGTGCGGTCCGGTCCGCACCGCCCACAGGGGTGGTCTCCCGGCGCCGACGGGGGCACGATAGGGGCATGGCTGATCCGAAGAAGACCCTCACCCCCGCCGAGATCGCCGAGGCAGAGCTCACCGGCTGGCACCAGGACGGCGAGACGCTCACCGCCCGCTTCGCCAGCGGAGACTTCGCCACCGGGCTCGAACTCGTCGTCCGCATCGGCGCCTCCGCCGAGGAGGCGAACCACCATCCGGACCTCACCCTGACGTATCCCGAGGTCACCGCGACGCTCTCGAGCCACGACGTCGGCGGGATCACCAGCCGTGACCTCGATCTCGCACGCCGGATCAGCGAGCATGCCGCGGCGCTCGAGGTCGCTCCAGCCGCTTCCTGACCCTCGCACCTGCGTCCCCGAGGGACGCGGCAGAAGCGCATCAGACCGCATCAGGCGTGCACGCCGACTCCGGAGCCGACGCCGTCACCGCGGATCGTGTCGTCCCGACCGTTATTGCACCGTTGCCTTGCGGACGTCCATAACCGGTGGCCGAACCCCTTTCGTGTGGTGAGATGGTCCTACCCTGCCCGCAGTGACCCTTCGGGGAACCGGTGGGCCCCCCATACGAGCGTGGTCTGAACGACCTCGACGAAGAGGAGCGCACACGATGAGAATCGGACGACGGACATTTGCGACGCTGGGCCCGCTGGCGGCTCTCGGCCTGCTCGCCGCCTGCAGCGACGACGGCGGCGGCAGCGGTGGCGGCGGTGGCGAGGGCGACTTCGTCACCGACCTCACCTTCGGCACCGGTGGCACCGGTGGCGTGTACTACCCCCTCGGCGGTGAGTACGCGGCCATCTACGAGGACAACATCGACGGCATCTCGGTCACCTACACCGACTCCGGCGCCTCGGTGGAGAACATCGGCAAGATCTTCCAGGGTGAATGGCAGCTGGGCATCGCCCAGTCGGACACCGCCAACACCGCGGTCACCGGCGAGGGCGAGTTCGAGGGCGCTCAGGTCGACAACATCGGCTGGATCGCCGGTCTCTACCCCGAGGCCGCGCACATCGTCACCCTCGCGGGCAGCGGCATCGAATCCGCCGCGGACCTCAAGGGCAAGAAGATCGCTGTGGGCGACGTCGGCTCCGGCACCCGTGCGGTCTCCGACGCGATCCTCGCCGCATACGACATCGGCGAGGGCGACTACGAGGCGTTCGAGCAGGACTTCTCCAGCTCGCTGGACCTCCTGCGCGACAACAACATCGACGCCTCGGTGTTCGTCGTCGGCACGCCGACGGGCTCGCTCGGCGACCTCGCCGCGACCAACGACGTCAAGCTGGTCTCGCTCGATGAGGACAAGGCCGAGCAGGTCGCCTCGGAGAGCCTCTTCGACGTCTACACCATCAAGCCCGAGGCCTACGACTTCCTCGAGGAGCCGGTGACCACCCTGTCGGTCGCCGCCGCGCTGATCGCCTCGATGGATCAGGTCAGCCCCGAGGTCGGCTACGAGATCACCAAGGCCACCTTCGAGCACGCCGATTCGATCACCCTCCCGCAGGGCGATCTGATCACCCACGACTTCGCTCTGTCCGGCCAGGGTGAGGTTCCGCTGCACCCGGGCGCGAAGAAGTACTACGAGGAAGAGGGGCTCCTCTGAGATGAGCACCGCGGACCACGAGGACGCTCCGCGAGCCTCCGCTCTCGAGGTCGACGAGCAGGCGCAGCATGAGGCTGAGGCGAGAGCCCAGGAGTTGCTGCGCGAGCACGACACATCCAGCCGATTTCGCACGAATCTGGGCCTGTGGGCATGGGTGGTGGGCGGTCTCTCGATCGCCCTCACCGTGTTCCACCTCTACACCGGGATCTTCGGCTCCCGGCCTTCCCTGATCCAGGGGGCGATCCACCTCGCCGGTGCCACCTCGATCATCTTCCTGCTCTACCCCGCGGGCAAGCGGGTCGAGCGTCGCGGCGGGAAGGCCGGGATCCCCTGGTGGGACGTGGTGCTGGCACTGACCGCGCTCGCGGTGAACCTGTACATCGTGGTGCGATACGCGCATCTGACCAGCAACATCGTTCAGATCATGGGATTCGAGCGCCTCGACTACGTCGTCGCCACGCTGGGCATCGTGCTCACGCTGGAGGCGACCCGGCGCTGTGTCGGCCTGCCGATCGTGATCATCGGCCTGCTGGCGATCGGCTACTCGACCGTCATCGTCGGCCAGTCGTGGGAGAACTTCGCGGTCGGCACCTTCTTCACCTCCCGCGCCGGGATCTTCGGAACGCCGATCCAGGTCTCCTCCACCTTCATCTTCCTGTTCCTGCTGTTCGCCGTGGTGCTCATCCACACGAATATCGGCGTGCTCTTCAACGACCTCGCCTTCCGCCTCACCGGGCGCTTCACCGGCGGCCCGGCGAAGGCGGCAGTGGCGGCCTCCGGCCTGCAGGGGATGATCTCCGGCTCCTCGGTCGCGAACACCGTCGCCTCGGGATCCTTCACCATCCCGCTGATGAAGAGGGCCGGGTTCAGGTCGCATTTCGCGGGTGCGACCGAGGCCACCGCCTCCACCGGCGGGCAGATCATGCCGCCGATCATGGGCGCGGCCGCGTTCATCATGGCGGAGTACACCGGTATCCCGTACAACGAGATCATCGTCATCGCCATCATCCCTGCGGCGCTCTACTTCCTGGGTGTCTTCGCGTCGGTGCATTTCGAGGCGAAGAGGATGCGGATCAAGGGCATGCCCGCCTCGGAGCTGCCCGGCTGGAAGAGCATCCTGGCGCGCCTGGACCTGCTGGCACCGCTGGTGATCATCGTGTTCATGATGCTGTCCGGCTTCTCGCCGGCGCGTGCCGCGCTGTGGGGAGTGGCCGTGGCCTTCGCGCTGAGCTTCCTGCGCAAGTCCACCCGGCTCTCGCTCACGGGGATCGTGAAGACCCTCGAGGCCGCGGCCCGCACGGCGCTGCCGGTGATCGCCGCCTGCGCGACCGCAGGCATCGTGGCCGGCACCGTCACCGGCACTGGCCTCGGCGGTCGGCTCGGCAACGCCGTCATCGATATCGCCCAGGGCAACTTCCTGCTGGTGCTGCTGATGACGATGATCGTCTGCCTGATCCTCGGGATGGGCCTGCCGACCACCGCGAACTACGTGGTCACGGCCACCGTCGCCGCGCCGATCCTGGTCAACAACTTCGATGTGCCGATGATCGCGGCGCATATGTTCGTGTTCTTCTTCGGGATCCTCGCCGACGTCACCCCGCCGGTGTGCCTGGCGGCCTATGCCGGCTCCGGCATCGCGGGCTCCAATCCGCTGAAGACCGGCGTCACCGCGCTGCGGCTCGCGATCGCCGGCTTCCTCATCCCGTTCGTGTTCGTCCTGGAGCCGTCGCTGCTGCTCGCCGGCACGGTCGCCGAGCTGATCCCGGCGCTGATCACGGTGATCCTGGGAATGCTCGCGATCGCGGCGGGCCTGGCCGGCTACTTCTTCGCGGACGCCACGAAGGTCGAACGCGTGATGCTGGTGGTCGGCGGCGTGATGATGATCTATCCGTCGATCCTCATCTCGGTCGTGGGCATCGCCCTGGCTGTCGCCGTGGTCGCCATCCAGCTCCTGCGGCGCGGCCGGAACCGAAGCGGCGACACCGCCACCCCGGTCGCGGCCTGAGCGCCATGACCCTGCCCGACGACGGGACGCGCGAAGAGCCGGAGCGCTCCGTCGCAGCGGCCTTCACCCGGGAGCACCATCAGATCGACGAGGGGATCGAGCGGTTCCTCGCCGATGCCGCAGAGCGCGATCCCGCCCGGCGCGCCCGTCCGCTGCTGAGCGCCATGGAGGCGCTGCGCCGACACATCTACCTCGAGGAGGAGGTGGTCTTCCCGCGCCTGCCGCCCGGGCCGCTGATGATGTCGCTGATGGTGATGCGCCGCGAGCACGGCGAGCTGTGGACGCGCATGGATGCCCTGGCCGAGATCCTCGAGGACGACTCCTCCGCCGCGAGCGGGATCGTCGAGGCTTGCACCGAGCTGCTCTCCCTGCTGGAGGACCACAACCGGAAGGAGGAGCCGATCATCTACCCCCACCTGGATACGGACCTCTCACCGCAGGAGCAGTCCCTGGTCCGCGAGCTGCTGGCGGGCAGCGCCCTTCCCGAGGGATGGATCTGCCAGGCCCTGCGCTGAGGCCGTCGCCGCACCACACCACCAGAGGCAGGCGCTGCCGGATCGCCGCGCCGCCGGCAGGACCGGCGCGGCAGAGGGACCGCGCCGCTGCGCCGCACGGGCCGCACCCCTGGGGATGCGGCGGGGCCGGGCCGGAAGGGTGTTCCTGACGGGTATTCCCGGCTAGGGTTCCCGCACCAGGACCGTCGTGCACATCGTCGTGCACATCGAGGAGCACGACGGTGGTGAAGGACCCCAGACCCACGACGACGTGCGGAGGACCTCATGACACCGGAAGCCATCACACTGTCCGCGGCGAGTCTCACCACGGTCGCGGTGATCGTGGTGATCGCCCTGGTCGCCGTCGCGATGGCGTTGAGATTCCGCAGCGAGGTGCTGCGGGCCAAGACCGGCACCGAGGCCATGAACGAGGTCGCCGGCGCCGTCCAGGAAGGGGCCGCAGCGTATCTGCGACGCCAGCTGCGCACCCTGGGCGTCTTCGCCGTCATCGCCTTCGTGCTGCTCCTGCTGCTGCCAGCCCACGGCGCGGCCGGCACCGAGGGGATGCTGCTGCGCGTGGCACGCTCGGTCGCTTTCCTGGTGGGCGCCGCGTTCTCCGGGCTGATCGGCTACCTGGGGATGTGGCTCGCGGTGCGGGCGAACGTGCGGGTGGCCGCTGCTGCGCACGAGACCGGCCGGGACCCGGCGATGCTGATCGCCGTGCGCACCGGGGCCTGCGTCGGAATGGCGACGATCGGCTTCGGCCTGCTCGGGGCCGGCATCGTGGTGCTGATCTTCCGCGGGGACGCCGCACTGGTGCTGGAGGGCTTCGGCTTCGGCGCCGCGATGGTCGCGATGTTCATGCGCGTCGGCGGCGGCATCTTCACCAAAGCGGCCGACGTCGGCGCCGACCTGGTCGGCAAGGTCGAGCAGAACATCCCCGAGGACGACCCCCGCAACGCCGCCACCATCGCGGACAACGTCGGCGACAACGTGGGTGACTGCGCCGGGATGGCCGCGGACCTCTTCGAGTCCTATGCGGTGACCCTGGTCGCCGCACTCATCCTGGGCCGTGCCGCGTTCGGCGAGGCCGGCATGGTGTTCCCCCTGATCGTTCCCGCGATCGGTGTGCTCACCGCCCTGATCGGCATCTACCTCACCACCCCGAAGACCGGCCAGAGCGCCCTGACCACGATCCGACGCTCCTTCCTGTACTCGGCCGTGATCTCGGCGGTGCTGTGCACCGTGGCCGCCTTCGTCTACCTGCCCGGCAGCTTCGCCGAGCTCGGCATCGAGGATTCGACCGCAGCGATCGACGATCCCCGGATCATCGCCGCCGGAGCCGTCGCCATCGGCATCGCCCTCGGCGTGCTGATCCTCTACCTCACCGGCTACTACACCAGCACCGAGGACCGTCCCGTGCGCCAGGTCGCCGCCACCTCCCGCACCGGTGCCGCGACCGTGGTGCTCTCCGGCTTCTCGCTGGGCCTGGAATCCGCGGTGTTCACCGCCCTGGTGATCGCCGCAGCGGTGTTCGGCGCCTTCCTGCTGGGCGGCTCCGGGATCGCCGGGCTGTTCGCGATCGCGCTGGCCGGCTGCGGCCTGCTCACCACCGTCGGCGTGATCGTCGCGATGGACACCTTCGGCCCGGTGACCGACAACGCCCAGGGCATCGCGGAGATGTCCGGGGACGTGGACGGCGAGGGCGCCCAGGTGCTCACCGAGCTCGACGCCGTCGGCAACACCACCAAGGCGATCACCAAGGGCATCGCGATCGCCACCGCCGTGCTCGCCGCGACCGCCCTGTTCGGCTCCTACACCGACGCCATCCACGAGGTGCTGGGGGAGCGGTACCAGGACTTCCTGGCCCAGTCCGTCGTCTTCTCCCCGCAGACCCTCGTCGGGGTGATCATCGGTGCCGCGGTGGTGTTCCTGTTCTCCGGCCTCGCGATCAGCGCGGTCAGCCGGGCCGCCGGCGCCGTCGTCTACGAGGTGCGCCGCCAGTTCCGGGAGATCGCCGGGATCATGGAGGGCACCGCCAAGCCGGAGTATGGCCGGGTGGTCGACATCGTCACCCGCGATTCGCTGCGGGAGCTGGCCACGCCGGGCCTGCTCGCGGCCGCCGCCCCGATCGCCGTCGGCTTCGGTCTCGGGGCGCCGGCCCTGGCTGGCTATCTCGCCGGGGCGATCGCCGCCGGTGTGCTGATGGCGATCATGCTCGCGAACTCCGGCGGCGCCTGGGACAACGCCAAGAAGCTGGTGGAGGACGGCCACCACGGCGGCAAGGGCTCCCTCGCCCATGAGGCCACCATCATCGGCGACACCGTCGGCGACCCGTTCAAGGACACCGCCGGCCCCTCGATCAATCCGCTGATCAAGGTGATGAACCTGGTCGCCGTGCTGATCGCCCCCGCCGTGGTGGGGATGAGCGCGCTCAGCGGGGACGCGAACCCGCTGCGCTACCTCATCGCCGGTGCGGCGCTCGCGGCGATCGCGGTGGCGGTGACGATCTCCATCCGCCGCGGCGTGGTGCTGGACACCGAGGACCAGGACCCCGCGGCGGATACTGCGGAGGAGCCGGCCGAAAAGTCCCAGGAGTCCCAGGAGGACAGAGCGCCGCGGCCCGAATCCCGCTGACCCCTCGACGACGCGCGCGGGATCGGGCAGAGCATCTCGAAGCCCTCCTCTCGAAGATGTCCGGGCTCGCTCCGGGATCGCGGTGCGCTCCGCTGATCACGCGACTTACGAAACACCCGCGTTGGACAAATCGCTGAGGATACCCTTACCATCGTCTCGCGGCATCCGTCGTCACGCCCCCCGGCATCCCCTGGATCCTCGGGACGACCTCGCCATCCATCCCCGGAGACCCGATGTTCCTCCCGAATCTGCTGATCGCGCTGCGCGAGGGGCTCGAGGCGACGCTCGTGGTGAGCATCCTCGTGGCCTACCTGGTGAAATCGGGGCGCCGCGATGTGCTGCCGAAGCTGTGGATCGGCGTCGCCGCCGCGGCCGCTCTCCCGCTGATCCTCGGGGCCGTCCTCACCTGGGGCCCGAAGACCCTCACGTTCCAGGCGCAGGAGATCCTCGGCGGCTCGCTCGCGCTGCTGGCCGTCGCCCTGACCACCGGGATGATCTTCTGGATGTCCAAGAATGCGCGCGGGCAGAAGCAGAATCTCGAGGGTGAGCTCAGCCGGGCGCTGGCCCACGGCGCCGGCTGGGGTGTGGCCCTGGTGGCGATCGCCGCCGTCGGCCGTGAAGGCCTGGAGACGGCCCTGTTCGTGTGGGCGACGGTGAAGTCCTCGGTCGAGAACTCGGTGGCCGCGACCTCCGCCGGGCTCGTCGTCGGCCTTGCTCTCGCGGTCGTGCTGGGCATCCTCCTGTACCGCGGAGCCCTGCACCTGAACCTGGGCCGCTTCTTCACCTGGACCGGCGGTCTCCTGATCCTGATCGCCGCCGGGATCGTCGCCTACGGGATCGGTGACTTCCAGGAGGCCGGTGTGCTGCCGGGGCTGAACACCTACGCCTGGGACGTCTCGGCGCTGCTGCCGGCGACCACCTCCCCGGTGTACTGGCTGTATGTCGTGGGCCAGGCGATGTTCCAGGTCAATGTCCAGCCGACCGTCCTGCAGGTGGTCGCCTGGCTGCTGTACGTCGTCCCGGTGACTCTCTTGTTCGTCCGCCGCGTGCGGGCCGGCGCCCCGCGTCCCGTCCGCGAGGCGGCGGTCCCCGAGCCCGCCGCCGTCTGACTGATCCGCCCTCGCCCACCAGCGCCCTCGAGCGCCCCCGACACCTTCTCGGAGCCCCACACATGACCCGCACCTCCTCGCTGCGCACCGTGACCCGCCCGCTCGCGATCGCCGCAGTGCTCACCCTGGCCGCCGCCGGCTGCACCGACAATCCCTCCTCCGGTGCGAATGGCGCCGGCACCCAGGCCGGCGCCGGACCGATCAGCGTCACCATCACGGACGACACCTGCGAGGTCGCCACCACCGAGATCCCGTCCGGCGTGGTCACCTTCTCCATCAGCAACGAGGGCACCGTGCCCAACGAGTTCGAGGTGCTGGCCTCGGACAAGCTGCGCATCGTCACCGAGAAGGAGAACATCGGCCCCGGCTCCACCGTCGAGCTGACCACGGGCCTGGAGAAGGATGACTACTTCACCGCCTGCAAACCGAACATGGTCGGCGCGCTGGTGGGCACCACCCCCTTCACGGTCACACAGGGCGAGGTGCTCGCCGTCGACGAGGACACCCAGCAGCTGCGCGAGGACGCGGTCACCAACTACACGGCGTACATCGAGGACCAGGCGGGCCAGCTGATCACGGCCACCGAGGACTTCCGCGAGGCCTACCTCGCCGGCGACACCGAGCGGGCTCAGGACCTGTACGTGCTGGCCCGACGCCACTTCGAACGGATCGAGCCGACCGCCGAGGCCTTCGGCATCGAGGAGCCCGGCGACCTGGACGCCGCCCTCGACCTGCGGATCCAGGACCTCTCCGCCGGGGCCGACACCCCCGTCACCGACCCTGAGCTGCTGGCCGGCTGGACCGGCTGGCACCGCATCGAGGCCGACCTGTTCAGCGACGACGACGCCTTCCGCTTCCCCGACGATGCGAGCCGGCAGCGGGTCGCCGATCGGCTGGTGGAGGACACCCAGACCCTGTACGACCTGGTCACCGGGGCGAGCGACACGGCATCGGGCCCGTTCGCGGTCACCCTCGAGGACGTCACCCTGGGGGCCAGCGAGCTGATGGAAGAGGTCGCCACCGGGAAGATCGTCGGCGAGGAGGAGACCTTCTCCCACACCGACCTCGACGACTTCCAAGCGAACCTCGACGGTGCGAACGTCGCCTACGGCAACGTGCAGAAGATCGTGGAGAAGGAGGATCCGGAGCTCGCCGGTGAGATCGCCGACGGCTTCGCCGCCGTGCAGGAGGAGCTCTCCGCCCACCAGGCCGGAGAGTGGGAGGACGGGACCCCCCGCTACGTCGACTACTCGACGATCGCCACGGTCCAGGAGGATGCCGGGCAGGCGCCCAAGGACAGCGACTACACCGACGCGCAGCGGGACCTGTCGGTGGCCGTGACCGCACTGGCCGACCAGCTCGCGCAGGTCCCCGCGGTCGTACTGTCATGACCCGGCGACGCGATCACGAGACCTCCGACGTGGAGCCCGGCACCGCGCAGGCACCAGCGGACGGGCGGGCCCCCGCCCCGCGCGCCGTCGGTCGACGCGGCCTGCTGGGCGCCGCCGGTGCCGGGATCCTCGCCGGCGGGATGCTCGGGGGGCTCGGCGGATTCGCCGGCGCCCGGGCCAGCGCCGAGGAGGCGGCCGCGGTCGACCCCCTGGACCGCACGTACCCTCTGCGCGGTGCGCACCAGCAGGGCATCACCACCGCGGCGCAGGACTACCTGTTCACCGCCGCCTACGACGTCACTGCCACGGACCTGGACGCGGTGCGCCGCCTCATGCAGCAATGGCTGGTGGCCGCGGAGCAGATGAGCACCGGCGGGCTCGTCGGCGGGGAGCCGCTCGCGAACCTGCAGGCCGTCCCCCGCGACACCGGGGAGGCCTGGGGGTATCCCGCCTCATCCGTCACGATCACCGTCGGCGTGGGGCGCTCCTTCTTCGTCGACGCCGACGGGGAGGACCGCTTCGGGATCGCGGACCGCATGCCCGAGGCCCTGGCCGAAGGTGTCCCGCGCTTCGCCGGTGAAGCCCTGCAGGCCGAACGCTCCGACGGGGACCTGGTCATCCAGGCCTGCGCCGATGATGCTCAGGTCGCCATGCACGCCATCCGCAACCTCACCCGGATCGCGGTCGGCACCGCGGCGCTGCGGTGGACGCAGATGGGATACGGGCGCACCTCCTCCACCTCGACCACGCAGGAGACCCCGCGGAACCTGTTCGGGTACAAGGACGGCACCAACAATCTCAAGCAGGAGGATGGTGCCGAGGAGCTCGCGGAGCAGCTGTGGATCTCCGAGCAGGACTCCGGCGGAGCACACCTGGCCGGCGGCTCCTACATGATGATCCGCAAGATCCGGATGAACCTCGAGACCTGGGACCGGCTGCGACTGGTCGAGCAGCACGAGATCATCGGTCGCGACAAGCGCTTCGGTGCGCCGCTGTCGGTCGCCGAGCCGAGCGCCGGGACCGATGAGTTCATCGATCCGGACTTCGCCGCCACCGTGGACGGTGGCCCGGCCATCGCGCGCGACGCCCACATCCGCATCGTCTCCCCGCACAGCAACCAGGGCGCCCGCATGCTGCGGCGCGGCTATAACTTCACCGAGGGCAGCGACTCCCTGGGCCGGATCGACGCCGGGCTGTTCTTCATCGCCTACGTCCGCGACCCGCGGGAGTCCTTCTTCCCGATCCTGGAGCGGATGGTCACCACCGATGCGCTCGAGGAGTACCTGCGCCACGTCGCCTCCGCCATGTTCGCCGTGCTGCCCGGCGTGGGCGCGAAGGACACCATGTTCGGGCAGGCGCTGCTGAGCTGAGCAGCGATCGGCCGGTCACGGAGCCGCTGCGCGGTCGGGACGTCGTGCATCCAGGACATCCAGTGCTCGATGGACCAGCTCGCTCAGAGTTCCCGCCTCGTGCAGCATCGGGAACTGCGGATCCGGGACCCCGAGCACCCACCCGGTCCCGGGCTCCTCGCTGGTCTTCGCCACGAGCATGGTCGTGCCGTCGATGAGCGGGATCCGCAGCAGCGGTCGTTCTTAGTCGAGCTCCAGCCGGCCCTCGAGATCCGGGCGGGCACGGACGAGGGCGTGATGGATCCGCTCGCGTTCCAGCCAGTCGCCGAACGCTTCGGCCATGGTGGGAGTGAGGAGCATGCATTTCCTTCCATGGGGACGGGATCCGGGGACAGCGGATCGGCGCATGAGACATGCCTGCCGGTGCTGCGCCTGGTAGGTACAGCATGACGCACGAATCGGACATTTCGGAAGTATGTCCACCTGGTGCGACGTCGTCCCAGGTATCTCAGGCACAGGACAGGACGGCGCCGACGCACCGGTGGCACCATTCCGGGAGGTGCGGACCGGGAATGCGTCGCCCCCGCCCCGCGTTGTGCCCGCCATGCGTGCAATGACATATTCCGAGTACGGCGGCCCCTCCACCCTCGAGCTCACCGATGCCCCGCTGCCGAAGGTCAGCCCGGGCGCGGTGCTGATCCGGGTGGAGCGCGCCGCCGTGAACCCTGTCGACTGGAAGGTGATGAGCGGGGGCCTGGATGCCCTGATGGACGTGGTCTTCCCGGTCATCCCGGGCTGGGACGTGGCCGGCGTGGTCGAGGCCGTCGGCCCCGACACCCCGAGTTCACCCCCGGTGACCGGGTCGCCTCCTACGGCCGCAAGGACGTCCTGCACGGCGGCACCTTCGCCGAGTACGTCGCGCTGCCGGCCACGTCCGTCGCCGTGATCCCGGATGGTGTCGGGTTCGAGGCCGCCGCAGGCCTGCCCCTGACCGGGCTCACCGCCCTGCGCAGCCTCGAGACCCTGGAGCTGACCGGAGACGACACCCTGCTCATCCATGCCGCCTCCGGAGGGGTCGGGTACCTCGCCGCGCAGCTCGCCCGGGAGCTCGGGGCGACCGTGATCGGCACTGCCTCGCCGCGTAACCACAAGAAGCTGACGGCCATCGGCGTCACTCCGGTCGCCTACGGGGAAGGCCTCGTCGAGCGGGTCCGCGAGATCGCGCCCGACGGCGTGAGCGCCGTGGCGGACTTCGTGGGCGAGGTCCGCGAGGACACCCTTGCGCTGCTCGCCGAGGGCGGCCGACACGTCTCGATCGCCGATCCCTCGGTCGAGGAGGCCGGCGGGCACTGGGTGTGGGTGCGACCGGACGGCGCCCGCCTGCACATGCTGCTGGAGAAGGTCGCCGCCGGCACCCTCGACGTCGAGATCGACCGCACCTTCGCGCTCGCCGACGCCGCCGAGGCCTTCGAGGTCAGCATGGCCGGCACCGCGAACGGGAAGCTGCTCATCGACGCG
Organism: Brachybacterium avium; assembly: GCF_002216795.1. Lineage (NCBI taxonomy): Bacteria > Bacillati > Actinomycetota > Actinomycetes > Micrococcales > Dermabacteraceae > Brachybacterium > Brachybacterium avium. Next base: position 811,431 of record NZ_CP022316.1, on the reverse strand, counting down.
ACCCGCTGAACGGCACCACCCACCCGCTGAGTGACCGGTGGACGGCCCCGCACCTCGGTGCGGGGCCGTCTTGGCGGGTGGGTCCGAGACGGGGCCGATCCGGGGCGGTCGGGATCAGCTCCGCTGTGCGCCGCGGATCAAATCCGCCGCACGCTCGCCGATCAGCATCGTGGTGAGGTTGGGGTTCACCGCGACCAGCTGCGGCATGACGGAGCCGTCGACCACGCGCAGGCCCGTGACGCCCTTGACCCGCAGCTGCGGGTCCAGCGGCGACAGTTCGTCGTCCACCGCGCCCATTCGGCAGGAGCCCGCCGGGTGGTAGACGGTGTTGTGGGTCTTGGAGACGTAGTCGGCGATCTCCTCGTCACTCTGGACAGCCTCGCCGGGGAACAGCTCGCGCCCTCGGTAGGCGTCCATCCCGGGCTGGGAGACGATCTCGCGGGCCTTCCGAATCCCGGCCACAGCGACGGCCATGTCATGGCCCGCTTCGTCGGTGAAGTAGCGCGGATCGACCTGCGGCTTGTCGCGGTAGTCGATCGTGCGCAGGCGCACCGTGCCGCGCGAGCGGGCGTGGGTGACGTTCGGCGTGAGTGCGAAGGACTCCGGCGAGGTGGGGTAGCCCTGGCGCCGGGTGTGCATGTCGAAGGGCACCGAGCCGTAATGCATCATCAGGTCCGGCAGCTCCAGGCCCTCCTGGGTGGGGGAGAAGATCCCGATCTCCCACCACTGGGTGGTCTCCCGGGTCATCGGCTGCGTCGACTCCCAGGAGATGACGGCTTCCGGATGGTCCTGCAGGTTCGAGCCGACGCCGGGGGAGTCGACGCGCACCTCGATGCCCACCTCTCGCAGGTGGTCGGCGGGACCGATCCCGGAGAGCATCAGCAGCTTGGGGGAGTCGATCGCCCCGGCGGAGAGGATCACCTCGCGCCGAGCGTGCATGAGCGAGGAGCGGTCGAAGGCGTTGTCGATGTACTGAACGCCCATGGCCCGCTGATCCTCGTCGAAGAGCACCCGCATCACCTGCAGACCGGTGAGGACGTGCAGGTTCTCGCGCTCCAGGTTCGGGTGGAGATAGGACACCGAGGAGGAGGCGCGGGTGCCGTCCGCCTGCCGGTTGACCTGGAACCAGTTCGCGCCGTGGACCACGGTCTCGAAGTCGTTGAACCTGGCGCGCGGGATACCGGCCTGCTCGCAGGCCTCCAGCAGCGCCACGCCCACGGCGTCCTCGGGCGGGACATCCATGAGGTGCACGGGGCCGTCGGTGCCGTGGCCCTCACCGGTGCGGGACAGGTTCGTCTCCATCCGGGCGATCAGCGGCATGATCGTCTCGGCGTTCCAGCCCGCGGCGCCGAGCTTCTCCCACAGGTCCATGTCCTCCGCCGGTGGATGGAAGGCGATGCAGGAGTTGTGGGAGGAGCAGCCGCCGAGCACCTTCGCGCGTGCATGGCGCAGGAAGGAGTTGCCCCGCTCCTGCGGCTCGATCGGGTAGTCCCAGTCCAGGCCGCCCCCGAGCAGCTCGGGCCAGCGCGCGAGCTCCAGCACCTCCCGGTGCTGGAGATCGGAGGGACCGGCCTCGAGCAGGGCCACGTCGACGTCGGGGTCCTCGCTCAGCCGCGCGGCCAGGACGGCTCCCGCGGAGCCGCCGCCGACGATGACGTAGTCGAACTCGGCGATGGGGTTCTCGGACGTGAGCTCCGGTGCGGACATGTCTGCTGCTTCCTGTCGAGGGGGGCGAGGTGGGGAGCGCTCCGAGGCGAGGAGCGGCGGGAGGCCCGGGAGGGCGCGGAGATCAGTCCTTGCGCGGGAACCAGCCGGTCACGGCCGGCTCGGTGTTCTCGAAGATGTGCTTGGCCTCGGTGTACTCCTCGAGCCCGGTGGGGCCGAGCTCGCGGCCGACGCCCGACATCTTGAAGCCGCCCCACTCCGCCTGCGGCAGGTAGGGGTGGTAGTCGTTGATCCAGATGGTGCCGTGGCGCAGTCGCCGCGAGACCCGGTTCGCGGTCCCGGAGTTCGAGGTCCATACGCCGCCGGCCAGGCCGTACTCGGTGTGGTTGGCGATCGCGATCGCCTCCTCCTCGGTGGAGAAGGTCTCCACGGTGATCACCGGGCCGAAGCCCTCCTCGACCACGGCGGGGTTGTCCACGGCGCACCGGTCCAGCACGGTCGGGGCGAAGAAGAACCCCTGCTCGTGCTCGGGGCCGCCCCAGTGACCTCCGGTGCGCAGCCGGGCACCGGCGGCGATGCCGCGCTGCACGTAGTCGGTGACCTTGTCGCGATGCTCCTTCGAGATCAGCGGGCCGGTCTCCGCCTGCTCATCCAAGGGGCCGCCCATGACGATGCCCTCGGCCCGGGCCACCAGGTCATCGACGAATCGTTCGGCGATGGACTCCTGCACGATCAGGCGCGTGCCCGCAGAGCACAGCAGGCCGGAATCCATGAAACCGGCGTTCAGCGCGTTGTCGAGCGCGGCCTCGTAATCGGCGTCGGCGAAGATGAGGTTGGGGTTCTTCCCGCCCAGTTCGAGGGCGACCTGCTTGATGCCCTGCGCGGCTGCCTCCGCGATCTTCCGGCCGGTGACCAGGCCACCGGTGAAGGAGACCAGGTCGATCTCCGGGTGGGAGGACAGCGGCGCACCGACCACGGCGCCGTCCCCGAGGACCAGGTTCGCGACCCCGGCGGGCAGGCCCAGCCGGTCCAGCACGTCGATGATCAAGATGGTGGTGTGGGGGGTGAGCTCGGCGGGTTTGATGATGAAGGAGTTGCCCGCGGCCAGGGCCGGCGCGATCTTCCACGAGGCCTGCAGCAGTGGGAAGTTCCAGGGCGTGATCATGCCGCACACCCCGATCGGTTCGTGGACCACACGGGAGATCACGCGCTCGTCGCCGGCATCGATCAGTCGGCCCGGATGCTGGCCGGCGATCTTGCCGAAGTAGCGGAAGCAGGCGGTGATGTCGTCCATATCGCCCTCGGCCTCGACCAGGCGCTTGCCGGTGTCGAAGGCCTCGGCGCGGGCGAACTCCGCCCTGCGCTCCTGCAGAGCATCAGCGACCCGCAGCAGGAAGTCGCCGCGCTCCGCAGCGGGCCGGTCGGCCCAGACACGGGCCTCGAAGGCCTGACGGGCCGCGAGGACAGCACGCTCGACGTCCTCCGGGGTGGCCTCGGAGACCACCCCGACCTCGCTCTGGTCGGCCGGGCAGTGCACTGCCCGGGTCTCGCCGGAGGACGAGGCGACCCACTCTCCGTCGATGAACAGGGTGGCGGTGGTGTCGGTCATGCCGCTCCTTCGAGATGAGGGTCCCAGCCGGCTCGTGCCCCACCGGCCGGGGGCCCGTGGAGGCGTGGAGTGAGCGGTCGCGACCTAGGGGTTCGATGCTTTGGGTGGGAACGTGATGTGAGCATCGTAGAAGAACGGGAGCAGCGCCGGACGGATCACGACCGGGAGCCGCGCGTGACCGCGTGAGGCGTGTTCTGCCCCTCACCGGCCAGCTCTTTGTACCGGCTGCGGTGGAACACCACGGCCTCGGCCCCGGGATCGCTGCCGATCGACAGCACCTCGAGCAGCACCAGGTCGTGGTCGCCGGCCCGCATCTGGTCGTAGATGCGCACCGTCATCCACGCCGGGGCGTCCTTCACGAGCAGGGCGCCCTGCGGATCGACGCTCACCTCGACCCCGTCGAAGCGACGGGCACGATCCGTCGAGGCGAGCTGACGGGCCACCGGCAGCTGCGCGGGCCCCAGCATCGTCACTCCCAGATGCTCCTGCGCGCGCAGGAGGGGCCAGGTGCGCGAGCTGTGCTGCACCGCCACGGAGACCAAGGGCGGATCCAGGGAGACGCCGACGGTGAAGGTCGAGGCGACCAGGCCCTGGCGGACGCCGTCCACCTCCGCTGCCACCAGGACGACTCCCTGGGGGAAGTGCGAGAACGCCTCTCGGAGCGCGGTGTCAGTCAGCATGGCTTTCACTGTAGGCCGCGAGCGGCCGGGGGTGGAGGTCCGGAACCCATGACCGCCGCACGATGTCACATGCCTGCGCACCTGAAGGCACTGTGAGCCTCACCCCTGATCGTCGGTGGCGGTGCTCCTCGGCGCGGGCGAGCTCGACAGCTCGAGAGCATCCAGCACGATCCTTACGACCTCGTCAGGGGAGCCGACCTCATGGAGCACCGGAGCGGGCTGTCGTGGAATGCCGACGATCCATTGCTCGCTGGCATCTTCGGCGGACCGCGCGACGAGCAGCGCGCCGCCACCAGGTCGTAGGACCAGCAGCAGCGGTCGCACCTCGTCGGGGACCAGGGAATCGTCGAGCTCCGGCCGGGCGGCGAAGAGAGCACGCCGGATTCGGTCCAGCGCGATCCAGTCGCCGAAGGCGTCGGTCATATCGGGGGTGAGGAGCATGGGGTCCCTTGCCAGCAGTGCCGATCCCTCGCCGGGCCGATCGGGTCCACCTGCGAGGACGATGAGCGTGGGCCACATGCAGGGCATGCGCACACACTCACAGAATGCGACACGTGTCTGACAGTTGTGGCATCGGGCTCCGAGGGGACTTCTCGTCCGCGTGGGATGCCGCCCCTGCAGCGCCCCTCACCCCTCCGGGACGGCCTCGCTCATCGCGCTGATCTGGAAGGTGGCGCCCTCGGGATCTGCGATCGTGGTGATCCGGCCGAAGGGGGAGTCGATCGGGCCGTCCAGCACTCGCCCGCCGTGCTCCTCGATGCGCTCGATCGCGGCTGCGGTGGAGTCGACAGCGAGGTAGTGGCGCCAACCGGTGGCCTCGGCCGGCATCGCGCCGCTGGCATCGCACAGCCCCCAGCTCGCGGTCTCCGCGGGGCCGTTGGTGACGTAGCGGAAGGAGTCGTCGTCCATCGGCTCTCCCATCGGCACGAACTGGGCATCGAACACGGCGCCGTAGAACGCGGAGGCGGTATCGAAGTCATGGGTCATCAGCTCGAACCACACCGGGGAGCCGGGCTTCCCGGTGAACTCGTAGCCCTCGAACTCCTTGGCCTGCCACATCCCGACGGAGGCACCGGTGGGATCCTGCAGCATCACGTTCCGGCCATCGGTGCCGACGTCCATGATCGAGGACAGCGCCGTAGCCCCCTTCTCGAGGGCTGCGGCGAGGCGCGCCTCCACGTCGTCGACGGCGAGATAGGTGTCCCAGCCGGTGAGCAGGGGCTTCCCGTCGGGCGTCGTCATCCCGGCCACAGACATCGCCCCGCCCACGTAGGCGCCGTCGCTGTTGGTGATCATCGCGTAGTGGGCGAACTCCTCGCCGAGATCGTCGAAGGTCCAGCCGAAGACTCCTGAGTAGAAGGCCTTGGCGGCGTCGAGGTCCTGGACGGACAGGTCGGTCCAGGTGCTGGTTCCGGTGGTTCTGTTCATGAGTCCTCCTGGGGTGGGCGGCCCACGGGCCGGATGGTGCTCTCATCCTCCTCGCCCGGGCGGGGCGGGGAGTGTCCGATCCTGCGCACTTCGACGGCCCCGGTCCTCGCACCGTTCGCAGGGAACCGCTCAGCTGCGGCAGAGGCTCGGCAGCGCAGTGAGCAGCGGGACGCCCCCGCGAGCCGCCTCGGTGCTGAAGTGCAGCGTCACCTCGCCGGCTGCGATCAGCGGCACGGGGTGCAGGGCGACCAGCGGTGCGTCGGGGGCCAGCTGGTCCCATGGGTCGGCGTGCGCGGGGACCGCGAAGCCCAGCAGATACGGGGCGCCCTCGCACAGCGGCAGATCCGTGTGCGGGACACCTGAGACCAGTGCGCCCGAGTGCGGCAGCCCGATCGGCGCGGGGTGCGGATACCAGCCCACCCACACCGAGGCGTCCTCGCGCCGGTCCAGTTCGCGAGGCAGGTCGAGGTGGACGCGCACGCCCCAGGGGTGTGGGCGCAGCAGTGCGAACGGTGTGGGGGGCCGGTCGCTGATCCGATCAGCGAGCCGGCGCAGCTGTCCGGGCGCCACTCCGACGGTGCTGCGGAAGCGGCGGCTGAAACTCGAGAGGGACTCGAAACCCACAGCGGTGGCCACATCGATCACCGGGTCCGAGCCCTCCAGCAGCATCCGCTTGGCGGCATCGATGCGCAGGGCGCTCAGGTAGGCGCCGGGGCCGAGCCCCACGTGGGCGCGGAACATGCGAGAGAAGTGGAAGGGGCTGTACCCGACGAGTTCGGCGAGATCTGCCACCTGCAGGGTGGCCAGCTGGTCCCGGGCGATCGCGAGCACGGAGGCCAGGCGGTCCTCCGTCAGCGCCTCCGTGAGCGTGGTCACGACGGTCAGTCTATGGACTCGGCGCGACACCGCACCAGAGCCGCGAGTGAACGTGCGGGGCCGACGACCTCGATGACCGGGTTCTACTCCTCGGGCAGCGGCACGGACTCCGGCTGCTGCGGTCGCGAACCGCGCAGGAAGCAGGAGCCGATCAGGCCCGCCACGGCGATCCCGCCGGCGACGATGAACGCCACGTTCACGCCGTGGATCGCACCCGCCATGCCGAACTCCTCAGGGTCCCTCGCTGCGGCGGTCATCACCGTCACCAACACCCCGGTGCCCACGGACGCGGCGACCTGGCGCATCGTGTTGTTCACCGCCGCGCCGTGCGGGATCATCCGCTGCGGGAGCTGGTTCAGCGCCGCCGTGGTCACCGGCATCATCACCATCGCGGTGCCCAGCATCCGCACCGCGTTGACGATCGCGATGTACGCGAAGGTCGTATCCACGCTCAGCCGGGCCAGCATGAAGCTGGTGGCCGCCAGGAGGGCGAAACCGATGATCGCGAGCGCCGAGGCCCCGAAGCGGTCGAAGATCCGGCCGGTCACCGGGGACATGACCCCCATGATCACTGCGCCCGGCAGCAGCACCAGTCCGGACTCCATCGCGGTGAAATCACTCATGTTCTGCATGTACAGCGGGATCATCAGCATCCCCCCGACCATCGCCATGAACACCAGCATGCCCAGCACCGTGCCGAGTGCGAACATACGGTTGGCCAGCACCCGCAGCTCCAGCAGCGGCTCCTTGAGGTGCAGCTGGCGGCGCACGAACCAGATCAGAGCCAGCACGCCCACGATCAGCGGGACGATCACTTGCAGACTGCCCCACCCCACGTTGCCCGCATTGCTGAAGCCGAACAGCAGCCCGCCGAAGGCGAAGGTGGACAGGATCAGCGAGAGCGTGTCCAGGCGCGGGTTCGTCTGCTCGGTGACGTTCTTCAGCGTGAGATGGGCGAAGACCAGAGCGCCCACGGCGATCGGCAGCATCATGACGAACAGCCAGCGCCATGACCAGTTGTCCACGATGAACCCGGACAGGGTCGGCCCGATCGCAGGCGCGAAGGAGATCACCAGGCCGAAGGTGCCCATGGCGGTGCCGCGCTTATGGATGGGGAAGATCGCGAACAGGATCGTCTGCATCAGCGGCATGATCATGCCGCCGGCGGCGGCCTGCACCACCCGGCCGAGCAGCAGCACCGCATAGACCGGTGCGATCGCACAGATGATCGTCCCCACCGTGAAGATGCCCATCGCTGCGAAGAACATCGCCCGGGTGGTGAACTTCTGGATCAGGAACGCCGTTGCTGGGATCATGATGCCGTTGACCAGCATGAACAGCGTGGTCACCCACTGGGCGGTGTTCGCGGTGATGCCGAAATCCACCATGAACGCCGGCAGGGCCGTGTTCAGCAGGGTCTGATTGAGGATGATGACGAACGCGCCTGCGAGCAGGACCGCCATCACCAGGATGGGGTTCACCGCCGGCTGTGCGCGGCCGCTCGCCCCGGGGGTCTCGTCGTCGGTGTGGCCCATGGTGGGGTCCTCTCCGTCTCGGTCCTCGCCGGGCCGCTTCCCCGCTGGTCGGGCGGCCGATGCCGCCGCGCTCGAGATTAGGCGGCAAATTGCACTGGGTGCAAGGTCTGAGTGGTGGGATGCATGTCTCGATGTCCCGGGTCACCGTATTCGTCGCACAATAGGGCTGTGCCCTCCTCGACCACGACCTCTTCGACGCTCGCCGCACGCGCCGATACAGCGCTCGCGGGGCTTGCTCCGGGCTATTTCGCGCTGGTGATGGCCACCGGGATCGTGTCGGTCGGGCTGCGCACCGCAGGAGCCGAGGGCGTGGCGCGGGCACTGCTGGTCCTCGGGGTGCTCGCCGCTGCGGTGCTGGCCGTCCTGTACATCGCGCGGTGGCTCCGTCACCGGGAGCGGATGCGCAGCGATGCGAGGAACCCCGAGAGCGCCTTCGGGTACTTCACGGTCGTCGCCGCCTGCAGCGTGCTGGCCGTCGGCCTGCAGGCGGAGGGCCTCGGCATGGCGTCCGTGGTGCTGCTCGGGATCGGCGCCGCGATCTGGATCGTGCTGGGGTATGTGCTGCCCTGGCAGGTGCTGATGACCCGTGACGGCGAGCCGATCCTGGCCCGCACCAACGGCAGCTGGTTCGTCTGGTCGGTCGCCTCGCAGTCCCTGGCCGTGGGCCTGTCCGGCCTGGAGCCGGCCTCACCCGCCTTCGCCTCCGTGCTGGGGCTGCTGACGGTGCTGTCCTGGTCCGTGGGGACGATCCTCTATGTGGGGATCGCGGTGCTGGTGATCCTGCGGATCGTGCACTTCGGGATCACGCCGCAGCAGTTCGAACCCACCTACTGGGTGGCGATGGGAGCGCTGGCGATCGCCGTCGTCGCCGGGGCCGGCATCTACGCCATGGAACCGGTGCCGATGGTCGACGCGGCGCGCGGGCTGATCGGTGGGACGGTGGTGCTCTTCTGGTGTTTCGCCCTGTGGCAGTACCCCCTGCTGTTCGGGGCGGGCCTGTGGCGCCACCTGATCCACCGGGTCCCGCTGCGCTACGTCCCCTCGCTGTGGTCGATGGTGTTCCCGCTGGGCATGTTCGCCGTCGCCTCGCTGCGGCTGGGCCATGTCGAGCATCTGCCGCTGGTGGAGGGGATCGGGGTGGCCGGGCTGGTGGTCGCCGTGTGCGCGTGGGCCGCGGTCTTCGCCGGTCTGCTGGTCACGCTGGTACGCGGACTGCGCGGCACCTGAGATCGGTGACCGGGGTCGCCGCCCCGGCCCGAGGCGGTGAAGCGGCACCCCGTCCTGCCCGCATGCAACGGCCCTGGACGGTGGAGGGCGGGCGTGCTTGGGTGGTGGAGCACGCCCCGGCGCCCGCCGCGGCGGCACCCGGAGGAGCGATCACCGATGAGCACAGCGCCGACGAACCCGGCCGGATACCCGCCCGTGGTCGACCTGGGGATCTGGCAGACCGCCCGCGACCAGCTGCTGGTGCGGGAGAAGGCGCACACCCGCGAAGGCGATGCGATCGCCGCCGCGAGACGCCGGCTGCCGATGGTGGAGGTCGACGGGAGCACGCCGGTGACCGGCCCCGTCGGTCCTGTGCCGTTCCTGTCCCTGTTCGAGGGGCGCGACCAGCTCGTGGTCTACCAGCACATGTGGCACGACGGCGCCCCGCACCAGGGGCAGTGCGAGGGCTGCACCACCACCGCCTGGCACTTGCATGATGCGACCTACCTGCACGCCCACGGGGTCTCGCTGGCGATCCTCACCACCGGTCCCTGGGAGGAGGTCCACCCCTTCACCGCATTCATGGGCTACCGCCGCGTGCCCTGGTACTCGGTGCGGGAGGCCCCCGCCCCGATCGGCGGCGACATGGGATCCCTCGTGAGCTTCCTGCGCGACGGGGACCGGGTCTTCCTCACCTACCGCACCACCGGGCGCGGCAACGAGCGGGTGAACTTCTCGATGGGCCTGCTGAACATGACGCCCTACGGGCGTGGTGAGGACTGGGAGGAGGTCCCGGCCGACTGGCCCGCCGGGCGCCACGCCTGCTGGAGCTGGCGCACCGATGCCGAGGGCGTTCCCACCGGGGGAGGGACCAGCAGGCCCCTGCCTCAGTGGGAACGGCCGGGTGCGACCCCGGTCACGACGCTGGGTCGGCACGAGCAGCACTGAGCCGCCTCGCCGACCCAGCTCCGTCGCGCCGGCCCGTCGGCGCCGCCTCTCCGGTCCCGCCGTGCGCAGTGCTCAGGCGGTGCGGCGGATCAGGATGCGCCAGCGCTCGGGGCCCTGGTCGAGGTACTCGCTCGCGTAGGCGTCCCCATGCTTGGCCTGCAGCTGCATCAGCAGCGGCACCGGGTCGTGGGTGGCCGAGATGACCATGCCGCCCCCGGGAACCAGCGACTCGATCGCCCCGAAGATCGAGGCGTGACGGATCGCGTGGGGGATCGTCTGCACGTCGAGCTCGGGCAGCGATTCGTCATGCTCGCCGCAGGCGCACCCCTGCTGGGACGGCTTCTGGTCGACGGCATCCTCGCGTGAGCTCTGGATCTGGATGTCTGCCATGTCGGCTCCTGTCTGTCGTCCTCCCGGGACGATCGTGGCGGATCGGGTCTGCCGAATATATTACCTTTGATCCCGTGGAAAACTTTCGCACAGGTCCCGCCGCGCAGAACGGCCTGCCGCCGCGTCGGAGCGCCGCAGGCCGCCGCCATTCCGGGGCGCGCGAACAGGTGCTGCGCACGGTCGAGGCGCAGCGCTCCCCGGTCTCGGTCGCCGCGATCGGCCGGGCTACCGGGCTGCACGAGAACACCGTGCGGGGCCACCTGGATCAGCTGCTGGCCGACGGGCACGTCACCCGCGCCCGCGCCAGCGCTGACGGGCGCGGTCGCCCCGCCTGGCTCTGGCGTCCCACCCGGTACGGTCCCGCCTCGCCCTATGCCGCGCTCGCCGGCGTGCTGGCCGGGACCATCGCCCGCACCAGCACCGACCCCGCCGCCACCGCCCATGAGGCCGGCCGCGGCTGGGGTGCGCAGCTGGCCGCAGACCTCCCCGAGACCTCCCCGCCCGCCACGGCCCGCGATGTGGTCACCGACGCCATGGCCGCGCAGGGCTTCGACCCCGTGGACGACGGCGAGCAGATCGTGCTGCACCGCTGCCCGCTGCTGGAGGCCGCGAGCCGTCACACCGAGGTGGTCTGCTCCGTGCACCGCGGCCTGCTCGCCGGCCTCCTCGAGGACGCCCCGGGCCTCGAGGAGGCGCGGCCCGAGGTCGAGCTGCTCCCCTTCGCTGCCCCCGGGCAGTGCCATCTGCGCCTGCGGGACGCAGGATGAGCGGCTCCGCCCCGCCGCGCCGTCGGCCGCCGTCCTGGCGCCTGGGCTGGATGCTCCCGGCCGGGATCGCCCTGCTGGCCGGTCTCGATGCCGCGCTGCTGCTGATCGGCCTGCCCGCTCCGGTGAGCACCGACCGACTGCCGGTGGTGCACGGGATGCTGCTGGTGCTCGGCTTCGTCGGCACCCTGATCGCGCTGGAGCGCGCGACCGCCCTGGCCCGCTGGTACGGCTTCCTGGCCCCGGCACTGCTGGGCCTCGGCGCGATCGCGCTGATCGCTGACCCGGTGCCGCTGAGCGTGGGCAAGATCCTGCTGGTCGCCGGGACCGCCGCGTTCACCCTCCTCTATCTGCCGCTGTGGCGGCGCCAGTACGACGAGGCCGTGCTCACCGAGCTGCTCGCGGCGGGACTGGCCTGCGGTGGCGCGATCCGCTGGGCCGGGGGAGCGGACTTCGCTGAGGTGCTGCCCTGGCTGATCGGCTTCGTGGTGCTCACCATCGCCGCCGAACGCGTCGAGCTCGCCCGGATCACGCTCGGCGCCGGTGCCGGCGTCCGGGTGCTGGTGCACGCGGCCGGGGTGGTAGCGGCGCTGCTGGTCGGGGTGGTGTTCCCGGAGGCGGGCGCGATCCTGCTCGGTGCCGCGCTGGGCGCCCTGCTGCTCTGGCTGATCCCCCATGACATCGCACGCCGTACCCTGCGCACCCGCGGCGCGACCCGGTTCATGGCCGCAGCGATCCTGTGCGGCTACGGATGGCTCGCCATCGCCAGCGCCGTGCTGCTGCTGGGCGGCACCCCGCAGGGCGGCGCCTACGACGCCGTCGCCCACGCCGTGTTCCTCGGCTTCACGATCTCGATGATCATGGCGCACGCGACCACGATCCTGCCTGCCGTGCTGCGGATCGACCTGCCCTACCGCAGCGCGTTCTGGGTGCCGCTGGGGCTGCTGCAGCTCAGCCTCGCAGTGCGGCTCGGGCTCGGGGACGCCCTCGGCTGGGGTCCGGCCTGGCAGCTCGGCGGCGTCCTCGGAGTGCTCGCGCTGCTCGCATTCCTCGCCACGGCGCTGGGCAGCGCGCTGCTCGGCCCCACGCGCGCACCGACCCGCCCGACACCGCGCACCGCGCCACTGGCGCATGCCGCCCGCACTCCGCAGGCGGCGCCGAGCCCGTTGCCCGCAGCTCCCGTGGCAGAGGCCGCTCCCGGTGCCCTCTCTGCGCCCGCGCCGCCTGCAGTTCCCACGGCCGTGGGAGCATCCCGCTTCGGAGGACGACGTGCCGGCGCCGCCGTCGGCGCCCTGCTGCTGGCCACCCTCGCGATCCTCACGATCGGCACCGTCGACCCCCTCATCTGGGGCGGCGCACCCCAGGCTCCGGAGATCGCCACTGGACCCGCCGCGACCGAAGAGCCGGCGCCGGTGCAGACGGTCGCGGTGACCGCCGCGGATCTCCGCTTCACCCCCGACCGCATCGAGGTGCCGGCCGGCACGCACCTGATCATCGAGCTGACGAACACCGATGCGGCGATGACCCACGACCTGGTCGTCGAGAACGGCACCCGCACCGCACGCCTCGCCCCCGGCCAGAGCGAGACCCTCGACGTCGGCGTGGTCACCGGTGACCTCGACGCCTGGTGCGGGATCGCCGGGCACCGCCAGCAGGGGATGGTGCTGAGCATCGTCACCACCGGCGGCGACCCGGATGAACCCCCGGCCGTCGCCGGCGCGGAGGGCGACCCCGCCGAGCATGCCCACGGCGCAGGGGGGCAGGGTCCCGTCGAGAAGCCCGCGATCGACCTCGCCGCCGATCCCGGAGCGGGCTTCACCCCGTACGACGCGGAGCTGCCGCCGCTGCCGCCGAGCAACGGTCCTGTGACCCGGAAGGTCACGCTCGAGGTCGCCGAGCAGGAGGCGGAGGTCGCCCCCGGCATCACCCAGCAGCTGTGGATCTTCGGCGGTACTGCCCCCGGGCCGGTGCTGCACGGCCGGGTCGGGGACGTGTTCGAGGTGACCCTGGTCAACGACGGCACCATCGGCCACTCGATCGACTTCCACGCCGGCGAGCTCGCCCCCGACGGGCCCATGCGCACGATCGCGCCGGGCGAATCGCTGACGTACACCTTCACCGCCGAACGGGCGGGGATCTGGATGTACCACTGCGGGACCGCTCCGGTCTCCGCCCACGTGGCGGCCGGGATGTACGGCGCGGTGATCATCGAACCGGAGGACCTCCCCGCCGTGGACCGCAGCTACGTGCTGATCCAGGGCGAGTATTACCTCGGTGCCCAGGGTCAGGAGCTCGACGGTGATGCGCTCGCCGCGGGAGAACCGGACCTGGTGGTGCTCAACGGCTATGCGGCGCAGTACGTCCACGCCCCGCTGCAGGCCGTCGCGGGGGAGCGGGTGAGGTTCTGGGTGCTCGACGCCGGGCCCGAGCGGCCCCTGAGCTTCCACGTGATCGGCACCCAGTTCGACACCGTGTGGAGCGAGGGCCGCTATCTCGTGGAGACGGCCTCCGGTGACGGCTCCCAGGCGCTCGGCCTGCTGCCGGCGCAGGGCGGATTCGTCGAGCTGATCCCGCCCGAGCCGGGCCACTACCCGTTCATGTCCCATGTGCTCCGCGACGCGGAGCGTGGAGCGCACGGGATCCTCGAGGTCCGCGCCTCCTAGACCCGGCACCGCACCTCCGGCGTCGAGGTCACTCGACGGTGATCTCCCCCATCGGGCCCCAGCCCTCGCTGTCGATCTGGTGGGAGATGATCTGCGGGGTCGCCGAGAGGTACTGCGGGAACTCCTCCTGCATCTTCTTGAAGTGCGGCGAGTTCACGTGCGGTCCGGCACCCTCATCGGTGAAAGCTTCGATGAGCACATAGGTGTTCGGCTCCTCCACGCTGCGCGACCACTCGAACCACAGGTTGCCGGGCTCGGCCAGGGTCGTCTCGGTGAACTCGCGCGAGAGCTCGGGCCACTGGTCGGCGAACTCGGGCTTCACCGGGAACTTCACGTTGATGAGGATCATGCCCCGGACCCTACGTGATCCGGCTCAGAGGTTGATGGTCACGTCACCGGCCTCGCGGAGCTCGGCGGCGATCGTGGTCGCGGCCTCGTTCTGCTGCTGGCTGGTCGCCTGCTGGGCCAGCTGGTCCTTGACGTCCTCGAAGGGGGGCACCTCGGTCTGCTGACCGCCGGACTGGGACTGCTGCTCGACCAGCTGGTCGTACTGCGTCTTCAGCTCCTCGTCGCTGGGTGGCTGGATATCGGCCTCCTGCTCGATGAAGGCGGTCAGCGTGAACTGCGAGGCGGCCTCCTTGCGGACCTCCTCCTCGCTCATGCCCTGCTCCTCGAGCGCCGAGACCACTTCGTCGCCCGAGCCCAGACCGTTCTGCTTCGCGATCTCCTCGAGGGTCGCGTCGATGTCCTTCTCGCTCGGCTCGATCCCGGCCTCGTTCGCGCCCTGGAGCAGCAGGCGGTTGTCCACCAGCTGGTTCGCGACCTGCTGCTTCAGCTCCGTCTGGTCCACCTCCTGGCCGGTGCTCTGCTGCTGCATCGCGGCCTGCTGGAACTGCCCCTCGTACACGGAGACGAACTCGTCCTTGGTGATCTTCTCGCCGTTGACCTCGGCGACGACGTCCGGGACGTCGGAGACATCGGCTTCGGGCAGCTGCGGCTGCTCCCCGTTCTGACCGCCGGCCAGGGGCGAGCCCCCGCCGTCGCTGGCAGCGGGTGCCTGGCCGCCCTGGTCGCTGCCGCCCGTGGGGGCGGCCTGGTCACCGCTGCAACCCGTCAGCGCGAGCGCCGTCGTGAGCGTGAGGGCGGCGAGCGTGCGCCGGAGCGCCCGGTGGCTCGGAATCTTCACAGTGCCTCCTGAGATCGGTGGAGCGGGCGACGGTACGCCCTGGATCCGAGATCGCGGTGCACGGCCGTTCACAGTTCGTTCAGGAATCCGCCTTCCGTGGGCAGTGTCACGAAACGGTAACGGAGATGGTGCCTGTGGGAGCTGTTCGGCGCCACCGGGCGAGCCGCCCAGGCCCCGCTGAGCGCCGGCCGACGTGGTCAGTATCCGATGGACCTCAGGTACTCCCGGGAGTCACGGATGCAGTCGATCGGGTCGCGGCCGTAGGTGTCGTCCTGCTCGATGAGGAAGTATTCGGCGCCGGCCTTCTCCGCCGCCGGCAGCAGCGCGGGCCAGTTCATGTTGCCCTGGCCCACCTCGGCGAACTGGGTGAGGGACAGGAACTCCGCCTGGAACTCCGCCCACGCGATCTCCTTCGCCTCGGCCTTCCGGTAGGTCTCCAGGGACACCGGGGCGATGCGGAAGTCCTTGACGTGGATGAGCTTGCAGACCCCGGAGTAGGCCTCCAGCATGTCCAGCGGCGCCATCCCGCCGCGCTGGACCCAGTGCAGATCCACCTCGAACAGCAGCGAGGGGGCGACCCGGCGCACGATGTCGAAGATGCGCTCGCCGTCGAACTGGATCAGGTCCACGTGGTGGTTGTGATAGCACAGCGTGATGCCCTGCTCGGCGAGGCGAGCGGCGTACGGCTCCACCGAGGCGGCCCACTCCTCGCAGGCCTCCTTCGAGGTCATCGCCAGGTGCGGCATCATGCCGATCCGCAGGAAGCGCGAGCCGGTCCTCCTGCAGGCCTCGACGGCGCGGTCGAACTCGGTCTCGAGCGCGAACCCGTTGCCCCCGGGGGCGATCGAGACGCTCATCGCGGCGGTCTCGACGCCGAAGTCGGCCTTGCCGCGCACCAGGTCGTCGATCAGCTCGTCGGTCATCTCCACCTGGGAGACCTCGACGGCGTCGATGTCGAGCTCGCGCACCTGGCGCAGCACCTCGTACATCCCTTTCTCGTTGATCTGCTCCTTGAGCATCATGAGCTGGAGTCCGAGGACGGGCATGGTTGTCTCCTTCGAGGGGTGGTGAGGGTCGACTGCGGGTGAGGGGGCAGGCGGGGCCCGGGGTCGGCCCAGGCGGGGAGGTGGTTCAGGAGCGGGTGGGGAACGTCCCCTCCTCCTCGATCCGCCGGTTGAGCTCGGCAAGGTACTCCTCAGCCGGGTAGTCGACCAGATCGATCTCCCGACCGGTCCAGGCCGACAGCTGCATGCCGGAGGCGAGGCGCACGCCGTTGATGCCCTCGGCGCCATCGGCGATCAGCGGGGTGCCGTCGTTGATGTTCGCCGCGAAGTTGGTCAGGACATCGATGTGCTGCTGGCCCCACACCGACTCGTACTCCTTCTCCTCCACGGTGAAGACGGAGGAGGGGTCCATCTCGCCGCGGAACAGCTGGGCGACCTCCTGCATGGTCATCTTCTCGCTGAGGGAGCGCTCATCCTCCGCCAGGCGGTAGATGGTCACCTTCTTCGAGCTGTCCACGATGACCTTGCCCTTATCGAAGAGCATCTCGAGGCGGTCCGTGCCGAAGATGTCGTTCGTGCAGGTGATGAAGCTGCCGGTGACGCCGTCCCCGAAGTCGACGACCGCGTTGACCTCGTCCTCGGTGGCGATGTCGCGCTGGAAGCCGAAGGCCAGCTTCGCGAAGACCTTCTTCGGGGTGCCGCACAGCCACTGCCACAGGTCCAGCTGGTGGGGAGCCTGGTTGACCAGGACTCCACCGCCCTCGCCGCCCCAGGTCGCGCGCCAGGCCGACTGGTCGTAGTAGCCCTGCGGCCGCCACCAGGTGGTGATGATCCACGAGGTGTGGCGCAGTGCGCCCAGCTCACCGGAGTCGATGAGCTCCTTCAGATCCGTGTACACCGGATTGGTGCGCTGGTTGAACATGATCGCGAAGGTGGTCTCCGGGTGCGCCGCCGCGAAGGTGTTCATCTCCTCGACCTGTGCGGTGTAGACGCCCGCGGGCTTCTCGGTGAGGGCGTGGATGCCCTTGCCGATCGCGGTGATCGTCATCTCCGCATGGTCGAAGTGCGGCACGGTGGTGACCACGGCATCGACGTCGCCGGAGTCCAGCATCGAGATGTAGTCGTCGTAGAAGGGGACATCCGGGTACTTCTCCGCGGCGATCGCCCTCTTGGCGGGGTCGGTGTCGGCGATGGCGCCGACGGTCATGCCCTCGATCCTGCCCTCGGTGACGACGCCGGCGTACATGCCGCCCTGGGCGCCGAGCCCGATGATCCCGAGGCGGACGTTCTTCGTCGACATGGTGTCTCCGTTCAGTGGTGGATGCGCGCGGCCCGGAGGGAGGGCGCGGTCGATGAGGGGTGTGCGGGAGCGCGGACCGGCTCGGGGTGGCCGGCGGGGGCACACGCGCCCCGCTCGGCGGAGCGGGCCGGCCCGGGCCGGGCGACGCGGCAGTGGTGGCCCACGTTGTGCTCCTCGATGCTCTTCCTTGAGTGGCGCCGGCGCTGAACCGCCGTAGGCAGCTCGGCCCTGCCGTCCCTGCTCACGAAGAGCAGGTGGGGCGCGTGACCCGAGTCTGCCCAGCGGTGCCGAGAAGAGGTAGGGGTTGCCGGAGGTTGCAGCGCTGCTGCCGCTCCGTCGCGCCCGCGCTCGATCGTCGACGGATCACCGGGCGCACGACGGACGGCCGGGCCACCCGTGGGGTGACCCGGCCGTCCGGGAGATGCGGCGAGGCCGCGCGGCGTCGTCGGCCCGAGGGGAGCGGGCCGCTCTGCCGGATCGATCAGTAGAGGTTCAGGAAGGTCTGCAGGACCTCCGTGGTGTCCTCGTCGATCTCGTCGGAGCCGTTCTGGGTGGCACCGATCTCGTGCTGCAGCCCGGCGACGGTGTTCTCGCCGATCACGCCGTCCTGCTCGGTGCCGGCCCAGGCCTGGAGCGCGAGGGTGGTCTCCTCGTTCATCTCACCGGTCTGCTCCACGCCCAGCCAGTCCTGCAGCGCGGTAGTGGTCTTCGGACCGATCTTCCCGTCCACCTCGAGGGTGCCGGCGACCTGGAGGTCACCGGTGGCCTGCGAGCCGGACGACTGCGCGGGCTGCTCGGCAGCGGGCTCGGCGGCCTGCTCCGGAGCGGGCTCCGGGGCGGGCTGAGACTTCTGCTTGTTCTGCTCGGTCTTCTTGGTGAAGCCGTTCTCATCGCAGTTGTCGGCGATGCCGTCACCGTTGCAGCTCCAGTCGCCCTGGGGCTCGGTGCTCTCCCGCTCGGTGGAGCGGGTCGCCCGCTGCTCCGAGTCGCGGCTCGAGGTCGAGGTGTCCTGCTCCTGGCTCTGCGAGGGGGCGGGGGAGCTGCCGGTGTCGGCGCCGCCGCTCAGCGCGGAGCCGCAGTTCGGCCATGCCCCGGCACCCTGCTCGGCCAAGACGCGCTCGGCCACGGCGATCTGCTGGCTCTTCGAGGCCTGGTCGGCGCTGGAGGCGTACTGGGTTCCGCCGAAGCCCTCCCAGGTCTGCTGCGTGAACTGCAGGCCGCCGTAGAAGCCGTTGCCGGTGTTGATCGACCAGTCCCCGCCGGACTCGCAGGCGGCGACCTCGTCCCATCCGGTCGCGGCGTTCGCGGCACCGCCGGTGGCGAGCATGCCGGTGGCGACGACGGCGCCGCCGGCGAGGGCCACGGCCGTGCGGGTCAGGCCGCGACGCATGGCGGTGGAGCGGTGGGGGAGATTGGCGTGCGTGTGGTGAAGGGGCATGGTGCCGTCCTTTCGCATGTCTCGCGTATCTCGCGGTGACGAACGGCGGCCAACGTAGGGGATCGAGGGCCCCCCGGGGCAAGGGGGGAGGCGCCTGCCTGACGGAGAATTGACCTGATCGTGGAGCGGGATTGACGGGCAACCCTCCTCAGTGCATGCCTCTGGCCTGCAGCGATGAGTGCCCGCAGGCCCGTCGTGATGGTTTTGTAATAATTTGCTCGCGCCTGTCTGCCACGTCACGTCCGACCGGCCCGGCAGTGGCTCGCCTCTCCCCGGCGCAGAGCCGGGTGGGCACGGGAGGATCCTGCGGCGCCGGCGAGATCAGCGGCGCTCCGGCTGCGCCGCCGAGCGGATCGAGCCCGCACCGCCGAGGGGTACGTATCCTCCTGGTATGGACGGAGGAATTGTCGAGGTCCCGGCGGGCGGGAGCTGCTCACCCCGTCGGCACGGCGCTGCGGCGGGCCGGAGCGGCAGATGCCCGCCGCACTGAGCGTCCTGGCCGTGATCGGCTCGATCCACCTGCTCGCCCAGCTCCTTGGGAGCGCTCTGGTCGCGGACATCACGCAGGTGCTCCTGATGCCGCTGCTGGCCGCCGCCCTGTGGAGGGGCACCAGACCCCCGCGCGACACCCTCGTGCGACTCACCCTCCTCGCCCTCGGCTTCTCCTGGCTCGGGGACACGATCCCGCGCTTCCTCGACGGGGATCCCGGGTTCCTCGGCATGCTGGGCAGCTTCCTGGGCGCCCAGCTGGTCTACCCGATCGCCTTCTGGCCGCGATGGCGCCGCTCGCTGCTGGTCCGGCCCCTGGCGGTGCTGCCCTACCTGCTCGTCGCCGCCGCCGTTGTCGTGCTCTCGGCACCGGGCGCGGGGGTGCTGCTGCCGGCTGTCATGGTCTACGCGGGCGTGCTGTGCGTGATGGCGCTGCTGGCGACAGGCCTGGGGAGGCTCGGCGGACTCGGCGGAGCGATGTTCATCGTCTCCGACTCCCTGATCGCCCTGGACGCCTTCGGGACGCTCACGCTGCCCGCGCACAGCGTGTGGGTGATGGCGACCTACCTCGCCGCTCAGGTGATGCTGGTCCTCGCGGTGCGCGGAAGGATCCCGCCCGCGGCGGGCGGGGCGCAGGGCGGGACCTCCTGAGCTCCCACCGCCGACGGCATGCCCGCGCTTCCGCGGGTGGCAACGACGGCGGTGGCGAGCAGGTCAGCGGCGGGTCGCGGCGTGGTCTGCGCGGGCCTGCTCGCGGGCACGCCGCGCCACCTCCTTCTCCGCTCGGAGCTGCTCCTCCAGGACGACGGTGATGATGTTCCCGTGGGAGTCGGTCGTCACGGTGCCATCAGCGCGGATGACCCGGAGGCCCTCGGGCTGGTCGTCCGAGCGCTCGCCCCGCGCAGCGGACGCGGTGCGGCTGTCATGGATCCGGTGGGCATCCTCGAGGAGCTCGCGCACGTTCTTCTCCGCCACGACCACCTCCTGGTACTTCGCCGGCAGGCCGTCGACGATCCGCTCGTGCGCGAGCATGCGGTCGTACATCTCCTTGCGCCGCTCCTCGAATCCCGCGTAGGTCATCTCGACGTACCTCTGCGCCTCGCGGTGGGCGCTGCTGACGGCCGCCTGCGCGCGCCCCTTGGGGGAGAGCAGGGAGACCAGCACCGTGAGCAGCAGCACGCCGACGATCACGGACAGCGACAGCCCGGTGGTGATCTCGGGGACGGCGAGCACCGGCTCGCCGCCGTTGAGGAAGGGCAGCTCATTGGTGTGCAGGGCATGGAACACCAGCTTCACGCCGATGAAGGCGAGCACGATCGACAGACCGTAGGAGAGGTAGACCAGGCGATCCAGCAGACCGTCGATGAGGAAGAACATCTGCCGCAGGCCCAGCAGCGAGAACGCGGTCGCAGTGAACACGATGTAGGTGTTCTGGGTGAGGCCGAAGATCGCCGGGATCGAGTCCAGCGCGAACAGCAGATCGGTGCCGCCGATGGCGATCATGACCAGCAGCATCGGGGTGAAGACCCGTCGGCCGTTCTCGACGGTGAACAGGCGTTCCCCATCGAAGTTCTCCGAGGCGGGCAGGATCGCTCTGACCAGGCGGATGAAGATGCCGTCCCGCTGCTCCTCGCTCTCGCCGCCGTCTCCTGCGACCTCCTCCCGGAGCATCTTGATCGCGGTGACCAGCAGGATCGCACCGAAGATGTAGAAGGCCCAGGACAGATGCTCGATCGCTGTGGCGCCGAGCGCGATCATGCTGCCGCGGGCGAGGATCGCGAAGGCGATGCCGAACAGCAGCACCGTCTGCTGGTACTCGCGCGGCACTGCGAAGGTGCCCAGGATCACCAGGAAGACGAAGAGGTTGTCCACCGACAGGGCGAGCTCGGTGATCCAGCCGGCGAAGAATTCGGTGCCCATGGTGGGGCCGCCGATCACGAACACCGAGATGCCGAACAGCAGGGCGATGCCCTGGTAGATCCCGGTCCACAGCGCGGCCTCCCCGAGGGTGGGGATGTGGGCCTTGCGGACATGGAAGAAGTAGTCGAAGGCCAGCAGGCCGAGGATCAGGACGAACGTCAGGGTCCAGATCAGGGGAGAGACGGTCATGGAGTTAACTTTCCGAGTCGCAGATGCGCACTCGGGTCTCTCCACCCGTCACGATGCGTGACAGGCCGCAGCGCCCGGAGGATCGCAGAGGGTCCTCGTGATGACGGGCGTTGCGCAGCGGATACTCCCCCGTTGCCGTCGCCGAGAGTACAGGCGGCTCCTGGGCGGGCGCTCAGGAAGCCCGGCGGGGGAGCCGTCGCCGGTTCACCGGTCCTCGACGGCCTCGCGCAGCTCCTCCTTGGTCATCGAGGACCGTCCCTCGACGTCCTGGCGCTTGGCATCCTCGTAGAGCTGCTCCTTGGTGCGTCCCTGCGCCCCGGAGTGGGAGCGGCGGCCGCCGCGCTGCGAGGGGGACTCGTCCTGGACCGAGGTGCGGCTCGCCTCCTCCGCCTCGCCCTCCTGCGCGCGGGTCTTGTTCACGGTGCGGGCGGCGATCTCCTCCGCCTCGCCCTCCGAGGCTCCCTTGTCCAGCTGTCCGTCCTTGACGTGCTGGTACTGGCGCTCTCGCTTCCGGCTCCATGCCTCAGGCATGCTCTCCTCCTGGTCTCGTCGGCTCCACGGGGCCCTCGGGCCCATCTCCATCCTCCTGCGCCCGGTCGGTGCGGTCCAGCACACCCACCGGATGGTCGAGGGGCCGGTGCCTCACCGGCGCCGGCCCGTCGACCATCCGTCGAACAGCACCCGTGAAGGCATCACTCGCGGCGCGAGTCCCCGGACATGGAACCGATGCTGTTGGAGGGGGTGGAGCCGTCACGCCAGCGCAGCAGCGCCCCGATGCCCTCGGGGATCCCGAGCGTGTCCTCCTCGAGCGCCGATATGGCTGCGTCGGTGGACAGCGCCGTGCGCAGCAGCTCCTCGATGCCGGCGGGCTCGTTCCCGCTGACGAAGACCAGCTCCTCGACCTGTCCCCGGGCGAGGGCCTGGGCGACCTCGGTCGCTCCGCCGACGGAGGCGCCGTCACGGGCCTGGCTCTCCCGGAAACGCTCGGCGAGCTCGTGCTGGCGGGCCGCGATGAAGGTGTCGGTGGCGTCGTTCAGCTCCTCCCGGAACGGGCCCCGATCCAGCGCGACGCCGCGACTGCCGCCCTGGACCTCGATCAGGCGATCCCTGGTCTCCCGTCCCAGGGCCTCACGCAGCAGGCCGATCGCTCGCACATCGCCGCTGAGCATCACCATGTCGACCTGGCGCTCGCGCAGGATCTTCTCGACGGATCCGGCGACGGCATCGGCGTTGCGCTCCCACGAGTCCTCGACGCGCGCCTCGAAGTTGTCGGCGCGCCAGCCGTGCTGCGGACCGCCGCCGACGCTCGCCTTGTGCAGGACGTCGTGACCGCCCTCGACCGCCGAGTCCTCGCCCAGACCGTTCGGGCCATGGCTGATCGAGGGATTCTCCGCGGAGCGCAGGTGCAGGTCAGCGCCTGCCCGATCCACCACGATCAGCAGCTGGCTCACGGCGAAGGGGATCAGCTGCAGGAGCGGCAGGAGCTCAGGGAACTCCCCGCGATGCGCGGACTCCCGCAGCGGCGGCACCGGCAGCACCCGGTCCACGAGGATCTCCGTGTCGGTCGCGAAGATCGACCGTCCGTGCCGGCCGCCGAGGGAGGAGGGGCTGAGGACCGATTCCTCGATCTCGGCGAGCAGCTCCGGCGGTGCGCCGTCGGCACGGAGCCGGGAGCGCATCTGCGCCCACCTCGCCTCGAGCTCGGCAGCCGCGGAGGGGTCGGTGCGGGTGGTGTCGAGATGGACCGAGAGGATCGGGCCGGACTGATCGAGGACGGGGGTGAGCCAGGGCAGTTTCACAGGGGACCTCCAGCATGCTCGTCGTGCGGGGACCGGCGCCCAGTTCGGCGTCATCGCCCCGCCTGGGTCCGCTCAACCTTTCCATGCGCCTTCGGCCGCCGCAAGCGGAATGCGCTCCACGACGATGCGGCCGCGCCCGGTGGCCGTCAGTCCTCCTCCTGGTACGCCACCCCCGCGGTGCGGGCGACGTCGCGCCAGGTGGCCGCCAATGAGGCGATGTTGGCGTGGGCGTTCAGCCCGCTCGGCTGCGGCACCACCCACAGCGGGACCTCCGCTGGCCACGCCGCCACCTCGGCCGGGTCCTGGAGCCCCAGCCGGGCCTTCGGCAGCGCATAGGCGGTGCGGAACGCGGTGATCCCGGCGATCGCCACCGTCCGCGGCCGCAGCACGGCCACCCGGGTCACCAGGTCCTGGCCCGCCTGTCGCAGCTCCTCACGGCTGAGCTCATCGGCGCGCACGGTCGCCCGGCCGATCATGTTGGTGATCCCGATACCGCGCTCGTGCAGGTCCTGCTCGTCCTCGGCATCCAGCCCGCGGGATGCATCGACCAGCCGGGAGGTGAGCCCGGCGCGGTGGAGCGAGGGCCAGAACCGGTTGCCGGGGCGGGCGAACGGAGCATTGACCGCGGCTGTCCAGAGCCCCGGGTTGATGCCGACGATGAGCAGGCCCAGAGGCGCGTCCCCGCCGGGCCCGGCAGGATCCGGCAGCACATCATCGATCGCTTCCGGGTCCGGGGTCGCGAATGCGGGCAGATCATTCCTGGTGGGCTTGCGGCCGGCCAGCGGGGAGGGGCGCCGAGTGCTCATCCATCCACGGTACCGGCGCCCTCGGTAGCCGCGTAGCCTGCTCCCATGCGCGCCATGGAGGCAGGACGACTGCACGTGATCGCCGGTCCGATGTTCGCCGGCAAGAGCGAAGAGCTGCTGCGCAGGGTCCATCGGGCCCGGCTGGCGGGTCTCGAGGTCGAGGTGATCGGGCACAGCCTCGACTCGCGAGGGGGAGCGGACCGCCTGAGCACCCACGCCGGGCGCAGCACGCCGGCACGGATGCTCCAGCGGGCCGAGCAGCTGCAGATCCCGCCCGGGGCGGGTGGCTCCGACGACCCCGGACTCCCCGGCCCGCCCGACATCATCGCCATCGACGAGGCGCAGTTCTTCGGTCCGGACCTCGTCCCCGTGATCGAAGGTCTGCTGGAGGCCGGCATCCAGGTCGAGGTCGCCGGGCTGTGCGTCACCTTCGACGGGGGCCCGTTCGCACCCCTGCCCAGCCTGATGGCGATGGCCGAGGAGGTCGTGAAGCTCACCGCCGTGTGTACGGTCTGCGGCGCTGACGCGGCCTTCCATGTGCGGCTGATCGGTGATGGGGCGTCGGCGCTGGAGAGGACCGCTGCCCAGGTGGGCGGGGCCGAGTCCTACCAGGCGCGATGCCGCAGCCACCGGGTGGGCGACCCGCCGCGGAGCCGTCCCTGACACGTCAGGCGTCGACACGGCGCCCCGGGGAGCGATCAGGTGATCGGCTCACCACCCTCGGCGACCAGCTCGATCACGTCGAGATCCCATTGGCCGTCGATACGGCGCACGTAGTAGCGGAGCTCGACCTCGACGGCCTCGCCGTTGTCGGAGTAGGTCTCGGTGACCTCGAAGATCGCATAGCCCTGGCGGTTGATCCGATCCTGGACCCGGTAGTCGATCGCGCTGACGTCGCCCAGGGTCTCCTCGAAGCTCTCGCAGCTGGTCAGTCCGGTCACCCGGCGGAAGTCATCGGTGGTGGACTCCATGAACAGCTCGCAGTCGGTGTTCTCGAGGGAGGAGTAGAAGTCCTCGAGCGTGGTCCGCGGATTTCCGCGCGTCAGCACCTGGAACGCGATGACGACCGCGAAGATGCCCACCACCAGCAGTCCGAGAGCGCCGGCACCGCCGAGGAGCAGCCAGTGCCACAGCGGGCGCCGGGGCCGACCGGACGGGGACGGCATCGGCCGCCCCTGCGACGGTTGTGCGTAGACCATGGAACTCTCCCGAAGGCGCGTGGCGGTGCGTGGTACAGGAGCAGTATTCCCCGTCGTGGCGCAGGACGCGATGGGGAGCGGTCCCCGATGCCGGACCTGCCTCGTCACCGAGGGCCCGGCCTGTCGATAGCCTTGCCTCCATGATCGTCACCGCAGACCCGGGGCCCGTCGGCTCACCGACCAGCAACGACGCGGCGGGTTTCCTCGCGCCGTCGGCCGTGCGCTTCACCGGCGCCGCCGGGCAGCGGTGCGAGGTGCCGCTGCCGGGCCATCCGGGCGCCGAGACGCTGACCGGCCGGGCGATCGCGCCCGGGGATCTCCTGCGCTGGTTCGTGCACCCGGTGCTGGAGGCGGCCCAGACCTGGGGTGCGACCTTCGTCGCGGTGGACCTCGTCCTGGACGACGGCAGCCGGCTGTCCTCCCATGCCCCTCGTGACCAGTACGGGACCCTGGCCACGGCGCGCGGTCTCGGCGAGGGTGAGATCCTCTATCCGGACCAGTGGAACGACGTGCAGATCGAGCTCACGGCCCTCGTCGGCCGCACCATCACCGAGGTGCTGCTGGTCCTGGATGCGCCGGCCGACCCCGAGATCGACCTGCTCGACGGGATCGAGGGTCCACTGCCGGAGGCACCGGAGCTGACCGGCTGGATCGACGGCCCCTACCTCGCCCCGCGCCCGCAGGACCCACCGCTGACAGACCCGGTGGCCTGGGTCGACACCCGCCGCGGCACCCACGCCTCCGGCGACTTCTCCCGCGGCAACACACTGCCGCTGACCGGGCTGCCCAACGGCTTCGCCCTGTTCACCCCGGCCACCGACGCCCGCACCCGGCGGTGGATCTACGAGTACCACCGCGCCAACGGGCCCGACAACCGTCCCCGCCTCCAGGGGATGGCGGTCTCCCACCAGCCCAGCCCCTGGATGGGGGACCGCCAGCAGTTCCTGCTGATGCCGCTGCTGGGGTCGTCACCGCAGACGGCGCCGACGGCGCGCGCACGCGGCTTCGACCATGACGGGGAGACGGCCCGACCCGATCTGTACGAGGTCGCGCTGGACGGCGGGCTCGCGCTGCGGCTCGCGCCGACGGACCACGGGGCCGTCTGCGAGATCGATCTGTCTGCTCCGACGGCGCAGCCCGAGGACCTCCACCTCCTGCTCGAGGGCGTCGACGAGCACGCCCGCATCGACGCGGCCGGCGCCGTGTTCGACGGCCGGGTGCACGCCTGGGTCGATTCCTCACCCGCGCAGGGAGCCGAGCGCACGGAGGGGGCGACCCGCATGTATGTGGTGGCAGAGGTGGAGCCGGCGCCGGTCTCGGTGGCGCCTGCCCGAAGCGGGAGCACCGGCAGCGTGCTGAGCTTCGCTCCGGGCACCCGGAGGGTGACCGTGCGCCTGGCCACCAGCTATCTCGGTCTCACCCAGGGCCACCGCACCCTCGCCCAGGAGCTCACCGGACGCTCCTTCGAGGAGATCCGCACTGCCGCGCACGGCGCCTGGACGGAGCGGCTGCAGGTGATCGAGGTGCCCGAGGCCACCCCGGCGCAGCGCCGCACCCTGTACGGCAACCTCTACCGGCTGAACCTCTACCCCAGCTCCCACTGGGAGGACGCCGGCACCCCCGCCCGGCCGGAACCGGTGCATGCGAGCCCGGTGCTGCCCGGCAAGGGCGAGGCCACCGACAGCCGCAGCGATGCGCAGATCCTGCCCGGCATGCTCTATGTGAACCACGGCTTCTGGGACACCTATCGCACCGCCTGGCCCGCTTATGCGCTGCTGTACCCGCAGCTCGCGGCGCAGCTCGCCGACGGGTTCGTCCAGCAGTACCGCGAGGGCGGCTGGATCGCCCGCTGGTCCTCACCCGGCTACGCGGACTGCATGACCGGTACCAGCAGCGACATCGCCTTCGCCGATCTCCAGGTCAAGGGGGTGCCGCTGCCGGATCCGCTCGCCGCCTACGAGTCCGGGCTGCGCAACGCCACCGTCGCCCCACCCTTCCCGGAGGTGGGGCGCAAGGGCAACGAGCGGGCCGTGTTCACCGGCTACGTCGACACCGACACCGCAGAGTCCGTCTCCTGGGCGCTGGAGGCGCACGTCAACGACGCGGGCCTCGCCGCCCAGGCCGAGCTGCTCGCCGGTCGCGCCGCCGAGGAAGGTGACGAGGGGGCAGCGACGCAGCTGCAGGAGGAGGCGAACTATCTGCGGGCCCGCAGCCTGAACTACCCGCTGCTGTTCGATGCCGCGATCGAGTTCTTCCAGGGGCGGCGGCCCGACGGCGGTTTCGCGCAGAGCCCCCAGGAGTACGACCCACGGGTGTGGGGCGGGGACTACACCGAGACCGATGGCTGGAACTTCGCCTTCCACGTCCCCCACGACGGAGAAGGGCTGGCGTCGCTGTACGGCGGTCGGGACATGCTGCGCGGGCGTCTCGAACAGTTCTTCGCCACCCCCGAGCGGGCGGACCTCCCGGGCAGCTACGGGGACGTGATCCACGAGATGGTCGAGGCGCGGGCGGTGCGGCTGGGGCAGTTCGGCATGTCCAACCAGCCCTCCCACCACATCCCCTTCCTCTTCCACCACGTCGGCGCCCCGAGGAGGCCTCCCGGATCGTGCGCGAGGTGCACCGGAGACTGTTCGTGGGCGAGCAGATCGGCCAGGGCTACCCGGGCGATGAGGACAACGGCGAGATGAGCGCCTGGTGGCTGCTGACCGCGCTGGGCCTGTACCCGCTGCAGCTGGGGACCGGCCGCTACCACCTGGTGGCCCCGCTGTTCCCGCGCGCGACCGTGCGCCCCCTGGGCGGTGCGGCCTT
The DNA here is from genome assembly GCF_002216795.1 of Brachybacterium avium. Taxonomy (NCBI): domain Bacteria; kingdom Bacillati; phylum Actinomycetota; class Actinomycetes; order Micrococcales; family Dermabacteraceae; genus Brachybacterium; species Brachybacterium avium. The sequence goes on along the minus strand of NZ_CP022316.1, from coordinate 783,526 downwards.
CTCGGTGACGACCGAAGCGACGGCCCCCGAGGACGACTGCATCACCGGGATGACCGTCGGGGACCGCGAGCACCAGGATTCCTGGATCGACCATGCCGACCTGCGCGGAGAGCTGCAGCTGCGCCTCGGGGCGGAGCCCACCGGCTGGGGAGGGGTGCCGCCCGCACCCACCGCGCCCGGCGAGCGCCCGCAGCCGCTGCGGGACCTGTTCGCCGCGGACCCCGCCGACCCCCTGCGCGATGACGACTCCCGCACCGAGCAGCAGTTCGACGCCGCGAGCGTCGTGATCGACCTGCCCGAATTGGGTGAGCCGCTGCAAGCCCGCTTCCTCACGCTCACCTCCTCCGCCCGCGCCGGCGCCGACCCCATCGCCTGGCGGCTCGAGGGCTCCGACGACGGCCGGACCTGGCAGACGCTGGACGAACGGGCCGGACAGAGCTTCCGGTGGCGCCGCCAGACCCGCTCCTTCGAGATCTCCGCCCCGCGCCCGTGCACGCATCACCGCCTGGTGATCACGGCCTCCGAGGGGCCGCTGCGGCTGGCCGAGGTGGAGCTGCTCGCCTGAGAGCGGCCGGGCCGGCGCACCAGGCCGCCCCGCCCGAGGGCCGGAGCCCCGGCGCGTCGGTCCAGCAGCACCCAGGGCAGCGTCATCAGCGCCCAGACCACCGCGATCAGCGACGCTTCGAGCAGCAGGTACTGCGGCCACGGGCCGAGCAGGTCGAGGATCGAGGCGCCGTCGGGTGCACGGTTGAGATAGCCGTAGTTCGCGCCGGTCAGCGCATTCGCGGTGAAAGCGATCGCCGCCCAGCCCGCCGTGACCGCGTAGGCGAGGCCGTAGCCGCGCCAGGTGGGATGGAAGCGCAGCCCCCACATCAGCACCACGGGGCCGAGCACGCCGCTGAGGTGCGCGATCCAGTACTGGACGAACTCCAGTGGGATCCACACGAAATAGTTCACGTCCGGGGTGAGCACCGACTGCAGGTTCAGCGTCAGGCCCCAGAACCAGCTGACGACGACCGCCCAGGGTGCCCGGGTGATCATCGCGACCGGGAGCAGGAAGCGCAGCGCATCGGAGTAGTGCAGCGGCAGCGACTCATCGAGGTTCCAGGCCCAGGGCATGAACCCCCAGACGGTCCAGAACACAGAGTTGGCCAGCAGGGCCCAGCCGGTGATCCGCAGGATCCGCTCCACCCGGTTCCCGTCGCTGCGGCGGGCCCAGAGGATCAGCACCGCCGCAGACACCACCAGGAGCAGGAGCATGCTGACATGCGCAGTGCCGTAGGCCGGCATGTGTCCCAGGGACCCCTCGGCCAGGACCTGCCCCGGTCCGGCCTGGATCTGTGTCGAGGTCCCGCTGTCCCGCATCGACGCCCCCTGTGCTCCGCTGTGCCCGGGTCCTGTGCCGGTGCGTCGCCGCCCTGCGCAGAGCCTTCGGTGCCAGGGCCGAGCATACGGAAGCGCCCCGCCGTGGCGGGGCGCTTCCCAGGGACCGCCCGTCGTGCTCGGGCCTGGCGGGAGCCAGGATCAGGCGATGGCTCCCCGGCGGCGCTGAGAGACCTCCTTCAGCACGGTCACCAGTGCACCGGCGACCAGGGTGCCGGCGAGGATCGCGAGCAGGAAGCCCCAGATCGGGGAGATCGCGAAGGCGACGAAGATGCCGCCGTGCGGGGCCTGCGAGCCGACGGAGAAGGCCATGATCAGCGCACCGGTGACGGCACCGCCGGTCATCATCGACGGGATCACGCGCAATGGGTCGGCCGCGGCGAAGGGGATCGCACCCTCGGTGATGAACGCCGCACCGAGCAGCCAGGCAGTGGCACCGTTCTCCCGCTCGACGGGGGAGTAGAGGTGACGGCGCACCACCGTGGACAGCGCCATCGCCAGCGGCGGGACCATGCCCGCGGCCATCACGGCGGCCATGATCTCGAAGGAGGCCTCGGTGCCCTGCGAGAGGCCGGCGGTGGCGAAGAGGTAGGCCGCCTTGTTCACCGGGCCCCCGAGGTCGAAGCACATCATCAGCCCGATGATCACGCCGAGCAGGATCGCCGAGGAGCCGGACATGCCCGTCAGGGCGTCCTGGAGAGTCGTCATCAGCGCGGCCAGCGGACGGCCCAGGAAGAGCAGCATCAGACCGCCCACCACGAGGGTCGTCAGCAGCGGGATGATCACCACCGGCATCAGACCGGCGAGCCATCGCGGCGGGGTCAGGGTCGTGAACCACAGCGCGACCAGCCCGGCGAGCAGCCCGGTGACCAGACCGCCGAGGAAGCCGGCGCCGACGGCCAGGGAGATCGCGCCGCCGATGAAGCCGGGCGCGATGCCGGGGCGCCCGGCCAGGCCGAAGGCGATGTAGCCCGACAGCGCCGCGACCAGGAAGCCCATTCCGAGGCTGCCCAGCGTGAACAGGACCGCGCCGAGGTAGAGGGCCAGGCCCGCCCGGTCCGTCTGCAGCATCCCGGCCGCGCCCTCGTACTCCTGCGCGCCGGGCAGGGAGGAGAGGGAGTAGCCGGTCGCGACGTCGTCGGCGACGAAGGCGACGTCGAACCCGCCGACCAGGAAGCCCAGCGCCATCAGCAGGCCCCCGGCGGCGACGAACGGGATCATGTAGGACACGCCGGTCATCACGGCGCCCTGGATCCGGCGCGGCCAGGACTGCTTGCCCGCCGAGCCCGTGTCCTCGCCCGCGGCGGAACCGCCCCCGGCGGGTACCCGGGCGGCGGCGGGGTCGGAGGCCGCGGCCACCGCCTCGTCGATCATCTGCGGACCGTGCGAGATCGCGCGCTTGACCGGGTGCTCCACCAGCGGCAGGCCCGCGAAGCGCTCCCGGCCGGAGATGTTGACGTCCGCGGCGACGATCAGTGCGCTCGCCGCAGCGATCTGCTCCGGGGTGAAGGGGGTGATGCCGCCGGATCCCTGGGTCTCCACATGCAGCGCGACGCCCTTGTCCTTCGCAGCGTTCTCGAGCGATTCGGCCGCCATGTAGGTGTGGGCGATGCCGGTGGGGCAGGAGGTGATCGCCAGCAGCACCGGGGCATCCCCTCTGGTGTCGCCACCGGCGGGAGCGGTCGTGCCGGCCGCTGCGGCGCTCGTCGCCGCGTCATCCGGGGACGCTGCCGCGGCCGGGGCGGAAGCCGGAGCCTCTGCCGGCTCGAGCACCCCCATCACCAGGTCCGAGACCTGAGCCGGCTCCGTCGCCGCACGCAGCTCGGCGAGGAACTCAGGGCGGATCAGCGCGCGCGAGAGCTGGGCCAGCAGCTGCAGGTGCTGGTCATCGGTGCCGGCGGGGGCCGCGATCCCGATGATGAGATCGGCAGGGCCGTCGGCGGAGCCGAAGTCCACGGGCTCGGACAGACGGAGGACGCCGAGCGCCGCCTCCCGCACCGCATCGGTACGGCAGTGGGGGATCGCGAAGCCGCCGGGCATCCCGGTGGCGAAGGACTCCTCGCGCTGCAGCAGGCCGGCTTCGAGGCCGTCGCGGTCGGCGCGACCGGTGGCGGCGATGAGATCGGCCATCAGGCCGATCACGGCGGGCTTGTCACCGGGCGGCGCGACGTCGAGGCGCACCAGCTCAGGGGTCATCAGGGGACCGGACATGGGTTCTCCTTCGAACAGTCTCATCCCGGGCGGCGGGACGAGGGAGGGCGGGGTGTGGGGTCAGAGTCGGATGACGCGATCTGCGTCCGGACGGACCTGGTCGGGGCGGGGGATGGTGGTGCCGGGGAGGCCGACGGCGGCGGTGCCGTAGGCGAGGGCGTGGGCGAGGCGCTCGCCGGGGCCCTCGCCCCGTTCACGGGCGATGAGGTATCCGGCGGTCGCGGAGTCCCCGGCGCCGACGGTGGAGACCACCGGGCCGGCCGGGGAGGGGGAGAACCAGGCGGCGTCGTCGGTGGCGAGCAGGCCCCCGGCGGCCCCCAGGGTCACCAGCACGGCGCCCACTCCCTGCCGGTGAAGCTCCAGGGCGGCGTCCCGCACCCCGGTGAGCTCGCCGGCGGCGGCCTGCTGCTCCAGCAGCGTGCCGTCGGTCCCCACGATCTGCCCGAGCTCCTCCGCATTGGGCTTGAGGAAGTCCGGGGCGGTCCCGGGCAGTGCCGCGGCCAGCGCGGTCAGCGGTGCGTCGGAGGTGTCCACCCCGACACGGGCCCCGACACCGTGCAGCGACTCGATCAGGCGCACGTAGGTGTCCACCGGCAGGCCCGGAGCGAGGGATCCGGAGAGCATGACGCTGTCGCCGGCGGTGACGGAGGCCAGCAGCAGTTCCTGGAGTGCCGTGACCTCGGCGGCGGAGAGGGTCGCGCCGGGCTCGTTGAGCTTCGTGGTGATCTCCGGGCTGGAGAGCACGGTGAGGTTGGTGCGCACCCGGCCCGCGACGGCGCAGCTGCGGTGCGGGAGCCCGACGGCCTCCAGCAGCGCCAGCAGCGGGTCGGAGGGAGCGGCGGGGAGCACGGCCAGGACGGGCAGGCCGGCGCGGTGCACGCCGAGGGCGACGTTGATGCCCTTGCCGCCGGGCTGAGTGCTCTCGGCCCCGATGCGGTGCACGCCGCCGGGCGTGAGCGGGGCGCCCAGATCCACCGTGCGGTCCAGAGAGGGATTGGCGGTGAGGGTGATGATCATGCGAGGTGGACCTCGATCCCGGCATCGGCGAGGAGCTGCTGCAGATCGGCGGGGGGGTCGGCGTCGGTGATGAGCGCGTCGATGTCGGTCAGGGCCGCGAAGCTGACCAGGTGACGGGCGCCGATCTTCGTGGAGTCGGCGAGCACCACGCGCCGTCCCGCAGAGCGCACCATCGCGGTCTTGACCGCGGCCTCATCGGGATCGGGGGTGGTGAAGCCCTCGGCGTCCAGGCCGTTGCAGCCCAGGAAGGCGACCTCCGGGTGCAGGGGGTGCAGCGCCTGGACGGTGGAGGAGCCGACGGCCGCCTCGGTGGTGGGGCGCACCCGGCCGGGCAGCACGTGCACGGCGAGATCCGTGTGGACCAGGGCGCCCTGGGCGATGGCCGGGGCGTTGGTGATCACGGGACCACGGCGGCCGGACAGGTGGGGGAGCAGCTCGGCGGTGGTGGTGCCGGCGTCCAGCAGCACGGCGGCCCGCGGGTCGCTCGGGAGCAGGGCCGCGGCGACGCGGGCGATACGGCGCTTGGCCTCGATGTTCGTCACGCGACGCGAGACCAGGTCCGGTTCGACCTCAGAGGTGCGGCGGGGGACGGCTCCGCCGTGGACCCGCACCAGCAGGGCCTGCTCGGCGAGCTGGTCGAGATCGCGGCGGAGGGTCTCGGTGGTCACCTCGAACCGGGCGGCCAGCTCCGTGACGGTCACCCGGCCGGTGCGGGAGAGCTCATCGAGTATCCGGCGCTGGCGTTCTCTGGCGTACATCGGTCCACCTGCTTCATCGGAGGGACGGAGGCGGTCGACGGAGGAGCCGGGTACCGCGATGATCCGAAGACTACCCACGAAAACCACAGAGAACAAGAGTGGGAGTGTGTTGTTTTGTGGTTCGTGGGATCCGGTGCTCGATGCGGCGTTCCCGGTGCTGCGGGGCCGATCGACGGTTACAGTGAACGCTGCGCCGACAGCGAACGCCGCGCCGACCCCTGGAGGATCGATGGACCGTCCCGACCCTGAGCACCCGGAGAGCCGCACTCGGCAGTCCGCAGCCGCCGAGACCCCGCGCGGCACGGCCGCCGCGGCCGACGAGTACGCGGCCCAGCGGCGCGTCCGCCTGTTCACCACACGCCAGCAGGCCCGCCGCTTCCTGTCCGAGGTGAACTACCCCCACCGCATCCACCCCGCGCTCGTGCCCGGTGTCTCCGTCGATGACCAGAAGGTGCGCTATGGCGTGGACCGGGGGATCGTCGTGGCGGTCGGGGCGCTGATCATCGGATTCGTGGTCTGGGGCGCGCTCTCGCCGCAGCAGGTGTTCGACGTCTCCGGCGCGGCGCTGAGCTGGGTGATGACGAATCTGGGCTGGATTTTCAGCGTGATCGCCATCGGCATGGTGCTGGTGCTCCTCGTCCTGGCGTTCTCCCGCTACGGGAAGATCCCGCTGGGCCTGGACGGCGAGAAGCCCGAGTACGGGACCGCCTCCTGGGCGGCGATGCTCTTCGGCGCCGGCATCGGCATCGGCATCATCTTCTTCGGCCCCTTCGAGCCGCTGACCTACTACCTCTCGCCGCGCCCCGGAGCGCCCTACGACGCCGGATCGATCGCCGCGATGAAGGGGGCGATCGCCCAGTCCGCCCTGCACTGGGGCATCAACGCCTGGGCGATCTACGCGATCGTGGGGCTCGCGGTCGCCTACGTGTCCTTCCGTCGCGGGCGGGTGCCGCTGATGAGCGCGATCGTCTCGGGACTGTGGGGCGGGGACTCGAGCTCCCTGCCCAGCCGCATCATCGACGGCCTGGCGATCATCGCGACCCTCTTCGGCACCGCCGCCTCCCTCGGCATCGGCGCGATGCAGATCGCCCGCGGCGTCGAGATCGTCACCGGGCTGGGCACCGCCGGCAACGGGGCTGCGATGGGGATCATCGGGGTGCTGACCATCGGCACGATCGCCTCTGCGGTCTCCGGGGTCAACCGCGGCATCCGCTGGCTCTCGAACATCAACATGGCCCTCGCCCTCGCGCTCGCGGTGTTCATCTTCGTCGTCGGGCCGGCCATCTTCCTGCTGAACATCATCCCCGGGGCGATCACCGAGTACTTCGGCACCCTCCCGGCGATGCTCGGCGCCAACATGTCCGAGGGCGAGGACATGCAGGCGTTCCTGTCGTCATGGACCACGTTCTACTGGGCGTGGTGGGTGAGCTGGGCCCCGTTCGTCGGCGTGTTCACCGCGAAGATCTCCCGCGGCCGCACCATCCGCCAGTTCGTGCTCGGCGTGCTGCTGATCCCCTCGTCGATCATCGTGCTCGCCTTCGCCGTGCTCGGCGGGACGGCGATCTGGCTGCAGCGCCGAGCCAGTGAGCTCGACGCCGCGGGCAACACCGTCGGGATCGCGAACCCGGACGCGGCGATCGCCCCCGACGGCACGATCGACTCGCTGCCGCTGCCTGCAGAGATCTTCTTCGCCGTCATCGACCAGCTGCCCGGCAGCGTGGTGATCTCCGCGATCGTGATCGTCATGCTCGGGATCTTCTTCGTCACCTCGGCGGATTCCGCCTCGCTCGTGAACTCCCAGCTGTCCCAGAAGGGAAACCCCTCACCCCGGCGGCTCATCACCGCGTTCTGGGTGCTGTGCATGGCCGGGATCGCTGTGGTGATCCTGCTGTTCGGCGGCGAGAACGCCCTGAAGGGTCTGCAGAACCTCATCGTCGTCACCGCGCTCCCCTTCGCCGTGATCCTCATCCTGATGGTCGTGGCACTGGTCAGGGAGCTGCGCAACGACCCGATGGTCATCCGGGACCACTACCAGGAGATGGCGGTGGAGAACGCCGTCAAGGTCGGGGTCGCCGAGTACGGCGACCACTTCGCGCTCAGCGTCGAGCCCACCAGCACTGACAGCGAGTTCGCGACCGGAGCCGAGTTCGACTCCACCGCCGCGGAGGTCACCGACTGGTATGTGCGCACCGACGAGGAGGGCAACCCCGTCGAGTACGACTACGAGACCGGTCGATACCTCACGGAGAGCAGTGCGGAGCAGCCCGGGCCCGCACCGGAGCAGGATGGTTCCGGAGGCTCCGCACAGGGGTGAGGCATCCGCCATCGTCACCGCGCTCGGGACTTCTCGGGTGCCCGCGGACCGTTACCATCGGAGCACTCTGCGAGCACCGCACCCCCAGGAGAAGAGCACCGATGTCCCAGGCCTTTCACGCCGACTCGTCCGACCTCGTCGCCAAGGAGGTGCTGACGTGGGAGCTGTTCGGCACGGCCTCGCGGGAGCTCGCACAGTCCATCACCGATTCTGACTTCGACCCGGAGATCATCATCGCGGTCGCGCGCGGCGGTCTGCTGCCGGCCGGCTCCCTCTCGTACGCGCTGGGCCTGAAGCTCGCTGACGCGATCAACGTCGAGTTCTACACCGATGTCCACGAGACGCTGCCGGACCCGGTGCTGCTGGCCCCGATGCTGGACACCGAGTCGATCCAGGACAAGCGGCTGCTGGTGGTCGACGACGTCGCCGACTCCGGCCGCACCCTCGCCCTCGTGCTGGACCTGCTGCGGGAGATGGGGGCCGACGCCCGCAGCGCCGTGCTCTACGCGAAGTCCGCCTCGGTGGTCGATCCCGATTTCGTCTGGCGCCGCACCGACGAGTGGATCGTGTTCCCGTGGTCGGCCGAGCCGCCGGTCACCCCGTCGGCCGGCTGAGTCGCGAGTTCAGTCGGCGTCGCCCGCTGACCGACCGAATCACGCGCACCCGCAGTGAGGACCGTCCGCCACGCAGGCCGCTCCCGCACCGTGCCATCGGGCCGCTGCGCCGGTGGCCCGCCGACCGAGCCGTCGGGCCGCTGCGCCGTCGGCCCGCCGACTGAGCCGTCGCGCTGCCGAGCCCGGGATTGTCAGAGAACGTTCCAGATCTGCGGTGGAACTGGAACGTTCTCTGACAATCCCTGATGATCCGGCGATCGGGCGAACCGGCGATCCGGCGATGCATCGATGCGTGCGGCGGTCCGTTGCGCTTGCTCAGCGTGCGTCCGCGGAGGTCGGGGCCGGAGGATCATCGGGGTTGCTGGTGATGCTCCGCCCCAGGCCGGCTTCGCGCTCTGCGCTGTGCTCTGCCCCGAGCTCTGCCCCGCGCTCCGCGCGGAGGTGCGTCGAATCGGGCGCGCCCTCCTCGTCCCCGTGGTGTCCGAAGGGCAGGAGGTGCATGATCACGACGATGACGGCGCCGATGAGCAGCCCGAACACCAGGGAGCACAAGGTGTTGAGCAGCCAGGCGAGCACGCCGCCGACCACGGCGACGCCCGCCACCATCGCCTCGAGATGGTGGACGATGCCGTAGGGCTGGGCAAGCCCGAGATCGTGCGTGCCGACCAGCAGGATGTGGCCACCCACCCACAGCATCGCGACCATGCCCACGTAGCTGATGACGGTCATGACCTTCGGCATCGCCCGGACCAGTCCGTGACCGAACCGCTGCGTGAACGCCGAGTCGCCGTCGGCGGCCATCGCGAGGCCGACATCATCCATCTTCACCAGGATGCCGACGGCGCCGTACACCAGCACGGTGATGCCGATCGCGACCACGATCAGCACGATCGCGCGTGCCCACAGCGAGCCCACCTCGATCGAGTTCATCGAGATCACCATGATCTCCGCGGAGAGGATCAGATCGGTGCGCACCGCGCTGGAGACGATCTTGTCCTCGGCGCCGGGGCCTCTGTCGGCGGCGGGTGCCTGCGCGTGCTTGCCGCGGACCAGCTCCCAGATCTTCTCCGCGCCCTCGAAACTCAGATACAGGCCGCCGAGCATGAGGATCGGGGTCAGCGCCCATGGTGCGAAGACGCTCAGCAGCAGCAGGACCGGCAGGATGAAGATCAGCTTGTTGCGCAGCGAGCCCTTGGTGATCCGCCAGATGATCGGCAGCTCGCGCTTGGGGCTCAACCCCTTCACGTACTGCGGGGTCACCGCGGCGTCGTCGATCACCACGCCCATGGCCTTCGAGCCCGCCTTCGCGGAAGCGGCGGCCACGTCATCGGCGCTGGCCGCGGCCAGGCGGGCGAGCACAGCGACATCATCGAGCAGTGCGGCGAGTCCACCGGCCATGCTCAGGTCCCTTCCTCGAGGAGCGGGCCGCCCGGCAGCGACCGGGGTCAGGATAACCGGGCGGGCCGGCTCCTCCTGCACCGTCGAGCAGCGCTCCGGAGCCATCGGCAGAGCTCGGCCCCTGCACCGAGAATCCACCTGCAGCGAAACGGCCGGCGAGAGGGTCGACGGCGTACGACGGCAGTGACATGGTGAGGACATGGAAATTGCACTCATCGGAGGACATGGCAAGGTCGCGCTGCTCGCGGCACCGCTGCTGGTGGAGGCCGGGCATACGGTCCACTCAGTGATCCGCAACCCGGACCATACGGCGGAGGTGGAGGCCACCGGCGCACGGGCGGTGCTCAGCGACATCGAGACCCTCGACGCCGGAGGCTGGGACGAGCTGCTGCGCGGCAAGGACGCGGTGGTGTGGACCGCCGGCGCCGGCGGTGGCTCACCGCAGCGCACCCGCGCCGTCGATCAGGACGCGGCGATCGCCTCGATGGACGCCGCCGGGCGCGTCGGCGCGGACCGCTACGTGATGGTCAGCTACTTCGGGGCGGGCCCGGACCACGGGGTCCCGGAGTCCGAGCCGTTCTTCGCCTACGCGGAGGCCAAGGCGCAGGCCGATGAGCACCTGCGCGGCACCCCGCTGGCATGGACGATCCTGCAGCCCTCCGGCCTCACCCTCGAGGAGCCGACGGGACAGATCGCGCTCGATGCCGCCGAGGCGGGCACCGTCTCCCGCGGCAACGTGGCCCGCACGATCGCGGCCGTCCTCGAGCGTCCCGGCAACGCCGGGAAGACGCTGCGCTACAACGACGGCGAGCAGGAGATCGGCGAGGCCTTCGACGCCGTGAGCTGACGGGGCCCGTCACCGACGGCGAGGAGAGCACGTCCCCGGCTGCAGGAGCGGCCGGGGACGTGCTCCTTTCGGGGGACCGAGGTGCCCTATCGTGTGAGCGTTCGACCAGGCCGGAGACCGAAGGAGCACAGTGGACAGCGCACGCCGATGGGCAGGGGTGGTGGCGCTCGCCATCGGGATCTTCGTGCTCATCACCGTCGAGGAGCTGCCCATCGGCGTGCTCAGCGTGATGGCCCCGGATCTCGGGGTGAGTGAGGGCGCGGCCGGACTCGCGGTCACGGTCCCGGGGATCCTCGCCGGCGTGGTCGCCCTGTGCACCCCCGTCCTCGTACGAGGCCTGGACCGACGGCTCGTGCTCGTCCTCGCGCTGGCCTCGGTGGCGCTGTCCTGCGCGCTGAGCGTGATCGCCCCGACCTTCGCAGTGCTGCTGCTGGCGCGGCTGTTCGCCGGGGTGGCGATCGGCCTGTACTGGGCGGTGATGGCGATCGTCGCCCTGGGGCAGGTGCCCGCGAGGCATGCCGCCCGGGCGCTGACCATCGCCTTCGCCGGCGCCGGGGGAGCACTGGTGCTCGGGGTGCCGGTGGCCGCCTGGATCGGCACCCATCTGGGGTGGCGCCTGGCCTTCGCGGTGGTCGGAATCGCCGCCGCCGTGGTCGCCGCGCTGATCCTGGTGCTGGTCGAGCCCGTGCACTCCCCCGTGAAGGTGACCGGCTCGATGATGCTGGCCGCCGCCCGCACCCGCGGGGTCCGCTACGCGCTCGGCCTCATCGCGCTGGCGGTGGTGGGACAGTTCCTCACCTACAGCTACATCAGCCCCGTCCTGATCGAGCGCGCCGGGGTGGGGCTGGAGAACATCGGGCTGATGCTGCTGGTGTTCGGTCTCGCCGGGCTGGTGGGGAACTTCGCGATCGGCCCGCTGGTGCGCCGCAGCCCGCCGGCGGCGGTGCTGGTGGTGGTCGCCGGGATCGGCCTGAGCCTGCTCGCCGTGCTGACCGTGATGGACGACCCGCAGCGGGCGATCGCGGTGATGGCGGGATGGGGGCTGTGCGTCGGCGCGATCTCGGTGGCGATGCAGGCCTTCATCGGCTCCGAGGCGAGCGATGTCCTGGAGGAGGCCACCGCGCTGAACAGCGCCGGCTTCAACACCGCGATCGCGATCGGGGCCCTGATCGGAGGCCTGATCCTCGACGCCGCCGGACTCACCCCCATGATCCTCACCTCGGTGCTGATGGTGGGCGGCGGGACGCTGCTGATCGGCCACTATCTGCGCACCTCCCGGGTCCCGCACCCGGCGGCGCCGCTCAGCCGGTGATCCGGAACGCGGTGACGCCGCGAGGGTCCTCCCGGCGCACATCGATCCCGTCCACCCGGGCGCTGGAGGGCCCGCGGCGCAGCTGATCGATCATCGCCTCCACGGCCTCGGGACTGCCCTCGAGGGCCGCCTCGACGCTGCCGTCCAGCAGGTTCCTCACGGTGCCGCCGACTCCCAGCCGCGACGCCTCGGCGGCCGCATCCATCCGGAACCCGACCCCTTGCACCCGGCCCCGCACGCGCACGATCCGTCTGACCCGCTCGGCCCCGTCCTGGACGTCCTCGCTCACGCTCGCTCCCCTCTCTCGATAACCCGATGCCGGGCCGCGCCCGGCTCGGCGGCCCCGGCTGATCGTCGCGCCGCCGCGGTCCTCTCGCGTCGATCGATCGTAGCCCTGCTCGCTCGCGTCCCTCCGCTGCGCGTCGGCGTGAGCGCGGGCAGATGAAGCGGGGATGAGAGTCCCCTCAGGTTCTCCCCCGACCTCGGGCCTCACCCCTACCCTGGGCACATCAGGCATCATCACGGCCGTGACATCGGGACCGCGCCGCAGGACTGCGGCGGTCCCTCCCCAGGAAGGTGGTCCGCCATGACCCGCACGATCCTCCGCCCCCGTCGCACCGCCCGCGCCGCAGCGCTGGGCGCGCTCGTCATTGCCGTCGCCGCGGGCTGCGGCGGCACGGACCAGGGGGAGGACGGCGCCGCCCCCGCGGACGAGCCCGGCACCTCCCAGGAGGGCGGCGGCGACTCCGACGGTGGTGGCTCCGAGAGCAGCGCTCCGGCCGATGACGACGCCACCGACGACGCCGCGAGCGATGGCGGCGGGGACGCCCCCGGGGAGCAGGAGCCCGCGGCGGACGCCCTGCCCGCGGACGCGGATCTGGCCACCGAGGAGCTGCCGATCTCCGCCGAGCGCGCGGTCGAGATCGCCACGGAGACGGTGGGCGGCGGCGACCTGGTCCAGGTCGAGATCGATTACGACCAGCATGTCGGGGCATGGGAGTGGGAGATCGAGCTCGTCATGGACGGCTCCCAGCACGAGCTCGACATCGACGCCACCACCGGCGAGGTGACCGAGCACGACGTCGACGAGGACGACGACCAGGACCCCGTGGTCGACGTGACCTCGCCGATGACGCCCTCCGAGGCGATCGAGATCGCCGTCGACCAGGAGCCCGGGCGGGTCAGCGGCTGGGAGCTGGACTCCGAGGACGGCTCGATCCGCTACGAGATCGAGATCGACCGGGCCGACGGCGGGGACATCGACGTGGAGATCGACGTCGAGACCGGCGACATTCGGATCGACGACTGATCCCGGCGGCGCGCCGGCTGCTCACCGGCGCGCGAGGCGGCCCCTCGCTCCGTCAGCGCGGGGCGATCACCGGCTCGCCGGCCGCGTCGCGATGCATCACCTCGCGACCGCCCTGCCACACGCGCAGCGTCCGATTCCGCACATCCAGCGGGTCACCCTCCCACAGCACCAGGTCCGCGTCCTTGCCCGGTGCCAGTGAGCCCAGCCGCTCGGCGACCCCCAGCACCTCGGCCGGGTTCAGGGTGATCGCCCGCAGCGCGTCGGCCGGAGCCATCCCGTGCTTGACCGCGAGGGCGGCCTGGTCGATGAGGAACTCGATGGGCACCACCGGATGGTCGGTGATGATCGAGACCTTCACCCCCGCGGCAGTGAGGATCCCGGGAGCCTTCGGGGTGCGGTGACGCACCTCCACCTTGGACCGCGAGACGATCAGCGGACCGTAGAGCACCGGCACCCCGGCCTCCGCGATCCGGTCGGCGATCAGGTAGGACTCGGTGCCGTGGTCCAGCACCAGCTCGAAGCCGAACTCCTCGGCGATCCGCAGCGCGGTGGCGATGTCGTCGGCCCGATGCGAGTGCTGACGCCACGGGATCTCCCGCTCCAGCACCCGGCTGAGCGCCTCGGAGACCAGATCCGAGTCCCGCTCCTCCGCCGGCTTCGCAGCCCAGGCCCGGGCCTTCGCGAAGGCCTGCCGGATGGTCAGCGCCACGCCGAGCCGGGTCGAGGGAGTCTGCGTGCGCTCGCCGTAGACCCGCTTGGGGTTCTCCCCGAGCGCGGCCTTCAGCCCGGAGGGGCTGCGCAGCACCATCTCATCCACCACCCGGCCGTGGGTGCGGATCGCGACGGCGAGGCCACCGATCGGGTTCCCGGAGCCGGGGTTGACGTTCACCGCGGTGATCCCGCCGATGATCGCGTCGTCGAAGCCGATCTCGACGGGATTGATCGCATCGATCGCCCGGGCCGCAGCCATCACGGGCCCGGTCATCTCGTTGGTGTCCTCCCCGGCCCAGCCCTCGCCCTCCTCGGAGACCCCGAGATGCACGTGGGCATCGATGAAGCCCGGCAGCAGCCAGCCGCCCGCCGCATCGAGGACCTCCGCCTCCGGCGGGACCTCCAGCTCCGGGCCGAGATCGGTGATGCGGCCGTCCTGGATCAGGACGGTGCCGTCGAAGGGCTCGCCCTCGATCGGGACGACGTGGGCATGGGTGATGGCGGTGAGAGTCATGCCACGACATTCCGTCGCCGGGGCCGCGGAGTCAAGTCGGCTGCGGGACCCCGCCCCGCCCAGAGGCAGCGGCTACTCTTCCCCCATGTCGAAGAAGACCCCGCTGGCCGACCAGACCCCCACCGGATTCCCACTGACCTCCGGCTGGAGAGGAGACGTCACCGACCTCGATCCGCGCGCCACCCCCGGCTTCCGCGGGAAGAAGGCCGACGGCAAGGAGCTGCTCCGGCTGCGCAGCCGGGCGCTCGATGACCTGCAGGAGCGCCTGTACGCAGCGCACCATGGGCGCTCCGGCGGCCGCTCCGTGCTGCTGATCGTGCAGGGGATGGACACCGCCGGCAAGGGCGGGATCATGCGGCACGTGGTGGGGAACGTGGACCCGCAGGGCGTGGACATCACCGCGTTCAAGGCACCCACCCCGGCGGAGAAGCGTCATGACTTCCTGTGGCGGATCCGCAAGCACGCCCCCGCTCCCGGGATGATCGGGGTCTTCGACCGCTCGCAGTACGAGGACGTGCTGATCCATCGGGTGCACGGCTGGGCCGACGCCGCGGAGATCCGCGAGCGCTATACCGCCATCAACGCCTTCGAGCGCGAGCTCGCCGAGGCCGGCACCACGGTCGTGAAGGTGATGCTCCACATCTCCCGCCAGGAGCAGGGTGGGCGATTGATGGAACGGCTGGAGCGGCCGGACAAGCACTGGAAGTTCGACCCGACCGATGTCGACGAGCGCGAGCACTGGGACGACTACATGGAGGCGTACACCCGGGCGCTGCGCGCCACCTCGACCGTCGGCGCCCCCTGGACCGTGGTCCCGGCCGACCGCAAGTGGTATGCCCGCATCGCCGTGCAGCAGCTGCTGCTGGATGCGCTGGAGGGAATCGACCCGCAGTGGCCCGCGGCGGACTACGACGTCCAGGAGCAGATCGGGCGGCTGCGCGCGACGATGGACTGACCGCGTCGCCGGTTCTCAGCGGCCAATTTGTGCCGTTGCGCTCGAAAGATGATGATGGAGGCATGACTTCCGTTACTTTCCACAACGATCCCGTCACGACCGTCGGCGAGCTGCCCGCGCAGGGCTCCGCACTGCCGGCTTTCGAACTGGTCGGCCAGGACCTGTCCACCGTCACCAGCTCCGACCTCGCCGGTAAGCGCGTCGTGTTGAACATCTTCCCCTCGCTGGACACCGGCACCTGCGCGATGAGCGTGCGGAAGTTCAACGAGCTCGCCGCGGGTCTCGAGAACACCGTGGTCG
Source organism: Brachybacterium avium (assembly GCF_002216795.1). Classification (NCBI taxonomy): domain Bacteria; kingdom Bacillati; phylum Actinomycetota; class Actinomycetes; order Micrococcales; family Dermabacteraceae; genus Brachybacterium; species Brachybacterium avium. Next base: position 767,883 of record NZ_CP022316.1, on the reverse strand, counting down.
TCTGCGTCTCCGAGGACCTGCCCTTCGCCCAGGCCCGCTTCTGCGGCGCCGAGGGCATCGAGAACGTCGTCACCGGCTCCGCCTTCCGCTCCTCCTTCGGTGAGGACTTCGGTGTGACGATGGACGACGGTCCGTTGGCGGGCCTGCTCTCCCGCGCGGTCGTCGTGACCGACGCGAGCGGCAAGGTGGTCCACACCGAGCATGTCGCCGAGGTCACCGAGGAGCCCGACTACGAGGCCGCGAAGGCCGCCCTGGTCTGAGCCGCACCGCTCCTGGGACCCGGTCCGCGCTGTCGCGCAGGCCGGGTCCCTGCGTTTCCCCCACCCACCGCATCACTGGTGCCCCACCGCTGGTGATCGCCCACCGAAGGAGTCCTGATGACCGCATTGCACATCGACCTGGCTCGCGTCCACGACATGCTCGACGACGAGGGTTCCGGCTCGACGGAGTTCCGGGTGCTGGTGGACCGGCTGTGGCCTCGGGGCGTGAAGAAGGAGCGCCTGCGCTACGACGACTGGGACAAGGACGTCGCCCCCAGCTCGGACCTCCGCACCGCCTTCCACAGCGGGGAGCTGGACTTCGAGGAGTTCTCCGGCCACTACCGCAGGGAGCTCGACGACTCCGGGGCCGCCCGGGCGCTCCGGCAGCGGGCGCTCGACGCCGGTGCGACGCGCCTGGTGCTGCTGTTCGCGGCGAAGGACACAGAGCACAATCACGCCCAGGTGATCCGCGATGCCGTGGCTGAGGCGGGGGACTGACAGCACGACAGAGTGCGGGGCCTGGATCGGTCAGGACGAAGGTCGCCGGTCCGGGATGAGAGGGATCCCTACCGTTGAGGCGAGCTCGTCGCGGCAGCGACGGAGATGCTCCACCCCATCAGGAAGGAACCGACGTGACCGTCGATGTCGCTTATGCCCTCCACCCGCAGCTGGACCCGGAGGCCCGGCTCGAACCGGTCCACGAGGAGGCCGTCAGGGCGACCCTCCCGCTGGTCGGTGCGCATATCGAGGAGATCGCCCCGGTCTTCTACCAGCGGATGTTCAGCGCTCATCCGGAGCTGCTGGTCGACACCTTCAACCGGGGCAACCAGGCGCAGGGCGCACAGCAGAAGGCGCTCGCCGCCTCGGTCGCCACTTACGCCACCCTGCTGGTGACCCCGGACGCCCCCAGCCCGCGCGAGATGCTGGGGCGCATCGGCCACAAGCATGCCTCCCTCGGCATCACCGAGGACCAGTACGGGATCGTGCATGAGCACCTGATGGCGGCGATCGTCGAGGTGCTCGGCGCGGAGACCGTCACCGCCGAGATCGCCGCCGCCTGGGATGCGGTCTACTGGCACATGGCGGCCACCCTCATCGACTTCGAGAAGGACCTCTACGCCGCGGCCGAGGTCGCCCCCGGGGACGTGTTCCGGGAAGCGGTCGTCCTCCGCCGCACCCAGGAGAGCTCGACCGTGGCGTCCTATGTGCTCAGCGCCCCGGAGGGCGACGAGCCGCTGCGGGACTTCGTGCCCGGCCAGTACACCACCGTCGGGGTGCGGCTGCCGGACGGCGCCCGACAGCTGCGCCAGTACTCGCTCTCGGACGCCCCGGGAGAGGGCCGCTGGCGGATCACGGTGCGTCGCGTCGATGCCGCGGATCCGGACCCGGCGGGCGAGGTCTCCTCCTGGATCCACGGGAACCTCCGCGCGGGGGACCGGCTGCAGGTCACCCTGCCCTACGGCGACCTCGCGCTGGACACCCGCAGTGAGGACCCGGTGGTGCTGATCTCGAACGGGATCGGTCTCACCCCGATGCTCGGGATGCTGCGCCACCTCGCCGCCACGCAGCCGCACCGCCCGGTGCGCGTGATGCACGCCGACCGGGACGCGGGCGACTCCGCTCATGTCCGCGAGCTGGTGGCGACCGTGTGCGCGCTGCCCGAGGGCGCGGATGCGCGGCTCGGGCTGTGGTTCACCGCGGCGCAGCCCGTCGAGGAGCTCCCCGGGACCGCCACGGGCAGGGTCCGCGTGCATGCGGGGCGGATGGGCCTGCGGGCTGAGCACCTGCCCGAGGAGGCCGAGATCTACCTGTGCGGCTCCTCGGGCTTCCTGCAGAACCTGCGCGGGCAGCTGGAGGAGCTGGCGGCGGATCCGGAGCGGGTGCACGTCGAGCTGTTCGCACCGAACGACTGGCTGCTGCCCGCGGGCTGAACCGGCAGGGTGCGGCGGCTCGCGACCGAGGGACAGGACGCGAGCCGCCGCACGGGCGTTCCTGGGTAGAGTCGACGCTCGTGGAACCCGTCTCGCTGATCGTCCTGCTCGTCATGGGCACCCTCGCCGGAGCCATCAACGCCGCGGTCGGCTCCGGGTCGCTGCTCACCCTCCCGGTGCTGCTGGCCCTCGGCATCCCGCCCGGTGCCGCCGTGCGCACCAACACCATCGGGATCCTCTTCTCGACCTTCGGCTCCGTGTACGGGTACCGCCGCGAGATCGCGGAGGAGAAGGGGAACCTCGGCCCGCTCATGGTGGTCACCGCCCTGTGCGCCACCGGGGGTGCGCTGCTGCTGCTGATCTCTCCCACGGGCGCGCTCGATGTGATCGTGCCGCTGCTGATCGTCTTCGCACTGGGCATGGTCGTCTTCCAGAAGCGCATCACCGCAGCGCTCCGCTCCCATCAGGAACGGCGCGCGGCACGCCGAGCGACCGCGACCACCGCTGCGGCGGAGGGCGGCGCGGCCCTCGCGGACGGCGCTGCGGGCGCGGGGAGCGCTGCGGCGGAGCCCGGGAGTCATGCGGCCGACGAGGTCCCGGCGCGGAGCCCGTACCGCTCGCCGGGCCTGATCGGCGCGATGGGCGCCGCCTCGGTCTACGGCGGCTACTTCACGGCGGCCCAGGGCATCCTCTACCTCGGCGTGCTCGGCACCTTCACCGGGCGGTCGATGCGCTCGGTCAACAGCATCAAGAACCTGCTCAGCCTGATCGTGAACCTCGCCGCCGCGACCGTGTACCTGATCGCGCACTTCGTGCTGGGGGTCGAGATCGTCTGGATCGCGACCGCGGCGATCGCCATCGGCGCCCTGCTCGGCGGATATTTCGGCGCCCACCTCGCCAAGCGGATGCCGGAGTGGCTGCTGCGCGGCATCATCGTCGCCGTCGCCCTGTTCGCACTGGTGCGACAGCTTCTCTGACCGGCCGAGCTCCGCGCGGCGCGGAGAGTGCCCGCCTCCCGCTCAGCGCAGGAACGGCAGCACGTGCTCGAGCACCTCGTCCGGCGGGAACAGGGTGGCGCCGTGATCGCGACCGGGCAATGGCACGAACTCCGCCTCCGCCATCAGCGCGGCCGCCTGCCGCGACTGCTCGAAGCGGGGATGATCCTCGGTGCCCGCCATCCACAGGGCGGGCACCGCGGATCCGGCGAGCACCTCGTCCGGGACCGCCGCGGTCCGGTCCGTGGCCTCCAGCAGGGCCGCGACCGCCAGGGGATCGGCCGCGAGGAAGGCGGTGCGGGTGGCTCGGGCGTGGCGCGAGACGACCTCGGGGCCCAGGCCCTGACCGGCGCAGAACGCCTCCATGCCGCCCTCGCGCACTGCCTCGATCACGCCAGGGAAGAACACCGAGTCCACGACGCCGCGCTGCGCGGAGGCGGAGCCGCCGAGACTGATCAGGTGCGTCACCCGTTCCGAATGGGAGAGCGCGGTGCTCAGCGCCACCCGCGCCCCGAGCGAGTAGCCCAGCAGCGCGGCGCGTGCGATACCCGCGGCGTCGAGGACGGCGAGCAGGTCGGCGACGAAGGTCTGCTGGGTGAAGGCCGACGCCTCATGGGGCGCTCCCGACATGCCGTGCCCGCGCAGATCGACCCGGACCACCGTGTGCTCGGCCGAGAGCGGCTCGAGATAGCCCAGCCCGCGCCAGATCGCTCGGGAGAGGACCGAGCCGTGCAGCAGCACCAGCGCGGGTCCTGAGCCCGAGACGTCGTAGCGCAGCTCGATCTCGTCGACAGGGGAGGGGATGACGGGCACGACGAGCCTTCCATGGGTGGGCCGGAATAGGTGCTCCTGCGTGCTGTCGAGTATGCGGCAGCGCCGACGCCGGCCCGGTCCGCACGGGGCGGTCCGGGCCGGCGTCGGCGCTGCGCGGCGGGGAAGGGACGGCTTTCGGCCGGTTTCCCCGGCTCAGGGCTGCGGCAGGCTCACAGCGCGGCCGAGATCTCCTGCAGGATCCGATTGAAGGTGACCGACGGGCGCATCACCGCGGCGGTCTTCTCCAGGTCCGGGCGGTAGTAGCCGCCGATGTCCGCGGGCTTGCCCTGGACCGCCAGCAGCTCCTCGGCGATGGTCTGCTCGCCGTCGGTGAGCTCCTTGGCGATCGGGCCGAAAGCGGTGGCGAGCTCGGAGTCCTCGCTCTGGGCGGCCAGCTCCTGCGCCCAGTACAGGGCCAGGTAGAAGTGGCTGCCGCGGTTGTCGATGCTGCCGAGCTTGCGCTGCGGGGACCTGCCCTCGTTCAGCAGCGTCTCGGTGGCGCGATCCAGCGCATCGGCGAGCACGGCGGCGCGGGCGTTGTCCGCGGTGCGCGCCAGGTGGCGCAGCGACTCGGCCAGCGCCAGGAACTCGCCGAGGGAGTCCCAGCGCAGGTAGTCCTCCTCGATGAGCTGCTGGACATGCTTGGGGGCGGAGCCGCCGGCACCGGTCTCGAACAGGCCGCCGCCGTTCATCAGTGGCACCACCGAGAGCATCTTGGCGCTGGTGCCCAGCTCCAGGATCGGGAACAGGTCGGTGAGGTAGTCGCGCAACACGTTGCCGGTCACCGAGATGGTGTCCTCGCCGCGCCGCACCCGCTCCAGGGTGTGACGGGTGGCGTCCACCGGCGACATGATGCGGATGTCGAGACCCTCGGTGTCCTCCACCGCCAGGTACTCCTGGGCCTTCGCGATGAGGTTGCGGTCATGGGCGCGGGACTCGTCGAGCCAGAACACCGCGGGCATCCCGGACTCGCGTGAACGACGCACCGCCAGCTGCACCCAGTCACGGATCGGGGCATCCTTGGCCTGGCAGACGCGGAAGACGTCCCCGGTGGCGACCTCTTGGGTCATCAGGGCGGCACCGGCGGCGTCGCGCACCTCGACCCGGCCGTCGGCCTGGATCTCGAAGGTCTTGTCGTGGGAGCCGTACTCCTCGGCCTTCTGCGCCATCAGGCCCACGTTCGGGACTGTGCCCATGGTGGTGGGGTCGAAGGCGCCGTGGGTCTGGCAGTCCTCGACGGTCGCGGCGTAGACGCCGGCGTAGGAGGAGTCGGGGATGACCGCCAGGGTGTCCTGCTCGGCGTCGTCCTGGTTCCACATCTTGCCGCCGCCGCGGATCATCGCCGGCATCGAGGCGTCGATGATGACATCGGAGGGGACGTGGAGGTTGGTGATGCCCTTGTGGGAGTTGACCATCGCCAGGTCGGGTCCGGCTGCCAGGTCCTTCTCGATGGCGGCCTTGACCCCGTCGCGCACAGTGGCGTCGAGATCCTCGACCCCGGCCAGAATCCCGCCGAGGCCGTTGTCGGGGACAGCCCCGCTGCGGCCAGCTGCTCGCCGAACTCGGAGAACACGGTCGGGAAGAAGGCGCGCACGGCGTGGCCGAACAGGATCGGGTCGGAGACCTTCATCATGGTGGCCTTCAGGTGCAGGGAGAACAGCACGCCCTGTTCCTTCGCGGCGGCGATCTGCTCACGCAGGAAGGTCTCCAGCGCCGCAGCGCGCATCACGGTGGAGTCGACCACCTCTCCGGCGAGCACCGGGATCGACGGCTTGAGCACGGTCTCGGTGCCGTCGGCGGCGACGTGCACGATCGACAGGGTGTCCTCGGCCTCCAGGACCACGGACTGCTCGTTGTCACGGAAGTCGTCGGCGGCCATGGTGGCGACCGTCGTCTTGGAATCCTGGCTCCACTCGCCCATGCGGTGGGGATGGGCCTTGGCGAAGTTCTTCACCGCGGCGGGGGCGCGGCGGTCGGAATTGCCCTCTCGCAGCACCGGGTTCACCGCGGAGCCCTTGATCGAGTCGTAGCGGGCGCGGATGTCCTTCTCCTGCGCGGTGGAGGGGAGTCGGGGTAGTCCGGCAGCGCGATCCCCTGGGCCTGCAGCTCGGCCACGGCGGCCTTCAGCTGGGGCACCGAGGCAGAGATGTTGGGCAGCTTGATGATGTTGGCCTCAGGGGACTTCGCCAGCTCGCCCAGCTCAGCCAGCGCATCGGATTCGCGCTGGTCCTCGGGCAGCAGGTCGGAGAACGCCGCGACGATCCGACCGGCCAGGGAGATGTCACGGGTGGTGACCTCGATCCCGGCGGTATCCGAGAAGGCATCGAGGATCGGCAGGAACGATGCGGTCGCCAGCATCGGCGCCTCGTCGGTGTGGGTGTAGATGATGCGCGCCATGTGTCGCGTGCTCCCTCAGGTCGATGCGGAATTTGTCTTGACGTCAAGACTAATCGAGGAGCGGGCGCTGTCCCACCCCTCGATCCGAACGGCACCACGGTACGTGAGAAGCCCCTCGCGCGTCCTCTGATGCCGAGCCGGGCCTCACTCCTGCGGCTGCTCGTCGACGACCTCGACGCTCCAGGGGTCCGAGAGCACGAGCCGGGTGACGCTGTCCTCGTCCACGGTCACGGCGAAAGCGTGCGCCCGGTACTCGCCGGGGCGCAGAGCAGGGGGACCGCAGGCCTCGCGGGTGGTCCATGCCCGGGCAGTCCGCGTCACCCCGTCCTGGTCGATCCACTGCAGGGCGATCCGGGGAGTGTTGCGTGCCCCCGCGACGACCGTCCCGGTGCCCGGATGTGTCAGCACCACGCCCTGCAGCAGCGCCCGGGTGCCGAGGTCCGGCGAGGTGACCGTCACCCGGGCGCTCACCGCGACGCCGAGCTCGTCCTCCGGCACCCGCGTGGAGACCCGGGTGGTGGGATCGGCGACCTGCACGGCCAGCTCGTCCCCTTCGCCCAACGGCGCGAGCCTCGCCCCGCACTGCAACGGGGAGAGATCCACGGGGACCTCTCCCGATGGGGCGCTCACCGCGCCGGGCACCACCTCGACGGCCCCGCCGACCACGTCCACCAGCACGTCCCCGTCCGCGCTCCAGCCGGCGTCGGCCTCACCGCGGCCGGGGCCGTCGAGGCCGCCACCGCTGAGCCGCAGCAGGAACTGCCCGTCCGGCAGCGGGGAGTCGTCGCAGGTCCCCAGCGTCAGGCGGGCGGTGACCGCCGAGGGCGCCGGGCCGTCCCCGGAGACCTCGACCCGCTCACGGACCACGATCGGCGGGACCGGCGCGCCGGCGACCCCGAGCTCCCCGTCGAAGCCCGGAGCCGGGACGCCCCGGTTCTCCGGATCGGCGGGCACCAGCACCCCCACCGGCGCGAAGCCCCGGTAGTGATGATCCGGTTCCAGGTGGAAGGGCCCGGTGACCTCCAGGACGTTGCCGTCGGCCCGCACCGTCCGCGGAGTCAGCGTCCCACCCGCGGTCGACTCCACCGGCGGCGCGCCGTCGCCGGGCCGGCACAGCCAGGAGGGATCGACCGGCATGCTCTCGGCGGCGGCCACCGCAGCGGGGTCCATCGGCTCTCCGACGGCGGGGGAGGAGGTCTCGGCCTCGCTCCCGGGCAGACCGGGGATCGCGTCGCAGGCGCCGAGGGAGAGCGCCAGCACCACCGAGGCCAGTGAGGCGCCCGTGCGGCGGATACGGCGAAGACGGCGCGAGGCAGCCACGTGCTCCCTGTCCCCGTTGTCGATCATCTCGTCCCCTGGTCTGCTCGCGATCCTTCCCCCGGTGCCGAGAGCGGTGATGCCGCTCGCGACCCCCGGGATGAACGTACCGGAGCAGGCGACGCGCCGTCGCGAACCTGCCCGCAGGCCCTTCCACGGCGTGGGCACGGCGCACCTCCGGGACGAGGCGCTCCTAGACTGCCCCCATGCCTGCTTCCGCCCCCTTCCTCGCCGTGACCGATCTGCGCACGCGGACCCTCACCCCCGCCGAGCTCACGGCTGCGCTGCCGCGCGCCGAGCTGGACGTCGAGGCCGCGGCCACCGCCGTGAGGCCCGTGGTCGAGGACGTCGCCGCCCGCGGCGCGGAGGCCGTGCTCGAGGCCTCCGAGCGCTTCGACGGGATCCGGCCCGAGCATCTGCGGGTCCCGCAGGCCGAGCTGCAGCGTGCGCTCGAGGAGCTCGATCCCGCGATCCGTTCCGCGCTCGAGGAGTCGGCCGAGCGGGTGCGCCGGGTCGATACCGCCCAGGCCCGCCCCGCCCAGAGCGTCGAGGTGGTGCCCGGCGGCACCGTCACCCAGCGCTGGGTGCCCGTGGCCCGGGTGGGGCTCTACGTCCCCGGCGGCCGCGCCGTGCTGCCCAGCTCCGTGGTGATGAACGTAGTCCCCGCCCAGGTCGCCGGCGTCCAGCAGATCGTCCTCGCCTCCCCGCCGCAGAAGGAGTTCGGCGGGCTGCCGCACCCCACGATCATGGCGGCCTGTGCGCTGCTCGGGGTCACCGAGGTGATCGCCGCCGGCGGTGCGCAGGCGATCGCGCTGCTGGCCCACGGCGCCGATGACCTCGGCGACGGTGCGGCACTGGAGAGCGTGGACCTGGTCACCGGGCCGGGCAACGTCTATGTCGCCGCCGCCAAGCGCCTGGTGCGCGGCACGGTGGGGATCGACGCCGAGGCCGGGCCCACCGAGATCGCGATCCTCGCCGACGGCGCCGCCGACCCCGCCTACGTCGCCGCAGACCTGATCTCCCAGGCCGAGCACGATCCGCTGGCCGCGAGCGTGCTGGTCACCGAGTCCCCGGAACTCGCCGCAGCGGTCGAGGCCGAGCTCGCGGTGCAGGTGCCGCAAGCCCTGCATCGCGAACGCATCGAGCAGGCGCTGCGCGGTCAGCAGAGCGGCATCGTGCTGGTCACGGATCTCGACCAGGGGCTCGCGGTCGTCGATGCCTATGGCGCCGAGCACCTCGAGATCCAGACCGCCGACGCCGCCGAGGTCGCCGCGCGCGTTACCAATGCCGGCGCAGTCTTCGTCGGTCCCCACAGCCCGGTGAGCCTCGGCGACTACGCCGCCGGCTCCAACCACGTCCTGCCCACCGGCGGCACCTCGCGCTTCACCGGCGGCCTGGGCGTGCAGACCTTCCTGCGCGGCATCCATGTCGTCCACTACGACCGGGACGCGCTCGCCGGGGCCCGCACGGCGGCGACCACGCTCGCCGCCGCCGAGGGGCTGCCCGCCCACGGCGCCGCGATCGACCTGCGCTTCGAGCGCTGACCGGGGAGCACACCCCTCCGGCGTGACGGCTGCCCCCTCGGCTGTGCAGGCAGAAGGCCCCGTCCTGTGGCGGGGGTCGACTGCCATGCGGGAGTGATGTCCGTCGGGGCCTGATCGCCGCGCACGGCGAACCGTCACAGAGGACTTCGGGGCGGCATCAGTCGTCCGACGAGACTTGCGCCACATGAATGGAAGCGCTTACGATGACGCCGTCACTGTAAGCGCTTCCATCCCTCTCGCGGGATGCGGGCACCCAAGACCGCAGCTCGAGGACGAGGAGGACGGTCCATGACCTCGAACGTCAACCCCGCGCCCAGCGCCACCATCTACGAGGTCGCCGCCCGCGCCGGCGTCTCCATCGCCACCGTCAGCCGGACCTTCGCGGGCAACGGCAGCGTCGCGCCCCACACCCGGGAAGCCGTGCTCGCCGCAGCACAGGAGCTCCGCTACGTCCCGGCCGCAGCCGCCCGCGCCCTGGCCGTCCGTCGCAGCAAGGCGCTCGGCGTGGTCCTGCCGCACATCGCCGGCCCCTACTACGCCGAGCTGCTGGTCGGCTTCGAGCTCGCGGCCTCGCAGCTCGGCCTCTCGGTCGTGCTCACCCTGGTCGCGCCGAACGATCGCCGGGGGGCGTCCGTGCAGGAGCTGCTGGGTCGGGTCGACGGCGTCGCGTTCATGGCCCGCAGCGGCGCCGACGACGACACGGTGGGCCAGGTCGCGGCGGCCCGCCCGACGGTCACGGTCGCCCGCCGACGCGTCTTCGACGCCGATGCCTTCTTCGCGGAGAACCGGGCGACCGCCCGCCAGTTGACCGAGCACCTCCTCGCCCACGGCCGCCGCCGCATCGGATTCGTCGGCCTCGCCGAGGGCGGATCCGACATCGGCCGTCGCCACCGCGGTTACCTCGACGCCCTCGAGGAGGCCGGCCTCGGTCCCGCACTGCACCTGAGCGTAGATCCGGTCGAGGATGCCGGGTTCGCTGTCGCCGAGCAGCTCCTGGCGGACGGAGAGCTCCACGAGCTCGATGCCCTGGTGTGCGGCAACGACGAGCTCGCGATCGCGATCATCGCGCGGCTCAGCGCCGCCGGGGTGCGCGTGCCGGACGACCTCGCGGTCACCGGATGGGACGACACCCGCACCGCCCGCTATCTCGCCCCGAGCCTGACCACGGTGCGGCAGGACGTCTCCGCGCTCGGCCGCCTCGCCGCCCACCGGCTCGCCGCGCGGATCGACGGCGACCCGGTCCAGGATCCCGTCACGGTCGACTCCGCCCTCGTGCTGCGTGCCTCCTGCGGATGCCCTCCCGTGCCGGCCCTACCCTCTCCGCCCGTCCCCGCTTCCGCACCCTCACCCAAGGAGTCATCATGAACATCACCCCGCGACCCACCCGCCGCACTGTCACCGGACTCGGCGCCGCCGCCGCGCTCGGCGTCCTGGCCGGCTGCGGCCGCCCCGACGAGGAGGAGGGCGGTGCCGCCGCTCCCGCCGAGCCGATCGACGAGGGCCCGGCCACCGGTTCCCTGACCCTCTGGGCGATGGGCGCCGAGGGCGAGGCGCTGCCGGAGCTGCTGAAGGGCTTCGAGGAGGACAACCCCGACGTCACCGTCGAGGTCACCCCGCTGCCCTGGGACAGCGCCCACGACAAGTTCACCTCGGCGATCGCCGCCGGCACCGCACCCGACGTCGCCCAGGTCGGCTCGACCTGGATGGCCGAGTTCGTGAGCCTGGGCGCCCTGGAGCCCACTCCGGACTCGATCGCCACCGACGACTACTTCCCCGGCGCGCTCGAGTCCGTGACCGTGGATGACACCGTCCACGGGGTCCCGTGGTACGTCGAGACCCGGCTCGTGTTCTACCGCAAAGACATCGCCGAGTCCCTCGGCATCACCGAACCGCCCACCGACTGGGAGGGGCTGCTCGAGATGGCACGCACCATGCAGGGCGGGCCGGACGGGCAGTGGGGCATCGCCCTGCAGCCCGGTGGGAACGGGTCCTGGCAGACCGTGCTCCCGTTCTGCTGGTCCAACGGCGGGGATGTCGTCTCCGAGGACAGCTCGGAGTTCACCTTCGTCTCCTCCGAGAACGAGGAGGCGCTGGCCTACTACCAGTCCTACTTCACCGACGGGATCGCAGACCCTGCCCCCGCTGAGGGCACCACCGAGCAGGACTTCGTCTCCGGCGCGGTCCCGATGTTCATCTCCGGGCCGTGGATGATGGCCGCCGTCGAGGGCGTGGGCGGTGAGGGCTTCGCCGAGAAGTACGGCGTGTTCGTCATGCCCGAGAAGGAGACCAGCACGAGCTTCCTGGGCGGGGCGAACATCGGCGTCTTCCAGGGCAGCCAGAACCGTGATGGTGCCTGGAAGCTCGTCGAGTATCTCTCGCGTCCCGAGGTGCAGGTGGAATGGTTCTCGATCGTCTCCGCGATGCCCAGCCTGCAGGCCGCCTGGGAGGACGACTCGGTCGCCTCGAACGAGAAGTTCGAGGCCTTCCACACCCAGCTGCAGTCCGCCTTCGCCCCGCCCACCATCGCCACCTGGGAGCAGGTCGCCGCGAAGTTCGATGCTCAGATCGAGCAGGTGTGCAAGCAGGACCTCGCCCCCGCCGACGCGCTGGAGGCCGTCCAGTCCGAGGCACAGGGCATCGGGACCGGGGCCTGAGATGAGTGCCGCACCGCTGACCGCCTCCGATACCGGGCCCTCCCCGGGCCACAGCGCGGGTTCCGGCCGTCGCCGGAGGGGCCGGCGCGCTGCGGCGGAGGCACGCGCCGGGATCCTGCTCTCGCTGCCCTTCGTCGTGCTGTTCACGGTGTTCATCGCCTGGCCCGTGCTGCAGTCGATGTTCATGTCCTTCACCGATATGCGCATCAGCGACATCCGCTCGCCGTTCTCGGTGAACTTCGTGGGCCTGGAGAACTACCTCACCGCCTTCGAGGACCCGGTCTTCCGCCGGGCCGCGCTGAACACCGGCGGGTTCGTGCTGATCGGCGTGCCGCTGACCATCATCGCCGGGCTCGCCGCCGCGCTCGCCCTGAATCAGGGCGTGAACCGCCTGCGCGGTCTGTTCCGCATGGGCTTCTACACCCCCGTGGTCACCTCGATCGTGGCGGTCGCGGTGGTCTGGCGGTTCCTGCTGCGACCCGATAACGGGCTGGTGAACACCGTGCTCGGCTGGGTCGGGATCGACGGTCCGAACTGGCTGGGCGATGAGCGCACCGCGCTGCTGTCGCTGATCGTGATGGCGGTCTGGCGCAACTTCGGCACCTCGATGGTGATCTTCCTGGCCGGTCTGCAGGCCGTGGACCGCGGGCTGCACGAGGCCGCCGCGCTCGACGGGGCCTCCACCTGGCAGCGCTTCTGGCACGTCACCCTGCCCGCGATCCGGCCGACGATGCTGTTCGTCATGGTCACCACCTCGATCGGCTACCTGCAGTTCTTCGAGGAGCCCTTCGTGATGACCCAGGGCGGGCCGCTGAACGCCACGATCTCCGCCTCCATGTACACGTACAACCAGTTCGGCTTCGGCAACTACGGGGTCGCCGGCGCGATGGCCTATCTGACGTTCATCGTCATCGGCATCGTCACCCTCGCGCAGTTCCGTCTGATGAGGGAGAAGTGATGATCGACCGTCGCCGACCCGTCCTGACCTACATCGTGCTGACCGCGTTCCTGCTGCTGGTGATCACCCCCTTCGTGTGGATGCTGCTGGGCAGCGTGAAGACCCAGGGCGAGCTGCTGCGAGTGCCCCCGACCTGGCTCCCCGAGGACCCCACCTGGGACAACTTCCGCCGCCTCTTCGAGCGGCCCTTCGGCCGCTACTTCCAGAACTCCGCCGTGGTCGCGATCGCGGTCACGGCCGGGAACCTCTTCTTCTCCTCGATGTTCGGCTACGCGCTCGCGCACCTGCGCTTCCCCTTCCAGCGCGTGCTGTTCCTCCTGGTGCTGGGCTGTCTGATGATCCCGGGCCTGGTCACGTTCATCCCGCAGTACGTCCTGATCGTGAACCTGGGCCTGGCCAACACCATCCCCGCACTGATCCTGCCGTTCCTGGTCCAGCCCTTCAGCGTCTTCCTCATGCGGCAGTTCTTCCTGGGACTGCCGCGGGAGCTGCTGGAGGCCGGGCGGATCGACGGGGTCGGCGAGATCGCGATCTTCTTCCGGATCTACCTGCCGCTGGCGGGGCCTGCCTTCGCCACCCTCGGCATCCTCACCTTCCTCGGCTCCTGGAACAACTTCCTGTGGCCGCTGGTCGTCTCCTCCAGCGAGTCGACCTACACCCTGCCGGTCGCTCTCGCCCTGATCTCGACCGGTCAGAACCAGACGGACTACGGGCTGCTCCTGGCCGGGGCCACGCTCGTCGTCCTGCCGATCCTCGTCGTCTTCCTGTTCTTCCAGCGCTACTTCATCCAGGGCATCGCCACCAGCGGCATCAAGTGACCCCCGACCGCCTCGAGGAGGCCTCGTGAACACCTTCGACCGACGCACCCTGCTCACCGTCCCCCTGCTCGGCGCTGGCGCGCTCGCCAGCACCGCGGCCGCGCCGTCGGGCCGTCTCGCGCCGTCGGCCGGCCCCTCCGGACCTTCTCGGCCCGCGGGCCGAGGCGAGGAGGCGCTGCTGCGCCGCTGGGCCGCGGATACCTGGCACAGCCTGGACGCGATGACCGTCGCGGGAACCGGGCTGATCTCCGACAACATCGGCGCCGACCTCACCGGGCACTCCCGCCACACCTCGCCGACCAACATCGGCGGCTCCCTGTGGTCCGTCCTGATCGCCCGCGAGCTGGGGTTGCTCACCCCCGGGCATGCCCGCAACCGCATCTCCCGCACCCTGGACTCCCTGGAGCAGATGGAGCATCACGAGCCCTCGGGCATGTTCTTCAACTGGTATGACGAGAAAGACGGCTCGGTGCTGCGCTCCTGGCCCGGCACTGGTGATCCGGTGGTCCCCTTCGTCTCGAGCGTCGACATGGGCTGGCTCGGCGCCGCACTGCACGTCGTGGCGCAGGCGGATCCCTCCAATCGCCGCCGCGCCCGCCGGCTCTTCGACGCGATGCGCTGGGACGTGTTCTTCGACCGGGAGGTCGATGCCCAGCCGGGACAGACCATCGGCGGCTTCTGGGTGGAGGACCCGGGCCGCGACGGGGTCGAGCTGCTACCCCTGTTCAACGACATCCCCGGCGCCGATGTCTGGTACCACAGCGAGCACCACTACGACACCGCCGTCTCCGAGGCCCGCATGGTCACCTACCTGGGGATCATGACCGGCCAGATCCCTGCGGGCGCCTACTTCACGACCTACCGCACCTTCCCGCCGGAGTGGACCTGGCCCGAGATGGCGCCGGTCGGGGACTGGACGCAGTACGAGGGGGTGCGCGTCTTCGAGGGTGCGCACACCTATCGCGGGATGGAGATCGTGCCCGGCTGGGGCGGCTCCATGTTCGAGGAACTGATGCCGGATCTGTTCGTGCCCGAGGCGGCCTGGGGGCCGAACAGTTGGGGGAGGAACCATCCCCTGCACGTGCGGGCCCAGCGCGAGCACGGGCTGGACGAGGCCGGGTACGGGTACTGGGGCTTCTCGCCCTGCTCCGACCCGCACGCCGAGTATCGCGAGTACGGGGTCGATGCCCTCGGTCTGAACCCCACCGGCTACTTCTCCGACGCGGCAGGCACTGACTGGCATCAAGGAGAGACCTACCCGCAGGGGCTGGACGGAGTGGTCACCCCGCACGCCGGGGCACTCGCGCTGCAGTACGAGCGCGATTCCTCGATCGAGAACCTCTGCCGGATCGAGACCGAGCTGGGCGCCTACGGCCCCGGCGGCTTCCACGACGCGGTGGCCGTGGGCTCGGGGGTCATCGCCCGCCGCCACCTGTCCCTGGACCAGTCGATGATCCTCGGCGCGCTCGGCAATGTGCTGCTGGACGAACAGCTGCACGAATGGTTCGCGACCGACGACGTGGCCGCGCAGCTGCGCCCGGTGATCGAGCAGGAGGTCTTCCATGCCCACGGCTGATCGCTCCCGTCCCCGGCTCGTCGAATCGGTCGACGGCACCCGCTACCGGGACCTGAACGGCAACGGACGGATGGACCCCTTCGAGGATCCGCGCCGCAGCCCTGAGGAGCGCACCGAGGACCTGCTGGGCAGGCTCTCCCTCGCCGAGCAGGTCGGGCTCATGTTCCACACCGTGATCGAGACCGGGCCGGACGGCACGCTGCTGGACGGTCCCGGCGCGATCTCCAAGTCCGGCACCGAGGAGGTGGTGCTGGGCAAGCACATGACGCACTTCAACGTGCACGGACTGGAGAGCGCCGGCGCCGCCGCCCGCTGGCACAACCGTCTCCAGGAGCTCGCCGAGCGGACCCCGCACGGCATCCCGGTCACGATCTCCACCGATCCCCGGCACGGCGGAGCGCAGAACGCCGGCACCTCCTGGGTGACCTCGTTCTTCTCCCTATGGCCGGAGCCGCTGGGCCTGGGCGCCCTCGCCGATCCCGCGCTGGTGCGCGAGTGGGCGATGACGGCGCGCCGCGAGTACACCGCCGTCGGCATCCGAGCGGCGCTGCACCCCGTCGCGGACCTCGCCACCGAACCGCGCTGGGCGCGGCAGCGAGAATGCTTCGGCCAGAACCCGCAGCTGGTGGCCCGCCTGGTCACTGCCGCCCTCGCAGGTCTGCGCGGGAAGCAGGATGAGCTCTCGGTGCAGTCCACGGTCAAGCACTTCCCGGGCGCCGGCCCGCAGAAGGACGGCGAGGACGCCCATTTCCCGTACGGCCGGGACCAGATCTACCCGGGAGGGCGGTTCGAGGACCACCTCCTGCCCTTCCGGGTGGCCATCGAGGAGGGGGCCGACGCGATCATGCCGTACTACGGCCGCCCCCTCGGGCTCGAGATCGACGGCGAGGCGATCGAGGAGGTCGGCTTCGGCTTCAACCGGCAGGTCCTCACCGGCCTGCTCCGGGAGCAGCTCGGCTTCGACGGAGTGATCGTCAGCGACTGGGAGCTGGTCAACGACAACCACGTCGGCGAGCAGGTGCTCCCGGCCCGCGCCTGGGGCGTCGAGGAGCTCACCCCCTCCCAGCGCATGCAGCGCATCCTCGAGGCCGGAGCGGACCAGTTCGGCGGCGAGGAGTGCACCGAACTGCTGCTGGACCTCGTTCGCGAGGGGCAGGTGAGCGAGCAGCGGGTCACCGCCTCCGCCCGGCGGCTACTGCTTGTGAAGTTCCGCCTCGGACTGTTCGATGACCCCTATGTCGACGAGTCCGCGGCCGACGCCCTGGTGGGCACCGAGGAGGCCTGCCGCCGGGGCCACGCGGCCCAGGCGAGCAGCGTCGTCGTCCTGCACGACGACGGCGCCGTGCTGCCCCTGCTCAGCGACGGTGCCGGCCCGCGGATCTATGCCGAGGGCCTGCCCGATGGGGTCGTGGCGTCGCTGGGGGAGCAGGTCGCGACCCCGGCGGAGGCCGATGTCGCGCTGCTGCGGATCGGCGCGCCCTTCCAGCCGCGCGACGACCTCTTCCTCGAGGCCTGGTTCCATCAGGGGGATCTCGAGTTTCCGCCCGGGTTCGCGCACCGGCTGGCCCGGATCCGGGCGGCCTGCCCGCTGATCCTCGACGTGGACCTGGATCGGGCCGCGGTGCTCACCGGCATCGTCGAGCACTGCGACGCGCTCACCGGCAGCTTCGGCGTCTCGGGCGCAGCCTGGATCGATGCGATCACGGGCGTGATCCCGGCGCGGGGACGGCTGCCGATCGAGCTGCCGCGATCGATGGCGGCGGTGCGGGTCGCCCCTGAGGACGTGCCCGGGGGGACTGCAGACCCGCTGTACCCGTGCGGGCACGGGGTGCAGCTCGGCTCAGCCGGCCGCTGAGAGTGAGCGGCGGCCGGGTACGAGAGGTGTCGCCGGGCACGAGAGGTAGCGCTGGAGAGCACACTCTTCTTATATGGGGAGATCATGCTCCAAGGTGCCACCTACTGTCGAGTAACTACCCGGTGCGTCCCGCACGCCCCGCCCGTCCTCTCGGGAGTCCGTCTTGGAGGTGCGGTGCGGTGTGGTGCGGTATGGGTGCCGGAGTTGAGACGTGCGGCCGCGTCATCTCAGCGCTAGCTGTCCGAATTCGGCGTCTCCGCATCGGTGGGCTCGGCCGCCTCGTCGGCGGTCCCCGCTCTCGGCGCGTCGCGCTTGTCGCGGGTGGGGAACTGCGCGGCCGCCAGGGCGTCCATGGAACGGAACATCGCTACAGCGTGCTGGCGCGGCGGCTGAGTTCCCTGGGCGGCGACCCGCTCACAGGTGGTCGTGAAGGTCGGGGGGAGGCGCGATCGTCAGTTCGAACCCGAGCACTCGGTCATCGTCGCCGTAGTCGATGTCGACCTCGACCTCGCCGTTCCGGAATGTGCCTTCGTGGGGCGGGGGGCCATCCAGCGAGTCCTCCGGGCGCACGGGCGGACCATCGAGAGACGAGGGATCTATGTGTACCCTCCACCGTTCACCGACGCCGCGGTCACGATCCTGTCCGGAGGCATCGAGGTGTTCCAGGCGGGTTCGCACACGACCTCGACCTATGTACCACGAGGGGCTGAGCACGGTGAGGAGCACGAGACGGTGATCCGTGCTGATCTCCGGTTCGATCCACCACAGGTCGGTGTTCATAGAGGTCACTATGGTGGTGGACGGATCGGGTCGGGGGGTCTGGACCCTGAAATAGATCACTCCAGACCCTTCGACATCGACCTGCGTCTGAGGCATTCTCGTGTCAAGGGTCGGGTCACCCGTGTCGACGAGGTACTCCCCGGGAAAGAAGGAGAACTGAGTGCTCACGATTGATTGCCCTTCACCGGATGGTCGCCGTCTTTATGTTTCTCGTGCTGGTCACCACTATTATTTCATATCGTCCTGAACGGATGTATGTGATGCCGTTTTGCTGCTTGTAGATGCGGCCAGAGTTGAGGACGTGCTTGACGGGAATATTTCGACTGTTGATACGGCCTGCGGCGTGAGAGGTGATCGTTGTGGTCTTCCCCATCACTCCGGAGTAGAAGACCGCCGCGGTGCGGAACAAAGCCCACGTCCCCAGGCGTATCCGAGGTCGGCGTCCGGAACTCGATGAGGCTGGACTCGAAACCGGCGATCGAGAGGTCGAGTCAGCCCAGCGCGGCGACCCCCGGGGTGGCGCGTCGTCGGATCGGGAATCCTCATGGCATGAGGACAGGATACGGAAGCGAGGACCGGCGCGGTCCCCGTCGGCGTCAGGAGGCGGCGTCGCCCCTCGCCGCCGGTGAGGCGGCGGGTGTGCGCCGCTCGTCACGGGTGACGACCAGCGCCACGGCCCGCCAGCCCAGCATGCCTACTGCGGTGACGATCGCGGCCACGATCACGAAGGACAGCTCGGTGCCGGCCGCGAACAGGGCGCGGATCGCCATGGCGGTCGCGAGCGTGATCGCCCACACGAACACTCCGTGCGGCCAGATCCGGAACGGGGCGCGCCAGGCACGGATCGCGAGGTGGCCGAGCAGCACGCCGAGGGCGAAGGGCCAGCCCACCAGGAACAGGTTATGCGTGGTCAGCGCGGTGCCGTGCTGCACGAGACCGGTGGCGACGAAGAGGATGACGACCAGCAGGTCGCCGATCAGGGCACCGAGGGAACGGAACATCGCTCCAGAGTACGAGAGACCGGTCCTCAACGAGTAGGTGATCCTGACGATGTGCTCTGGGCAGGATGACTCATGCGTGAAATCCGGTGTTCAGCAGCTCCCTCGGGGGATGATTCAAGGGTCTCCAGATGCCTCCGGAGCGGGCGGGAAGGTGATCTCTGCATCGAGCACTCGCCCGTCCTCGCCACAGGTAACCTCGACCTCGCCGAGCCCGTTGTGAGCTCTCGCCCGATTGTGCCTCGTGTCAACTCCGTAGATCGGGGGGCCGCTGATCGAGTTGGGGTCGATAGACAGTTGCCATTTTTCGCCTTCAGGGTTATCTGGAGACGAGATTTTGTGGAGGCGAGCCACGATTTTGCCTCTGCCGATGTGCCAGGAGGTATTGAGCAAGGTGAGGCGAATCAAGCGATGATCACCGGAGAGTTCGGGTTCGATCCAGAACAGTGGGTCGCCGAAATCGACGGTGATGTTGTCGAGAGTCTCGGAGTCCGAAGCATCTAGAGCGAAACGGACTTGGCCGAAACCTTCGTCGTCGACCTCTTGCTGGGGAATCGACGCACTATAGTGCGGGTCTCCTGCATCAACGACGTATCTGCCGGTCAGGATCAGAGCATCTGAATCCATGATACTCCTAGCTATAGGACGACTGCAGTGACAATATTGCCCGATGCGGTGGCGATCCGAACTTCGTATTTGCCGTTTCGTATATAGGTGGACCCCCACTGCGTTTCGCGACACGCCCATTATTGAGGACATTCCTCACCGGTATGTTCTTTGCGTTGATTCTGGTCGCGGCGTGAGAAGTGACCGTGGTGCTGCGGCCCAAGACATTGGACTAGATCCGCATCCCAGAGTAAGCGCCGCATGCGAGAAGCTGTGAATCTTCGGCCTGGGTGGAAGATGGCGCGACAAATGTGCAGGTGATGGGACTCTGGGGATTCGATACGTTATCGATGTTTGCTTGAGCTGGGAACGCGAGAAGCGAGGCCAGTGCGAGACAGCAGATCAGGTGCGACTTCTTCATTACGCACTCTCCGTGGAGTTGAAAGTTCTCGGGCCTGCGAGGTCTGCCGCGGGCCCCAGAAGCTGCGTCGTTCGTGGAACAGTAAGATGTATCACAATGCTTCACGAACGGCACACGAACGGCAAGAGGCCGGCGTCGACGAGCTGCGCATGGACCGAGGGGCTCGAGGCTGCGACTGACAACTACCATGGAGACCATGCCGACCACGCCTGCTCCGACCCTCGACAGCTCTGCGTTGCCCGTCCCGCGCGACGGCATCGCAGGAGCCGCCCCGTACGGCGCCCCCAGCTGGAGGTCGCGCATGCGCTGAACGTCAACGAGAACCCCTACGGTCCCTCGCCCGAGCTAGCTGCGGCCATCGGCCGTGCCGCGACGGAAGCCGCTGTGGACCTGAACCGCTACCCGGACCGCGAGGCGCTCGGCCTGCGCGCCGAGCTGGGGGAGTACCTCGCCGCGGAGGCGGGGATCCCCGCGCTCGCCGCCGAGGCGGTCTGGGCCGCGAACGGCTCGAACGAGGTCATGCACCAGCTGCTGCTGGCCTACGGCGGCCCCGGCCGTACGGCGCTGGGCTTCACCCCGCACTACTCGATGTATCCCGAGTACGCCCGCGACACCTACACCGAGTGGGTCACCGCCGAGCGCGGCCCCGCCCCCGACTTCGCGCTCAGCGCCGAGGCGGTCACCGCGGCGATCGCCGCTCATCGCCCCAGCATCGTGGTCCTGACCAGCCCGAACAATCCCACCGGTACCGCGCTGGAGCTCGAGGTCGTCGAGGCGGCAGCGGCGGCGCTCGCCCCCACTCGCGGCCTGCTGGTGGTGGACGAGGCCTACGGGGAGTTCCGCCGCGACGGCGTCCCCAGCGCGCTCACCCTCCTGCCGAAGCACCCGAACCTGGTGGTCACCCGGACCATGTCCAAGGCCTTCGCGCTCGCCGGCGCGCGCCTGGGGTACCTGGTCGCCGACCCGGGAATCGTCGACACCGTCCGCGTGGTGCGCCTGCCCTACCATCTCTCCGCGCTCACCCAGGCGGTCGCTCGCACCGCGCTCGCCCACCGCGAGGAGCTGCTGGGGAAGGTCGCGCTGCTGCGCAGCGAGCGGGACGCGCTCGCCGAGCATCTGGCGGCCCGCGGCCACGAGGTCGCCCCGTCGGACGCGAACTTCATCCTGTTCCACAGCTTCACCGACCGTGACGCCGTGTTCGAGGACCTCCTCGCCCGCAGCGTCCTCATCCGAGCCGTCGGCCCCGCCGGCTGGCTGCGCGTCTCCCTCGGCACCCCCGAGGACAACGCCGCATTCCGTACCGCCCTCGAGGAGGCCGACCCCCGATGACCGACACCCAGAGCACCGCCGCGCAGAGCCCGGCCGCGCAGAGCCCGGCCGGGCGCGCCCCCCGCACCGCGAGCATCAGCCGCGCCACCCGGGAGTCCACGGTCGAGCTGACCCTCGACATCGACGGCACCGGCCAGGTCGACGTCTCCACCACGGTGCCGTTCTTCGACCACATGCTCACGGCACTGGGCACCCACGCCCGCTTCGACCTCACCGTGAAGGCGACCGGCGATACCCACATCGATGCCCACCACACCGTCGAGGACACCTCGATCGTGCTCGGTCAGGCGTTGCGCGAGGCGCTCGGGGACAAGCGGGGCATCGCCCGTTTCGGCGACGCGCTGGTGCCGCTGGACGAGACCCTCGCCCAGGCCGTCGTGGACCTCTCGGGCCGCCCCTACTGCGTCCACTCCGGGGAGAGCGAGGCCCAGGCCCTGCACCTGATCGGCGGTCACTTCACCGGCTCGCTGACCCGGCACGTCTTCGAGTCGATCGCCCACCATGCCGCGATCTGCCTGCACATCCGTCTGCTCGAGGGGCGGGACCCCCACCACGTGGTGGAGGCCCAGTTCAAGGCCCTGGCCCGTGCGCTGCGCGCCGCCTGCGCCTACGATGACCGCGTCCTCGACGTCCCCTCGACCAAGGGAGCACTGTGAGCACCGTCGACCCCGAAGACCCGCGCCAGGGCGAGAACCCCGACTCCGAGGGGACCGATCGCCCCGCCGACGACATCGACGTCGAGTTCGCCCGCCTCATGGAGGGCATCTCCCTCGACGAGCCGCCGCTGACGGTCGAGGACGTGCTGACCGAGCCCGAGGAGGAGGACGGCGAACCCACCGTCGCCGTGATCGCGACCTCCGTCGTCACCGCCAAGGCACTGGCCGGTGTGATCCGGCTGGGCCGGGAGGCGCGCACCGACGGGCTCGACATCCCCGCCGGCACCCGCACCCTCGACACCAGCACCGGTGCCATCGCCGCTGGTCCCCTGGCCGAGATCGCCGCGCATGACCTCGCGGCGATCACGTCCGCCGCGCTGCAGCGCAACGGGATCGTGCTGTTCTGGCGTCGCGGCGACCGCATGACCGCGACCCGGTATAAGAACGGGCAGCGCGCCGAGGACATCTCACCCGCGATCGTGCTGGGCGCAGTCGATGACGTGGTCGAGGAGCTGCTGCTGGGCGCGACCGACCTCGCCGAGCTGGGCGACGGGCTGGACCCCTCCGCGCTCAGCCGCGCCCAGGCCCTGGAATGGATCGCGTCCGGGAAGAAGCGCAAGTGACGGCGACGCCGCAGACCGCATCGTCAAAGCAGGTTCGCGCACCCCGCGTGGTGGTGCTCGACCACGGCTCGGGCAACGTGCGCTCCGTGGTGCGGGCCCTGGAGGCCGCCGGCGCCGAGGTCGACCTCACCGCGCAGCGCGAACGGGCGCTCACGGCCGACGGGCTCGTCGTCCCCGGGGTCGGCGCCTTCGCAGCGACGATGGCCCAGATCCAGGCTGTCGGGGAGACCGGCTCGTCGAGCGCCGGCTGGCCGGCGGCCGACCGGTCCTCGGGATCTGCGTGGGCCTGCAGGTCATGTTCGACGCCGGCGACGAGCACGGGGAGCGCTCGGCCGGGCTCGGCCAGTGGCCCGGCGAGGTGACTCGGCTGGAAGCGGGGATCGTCCCGCACATGGGCTGGAACACGGTCGAGGCACCCGCGGGCTCGGCCCTGTTCGCCGGGGTCGCCGAGGAGCGGTTCTACTTCGTGCACTCCTATGCCGCCCGACGCTGGGAGATGGAGCAGATCGGCTCACTCGCAGCACCCCGGGTGACCTGGGCGGAGCACGACGGCGACCGCTTCATCGCCGCTGTCGAGAACGGCGCGCTCTGCGCGACCCAGTTCCATCCCGAGAAGTCCGGGGACGCCGGCGCGGCGCTGCTGCGCAACTGGCTGCGCACCCTGCCCCGCTACGACCGGGAGGGCTGAGGGATGTTCCTCGCGTTCCTGACGCTGTTCGCCGGCGGCATGATGCTCGGCGGAGCCTGGTCCTTCTACCGCTCGAAGAAGCCCTGGTGGGCGAGCATCGCCCTCCTGCTGCTCGGGCTGCTCTGCATCGGGATCTCGCTGTGGCGCATCCAGGCCGGCTGAGCAGCCGAGAAACCAGCGGCGCGCACACTGCCGCGACTCCTCACCCATAGACCCCACCCCGTGCCGGGCCACGGCACGCACCATCGCTTCCAGGAGGCACCCCATGACCGCTCCCGTGCTCGAGCTGCTCCCCGCCGTCGACGTGCAGAACGGCCAGGCCGTACGACTCGTCCAGGGCGAAGCCGGCTCCGAGACCGCTTACGGTGCTCCGCTGGACGCCGCGCTCACCTTCCAGACCGGTGGCGCGAGCTGGCTGCACCTGGTCGATCTCGATGCGGCCTTCGGCCGCGGCAGCAACGCCGCGATGCTGGCCGAGGTCGTCGCCGCCGTCGACATGTCCGTCGAGCTCTCCGGCGGGATCCGGGACGACGAGTCGCTCACCGCGGCCCTGGCCACCGGATGCCGACGGGTCAACCTCGGCACCGCCGCCCTGGAGAACCCCGAATGGACCGCGGAGGTCCTCGCCGAGCACGGCGATCGTATCGCCGTCGGCCTCGACGTGCGCGGCACCACTTTGGCCGCTCGGGGGTGGACCCGTGACGGAGGCGACCTCTGGGAGACCCTCGAACGGCTCGACGAGGCCGGCTGCCAGCGCTACGTCGTCACCGACGTCACCAAGGACGGCACCCTGCGCGGACCGAACCTGGAGCTGCTGGCCGAGGTCTGCACCCGCACCGAGGCGAAGGTCGTCGCCTCCGGGGGGATCTCCTCCCTCGCGGACCTCAGGGCGCTGCGCGAGCTGGTCCCGGCCGGGGTCGAGGGCGCGATCGTCGGCAAGGCGCTGTATGCACAGGCATTCACGATGGGTGAGGCGCTCGACGTCGCGGGGCGCCCATGACCCCGTGGTGGAAGAAGCGCGCTGCCCGCGACCCGGCCCCGGCAGCGGTGCCCGCTCCCGCCGACGAGGCGCCGCCCGCCGCAACGGACGGCCAGGCACCGCCGGTCGGGCCCGACGGCCAGGCGCCCCCGTCTGCGGCCGGGGACCGGGCACGGCGCACGCTGCCCGCTCACTTCCGGGAGAAGTCACCGCTGGCGGACACGGCGGGGGTGACCTGGGAGGGCCGTGACTACACCGTCAGCCCCTTCCCCGGGGACGACGGAGCGACTCCAGAGCCTCTGGCGGAGGCGCTGGCCGCCCACCGCGCCGGGCAGGACCCGCACCGGCAGCACCTGGTGGCCGCTCTGAGCAGCGCACGGGTGCTGGTGCCGATCATGGCGGTCGCCACCGAGACGGGCACCACCGCACACGGCCTGACCGGAGATAACGGCGCCGATATGGCGATGGTCTCGATCACCGGGGCCGACGGCACCTCCGTGCTGCCGCTGTTCACCTCGGTCGCCGCGCTGAGCGCCTGGCGAGGGGATGCCCGTCCGGTGCCGGTCGTCGCCCCACAGGCCGCGCAGGCCGCTGTGCAGGAGGGATGCACCGCCCTGCTGCTGGACCCCGCCACACCGAGCGAGGACGGCGGGCCGGTTCTGCTGCCCCGTTCCGTGCTGTGGGCGCTGGCCCAGGGTCGGCAGTGGCTCCCGCCGCATCTGGATCCCGAGCTGGCCCGGGTGCTGGACCGCGTCGGAGACGAGGCCTCCGCCGCGGTGCAGGGACTGGCCGCCCGGGCCGGGGAGCGCGCCGAGGTGGACCTGCACCTGCAGCTGCGCCCCGGGCTCGCTGCCGAGGAGGTCAGCGCCGTGGTCGATGCCGTCACCGCCCGGCTCGGTCAGGAGGAGATCGTCGCGGAGCGGATCAGCTCGCTGCGGCTCGTGCTCGGCTCCTGACGCGTCCGGGTCGCAGCCGAGCGGCCTGCGGCCGCCTGCACCGTCACCGCCGGCCGGCCGGGCGGAGCCGTCGCACCGGCCCCGCCGGGCCGGTCCCGGTCAGGAGACGCGGCCGGTGTACTTCTCGCCCGGCGCCTCGCCAGGGGCATCCGGGAAGGGCAGCGCCTCGGCGAAGGCCAGCTGGAGCGAACGCAGTCCGTCGCGCAGCGAGCGGGCGTGCTCATTGCCGATCTCCGGCGCCGCTGCGGTCACCAGGCCCGCCAGCGCATTGATAAGCTTCCGCGCTTCGGCGAGGTCCTGGTACTGCCCGGACTCCTCGTCCTCGGCGAGGCCCACCTTCACCGCGGCAGCGCTCATCAGGTGCACGCAGGCGGAGGTGATGATCTCCACCGAGGACACCTCGGCGATGTCCCGCAGCTCCGAGGACTCGGCGGACTCGTCGGTGTGGTCGTGATGGTCGGGGTGCTGCTGATCTGTCACAGGGGGTTCCTTCGCGGTCGGGGTGCGGTTCGAGAGGAACCGCGGGGTTGAAGCGCCTCGTGGAGCGGGGCGCCGGGTACGGGGCGGGCTCAGCCGCTCAGCGGTACGGTGCCGCTCTCGCCGGTCTCGACGAGCTCGAGGTGGAGCCCGGTCGGTGCGGAGCCGATCGGCACATCGAAGACGGCGTGGAAGGTCTCGGACCCGCCCGGCGGGACCAGGCCGTAGTCGGCGCTGTCGGCGGGGTGGTCGCGAGTCGCCGCGCTGTCGACCGGATACGTCTCGTCGGCGGTCTCGAGGGAGACGTTGGTGCCGATCTGGACGCCGGCGGAGGTCGGGTTGTCCACCTCGAAGGTGACGATGATGAACTCGCCCTCGGGCTCGGTCCGGGAGCTCGGACCGCCCACGGCCCGGACCCCGATCTCGGTGCGCATCTCGGTCACCACCACGCCGCCGATCTCGGCGCTCGCGGGCCCGGCCCGCACCGGTGAGGACGAGGGGCCCGGTCCCTCGGCCTCTGCGGGGCCCGAGGGGGACAGGGATCGCAGAGCGAGGAATGCGCCACCCACGACGATGATCAGCAGGAGCACCGCAGCCACGGCGATCCCGGCGATCAGCAGCCGGCGAGGCCTCGCCCGCTCCGCAGCGGGCTCTGGTTTCGGGGCGGGCCGACGATTGGGCCGTGCCGGGCGGGGCGGCGGGGTCGGGAACCCCTCCGGGATCGGGCGGAGCACGGCGCGCGGCGCGGTGGCCGGGCGGGTTCCGGTTCCAGGATCGACTCCCGGCTCCGGCTCCGGCCCGCGGTCAGGACCAGCGGCCTCGAGCGGAGCCTCGCCGTAGCCGTACTCATACGAGGCGTCGGAGTGCTGCTGGGGACCGGGTGCAGGCCTCGCGGAGCCGTCTGCCGCGCTCGACCCATCGCGCGCAGGGGGCACGGGCACATCGTCCCGTTCCTGCCCGTCGGAGGCATGACGGTCGGTCTCCACCAAAACTCCTCGTCGGTCGCAGCTGATGGGCGCGACGCACATCACCTGGACGGTGGGCGCACGCCTGCTAGGATAGACGATTGGAACAGGTCGAGACCCTCGTCATCCGTTCCTCAAGTGGAGTCCCTTCCCACCTCGTGACGACCCGACTGTGAGCTCTCCGGCTCGCAGCGAACAGCCGCTGGGTCAGTATCGCAGCCGCGCCTCAACGCGCGGTGGGCGGGCAGCAATGCCCGGCCTGCGCCTCGGCGTCTGCACCTTGGGGCCTCCGCATGACATGCGGGGGCTTTCGTCGTCTTCCGACTCGAAACAAGGTGAGGAGCCAACATCAGCGAACAGCGCATCAACGGTCAGATCAGGGTCCCCAAGGTCCTCCTGGTCGGGCCCGCCGGCGAACAGGTCGGTGAGGTCCGGGTCGAGGACGCTCTGCGTCTCGCCCAGGAAGCAGATCTCGACCTGGTCGAGGTCGCGCCCGGCGCGAACCCGCCGGTCGCTCGTCTCATGGATTACGGCAAGTACAAGTACGAAGCCAACCTGAAGGCCCGTGAGTCGCGCAAGAACCAGGCGAACACGGTCCAGAAGGAAATCCGGATGGGCCTGAAGATCGACACCCACGACTACGAGACCAAGCGTCGCAACGTCGAGAAGTTCCTCGACGGCGGTGACAAGTGCAAGGTCATCATCCGCTTCCGTGGGCGTGAGCAGTCCCGCCCCGAGCGTGGTGTGAAGCTGCTGCAGCGGATGGCCGAGGATGTCGCGGACTACGGTTTCGTCGAGTCGCACCCGCGGCAGGACGGCCGCAACATGGTGATGGTCTTCGGGCCGCACAAGAAGAAGGCCCAGGCCATGGCCGAGGCCCGCAAGCGCAAGACCGATGCTGAGAAGGCTGCCGCCCGGGCCGAGAGCGAGAAGCCCTCCACCGAGGCCGGAGCCGAGACCGGCTCCGAGTCCTGAGAAACGTCACAAGGAGAACAGGCAGATGCCGAAGAACAAGACCCACTCGGGTACCAAGAAGCGCGTCCGCGTCACCGGCTCGGGCAAGCTCATGCGCGAGAAGGCCAATGCTCGCCACCTGCTGGAGCACAAGTCCTCCACCCGCAAGCGCCGCCTGGGCAGCGACACCACTGTCGCCAAGGCCGACGTCAAGCGCATGAAGAAGCTGCTGGGCCGCTGATCGCCCACGTGGGAGCACAGCTCCCACGCCCCTGAATTCACGATCGAAGGAGTATCACGTGGCACGCGTGAAGCGGGCGGTCAACGCCCATAAGAAGCGTCGGGAAATCCTCGAGCAGGCCAGCGGCTACCGCGGCCAGCGCTCGCGTCTGTACCGGAAGGCGAAGGAGCAGGTGCTGCACTCGCAGACCTACAACTTCCGCGACCGCAAGAAGCGCAAGGGCAACTTCCGCCAGCTCTGGATCCAGCGGATCAACGCTGCCTCCCGCGCCAACGGCATGACCTACAACCGCCTCATCCAGGGCCTGGGCCTTGCCGGTGTCGAGGTGGATCGTCGCATGCTCGCCGAGCTCGCTGTGAACGATGCCCCGGCATTCGCCGCCCTGGTCGAGGTCGCCAAGAACGCCCTCCCCGAGGACGTCAACGCCCCGGCAGCCTGACATCGCGGCACGATCTGCGATGAAGCGCAATGACTGAGCGCCCGGACCGGTCGCCGCTGACGTCCCCCCGTTCCGAACGGGTGCGGAAGGTGGCGGCTCTGGCCGGGCGCTCTGCGCGACGCAAGCAGGGACGCTTCCGCATCGAAGGGCCCCAGTCGGTCCGCTCGCTGCTGACCCACCGCCCCGAGCTGACCCGCGAGGTCTTCCTCACCGAGCGTGCGGCCGGTGCCCATGCTGAGCTGGTCGACCTGGCCAACCGCGCCGGGGTGCCCGTGCAGCTCGTCGACGAGCAGATCCTGCGAGCCCTGGTCCGCGAGACCGCGGCGGCCGGGCCGGCAGGGGACGGGACCGCGGAGGCCTCGGGTGCCCTGGTGTCCCCGCAGGGAGTCGTCGCTGTCGGCGCGCTGCCCAGCGAGGATCCTGCCTCCGCCGTCGCGGCACTGGCGGCGCTGGCGCCTGCGAAGGCGGCCACCGTCGTCGTGCTCCATGAGGTCCGCGACCCCGGCAACGTCGGCGCGCTGGTCCGCACCGCGGACGCCGCCGGCGCCGACCTGGTGCTGCTGACCCGCACCTGCGCCGACCCCTACTCCCCGAAGGCTGTGCGCGCCGCCGCCGGCAGCCTCTTCCATCTTCCCGTGCACACCGGCGCCGAGATCCAGGACGTGCTCGCACAGCTCGCCGCCTGCTCGATCACCGCCGCAGCCACCAGCGGGTACGCCGACTCAGAACTGTTCAGCGTCGAGCTGCCCACGCGGATCGCCTGGATCCTCGGCAACGAGGCGCACGGGTTGGACCGCGACACCCTCGGCGCCGCGCCGCTGGCCGTGCGGATCCCTCTGGCCGGGCACGCCGAATCACTCAACGTCCACACCGCCGCGACCGTCTGCCTCTTCGAGACGCTCCGGCAGCGACAGGCAGGGGCATGACCACCAGATCTTCGCGCGCGGGGGCGCTGCTGATCCCCCTCCTGCTGCTCCTGACCGTCGCCGCCGCCCTGGTGGGCATGGCCGCGACCGGAGCCCTGGCACCAGCCACGCTGGTCCCGGCCTCGCCCCTGGTGACCTGGGGGCTGCCCGTCACCCGTGCGCTGCACCACCTCGGGCTGCTGCTCGCCATCGGCGCCGGCGGCACCGCGGTGCTGCTGCTGCCAGGACCGGGTCGCCGTGAGGTGACCACACTGGACCCGCTGCGGCGGCGCACCGTCCGCCTCGGCGCCGTGGGAGCCCTGCTGTGGACGGTGGCGGCGCTGGCGCTGATCCCACTGGGCGGCCTGGAGTCGACCGGTGCGGATCCCGACCGCAACGTGTGGGACCTGGCCATGGGCGGCGACCTGGGTCGCCTGCAGATGGGGGTGGCCGTCTTCGCCGCCGCCTCCGCCCTCGCCTATGCGATCGCGCGGTCCACGGTCCTGGCCTGCTGGGGGCTCGCCTTCGCCGGGGTCGGGGTCGGCGCCCTGGGCCTGGCCGGTCACGCCGGAGCGAGCCTGGACCACATCAACGCCGTCAACGCCATGGCGCTGCACCTGGTCGCCGTCTCCGTCTGGGCTGGCGGGCTGCTGGTCATCGCCCTGCTCGCCCGGCGCATGCCGGAGCAGACCCTCGCGGTCACGATCCGTCGGTTCTCCCCCTGGGCGCTGGCAGCGGTGGTCTCCCTGGCGATCAGCGGAGTCGTCAGCGCCGTCATCCGGCTCTCGTCCTGGTCGGATCTGCTGACCACCGGATACGGGCGGGTGGTGCTCGTCAAGGCACTCGGGCTGCTCGTCCTGAGCGTGTTCGGAGCGCTGCAGCGGCGCCGGCTCGGGGACCGGGTGCGCTTCCGTCACCTGGCCTTCACCGAAGGGCTGGTCATGGCGGTGGTGATCGGGGCCTCGATCGCGCTGGGCCGCTCCGCGCCGCCGGTGCCGCAGGAGATTCCCGCGGTCGGTGATCTGCGAGTCATGTCCCTAGTCGGATTCCTGCCGCCCGAGCAGGAGTTCGGCCCGCTGACGATGTTCACGGCGTTCCAGCCGGACTGGATCTCCCTCGTGCTCGCGGTGGCGATGGCAGGCGCCTATCTCATCGGTGCGATGCGGCTGGCCCGGCGCGGGGACCACTGGCAGTGGCATCGCACCCTGGCCTTCCTCGCGGGCTGCCTGGCGTTCGCCTGGGTGCTCAATGGCGGTGCCGCGGCCTGGGGCAAGTTCCGCTTCGATGCGCACATGATCCAGCACATGGCGATGATGATGATCGTCCCACCGCTGTGGGTGCTCGGGGCTCCGGTCACGCTGCTGTCCAGAGCCATGCCCCGCGCACGGACGGCTCGCGCGGGATCCGGGAATGGGTGCTGGCGGCGCTGCACTCCGGGTACGCCCGGACCGTGTCCGCCCCGCCGGTGGCGGGAGTGATCTTCGCCGGCTCGCTGGTCATCTTCTACTTCTCGCCGCTGTTCGAGCTGGCGATGTACGACCACCTCGGCCATGTGCTGATGACCGTGCACTTCCTGGCCTCCGGATACCTGTTCGCCTGGGTGCTGATCGGCATCGATCCCTCCACCAGGCCCATCAACCCGGTGCTGAAGCTGATCACGCTGCTGGCGACCCTCGCCTTCCATGCCTTCTTCGGGGTGGCGCTGGTCTCGGCGACCTGGTTGGTGGCCGAGAGGTGGTACCTGGAGCTGGGCATGTACTCCGTGGACCGGCTCGCCCTGATCCAGACCCGCGGCGGCACGATCATGTGGGCGATCTCCGAGGTCCCCACGGTCGGCTACGCGATCATCGTCGCGGTGCTGTGGATGCAGTCCGACGACCGTCGCGCCCGGCAGTACGACCGCAAGGCCGAGCGCGACGGCGGCGCCGAGCTCGCCGCCTACAACGCGTACCTCGCCAGTCTGAGCGGCGAGGTTCAGCCCGCCGCGCAGAAGGACGAGGCGGAGCTGTCGGCCGCCGAGCAGCCGGAGGCCTCCCGGCCGCACCATGTGGAGCTCTCCGGGCAGGAACGGCCGGAACGGCCCGCGCAGGAGCAGTAGGGCGACGACACAGCGGGACGGCGGCGATCATCAGCTGATGATCGCCGCCGTCCCGCTGCGGGTGAGGTGCTCGGAGCGGGCGCCCCGTGCGGGCTCAGAGCCAGTCGCCCTGCGCGGCGCGCTTCTCGGTGCCGATGGTGGTGTCCGGTCCGTGGCCGGTGTGCACCACGGTGTCCTCCGGCAGTGCGAACAGGCGCTCCCGGACGGACTGCTCGATCGTCTCCCGTGAGGAGAAGGAGCGCCCGGTGGCCCCGGGTCCGCCCTGGAACAGGGTGTCGCCGGTGAACACGGCACCCAGCTCCTCGGAGTAGTAGCAGGTGGAGCCGGGGGAGTGGCCCGGGGTGTGCAGCGCCTCGAGGTTCACTCCCGCGATCGTGAACATGTCACCGTCGGCGACGTCGTCGTCCCAGGGCAGGTCGCCGTGGGTGAGCTGCCAGACCTCCCGATCGACGGGGTTCAGCAGGATCGGGGCCTCGAGTGCCTCGGAGAGCTCGGGCGCCATCCGCACGTGGTCGTCGTGGGCGTGGGTGAGCAGGATGCCCACGCACTCCCGCTCGCCGACCAGGTCCAGGACGGTCTCCACGTCGTGCGGTGCGTCGAAGACGACGCACTGCTCGTCGTCGCCGAGCACCCACACGTTGTTGTCCACCTGATGGGTCTCGCCGTCCAGGCTGAAGGTGCCGGAGGTGACTGCGTGTGCGAGTCGAGCGGTCATCGGGCCACCTCCACCACGGTGCGCAGGGTGTTGCCGTCGTGCAGCGCGTCCAGCGCGCCGTCGGTGCCGGCAAGGTCCGTGCGTCCGGTGACGAAGCGGTCCAGCGGCAGTCGGCCCTGCAGGAACAGATCGATCAGGTACGGGAAGTCCCGTTCGGGCAGACAATCGCCGTACCAGGAGGACTTCAGCGCCCCGCCGCGACCGAACACGTCCAGCAGCGGGAGGGTCAGCTCCACGCCCGGTCGCGGCACTCCGACCAGGACCACCCGGCCGGCGAGATCACGGGCGTAGAACGCGGTCTCGTAGGTCTGCGGGATGCCGACGGCGTCGACCACCACATCCGCGCCGAAGCCGCCGGTGAGCTCCTGCACCTTCTCCGCCACCTGCTGCGGGGACAGGCCCTCGGTGTGCAGGGTGTGGGTGGCGCCCAGCTCGGTCGCCGCGGCGAGCTTCTTCTCGTCCACGTCCAGCCCGATGATGGTGGTGGCCCCGGCGAGCTTCGCGCCCGCGATCGCGGCGCAGCCCACGCCGCCCAGGCCGATCACAGCGAGGGACTCGCCGCGCTGGACCTGCCCGGTGTTGATCGCCGCACCGATGCCCGCCATCACGCCGCAGCCCAGCAGGCCGGCGACCTCGGCGGGGGCGTCCTCGGAGATCTTCGTGCACTGGCCCTCATGGACCAGGGTCTTCTCCGAGAAGGAGCCGATGCCCAGTGCTGCGGTGAGCTCGGTGCCGTCAGAGAGGGTCATGGGCCGGGAGGCGTTGTGGGTATCGAAGCAGTACTGCTGCACGCCCTTCTTGCAGGCCCGGCACTCGCCGCACACGGCACGCCAGTTCAGCACCACGTAGTCGCCGACCTCCACATGGGTGACGGACTCACCGATCGCGGAGACACGGCCGGCGGACTCATGGCCCAGCAGGAACGGGAACTCGTCATTGATGCCGCCGTCACGGTAGGCGAGGTCGGTGTGGCAGACACCCGTCGCCTCGATGTCGACGACGACATCTCGGGGTCCGGGATCGGGGATCACGATGTCGAGCAGCTCTGCCGGCTGCTTCTCGGTACGGGCGACGACGCCCTTCACGGTCCAGGTCACAGTGGCCTCCTTCGAGGTCGGGGGTTCCCTGCCAGCCTAGCCGTGAGCGGCGCGCCGAGGGCTGCGGGACCGATCCCGTCTCGACGCTCGGACCGCCGGCGCACCCAGGACCCTCCGCGCCTCCTAGAATGGTCCGCGGTGCCTCGCCCCGGCGCACGCACCCTCCTGCCCCCTGGACGAAAGCGATACCCGTGTCCGAGTCACCCTCGACTCCCGCCGCCCCGGTCATCGACGAGGCGACCATCGGCGCCGCCGTCGACGCTGCCCTCGCCGCGATCTCCGCGGCCACCACCACCGCCGACCTCAAGCAGGTCCGTATCGCGCACGTGGGCGATCACAGCGTGCTCTCGGCCGCGAACCGCGCCATCAAGGACCTGCCCAAGGACCAGAAGGCCGCCGCTGGGAAGCTGGTCGGCCAGGGCAAGGGCCGGGTGCAGAAGCAGCTCGTCGCCCGGCAGGAAGAGCTCGCGGCTGCGGAGGAGGAGGCCGCGCTCGCCGCCGAGACCGTCGACGTCACCCTCCCCACCGACCTGCGCCCCCGCGGTGCCTCGCATCCGCTGACGGTGCTGACCGACCGGATCAACGACTTCTTCGTCGGCATCGGCTGGGAGATCGCCGAGGGCCCGGAGATCGAATCCTCCTGGCTGAACTTCGATGCGCTGAACGCCGATCCGGAGCACCCCTCCCGATCTCTGCAGGACACCCTGTACGTCGCCCCCGAGGGCTCGGGGATGCTGCTGCGCACGCAGACCTCGCCGGTGCAGATCCGCGCGATGCTCGAGCGCGGCGCCCCGCTGTACGTCGCCTGCCCCGGCACCGTCTACCGGGCCGACGAGATCGACGCGACCCACTCGCCGATGTTCCACCAGGTCGAGGGCCTCGCGATCGACAAGGACCTGACCATGGCGAACCTGGTCGGCACCCTCGATGCCTTCGCCGCGCATCTCTTCGGCGGCACGCCGATCACCCGACTGCGCCCGAACCACTTCCCCTTCACCGAGCCCAGCGCCGAGATGGACTTCCGCTGTTTCAGCTGCGAGGCCCGTGACGGCCTGGACCACGACGCCGACCCCAGCTGCCGCGTCTGCGGCGGCACCGGCTGGATCGAGATGGGCGGCTGCGGCATGGTCCATCCCAACGTCCTGCGCGCTGCCGGGGTGGACCCCGAGGAGTACCAGGGCTTCGCCTTCGGCCTCGGGATCGAGCGCCTGCTCATGCTCCGCAACGGCGTGGCGGACATGCGCGACATGGTGGAGGGCGACGTCCGCTTCTCCCAGCACTACGGTACGGAGATCTGAGATGCCCCGCATTCCCCTGACCTGGCTCGCCGAGCACACCGAGCTGCCCGCCGGCGCCTCCGCCCTGCAGGTCGCCACCGACCTCTCCCGCATCGGGCTCGAGGAAGAAGCACTGTTCGGCGCCCAGGTGACCGGACCGCTCGTCGTGGGCCGAGTGCTGGAGCTCGTCAAGGAGCCCCAGAAGAACGGCAAGACCATCAACTGGGTGCGCGTGGACGTCGGCCCCGAGCACAACGAGGACGCCGATGATCCGAAGGATCCGCAGCCGGGCGAGGAACGCCCCAGCCGCGGCATCATCTGCGGCGCGCACAACTTCGTCCAGGGCGATCTGGTCGTGGTGTCCCTGCCCGGCACCGTGCTGCCCGGCGACTTCGCGATCGCTGCGAGGAAGACCTACGGCCACACCTCCGACGGCATGATCTGCTCCGGCGACGAACTGGGCCTCGGCCCCGATCCCGACGACGAGGACGGGATCATCGTGCTGGGCCGCGGCCACGCCGCGGGCCTGACCGGTGAGCCCGGGGACGACGCGGTCGCGCTGCTGGGCCTGGCCGACGAGGTCGTCGAGATCAACGTGACCCCGGACCGCGGGTACTGCTTCTCGATGCGCGGCGTGGCCCGCGAGTACTCCCACGCCACCGGCGCCTCCTTTGCCGATCCGGCCACCTCGGTACAGCTCCCGCAGATCTCGGCCGGCGGGACGGCCGTGCAGCTGCGCGACCAGGCCCCGCTCCAGGAGACCGAAGGCTGCTCCCGCTTCGTGGCTCTCGAGGTCCGCGGCGTGGACCCCGCAGCGCAGACCCCGCGCTGGATGGCCCGCCGCCTCACCCTGGCCGGCATGCGCCCCATCTCCCTGATCGTGGACGTCACCAACTACGTCATGCTCGACCTCGGCCAACCGCTGCACGCCTACGACGCGGACAAGGTGGTGGCCCCGATCGTGGTGCGCCGCGCCGGGCCCGGCGAGAAGCTCACGACCCTCGATGACGTCACCCGCACGCTGGATCCCGAGGACCTGCTGATCACCGACAGCGACGGAGGCGAGGGCGCCCGCATCCTCGGCATCGCGGGCGTGATGGGTGGGGAGTCCACCGAGGTCTCCGCCGAGACCTCGAACATCGTGCTCGAGGCGGCGACCTTCGACCCGATCACGGTCGCCCGCTCCTCCCGTCGTCATCGTCTCCCCTCGGAGGCCTCCAAGCGGTTCGAGCGCGGCGTGGACCCGCAGCTGCCGCCGGCGGCCGCCTACCGCGCCGCCCAGCTGATCGTCGAGTTCGGCGGCGGCCGGATCGCCTCGTCGATCACCGATGAGGGACGCGTGCCGCCACCGGTCGCCCCGATCACGCTCCCGCTCGGCGACGCCGAGCGCGTGGTCGGCATCGCCTATACGCACCAGCAGGTGCGCGACAGCCTCGAGAAGATCGGCTGCGAGGTGGAGGAGGGACCCGACGGCACGCTCGCCGTGACCCCGCCGACCTGGCGCCCGGACCTCACCATCCGCGAGGACCTGGTCGAGGAGATCGCCCGGCTGGTCGGTTACGCGACGATCCCGTCGATCCTGCCCACCGCCCCCGGCGGGCGGGGGCTCACTCGTGCTCAGCGCGCCCGCCGCGATGCGAACCGCGCGCTCGCCGAGGCCGGGCTCGTGGAGGTCACCTCTTACCCGTTCGTGGGCGAGGGCATCTTCGACGCCCTGCGCTACGAGACCGGGGACGCACGCCGCGACGCCGTGCGCCTGCTGAACCCGCTCGCCGATGTCGAACCGCTGATGCGCAGCTCGCTGCTGCAGACCCTGCTGCCCGTGGCCCGGAGGAACCTCGGCCGCGGCGAGGAATCGGTGGCGATCTTCCAGCTCGGCACCACGTCGCGGTCCCGCGGTGAAGGATCCCGCTCCCCGGTGCCCGCGGCCGCACAGCGACCCACGGACGCCGAGCTCGACGCGGTCCTCGCCGCGCTGCCGCTGCAGACCCGCGCCCTCGCCGCCGTGATCGGCGGGGCGTCCGGACCGGACTCCTGGCAGGGAGAGGTCACCCCCTGGGGATGGACCGATGCCTTCGACCTGGCCCAGCGCGCGGCCGCGGCCGTCGGCGCCCGGATCGAGGTGCGCCAGGTCGAGCAGGCACCCTTCCACCCCGGCCGCGCCGGCGAGCTGCGGGTCCTCGCCGCTGACGGGGAGAGCACGGTGATCGGCCACGCCGGTGAGCTGCACCCTGCCGTGGTCAAGGAGTTCGGACTGCCCCAGCGCACCAGCGCCCTCGAACTCGACCTCGAGGCCCTGATCGCCTCGGCCCCGGCAGTCGTCGCTGCGACCCCGGTGCCGACCTACCCGGTGGCCAAGGAGGACTTCGCCTTCGTCGTCGATCAGGACGTCCCCGCTGCGGCCGTCGAGGCCGCGATCGTGGTGGGCATCGGCGACCTCGCCGAGAAGGTCCACCTCTTCGACGTCTTCACCGGCGAACAGATCGGCGAGGGCAGGAAGTCGCTGGCCTTCTCGGTGCGGCTGCGCTCGGTCGAGGGCACATTGACCGCGGAGCAGATCGGCGCGGCGCGTCAGCGCTGCATCGCGGCGGTCGATGCGGCCGTCGGGGGCGTGCTGCGCGCATGAGCGTCTCGGTCCCCACCCCGAGCGGCCTGACCACGGGACGGTACGTCGGGCTCAGCCTCGACGCGGGGCGGAAGGCCTTCAGCGCGTCCGGGGTGGTGGGCCTGATCGCCCGCCTGGGCGAGCTGGGCTTCACAGCGCTGCATCTGCATCTCACCGAGACGTACCGCGTCGGGGTGCAGCTGCCGGGATTCGAGGAGCTCGCCGCCGAGGACGCGTGGGACCGCTCCGACGTGGCCCGGATCGTCGAGGCGGCCGACGCTGCCGGGATCGCGCTGATCCCGGAGATCGACCTCCCCTCCCATGCGGCCGCACTGCTGGTGGGTCGTGAGCATCTGCGGCTGAGAGACCGGCACGGCGTGGTGCATGAGGACCGGCTGGACGTCTCCCGCCCCGAGGCGCTGGAGTTCGCCCTCGCCCTGTTGGAGGCGGCCGCCGAGCTGTTCCCGGGGGAGGCGATCCACCTGGGCGGGGACGAGTTCTTCGCCGCGCCCTGGGAGGGTGAGGACGAGCAGCACCCCGAACGCTTCCCGAGCCTCGTCGCGCACGCCCGGCGCGAGCTCGTACCCGCGGCGACGGCGCTGGACTCCTATGCGCTGTTCGTCAACGCCCTCGCCGCCCGGGCGGCGGAGCTGGGCCGGATCCCGATGCTGTGGAACGACCACGTCGTCCCGGCCTCCGAGCAGCCCGTGGTGCCGATCTCCTCGGACATCGTGATCGACGTGTGGGTCCGGTGGCGGGAGTGGACCCCCTCGGTCCACGACTACCTCGACTCCGGCCACCGCGTCGTGAACTCCAACGGCGACCTGCTGTACTTCGTGCTCTCCGGGGACGGGCTGCCCGAGCCCCACGGCCGCCGCCGGTTCGGCCTGCTCGAGGACACCTTCGCCCCGCGCCGCTTCATGGGCCTGGCCGCCCAGGACCATCACCTCGACGTCCCGCCCGTCCCCGCGGGAACGCCGGACCCCGTCCTGGGGCCTCGATGTCCGTCTGGTGCGACGCACCGGACGTGCTGGGGGAGCGGGAGACCTTCGAACTGCTCGAGACCTGGCTGGAGCCCTTCGCCCGCGTGATGCGGGCCGGCTGAGCCCCGATCCCGCTCCCGGCGCGCCTGCATCGGCTCCTGCACAGCACGAGCCGATCCTCCGCAGCTTCCCCACTGTGCTTCCCACCCCGGTGACGACATGGAACGATGGGCACTCAACCGTTCAAGCAACGAGGAGCCGCCATGGTCGCCAGCCCCTATCCCCGCACCGATCTGCAGATGGCCTACTTCCGCACCTGGCACGACCGGGTCGCGGATCCCACGAAGCCCAACTGCTTCGGTGACATCCCCGCGGAGGTCGACGTCGCCTTCGTGTTCCCGGATTTCACCCCGCCCGAGAACCCGTTCTGGGACGTGCTGCGCCAGGAGTACGTCCCGGCCCTGCACGAGCGCGGCACAGCCGTGGTGCGCACCACGGACATCGGCGCCCTCCTGGACCCAGCGTTCCCCGACACCCCCAGCGGCCACCGCGCCCTCGCCGAGAAGCTGGTGGGCGAGCTCGTCCATGCCCACGGTCTCGACGGGCTGGACGTCGACATGGAGAACCGGCTCGAACCGGCCGCCGCCGACCGGGCCGCCGCCGTCTTCCACGAGCTGTCGCGACTGCTCGGCAAGGAATCCGGCACCGACTCGCTGCTGATCTACGACACCAACCTGGGCGGCGATCAGCCCGTCTTCCGCGACACCGCGGAGCTGTACGACTACGTGCTCGTGCAGGCCTACGGACGGAAGCTCGATTCGCTGCAAGGGACCTGGGACACCTTCGCCCCGCTGATCCCGGCCGAGCGCTGGCTCATCGGATTCTCCTTCTACGAGGAGTTCGACCTCAACCGCTGGGACGACACCTCCGAGCCCGTCGAGGACTCCCGAGCCCTGGCCTACGCGCAGTGGCAGCCCGCAGGGGAGACCAAGGCCGGGGTGTTCTCCTACGCCATCGATCGCGACGGGGTCGATTTCCTCGACGATGAGATCAGCGGGACCGACTACCCCTGGACGCGCCTGCTCTCGCAGCACCTGCGAGGCATCTGAGGCCGACGCGCCGGGCCGGCCGGCAGGCGCGCCGTACGCAGGAGCGGCCGACGGGGCCGACCCACGCAGGTGGGCCGGCCCCGTCGGCCGTCGGAGCGGCGGTGACAGGCCTCAGGTGGTGGGTGTGATCGCCATCAGCAGCTGGGTCATGTTGCCCATGCCGTTCACCCGCGGGAAGTAGTCGACGTCGGCCGGATCCGGGAAGCCGTTCCAGTTCTTCTGCGAATACATGACGCCGGTGCCTCCGCCCTGCACGGGAGCATGCGGAGCCTGCTCCAGGAAGGCCTGCTGGACGCCCTGGACGCCCTCGGTGATCTGCTCCTGGGTCTCCGGGGTGTTCAGGGTGGAGACGAGGATCTGCATCTTCTCCGCGGCCTCCTCGCCCCAGTCCCAACGGCCCCAGTTGCCGTTGGTCGTCTCCTCCTCGATGGGGAGGATCGGCTGGTCGTACATGGTGTAGTTCGACCAGGGGGAGCCGGGATAGCCCAGTCCCGTGGCGACGAGGTCGAACTCCCCGGTGGCGAGGATCGTGTCCATGACGTCCTTCGGCTTCGGGTCGAAGGCGACTTTCACGCCGAGGTGCTCCTCCCAGTTGGAGACCACGATCGGCATGGTCACCATGAAGGTCGCGTTGTCGTTCTGGATCTGCAGGCTCAGGGGATGCTCCGTGCCGTCCTTCTCCAGGTTGCCGGCCGCGTTCACGCTCCAGCCGGACTTCTCGAATGCCGCCTTCGCCGCCTCGGCGTCCAGCGCCATCGGCTCGTTGAACTCAGGCTGCTGGAGCGATTCGTTGAGGACGGGATCCACGCCGGCGGCGTTGGGGATCGTGTAGCCGATGCCGGAGGCCTCCATCACCGCGGTGTAGTCGACCGCGGCGCGGAAGGCCTGGCGCACGTCGTCGTCGGCCATCGGCGACTCGGGACGGGCGGTCATGAAGATGATCCCTTCCGAGGCACCGTCGGCGATCCATGCGTACTCGTTGGTCTCCGCCATGCCGATGAAGCCGTTGACCACGCCCGGCGCGCCGCCTTCTGCGAAGTCGACCTCTCCCTGGCTGATCTGGGTCTCGATATTTCCTGCCTGGCCCGAGGGGACGAACTGCACCTGGCCGACCTCGGAGGTGCCACCCCAGTAGTCCTCGCGCATCGCGTAGGTGATCAGCTGAGTATCGAAGGACTCCAGGGTCGCCGGGCCGGTGCCGATGGGGTCATCCATGATGTCCTGGGGGAACTCCAGCTGGTCCCCGTCCTGGTAGACGTGCGCAGGCACGATCGGGTAGTAGAGGGCGAGGTTCACCTCCTGCTGG
Organism: Brachybacterium avium; assembly: GCF_002216795.1. Taxonomy (NCBI): domain Bacteria; kingdom Bacillati; phylum Actinomycetota; class Actinomycetes; order Micrococcales; family Dermabacteraceae; genus Brachybacterium; species Brachybacterium avium. Next base: position 727,558 of record NZ_CP022316.1, on the reverse strand, counting down.
CGCTGGTCGTCGTTGTACTTCACGGTCACGGTGTGATCGTCCGGGGTCTCGATCGGGGAGGCGAGCCACACGAACTCGTCCTCCGCGGGCTCCGGGTTCGGAGTCCCGTAGATCGAGCCCAGGGTGAACAGCACGTCCTTCGAGGTGAAGGGCTCGCCGTCGGACCAGGTCACCCCCTTGCGAAGGTGGTAGGTGACCTCCGTGCCGTCCTCCGAATGCTCGGCGGACTCCGCGAGCATCGGCAGCAGCTGCCCGCCGTCCTTCGAGGACAGGCGGAACAGCGGCTCGTAGACGAGGTCGAGCCCGGGCGCCGTATCGCCGCCGCCGTAGCGGTTGAAGTTCTTGGCGAACTGGTTCGTGGCGGTCACGGTGGCGCCGACGACGAACAGGGCGCCTTCGCCACCTCCCCCGCCTCCGGTGCCGCCGCTGTCGCTGGAACAGCCCGCCGCGGTCGCGGCGAGGGTTCCGATGCCGAGGGCGCCGAGCACGCTGCGGCGGGTCATCTTCGGTGAGATCATCCTTGATCGTTCCTTCTCAACGTGCCGCAGGTGCGGCGGGGGTGGGGGTGGGGCAGGTGAAGTCGGGGCGCTCGTCGGCCAGAACGCACAGCACGTCGCGGCCGTCCGGTCCGAAGGAGCGGGGTATCGGGGCGCTCGTGCACTCGGGGCGGGCCAGCGGGCAGCGATTCGCGAACCGGCAGCCGACCACCTCGACCGAGTTGTCCACCGGGGCGGCGGTCGAGCTGCTCAGTGCCGCGGAATGCCCCGAGCCCTTGAAATGCGCGGGATCCGGTGCGGACTCGATGAGCAGGCGCGTGTACGGGTGCACGGGGTCCGAGACGATCTGCTCGGTGGGCCCGGATTCGATGATCCGGCCGCCGTACATGACGTGGATCCGATCCGAGACGTAGCGGGCGCTGGCGATGTCATGGGTGATGTAGAGGACGGCGAGGCCCTCGCTCTCCCGCAGATCGGAGAGCAGGTTCAGCACCTCCAGGCGGATCGAGGCGTCGAGCATCGAGGTGGGCTCGTCGGCCAGCAGCACCTTGGGGCTGACCGCGAGGGACTTCGCGATCGCCACCCGCTGACGCTGCCCGCCGGAGAGATCGGTCGGATAGCGGTCGATGTACCGCGAGGCCGGCGTGAGGTTCACCCGTTCCAGCAGCTCGGTCACCTTCTCGGCCACGGCCCGGCGACCGGCGGCGAGGCGGTGGATCCGCACCGGGCGCTCGATGATGTGGCGGATCTTCTTCAGCGCGTTCAGCGAGGCGAAGGGGTCCTGGAAGATCAGCTGCACGTCGCGGTAGTAGCGCCGCTCGTCCTTCGCCGCCTTCTTCAGCGGCACACCGCCGACCTGCACGTCGCCCCCGGTCGGTGCATGGATCAGGGAGAAGACGCGGGCCAGCGTGGTCTTGCCCGACCCGGACTCGCCCACCAGCGCGGCGATCTCACCCTCCTGGAGGGTGAAGTCGATCCCGTCCAGGGCCCGGACGGTGACCTTGCCCTCGGGGCCGTCGACGCGGAAGTGCACCGACAGGTCGTGGGTCTCGAAGACCGGGACGCCGGGCTCCTGCGGCGTCATCGGGTGTGATCGGGATCTGCGGCTCACGATGCTCATCGCTCCTCCGTCGTCGCGCTGGTGGTCTGTTCCTCGGCGGCCGGTCCCGTGACGGCGGGATGATCGATCGCCTCCGGCGCCGCCTCGTCCGCACCGGCCCCCGGCAGCGCCGCCTCCGTGCTCTCGCCGGCCCGATGGCAGGCCACGACGCCGTTCGCGGTGGGCACAAGCTCGGGCCGTTCGATGCGACAGCGTTCGATCGCGAGCGGGCACCGGGGTGCGAAGGAGCATCCGGTGGGCAGATCCAGCAGGTCCGGCGGGTTCCCGGGGATCCCCTGCAATCGGCGCACCGGCTCGGACAGCGGCGGGAAGGCGGCGCGCAGCCCGCGGGTGTAGGGGTGCTGTGCCGCCGAGTACAGCTGCTCGGGCATCCCCACCTCGACGATGCGCCCGCCGTACATGATCGTGATCCGGTCGGAGATCTCCAGCAGCAGCGAGAGGTCATGGGTCACGAACACGATCGCGAAGCCGAGGGACGCCTGGAGCTGGAGGATCTGGGTGAGGATCTGCCGCTGCATCACGACGTCGACGGCGGTGGTCGGCTCGTCCATGAACACGATCTCGGGGTTCGAGGCCAGCGAGAGGGCGATCAGGGCGCGCTGCTGCATGCCCCCGGAGAGCTGGTAGGAGTACGACCGCAGCCGGCCGGAGGGGATGCCCACCATTTCGAGCAGCTCACCGGCGCGGGCCCGTGCCGAGGCCTTGGTCATCGAGCGGTCGTGCTCCATGATCACGTCGATGAACTGGGTCTCCAGGCGGAGCACCGGGTTCAGCGAGGCCATCGCGGACTGCATGACGATCGACAGGGAGTCCCAGCGGTAACGACGCAGCTGATCCTCGCTGAGCGCCGTGAGGTCCACGGGGTCACCGCCGTCGGGATGGAAGCGCACCGAGCCGGCGCTGGTGACCGCCGGGGGTCGCTGCAGCCGGGAGAGCGCGTTGAGGAGGGTGGACTTCCCTGAGGCGGACTCGCCGGCGATGCCGAGGATCTCTCCGCGGCGGAGCTGGATGTCGATGTCGCGGCAGGCCGGTACCTCGCCCTCCTCGACGACGTAGGTGACGTCGAGCCCCTCCGCCTCGAGCAGCAGCGGTGAGCCCTCCAGGCGCTCGATGATCTGCTGGGTGGTCTCCACGGGGACCAGCGAGGCCTCGACGATCGTCGGGACCTCCTGGTCGGCGGTGTGCGAGGTCACGGTGGTCATGAGACGGCTCCCGTCGGAGTGGTCGAGGCGTTGGCGCGCGGCGTGATCCGACGGTTCCGCTTGAGGAACTTGCGCATCAGCGTCATCCGCCTGGTGCTGAGGGTCGGGTTGGTGATCTCGTCCAGGCCGAAGTTGACCATCGTGGTGGCGAAGCCCAGCAGCGCCAGGCACAGTCCCGGCGGTACGAACCACCACCACATGCCGCGGAACAGGGCGTTCATCCCGAAGGCGTAGTTGATGATCAGTCCCCAGCTGGGCTCTGCGGCGTTGCCGATCCCGAGCATCGCCATCGAGGCCTGCATGCCCACGCCGGCGGCGATGAGCGTGAGGAAGATGGGGGAGAGGATCCCGAACAGATGCGGCATGACCTCGACGAAGACGATCCGTGCTTTGGATTCGCCGATCGTGCGCAGCGCGGTGGTGAAATCACGGCCCCGCAGACTCAGCGCCTGGGCGCGTATGCGACGAGCGCCGCCCGTCCACTCGAACAGCCCGATCAGGATCGAGACCACCAGCAGCGGCATCTCCCGCCAGAAGGTCGCCGCGATGATCAGGACCGGGAAGGACGGAAGGTTCTGGAAGATCAGGATGACGCCGTTGAGCAGGCGATCCACGGCGCCGCCCAGGAATCCTGCGGCGGTGCCCATGGCGATCCCGATCGCAGAGGCGATGATCGCAGAGGCGAAGCCCACGAACATCGAGTTGTAGGTGCCGTAGAGCATCCAGGTGAACACGTCCTGCCCGGAGGCCGTGGTGCCCAGCGGATGGGTCCAGCTCGGGGATGCTCCCATCGCCTCGGGGAAGATCGACTGCGGGGTACGGCCCATGATCTCGGAGGCGAAGGGCTTGCCCAGGAGCGCGACCAGGGTGAACAGGCCGATGATGGTCAGGCCGATGCCGACCTTCGGGTTCGCGAGGAATCGTCGCAGCATCTCAGCTCCCTTCCCGGGTGCGCGGGTCCAGCAGCACGTAGACGCTGTCCGCGATGAAGTTGAAGATCAGGCTGAGCACGATGACGATCAGAAGCAGCGCCTGCATCAGGGGGTAGTCGCGCACCGCCGTCGAGGCCCCGATCAGGCCGCCCAGGCCGGGGTAGATGAACACGGCCTCGGCCAGCACGACGGCCATCAGCACCCCGCCCATCGACATCGCCAGACCCGTGATGTTGGGCAGCAGCGCGTTGCGGGCGGCGTACGCGTTGCGCACGCGCTCGGGGGTGAGCCCCTTGGCGCGGGCCAGGTGGACGTAGTCCTCGTTGACGGTGGTGATCATCATGTTGCGCATGCTGAACAGCCAGCCGGTGAAGCCGACCACGATCAGGCAGACCAGCGGCAGCAGCGAGTGGTACGCGATGCTCAGGACCCAGTCGAGATTCGTCAGCTCGGCGGGACGGACCCGCTGGTTCACCGCGCCCTGTGCTGGGAACAGCCCCTTGGAGTACGAGAGGTACCAGACCAGCAGCAGGCCCAGCCAGAACGGCGGGATCGAGGAGAAGAACATCGCAAACGGGGTGACGATGGTGTCGAGCAGCCGTCCGGGCCGCCAGCCCAGCCGTGCCCCGAGGTAGGTGCCGATGAGCCAGCCCAGCAGGGTCGAGACCAGGCCCAGGTACACGGTCCACGGCAGGGCCTGCACGATGAGGTCGGTGACCTCCATCGGGTAATACATGATCGAGCGTCCCAGATCGAGCCGAGCGAGCTGGACGAGATAGTTCCAGAACTGCTCCCAGATCGAGGCGCTGGGGTCGCCGTACATGTTGTGGATGATCGTCATCTGGTACTCGGAGGGGCGCTGGCCCGTCTTGTCGTAGATGTCGCGGATCATCGATTGGGCGGGGTCGTTCGGCATCAAGCGGGGGAGCACGAAGTTCAGCACCACCGATACCAGGAAGACCACCAGGTAGGTCGCGGCTCGCTTGGCCAGGAAGACCAGGTTCGGAGGCACGCGGCGTCGCCCGCGGGCTGGGGTCTCGCCGAGGGCGGGTGATTCACCCGCCGGCGACGTCGATGTCGCACTCGTGGTCACTGCTTCTCCTGTCGTGTGCCGTCGCTGGCACGTCAGGGCCTCGGGATCACGGGATGTGTGAGGCACGCTACTTAACCGGTGAACCAGAGCTTAACCGCTACAGCACCTCCCGCGTCAACGTCTTGCGCTGCGTCGCCCTCGCGAGCCGCGAGCGACGGGCCCCCGAGTGGCTGATCATGCAGTTGGATGTATATACTTCCGGCATGGCTCTCAACTCCGGCGACGCGTCCCCCTCCACCGCAGCTCCCCTGGGCGAGACGACGCATCGACCCCGCATCGCCGTCGTCGGAGCCTCCGGCTACGCCGGGGGCGAGACGCTGCGGTTGCTCGCCGGGCATCCGGGCATCGAGGTGGCGACCGTGGCCGCGCACTCGAGCGCCGGCAAGCACCTCTCCGAGGTCGCCCCGCACATCGACCTCGGCCACGACCCGGTGCTGGCCGAGACGAGCGTGGACACGCTGCGCGGCCACGACGCGGTCGTGCTCGCCCTGCCCCATGGCCAGTCCGGGCAGATCGCCGCCGCGCTGCGCGCCGAGGACCCGGAGGTGCTGGTGCTGGACCTCGGGGCGGATCACCGCCTGGAGAGCGCCGAGGACTGGAGCGACTACTACTCCAGCGAGCACTCCGGCACCTGGACCTACGGCATGCCCGAGCTGCTGCTGGCCGATGGCACCCGCCAGCGGGACCAGCTGGTCGGCGCCCGCGAGATCGCGGTGCCCGGCTGCAACGCCACCGCCGTCTCCCTCGCCCTCGCGCCCCTGCTGCGCGCCGGGCTCCTCGACGCCGAACGGCTCAGCGCCGTGCTCCCCGTCGGCTACTCCGGGGCCGGCCGCGCCGCCAAGCAGCATCTGCTTTTCAGCGAGGCCTCCGGCTCCGCCTCCCCCTACGCCGTGGGCGGCAGCCACCGCCACGTCCCCGAGGTGTTGCAGAACCTGCGCCGCGCCACCGGACGGGACGGCCAGCGCCTCGCCTTCACCCCCGTGCTGGTGCCGATGAGCCGGGGCATCCTCGCCGTGTGCACCGCACCCGTGGACGAGGGCACCTCCACCGCCGACCTCCTCGCCGCGCTGCAGGCCGACTACGCCGAGGAGCACTTCATCACCGTGCTGCCCGAAGGCGTCTTCCCCTCCACCGGTGAGGTCGCTGGCGCGAACACGCTCCGCATCGGGGCCGCCGTGGACCATCGCAGCGGCCAGGCCACCGTGATCTCCGCCCTGGACAACCTGGTCAAGGGCACCGCCGGCGCGGCGCTCCAGTCCCTGAACCTGGCGCTCGGGCTGCCCGAGGCCACGGGACTGACCCGTACCGCACTGGCCCCCTGAGACCCTCCGCGGGGCCGTTCCGACAGCGCCCGCCGGGCCCCGCGCCCCTCATCTCCCACGACCTCATCCCTTCCAGGAGCACCCGTGTCGATCACCCGCCCCCGCGGCTTCCGCGCCGTCGGCCTCTCCGCCGGCATCAAGTCCACCCCCAGCGCGGATCTCGCCCTCATCGTCAACGACGGTCCCCGTGACACCGCGGCCGCGGTCTTCACCGCCAACCGCGTCCAGGCCGCACCCGTGCTGTGGTCCCGGGAGGCAGTCGCCGACGGCCGCGCCCGCACGGTGGTGCTGAACTCCGGCGGCGCCAATGCCTGCACCGGCCCCGAGGGATTCGCCGACACCCACCGCACCGCCGAGCATCTGGCGAGGCAGCTCGAGATCTCCGCCCAGGACGTGCTGGTCTGCTCGACCGGCCTGATCGGGGAGCGGCTGCCGATGGATCCGCTGCTGGCCGGCATCACCGCCGCGACCGGGCAGCTGGACGCCGGGCGCCAGGCCGACGACTCCGCTGCGCGGGCGATCATGACCACCGACACCGTCCCCAAGACCGCCGAGGCCACCACCGCCTCCGGCGCCGTCGTGGGCGGGATCGCGAAGGGCGCGGGCATGCTCGCCCCACAGCTCGCGACCATGCTCGTGGTGCTCACCACCGATGCGGACGTCGACGCCGCGACCGCCGACGCCGCACTGCGGGCGGCCACCGCCACCACCTTCGACCGGGTCGACTCCGATGCCTGCATGTCCACCAACGACACCGTGATCCTGCTGGCCTCCGGGGCGAGCGGCATCACCGTCTCCCTCGATGAGCTCACCGAGGCCGTGCGGACCGTCAGCGCGGACCTGGCCCGGCAGCTGGTCGCCGATGCCGAGGGCGCCAGCCATGACGTCCACGTGATCGTGCGCTCGGCGGGCACCGAGCAGGCCGCGCTCGCCGTGGCCCGGGAGATCGCACGTTCGAATCTGGTCAAGGCCGCGATCTTCGGCAACGACCCCAACTGGGGGCGCATCGTCTCCGCCGCCGGCTGCGTGCCCGAGGCCGTCGCCCCCTTCGCCGTCCAGGATCTCTCCGTCACCGTCAACGGTGTCGAGGTGTGCCGCGGCGGGGGAGCCCACCGCGACCGCTCCGAGGTGGACATGACTCCGCGGGAGACCCTCATCGAGGTGGACCTCGGTGCGGGCACCGCCACCGGAGACATCTGGACCAACGACCTCACCCACGACTACGTCGAAGAGAACAGCGCCTACTCCTCATGAGCACCGCCCCTACCCCTCCTGACCCCACCGGGCCCGCCAACGATGCCGCGACCGGCGACCACCACCGCACAGAGGCCCCGCTGGTGGGCAAGAACCCCCTCGCCCAGCTCGACGCCGCCCGCAGCGAGGCACGCGAGAAGTCCGAGGTGCTGATCGAGGCGATGCCCTGGATGCAGCGCTTCCGCGGCAAGATCGTGGTGGTCAAGTACGGCGGCAACGCCATGGTCGACGACGACCTGCGGCGCGGCTTCGCGGCGGACATCGTCTTCATGCGCCTGGCCGGCATCCACGTGGTCGTCGTCCACGGCGGCGGGCCGCAGATCAATGCCATGCTCGAACGGGTCGGCAAGGAGTCGACGTTCCGCGGCGGCCTGCGCGTCACCGACGCCGAGACCATGGACATCGCCCGCATGGTGCTGGTGGGACAGGTGGGCCGCCAGCTCGTCGGTCTCATCAACCACCACGGGCCCTTCGCCATCGGGATGTCCGGAGAGGACGGCCGCCTGTTCACCGCCACCCGCCGCGGCACCGTCGTGGACGGGGAGGATGTCGACCTCGGCCACGTCGGCGCGGTCCAGGGCGTCAACATCGCCGCGATCTCCGATCTGCTCGAGGCGGGCCGGATCCCGGTGATCTCCTCGATCGCGCCCGAGGTCGACGCCGCCGGCCACCCCACCGGCGAGGTGCTGAACATCAACGCGGACCTCGCCGCCGCGGCCCTCGCCGAAGGGCTCGACGCGGAGAAGCTCGTGATGCTCACCGACGTCGAAGGCCTGTACCGCGAGTGGCCAGACCGCGGATCGCTGATCCCCGAGATCTCCGCGACCGAGCTGCGGCAGATGCTGCCCGACCTCACCGCCGGGATGATCCCGAAGGCCGAGGCGCTGCTGGGGCGGTCGACGCCGGAGTGCGCACCGCCGCGATGATCGACGGCCGCATCGAGCATGCCGTGCTGCTGGAGGTGTTCACGACCAAGGGCGTGGGCACCATGGTGAGGAGGGACGACTATGTCTGAGCAGACCATCCCGTCGGAGGGGACGAGCGCCGACTACGCCGGACGCTACGGCCGAGCGCTGCTGCCGGTCTTCGGCACCCCGCAGAAGGTCCTCGCCCGCGGCGAGGGCGTGCACGTGTGGGACACCGACGGCCAGCAGTACCTCGATCTGCTCGCCGGGATCGCCGTCAACGCCCTGGGGCACGCCCACCCGGCGCTGCTGTCCGCGATCGCCAAGCAGGCGGAGACGCTCGGCCACGTCTCGAACTTCTTCGCTTCCGCCCCGCAGATCGAGCTGGCGGAGAAGCTGCTCGAGCTCGCGCAGGCGCCGCAGGGCTCCGGGGTGTTCTTCGCGAACTCGGGCTCCGAGGCCAATGAAGCGGCTTTCAAGATCGCCCGCCGCACCGGCCGGCCCCGCATCCTCGCGCTGACGAGCTCCTTCCACGGCCGCACCATGGGCGCGCTGGCGCTGACCTCCAAGGAGGCCTACCGCGCCCCCTTCGAGCCGCTGCCCGGCAGGGTCGAGTTCCTGCCGGTCGGAGACGAGCAGGCGCTCGCCGAAGCGCTGGCCCCGGGGACGTCGCCGCAGTGTTCGCCGAACCCATCCAGGGCGAAGCCGGGGTGCGGCCCCTGAGCGACGAGTACCTGCGCGCGCTGCGCCGCCTCACCCAAGAGCACGGCACGCTGCTGATCCTCGATGAAGTGCAGACGGGTATCGGCCGCACCGGGCACTGGTTCGCCCACCAGGCGATCGAGGGCCTCCAGCCGGATGTGATGACACTGGCCAAGGGACTCGGCGGCGGCTTCCCGATCGGTGCCGTGATCAGCTTCGGCCCCGAGGTGCACGACCTGCTGCAGCCCGGGCAGCACGGCACCACCTTCGGCGGCAACCCGCTGGCCTCCGCCGCCGGGCTGGCCGTGCTCGGCACGATCCTCGAGGAGGATCTGCTCGCACACGTCCGCTCCGTCGGCGCGCAATTCACCCGTGAGGTCCTGGCCCTGGACCACCCGCTGATCGAGGGAGTGCGCGGCGCCGGGCTGCTGCTCGGCATCGCACTGCGGGCACCGATCGCGAAGCAGCTCGCGGCCGCCGCACTCGCGAAGGGATTCATCGTCAACGCGCCCGATGAATCCACCCTCCGCCTCGCCCCACCGCTGATCATCACCGACCAGGAGCTCGCGACCTTCACCGCCGCGCTGACCGGCCTGCTCGACGCCGTCGCCGCAGCCGCACCGACCGACGAGGGAGGGAACTGAGATGCCCCGCCACTTCCTGCGCGATGACGACCTGAGCCCGGCCGAGCAGAAGGAGGTCCTCGCCCTCGCGCTCGAGCTCGCCGGCGACCGCTTCGCGAAGCGCCCGCTGGAGGGCCCTCGCACCGTCGCTGTCATATTCGACAAGTCCTCCACCCGCACCCGCATCTCCTTCGCGACCGGCGTCACCGAGCTCGGCGGCAGCACGCTGGTGATCGAGTCCGGATCCAGCCAGCTGGGCCGCGGCGAATCGATCTCCGACACCACCGAGGTGCTCACCCGGATGGTCTCCGCGATCGTGTGGCGCACCTTCGGCCAGGAGCGCATCGAGGAGATGGCCGCCACCGCCACCGTCCCGGTGATCAACGCCCTGACCGACGAGTTCCACCCCTGCCAGATCCTCGCGGACCTGCAGACCATCGCCCAGCACACCGGCGGTCTGGCCGACGGCGAGGCGGCGCTGGCCGGCCGCTCCCTGGCCTACCTCGGGGACGGGGCGAACAATATGGCGCACTCCTACCTGCTGGGCGGGGCGACCGCCGGCCTGGACGTGCGCATCGCCGCCCCCGCCTCGCACCGCCCGGATCCGCAGATCCTCGCGCGTGCCGAGGAGATCGCCGCCACCACCGGCGGGCGCATCACCCTCACGGAGGATCCCCGCGAGGCGGTCACCGGCGCCACCGCGGTGCTCACCGACACCTGGGTGTCGATGGGCCAGGAGGGAGAGGACGGACGCGGAGAGGAGACCTTCGCCCCGTTCCAGGTCACCGCAGAGCTGATGGGGCTCTCCGGCGGTCTCTTCCTGCACTGCCTGCCCGCCTATCGCGGCAAGGAGGTCACCGCCGAGGTGATCGACGGTCCGTCCTCCGTGGTCTGGGACGAGGCGGAGAACCGGCTGCACGCCCAGAAGGCACTGCTGACCTGGCTGCTGGAACACCCCGACGACGCCACAGCGGCCCACGCCCGCCCGACGGGGGAGCAGCGATGAGCGAGACCCGTCGCGGCGCCCTCGCCCAGACCAAGACCTCCCGTCAGCAGCGGATCGTCCAGCTGCTCACCCACCAGGAGGTGTCCTCCCAGTCCCAGCTCGCGCAGCTGCTGACCGCCGAGGGCATCGAGGTCACCCAGGCCACCCTGTCCCGGGACCTGGTCGAACTGCAGGCGGAGAAGGTCCGCGGCTCGGCGGGGAGCCTCGTCTACCGCCTCCCGCCGGAAGGGGGCAGCCCGCGACCGGCCGGCCCGGCGCCCGAGAGCGAGCTGCTCGAGGCGCGCCTGCCACGCCTGGCAGAAGGCCTCCTCGTATCGGCGGAGGCCAGCGGAAACCTGGTGGTGGTCCGCACCCCGCCCGGAGGTGCGCAGTATCTCGCCTCCGCCCTGGACCGGTCCGTCATGCCGGACGTCCTCGGTACGATCGCCGGGGACGACACCGTGCTGCTGGTCTCCCGGGACCCCGCCGGAGGAGATCGGCTCGCCGAGCGCCTGCTCGACCTCGCGGACGGCCGATGACCCGCCGGCGAGACCATGCCCGTGCCCCGGCGCCCGCGCGGCGCCTGATCGCCCCGAGGTCTCCTCGACCTCCCCGCAGCACCCACGACATCACGACCCACGACTGCACGACCCACGACTAGGAGCATTCCCCGTGACTGAAAAGATCGTCCTCGCCTACTCCGGCGGCCTCGACACCTCCGTCGCCATCGGCTGGATCCATGACGCCACCGGCGCCGACGTCATCGCCTGCGCGGTGGATGTCGGCCAGGGCGGCGAGGATCTCGAGGTGATCCGCCAGCGAGCCCTGGACTGCGGCGCCGTCGAGGCCTATGTCGCCGACGCCCGCGATGAGTTCGCGAACGAGTACTGCATGCGTGCCCTGCAGGCGAACTCGCTGTACATGGATGCCTACCCGAACGTCTCCGCGATCTCCCGTCCGGTGATCACCAAGCACCTGGTGAAGGCGGCCAAGAAGTTCGGCGCCACCACGGTCGCCCACGGCTGCACCGGCAAAGGCAACGATCAGGTCCGCTTCGAGGTCTCGATCACCTCCCTGGCTCCCGAGCTCAAGTGCATCGCCCCGGTGCGCGACCTCGCCCTGACCCGCGACAAGGCCATCGAGTACGCCGAGCGCAAGGGCCTGCCGATCGAGACCACCAAGCACAACCCGTTCTCGATCGATCAGAACGTGTGGGGCCGCGCCATCGAGACCGGCTTCCTCGAGGACATCTGGAACGAGCCCACCAAGGACGTCTTCAGCTACACCGACGACCCCGCCTTTCCCCCGGTCGCCGACGAGGTCGTCATCTCCTTCGAGCACGGCATCCCGACGGCGATCGACGGCCGCGCCGTCAGTCCGCTCGAGGCGATCCAGGAGCTCAACCGCCGCGCCGGCGCCCAGGGCATCGGCCGGATCGACATCGTCGAGGACCGCCTGGTGGGCATCAAGTCCCGTGAGGTCTACGAGGCCCCCGGCGCGATGACGCTGATCACCGCGCACCAGGAGCTCGAGCGCGTCACCCTCGAACGCGAGCAGGCCCGCTTCAAGCGCACCGTCAGCGACCGCTGGACGGATCTGGTCTACGACGGCCAGTGGTTCTCCCCGCTGAAGAAGTCCCTGGACGCCTTCCTGACCGACACCCAGCGCTACGTCAACGGCGATATCCGGATGACCCTCCACGGCGGCCGCGCCACCGTCACCGGTCGCCGCACCGAGACCGGCCTGTACGACTTCAACCTCGCGACCTACGACGAGGGCGACACCTTCGACCAGGGCAGTGCACGCGGCTTCATCGACATCTACGGCCTGGCCGCCAAGCAGGCCGCAGCCCGCGACGTCGCCTTCGGCAACGGCGAGGACCTCGACGCCGCCGAGGGGCAGGCATGAGCCAGGACGGCATCATGCCTTCCAGCGCCTCCGGCCCCACGGGCGAGGCGGATCCGGCGGCCGCCGCCGACCCGTCGGCCGCGCAGGAGAACGCCTCGCTGTGGGGCGGACGCTTCGGCTCCGGCCCGGCGGCCGCCCTGGCGGCGCTGTCGGTCTCCACGCATTTCGACTGGCGTCTGGCGCAGTACGACCTGCGCGGCTCGAAGGCACACGCGAACGTGCTGCACGCCGCCGGTCTGCTGGGCGACGACGAGCTCTCCGGGATGCAGGACGCCCTGGACCGGCTCGCGGCCGACGTCGCCTCCGGCGAGTTCACCGCCGCGCCCGAGGACGAGGACGTGCACACCGCCCTCGAGCGCGGTCTCATCGAACGAGCAGGCCCCGAGCTCGGCGGCAAGCTGCGCGCCGGTCGCTCGCGCAACGACCAGATCGCCACCCTGATCCGGCTGTTCATCCGCGATCAGGCCCGCGCGATCGGCGAGCAGGTCCTGGACCTGGTCGATGTGCTGGTGGCACGGGCCCGTGAGGTGCACGGCGCCCCGATGCCCGGTCGCACGCACCTCCAGCACGCCCAGCCGCTGCTGCTCAGCCACCACCTGCTGGCCCACGCCTGGCCGCTGCTGCGAAACGTGGAGCGGCTGCGGGACCTGGACGTGCGGGCGGACAGCTCCCCGTACGGCTCCGGCGCCCTGGCCGGCTCGAGCCTGGGCCTGGACCCGCAGGCGATCGCGGCGGAGCTGGGCTTCACGGACTCGGTGTGGAACTCGATCGACGGGACCGCCTCACGGGACCTGACCGCCGAGTTCTCGTTCGTGCTGGCGATGATCGGGATCGATCTGTCGCGGCTCGCCGAGGAGATCATCCTGTGGAACACCAAGGAGTTCTCGTTCATCACCCTGGACGACGCCTACTCCACCGGCTCCTCGATCATGCCGCAGAAGAAGAATCCCGACATCGCCGAGCTCGCCCGCGGCAAGGCCGGCCGGGTGGTCGGCGACCTCGTGGGCCTGCTGACCACGCTGAAGGCACTGCCGCTGGCGTACAACCGCGATCTGCAGGAGGACAAGGAGCCCGTCTTCGACCAGGTCGACTCGCTCGACCTGGTGCTGCCCGCATTCACCGGGATGATGGCGACGCTGGTGTTCCACACCGACCGCATGGCCGAGCTCGCCCCGCAGGGCTTCTCGCTCGCCACGGACATCGCGGATCACCTGGTGCGCCGCGGGGTGCCGTTCCGCTCGGCGCACGAGATCTCGGGCGCCTGCGTCAAGGTCGCCGAGGAGCAGGACAAGGAGCTGTGGGACCTCACCGATCAGGAGCTGACCTCCATCTCCGAGCACCTCGACGGCTCCGTCCGCTCGGTGCTGTCGGTCGACGGCTCGATCGCCTCACGCGACGCGAAGGGCGGCACCGCACCGGTGCGCGTCGCGGAGCAGGAGGAGGCCGCCGACGCCGCGGCCTCCGCACTGCGCCGCTTCACCCGGGACCGCTGAGGAACCCGTCCTCGGACCGAGCCCGGCTCCTCCGGTCGCGGCCGGAAGCCGGCCCCTCGGGCCACCGGAAATCTGCCCTGGGCGGGGGTTGAACGGCCACCAGGCGTTCAACCCCCACCGGCGTCAGTATTCTGGTGGCGGCGGGACGATGCCACGCCTTCGCTCTGGATGATGGGATACTGGCCGACGGATCGCCGGTTACGAGCCGGCCGGAGTGGGGCTCCTGCCCCGTCCCGGCTCTCCTCGTCCCAGCTCCTGCGAGATCGGTCGGCACTGCCCGGCCCCAACGGCACCTCGTGCCCCACCGAGAGGAACTGATCGATGCATTCCGTCCTGGACGAGCTCGCCTGGCGAGGACTCGTCGTGCAGACCACCGGGCGTGAGGCGCTCGGCAGCGCTCTGGCGGACGGACCGGTCAGTCTGTATTGCGGGTTCGACCCGACAGCTGCATCGCTCCATGTCGGCCACCTGACACAGGTGCTCACCATGCGTCGCCTGCAGCTGGCCGGCCACCATCCCTACGCCCTCGTGGGTGGGGCGACCGGCCTGATCGGCGACCCGCGGATGTCGGGCGAGAGGGTGCTGAACGACTCCGAGATCGTCGGCCGGTGGGTGGACAGCCTGCGTGGCCAGATCTCCCGCTTCCTCGATCTCGAGGGCGAGTTCGCGGTGACGATGGTGAACAACCTCGACTGGATCGGCCAGATGAGCGCCCTGGATTTCCTGCGGGACATGGGCAAGCACTTCCGCATGGGCACCATGCTCGCCAAGGACACGGTGGCAAGGCGTCTGCAGAGCGATGAGGGGATCAGCTACACCGAGTTCAGCTACCAGGTGCTCCAGGGCATCGACTACCTCGAGCTGCATCGCCGCCATGGGGTGTCCCTGCAGTACGGAGGCAATGACCAGTGGGGGAACCTCCTGGCAGGCGTCGACCTGATCCACAAGGTCGACGGCGAGGACGTCCATGCCCTGACCACACCACTGGTCACCAAGGCGGACGGCAGCAAGTTCGGCAAGAGCGAGGGCGGGGCAGTCTGGTTGGATGCGGAGCTGACCAGCCCGTATGCCTTCCATCAGTTCTGGCTCAATGCGGCCGATGCGGATGTCGTGAACTACCTGAAGTACTTCACGTTCCGCACCCGCGAGGAGATCGCGGAGCTGGAGCATGCCACGGTCGAGGCCTCCCATCAGCGCGCGGCGCAGAAGTCCCTGGCGGATGACCTGACCACGATGGTCCATGGCCAGCAGGCGACGAACCAGGCGAAGGCCGCAGCTGCGGTGCTCTTCGGCCGCGGGGATGTGCGCGAGCTCGACGGATCGACACTGCAGGCTGTCGCTCGCGAACTGCCCGGCGCCACGGTGGGGCCCACCACGTCCCTGGTGGAGGCATTCATCGACACCGGCATCGCGGCTTCCAAGGGTGCGGCCCGACGAGACGCCGATGGGGGAGGGCTCTCGGTCAACGGCGAGAAGATCAGCTCTGAGGATCTGCAGGGCGAGGTCGGTGACCTGTCCGCGCTGCCCGGCGGCCACCTGTTGCTGCGCCGTGGTCGCAAGAGTGCAGCGATGGTCCGCATCGCCGGCTGATCATCCGCCGTTCGATCGGCCGACGAGCCCCGGGAGACGACCGCCAGACGTCACCCGGGGCTCGTCCCGTTGTGCGGAGGCCGGCGCCGGAGAGTGCGTGCACCGGCGACCGGCCCCGCATCAGGGCCCAGCCGCGGTGCCGTGGTGCAGAGGCGCGTAGATGACCGCCAGTGAACATGTCAAGCCGACGATAAGCCCCGGTGACCCCCCTCTCAGACGTGGGTCACATCCGGACGCAAGAGCGCTTTCCACGGCCTGCGGGAACGCCCTGACCTGCAGGTACGTCCCATTTGAGCCGCAGTTGCAGGGCGAGACGGCCGGTTTGACGCACCCCCTGGCGACCCGTAATGTTCTTTCTTGTCAGCAGCGAGAACGCAGACACAGCGGGACGGAAGCCTCCTCCGGGAGAGCTGAAGAAGCGCAGTGGAACGGGAACGCTGAGGGCCGCTGGACCGGGAGACCGGGACAGTGCGGGTGACCAGGTCACCGGGAGGATCGCAGGAAGATCCGAACGAGACCGGGACCACACCCCGCGGAGTTGGACCAGCCCGCGAAACACTGCTAGAGTAGTGATTCGCGCCGGGACGACGAAGCAAGAAGATCGTCGGACGGATTCTTCCCCCGGCACCTCCGAGCCTCCGACTCGACCCGTAGATGCGGGGAGAGAACGATGTGCGCGTGTTGCTTGATATCTCAATAGCGTGTCTGTTTATTGATGCCATTTAGTTTGAATGGCAATATTATACGGATGATACAGCAGTTTAATTTGCTGGTTGTTTGTTTATTTTGTCAGGATATTGTTTTTCATGTTTTTTCATGGAGAGTTTGATCCTGGCTCAGGACGAACGCTGGCGGCGTGCTTAACACATGCAAGTCGAACGATGATGACGGGGCTTGCCCTGTCTGATTAGTGGCGAACGGGTGAGTAACACGTGAGTAACCTGCCCTTCACTTCGGGATAACCTCGGGAAATCGTGGCTAATACCGGATATGAACTCTTGCCGCATGGTGGGGGTTGGAAAGATTTATCGGTGAAGGATGGACTCGCGGCCTATCAGTTTGTTGGTGAGGTAATGGCTCACCAAGGCGATGACGGGTAGCCGGCCTGAGAGGGCGACCGGCCACACTGGGACTGAGACACGGCCCAGACTCCTACGGGAGGCAGCAGTGGGGAATATTGCACAATGGGCGAAAGCCTGATGCAGCGACGCCGCGTGGGGGATGACGGCCTTCGGGTTGTAAACCCCTTTCAGTAGGGAAGAAGCGAAAGTGACGGTACCTGCAGAAGAAGCGCCGGCTAACTACGTGCCAGCAGCCGCGGTAATACGTAGGGCGCAAGCGTTGTCCGGAATTATTGGGCGTAAAGAGCTCGTAGGTGGCTTGTCGCGTCTGCCGTGAAACTCCGAGGCTCAACCTCGGGCGTGCGGTGGGTACGGGCAGGCTAGAGTGTGGTAGGGGAGACTGGAACTCCTGGTGTAGCGGTGAAATGCGCAGATATCAGGAAGAACACCGATGGCGAAGGCAGGTCTCTGGGCCATTACTGACACTGAGGAGCGAAAGCATGGGTAGCGAACAGGATTAGATACCCTGGTAGTCCATGCCGTAAACGTTGGGCACTAGATGTGGGGGACATTCCACGTTCTCCGCGTCGTAGCTAACGCATTAAGTGCCCCGCCTGGGGAGTACGGCCGCAAGGCTAAAACTCAAAGGAATTGACGGGGGCCCGCACAAGCGGCGGAGCATGCTGATTAATTCGATGCAACGCGAAGAACCTTACCAAGGCTTGACATGCACCGGACGATCCCAGAGATGGGGTTTTCTTCGGACTGGTGCACAGGTGGTGCATGGTTGTCGTCAGCTCGTGTCGTGAGATGTTGGGTTAAGTCCCGCAACGAGCGCAACCCTTGTTCTATGTTGCCAGCACGTGATGGTGGGGACTCATAGGAGACTGCCGGGGTCAACTCGGAGGAAGGTGGGGACGACGTCAAATCATCATGCCCCTTATGTCTTGGGCTTCAAGCATGCTACAATGGTCGGTACAATGGGTTGCGAAACTGTGAGGTGGAGCGAATCCCAAAAAGCCGGCCTCAGTTCGGATTGGGGTCTGCAACTCGACCCCATGAAGTCGGAGTCGCTAGTAATCGCAGATCAGCAACGCTGCGGTGAATACGTTCCCGGGCCTTGTACACACCGCCCGTCAAGTCACGAAAGTCGGTAACACCCGAAGCCAGTGGCCCATCCTTGTGAGGGAGCTGTCGAAGGTGGGATCGGTGATTGGGACTAAGTCGTAACAAGGTAGCCGTACCGGAAGGTGCGGCTGGATCACCTCCTTTCTAAGGAGCATCACCAATTATGGTGGCCATTTTCTCACCCGAGTGTGGTGGGGGTGGTTGCTCAAGGGTGGAACATCAATGAATGGGCACTTCGCTTGCCGGCGTTGTCTTCTAGTACGGCTCACTTCTGTGGGTGTGGAACGGGGATTGCTGGTGGGTTTGAGGTGGAGACACGCTATTGGGTTGTGAGGCTGCACGCAGCTCCCTTATCCTGGTCGCTTCTGGTGGCTGGGGTTTTGTGGGGTGTGTGGCTGGTCCTCCCTTGCATTGCTTCCTGTTTTTGGGGGTGGTGTGGGTGTGGGGTTGTTTCTTGAGAACTGCATAGTGGACGCGAGCATCTTGTAAGCAATTTTTAATGCGCAAAGAGTCTTTGTGTTGCCGTAAGTTTTAAAGGGCGCACGGTGGATGCCTTGGCAAGAGGAGCCGACGAAGGACGTGGGAGTCTGCGTTAAGCCTCGGGGAGTTGACAACCAAACTGTGATCCGAGGATGTCCGAATGGGGAAACCCACCACGAGTCATGTCGTGGTACCCGCTGCTGAATGTATAGGCAGTGTGGAGGGAACGCGGGGAAGTGAAACATCTCAGTACCCGCAGGAAGAGAAAACAATAGTGATTCCGTAAGTAGTGGCGAGCGAAAGCGGAGGAGGCTAAACCTGGTCTGTGTGATACCCGGCAGGGGTTGCAGGTTGGGGGTTGTGGGACGTATCTGGATCGTCTGCCGGCGGTCCGACGTGTACGTGCAGTGGTAGTCGAAGTCGTGTTGAGTGCGACGGCGTAGAGGGTGTGACCCCCGTAGACGAAACTTCTGCATGGCGTGATGCTGTTCCCGAGTAGCACCGGGCCCGTGAAATCCGGTGTGAATCTGCCAGGACCACCTGGTAAGCCTGAATACTACCTCTTGACCGATAGCGGACAAGTACCGTGAGGGAAAGGTGAAAAGCACCCCGGGAGGGGAGTGAAATAGTACCTGAAACCGTGCGCTTACAATCCGTCGGAGCCTTTAGGGGTGACGGCGTGCCTTTTGAAGAATGAGCCTGCGAGTTAGTGGTCGGTGGCGAGGTTAACCCGTGTGGGGTAGCCGTAGCGAAAGCGAGTCTGAACGGGGCGTTCAGTCGCCGGCTCTAGACCCGAAGCGAAGTGATCTATCCATGGGCAGTGTGAAGCGCGGGTAAGACCGCGTGGAGGCGCGAACCCACTTCAGTTGAAAATGGAGGGGATGACCTGTGGATAGGGGTGAAAGGCCAATCAAACTTCGTGATAGCTGGTTCTCCCCGAAATGCATTTAGGTGCAGCGTTGCGTGTTTCGTACCGGAGGTAGAGCACTGGATAGGCGATGGGCCCCACCGGGTTACTGACCTTAGCCAAACTCCGAATGCCGGTACGTGAGAGCGCAGCAGTGAGACTGTGGGGGATAAGCTTCATAGTCGAGAGGGAAACAGCCCAGAACATCAGCTAAGGCCCCTAAGCGTGTGCTAAGTGGAAAAGGATGTGGAGTTGCTGAGACAACCAGGAGGTTGGCTTAGAAGCAGCCACCCTTGAAAGAGTGCGTAATAGCTCACTGGTCAAGTGATTCTGCGCCGACAATTTAGCGGGGCTCAAGCACACCGCCGAAGCTGTGTCACTCAGACCTTGTGTCTGGGTGGGTAGGGGAGCGTCGTACAGCCAGCGAAGCCGCGGGGGAACCCAGTGGTGGAGGCTGTACGAGTGAGAATGCAGGCATGAGTAGCGAAAGACGGGTGAGAAACCCGTCCGCCGATTGATCAAGGGTTCCAGGGCCAGGTTTATCCGCCCTGGGTTAGTCGGGACCTAAGGCGAGGCCGACAGGCGTAGTCGATGGACATCGGGTTGATATTCCCGAACCGATCGTAGGAGGACCCATACCGAGGCAGTCGATGCTAACCACCCGAGCTGTTCCCATACCCTTCGGGGTGTGGAGAGTGGTGAGGCTGGGAACCAAGGTTGTAGTAGGTCAGCGCGAGGGATGACGCAGAGAGGTAGCTTCCGCGGACTTAATGGAATAGTCCGTCTAAGCGTGCAGCCCGGCCCCGGGTAATGCTGGGGCCATGAGGGTGAGACGTGATGGGGATCCCGTATGGGCGTAGGTGAGTGATCCTGTACTGCCAAGAAAAGTTCCGGCGTGACGAATACGGTCGCCCGTACCCTAAACCGACTCAGGTGATCAGGTAGAGAATACCGAGGCGTTCGAGAGAATCGTGGTTAAGGAACTCGGCAAAATGCCCCCGTAACTTCGGGAGAAGGGGGGCCCGAACCGTGAGAGCGGTGAGGGCCGCAGAGACCAGGGAGAAGCGACTGTTTACTAAAAACACAGGTCCGTGCGAAGTCGTAAGACGCTGTATACGGACTGACGCCTGCCCGGTGCTGGAAGGTTAAGAGGACCGGTTAGAGCTCTTCGGAGTTCGAAGCTGAGAATTTAAGCCCCAGTAAACGGCGGTGGTAACTATAACCATCCTAAGGTAGCGAAATTCCTTGTCGGGTAAGTTCCGACCTGCACGAATGGCGTAACGACTTCTCCACTGTCTCAACCGCGAACTCGGCGAAATTGCATTACGAGTAAAGATGCTCGTTACGCGCAGCAGGACGGAAAGACCCCGGGACCTTTACTATAGTTTGATATTGGTGTTCGGGACGGCTTGTGTAGGATAGGTGGGAGACTGGGAAGCATTCACGCTAGTGGGTGTGGAGTCATTGTTGAAATACCACTCTGGTCGTTCTGGATTCCTAACCTCGGTCCGTGATCCGGATCAGGGACAGTGTCTGATGGGTAGTTTAACTGGGGCGGTTGCCTCCTAAAGAGTAACGGAGGCGCTCAAAGGTTCCCTCAGCCTGGTTGGCAATCAGGTGTTGAGTGTAAGTGCACAAGGGAGCTTGACTGCGAGACAGACATGTCGGGCAGGTGCGAAAGCAGGAACTAGTGATCCGGCACTCCATTGTGGAATGGGTGTCGCTCAACGGATAAAAGGTACCCCGGGGATAACAGGCTGATCTTGCCCAAGAGCTCATATCGACGGCATGGTTTGGCACCTCGATGTCGGCTCGTCGCATCCTGGGGCTGGAGTTGGTCCCAAGGGTTAGGCTGTTCGCCTATTAAAGCGGTACGCGAGCTGGGTTTAGAACGTCGTGAGACAGTTCGGTCCCTATCCGCTGCGCGCGTTGGATATTTGAGAAGTCCTGTCCCTAGTACGAGAGGACCGGGATGGACTGACCTCTGGTGTGCCAGTTGTTCTGCCAAGGGCATGGCTGGTTGGCTACGTCGGGAAGGGATAACCGCTGAAAGCATCTAAGCGGGAAGCCTGCTTCGAGATGAGATATCCATACACCCTTTGGGTGTGAGAGGCCCCCAGTAGATGACTGGGTTGATAGGCCAGGTGTGGAAGCACAGCAATGTGTGGAGCTGACTGGTACTAATGGCTGATGACTTACAACAACATTTCTTTGTGTTGGTTGTTTGCTGTGTGTGTTTGCGTCCACTGTGCGGTTCTCGGGAACAACCCCTGACAGTCCGGGTTTTGTTGCTCGGGGTGTGGGGTCTGGTTGTCTCATTGTGTTACGGCGGTCATAGCGTCGAGGAAACGCCCGGTTCCATTCCGAACCCGGAAGCTAAGCTCGATTGCGCCGATGGTACTGCACTCGGGAGGGTGTGGGAGAGTAGGTCGCCGCCGGACATCTTTATTGGGAGTGGAGGAGTGCTGGAACCCCTGTTTTGGGTGTTCGCCTCCTCCACTCCCTTTTTTCATGCCCGAAACCGCTGGCGTGAAATCGTCAGGCCGCCAGGTACGTCTTTCCCCTCACCTCAGGGCCATCCGTCCGTCTCGTAGCGTTCGCATCCCGGTAGACTCGGCTCTCGGATCCGCTCGGTCTCCCACCGGGGTGATGGCGGATCCCGGGGCCCTCGGCCCCTGGTGTTACGCAACCTAAGCTTCGGGTGCTCCGCGACGGTGCCCCGCTGAGTCCCAGGAGAGCCATGCCGTCCACGCTGCCGGGCGTTCCCGACATCGACGAGGACCTCGCGAGCCGGATCGTCGACCGCCTCGGAGCCATCGAGCACCTCCTGCGCGACTCCGTCTCCAGCTCCGATGACATGATGCGGTGGACGGGCCGGCATCTCATGGATGCAGGCGGCAAGCGCGTCCGACCCATGCTGGTGCTGCTCGCCGCCTCCCTCGGGGACATCGATGCCGCCGGGGTCCAGGATGCTGCTGTGCTGGTGGAGCTGACTCACCTGGCCAGCCTGTACCACGACGATGTCATGGACTCCGCCCCCACTCGACGCGGCACCGACAGCGCCCACGCCCTGTGGGGGAACAACGTCGCCATCCTCACCGGGGACTTCCTCTTCGCCCGGGCCAGCGCGCTCAGCGCGCGGATCGGCACCGACGCGGTGCGCCTGCACTCGGAGACCTTCGAGCGGCTCTGCCTCGGACAGCTGCACGAGACCGTCGGCCCCAAGGCGGGGGAGGACCCTTTCGAGCACTACATCTCGGTGCTCTCCGATAAGACCGCCTCTCTGCTCTCCCTCGCCGGCGGCCTCGGTGCATCGCTCTCCGGCGCCCCGGAGAGCACGGCGGACGTGATGCGCCGCTACGGGGAGAAGGTGGGAGTGGCGTTCCAGCTCGCAGATGACGTCCTGGACCTCGAGAGCGACGCCGACACGAGCGGCAAGACGCCGGGCATCGACCTGCGCGAAGGAGTCCCCACCATGCCGACGCTCCTGGTCCGTCGCCGGGCCGCAGCTCATCCGGATTCCCGCAGCCTCGAGATCGTCGAGCGGCTCGACGGAGACCTGAGCTCCGACTCAGCCCTCGACGAGCTGGTGGGGCTGCTGCGCGCCGATCCGGCACTGGAAGAGACTCGTGAGCTCGCTGCCCGCACCGCGGACGAGGCGAGCGCGACCCTTGCAGAGCTGCCCGCCGGAGACGCCAGGGACGCGCTGACGGCATTCACCACCACCCTGGTGCGACGCAACCGCTGAACCGGTCCCGGCTCGCGGCCGGGACGCCGCGACGGGGATCGCGTTGATGACTTCGTGACTCGCCACTCGTGGTGCCTACGGCATGCAGCGGGTACCCTGGGCGGGGCCATGAATGGGGCCGGGCCGGCTTCGGGGGCGCATCTCAGGGCAGACGCGACGGGCCGGCAACGACCATGCGACACATCGACCAGGCCTTGGGGTACGACCATGTCCGACACCGCTGGACGGATGCGGCACAGGGGGAGACGACTGACGATCGTCTCCTCTGCCGTGCTGGCGGTGGTGGCGTTGGTGCTGACCGGATTCGCGCTGCGCTACCCGGGACTGTCGTCCTCCGAGGTGGAGGTCTCCAACGGCGGCGTGTGGGTCACCAACGAGCAGCTCGGGCTGCTCGGCCGACTGAACGTCGATGCCGGTGAACTCGACGCGCGGCTGTCCGCGACCGGCCAGGACCTGGACATCATCCAGTCCGGCTACACGGTGCTCGAGACCGGGCCCCGGGGCTTCACCCCGATCAACACCGCTTCCGTCACTCGCAACGGTCTGGTCGAACTGCCCACGGGCACGACCGTCAAGATCGGCGGAGACCGCATCGCGATCGCCGCTCCCGACGGCCGCGTCTGGATCGTGTCCCCCGACGAGGCAGCAGCCTTCAGCGCGAGCGCCGTGGACCCCGTGATCGAGGCGGGCAACGGCCAGCGCCCGCTCGCCGTCTCCGATTCCGGGACCGTCTTCATCCTGGACGGCACGAATCTTCTGAGCTACCCCCGAGAGGGGAACACCCGAGACACCACGGCGGAGGATCCGATCGAGGTCCCGGGCCTCTCCCAAGCAGCGGAGTCCGTCCAGCTCTCCGCCGTCGGCGACCAGCCGGTGATCCTGGACCGCGAGAACCAGCTGCTGCGGATCGGCGACGGCATGGACGAGTACAGCCTGGCCGACTACGGGGTCTCATCCCTGGACCAGGCACAGCTGCAGCAGTCCGGTCCCGCTGCGGATACCTTCGTCGTCTCCACCGTCGACGCGCTGTTCGTGATCCCCTTCGACGGGGGAAAGGCGGAGAAGATCTCAGCCCGCGGCACCGGCACCGACGTCGCCAAACCGGCCCAGGTCCAAGGCTGTGCCTACGGGGCATGGGGCGGGTCGAAGCGATATGTCCGTGCGTGCGAGGGCCAGGAGGCCGTGGCCGAGACCATCCCGGAGGCGGAGAGCTCAGCGGATCTCGTGCTGCGCGTGAACCAGGATCTGGTGGTGCTGAACGATCAGAAGTTCGGCCTGTCCTGGGAGATCATGGACAGCATGCAGCTGGTGGACAACTGGGTGATCTCCCAGGACATCCAGACCAGCACGTCGCAGGAGAAGGAGAAGGAGACCCTCACCACCACGATCACGAACATCGCCGCCGAGCGCGACGAGGAGAACCGCAAGCCCACGGCGAACGATGACACCTTCGGTGTCCGCCCGGGCAAGAGCATCGTCCTGCCGGTGACGAAGAACGACACGGATCCGGACGGCGACATCCTCACCGCCACTGTGCAGGGTGACCAGCCGAGCATCGGCACGGTCACGCCCATCCGGGGCGGAACCCAGCTCCAGATCGAGGTCGCCGAGGACGCCACCGGCACCGCGACATTCACGTACCAGGCCGATGACGGCCGCGGCGGCAAGGACACCGCAGTGGTGACGCTGGAGGTCAGGGCCGAGGGTGAGAACTCGCCGCCGGAGCCCGGCCAGGAGACGATCACGAAGGTGCAGGTCCGCTCGGGTGAGGAGATCAGCTTCAACATCCTCCCGTATTGGGAGGATCCCGACGGCGATGCCTTCTACCTCGCCAACGCCACCGTCCCGCCCGAGGACCTGGTCACCTTCCGCCCCGACGGACTGATCACCTTCAACGATGCCGGCCTGGCCCCGGGCACGAAGCAGGTGCAGCTCACCTTCCGCGATGAGAACGGCGACACCGGAGAGGGCGTCGTCGAGATCGAGTCCGTGACCGAGACCGACCTCGCCCCGATCACCACCGCAGACCACGCCAGCTTCGTCGCCGGCCGCAGCAGCACTATCAAGCCGCTGGTCAACGACCTCAACCCCAACGGCGGCAGCCTCGAACTCCTCAGCGTGAGCGATGCCGAGGGTCTCGATGTCGAGCCCTCCCTGGAGGCCGGGACCATCGAGGTCACCGGACGTGAACCGGGGACGTACTACCTGGAGTACACCGTCGCCGGCAGCGGCGCGAGCACGGCCTCGCTGGGACTGGTGCGGGTGGACATCGAAGAGCCTACGACGGACGATCTGAAGCCGGTCGCGGTCGACGACATGGGGACCGTCACCACGGGGTCCGACACGCTGCTGGATCCCCTGGAGAACGATGTGGACCCGACCGGGGGCGTCCTCGTGGTGAACTCGATCGAGCTGCCTGCCGACAGCGGTCTCAAGGCGACGGTCGTGAACCATCACCTCGTCAGGGTCGAGGCGACGCCGGGAGCGACCGTCTCGGAAGAACCGGTGCCGGTGACCTACGAGGTCGCGAATTCCACGGGCACCGCCACCGGCACGATCCGGGTGATGGTCGCAAGCACCGATACCCAGTTCGCGAATCCCGAGGCGGTGCCGGATCGTGCCGTGGTCCGTGCCGGCGACATGGTGAACATCGACGTCATCGCCAACGACATCTCGCCGACCGACTCCGAGCTCCACCTCGGCACCGAGATGGACACCTCCCGCGCCGACGACCTCGGCCATGCGGAGCCGAACCAGGACCAGATCAGGTTCCGCGCCGACGACGACGCCAGCGGCGAAGCCGTCGTGCAGTACCAGGTGGTCGATGAGACCGGCCGCACCGGCTCCGCCCTGGCCTACATCACGATCGTGCCGAGGGATGTCGAGAACACGGCGCCCCAGCCGAAGAACCTGACCGCCCGCACGGTTGCCGGGACGCCGGTGCGGATCCCCGTGACGACCACGGGAATCGACCCGGACGGCGACTCGGTGATGCTCACCGGGATCACCAGTCCGATGCCTGAGCTGGGCGAGATCGTCTCCGCGAACGGCGAATGGATCGAATACCTCCCCTACGAGGACTCCCGCGGCACGGATCAGTTCCGCTACCAGGTGATGGATCGCTTCGGTGCGATCGGCACCGCCGAGGTGCTGGTCGGCGTGGCCGCGCCGAACGATGTGAACCAGGCGCCCTACGCCGTCGACGACATCGTGGAGGTGCGCCCGGATCGTGAGGTGCAGATCCCGGTGCTCGACAACGACACCGATCCCGAAGGGGACCGCCTCGCGGTGGTGCGGGACGACGTCGAGGCGATGACCGAGATCGAGGAGATCCCCCGGCGGAGGGCGAGGACGACGGGAACCTGACCGTCGTCACGCCGTCGGAGTCCGGCACCCATACCGTGCTGTACTCGGCCACCGATGGCCAGCTGAAGAGTTCTGCGACCGCCACGATCAAGGTGGCCAGCAATGCGCCGCTGCGTTCCCCGGTGGCGCGGGACGACTTCGTCGAGGCCGAGGTGATCCTGGATCCCGAGACGCTGTTCGTCGACGTCGATGTGCTGGCCAATGATTCGGATCCCGATGGCAGCACGAACGATCTCGAGGTCGCGATCGACGGCACCTATGAGGATGTCGAACTGCGCGGCGAGGACGGCACGGTCCGGGTCGTCCCGCAGGAGGAGCAGCAGCGGATCCGCTACATCATCACCGACGTCGACGGACTGGAATCGGCCGGATACATCTGGGTACCCGGCACCGCCAAGCAGGCACCGGTGTGGGTGGGGCCGCCGCTAGAGGTGCAGGCCGGCTCCGAGGGCACCATCGATCTCGCAGACCCCAACAACGTGCGGGTCCGGCCCGGAGCGGAATCCGTGCAGATCACCGACCCCGGCCGGGTGACTGCTGTGCACAGTGACGGCAGCCAGCTGGTCGAGGACGAGTCCACCCTGGTCTATCGCCCGGCCGACGGCTTCTCCGGCAAGGACACGATCACGGCCGAGGTCACCGACGGTGCTGTGGGCGACCCCTCCGCAGCGACGGCGAGTCTGGCGATCCCGGTGGAGGTCGCGCCGGAGGAGACGAACCTTCCCCCGACGTTCCAAGGAGCGCGGCTCGAGGTCGAGCAGGGCGGCCCCAGCTCAACCCTGGATCTCTCGGCCGGCGCTGAGGATCCGGAGGACGACACCTTGGACTACGCCCTGGGCGAGTACGAGGCCAATCCCGAGATCACCCTCGCCCTGGACGGCGCATCCCTGACCGCGTCAGCGACGTCCAAGGCGGCCAAGGGCACCGTCGTCGAGGTGCCGGTCACCGTCACAGACGGCACCAATCCTGCCGTGTCGGCCTCCGTGGAGCTCACGGTGGCCGGTTCGCAGCGGCCGGAGATCTCCACAGCGCTGGATGAGGAGGAGATCGATGCCGGGCGCAGCAAGACGATCGATGTGCTCGCGAACGACTCCAACCCCTTCCCCGGCGGGGAGCGGACCCTGACCGGTGCGTCGATCGTCTCCGGGGATGGCGATATCGCGGTGGAAGGGAACCAGGTCACGATCACTCCGGACCCGTCGTACCACGGGATCCTGACGGCCCAGTACGGGGTGCTGGATGATACGGGGGATCCGGAGCGGGAGGTGTCCGGGGAGATCCGTGTGACGGTGCGCGGTCTCCCGGAGGCCCCATCGGCGCCTCGCATCGGGGAGGTCGGTGACGGATTCGTCGAGCTGACCTTCAACGCCGGAGCGGACAACGGTGCCCCGATCACCGGTTACACGGTCTCCACCGCGAGCGGACCCGCAGTGACGCAGGATTGCGCGTCGACCTCCTGCACGATCACCGGCCTGTCCAATGACACCGAGTACACCTTCCAGGTGATCGCGACCAACGATGTCGGCACCTCGGACCCCTCGGTGGCCTCGGCCGTGGCGCGCCCGGACGTGCGGCCCGAGAAGCCCGCGGCTCCTTCGGTGCAGCGCGGTGACGAGCAGCTGACGGTGGGGTGGACCCCTCCGGTCAATCGTGGCTCTGCGATCCAGACCTACGAGGTGCAGCTGCAGAACACCTCGACCCAGGAGATCACCGCCCAGGAGATCTCCGGCGGAACCACCCAGACCGTCTTCCCCGGTCTCGTCAACGGGGTGGACTATCGGTTCCGAGTCCGAGCCAGCAACCTGGCCGAGGAGCCCTCCGACTGGTCGGAGTGGTCACGGCCCGAACATCCCGCAGGGAAGCCGACGGCGCCGGCGGGGAACCCGAGCGCCGAACGCGTGAACGATCCGCGCGGCGGCGGTGTCGAGGTGACATGGCCGGAGATGACGACGGCGGAGGCCAACGGTGAGCCGATCACGGACTACATCGTCACCGCCTCCTCGGGGAAGTCGCTGACCGTCGATGCGTCGAAGACCTCCACCACGTTCCTCGGACTCGACCCGGATACCGCGTACACCTTCACCTACACCGGCGTGAACTCCGTCGGCCGT
Source organism: Brachybacterium avium (assembly GCF_002216795.1). Taxonomy (NCBI): domain Bacteria; kingdom Bacillati; phylum Actinomycetota; class Actinomycetes; order Micrococcales; family Dermabacteraceae; genus Brachybacterium; species Brachybacterium avium. The sequence goes on along the minus strand of NZ_CP022316.1, from coordinate 699,131 downwards.
GGGGCCGACGCCTCGGGGGCCTCCAACAAAGTCACGCCGTGGGCGAAGCCCTTCGCCCCCACCGGGGTCAAGGCCACAATGCCCAGTGAAGGCAAGGGGGATGGACCGAACGGACGGGCCACCGTCCACTGGAATGCTGCCGACGGCAACGGCACTACCGTCACCAAGTACGTGGTGCGCTGGAACGGCGGGTCGAAGACGGTCGATGCGTCCAAGACCAGCCTCGCCCTCTCCGGCCTGCGGAACGGGACCAGCTACCGGTTCACCGTCGAGGCCCGCAACGGCTTCGCGAAGGACGGCGGCGTGAGCCCGCGGTCCGATGAGTCCACTGCGGTGACGCCGTACACCACTCCGGATCGTCCAACTATAAGTTCGACCAGCAGCAAGTGCAGCGGCGCGAACTCGTGCCCGGTGTCATTCACGTTCACCGCACACGACGACGGCGGCGGGGCCGGCCGGACGATCCACTATCGCGTCGGCGGCGGTGACTACCAGACCACGACCAACGGCAAGATCACGGTGGACAAGCAGATCAAGGCCGGCACCACGATCGAGGCGGAGGCCTACGTCTCTATCGACGAAGGGCTGAAGAGCCCCACCGCCGCGAAGTCCCAGAAGGCGCAGTCCTGGCAGAAGACCCCGAAGTTCAGCAAGGTCAACTGGGGGTCCTTCGTTCCGCCGGGCACGGAGGGATGTTCGAACAACAACTGCAAGTGGTTCCGCATCTCGCTGCAGAACATGACTCCCGGCGAGACCTACCGGGTCGCGTTCTCCAACGAAGGAGAGACCCGGTACAAGACCATCAAGATGACGGCGAACAGCAACGGCACGGCGACCTCGGCTGCGGGCTCGAACTTCTACGGGTACGTCCGTGGCGGGGAACCCGACTGGCCGATGACCGTCGAAGTCGAGGTGAACGGCAGATGGGTGAAGGTGGCGGACGGCATCTACAGGCCGTATTGACGCTCTTCGCCCGACGCCCGACGGTCCGCTCCCGTTCCTCCCACCAGAAAGACTCAGATCCATCATGAGCATGACCCCCGAACAGGCACACTGGTTCGCCGAGACCTTCGACAAGCTCGTCCAGAGCGTCGGCCAGGCGGTCCTGGGCAAGAACGAGGTGGTCCGCCTGGTGCTGACCTCAATGATGGCCCCCGGCCACGTGCTGCTCGAGGACGCCCCCGGCACCGGCAAGACGTCCCTGGCCCGCTCGATCGCCGCGACTGTCCAGGGCACCAGCACGCGCATCCAGTTCACGCCGGACCTGTTGCCCTCCGATGTCACCGGTGTGACCATCTATGACCAGAACACCAAGTCGTTCGAGTTCCACAAGGGCCCGGTCTTCGCCAATGTCGTGCTCGCCGATGAGATCAACCGCGCCTCGCCGAAGACGCAGTCCGCGATGCTCGAGGTGATGGAGGAAGGGCGCGTCACCGTCGATGGCGTCACCCACGAGGTCGGCAACCCCTTCATGGTGATCGCCACCCAGAACCCGATCGAGCAGGCCGGCACCTACCGGCTCCCCGAGGCGCAGCTGGACCGCTTCTTGATGAAGACCTCGATCGGCTACCCCGATCATGCCTCGAGCGTGCAGATCCTCCAGGGCTCCGCGCTGCGTGACCGCAGCTCGCAGCTCACCCCGCGCATCTCCCTCCAGGCCGTCAACGACATGACCCAGCTGGCCGCGACCGTGCACGTGGACCCCGCGGTGCTGGAGTACGTCTCCCGGCTGATGGAGGAGACCAGACTGGCACCCGAGGTGCGGGTCGGGGTGTCCATCCGAGGAGCCCTGGCCCTGATGCGCGCGGTGAAGGTGTGGGCTGCCGTCTGCGGGCGCCACTACGTCATCCCCGATGACGTCAAGCACCTCATCGAGCCGGTCTGGCTGCACCGTTTCGTGCTCGACCCCGAAGCAGAATTCGCGGGCACCACGGCCAAGAGCGTGATGACCAAGATCCTCAGCGAGGTGGCGCCGCCCCAGGCGCGACAGCAGTCGGCATGAGCACCGTTCACCGGCGAGCCACGAGGAACGCATGAGTCCTGAGACATCCCTGCCCACCGATACCGCCGATGCCAGGGCGGCGAAGGCAGCGGCCAAGAAGCGTCGGGGCGCTGCCAGGGCGGATGCCCGGGCGACCTCCCGCCGACGGCGCCTCAAGGCGCGGCAGGACCGGGCGGCCGGTGGCAGCACCTCCTCCGTTCCCGGTGCAGCGAGCGGCCAGGGCGCGGTGACCGAGGGCGCCTCCAGCACCGGACTCGCCGGCCTGCGGGATCGCGCGGTCGAGCTGTGGCTGCGGCGCATCCACCCCGTGCTCGATGTGGTCTCGCCCATCGGCTGGGCGGTCGTCGGCGTCACCGCCGTCTGCTGGTTCGCCGGCCTGACCCTGCACATCACCGAGCTGAACGTGATCGCGTTCGCACTCACCGTGCCGCTGGTGATCGCCGCGCTGTTCGTGCTGGGCAAGGCGTCCTACAGGGTCACCCTGGATCTGCAGACCCATCGCGTGGTGGTGGGCACCCGCGCTGTCGGCCGGGTCGAGGTCGCCAACCCCACCCAGCGAGTCATCCTGCCCTCGCGCATCGAGCTCGCCGTCGGCTCCGCGACCGCGCAGTTCATGGTGCCGAAACTGGCGGCGGACGCCGCGCACGAGGAGCTGTTCGCCGTGCCCACCAAGCGCCGTGCCGTCCTCGTCGTCGGTCCGGTGCGCTCGGTCCGCGACGACCCGCTGTCGCTGATGCGACGTCAGGTCACCTGGGCGAAGGCGCAGGAGCTGTTCGTCCACCCCCGCACCGTGCGACTCGACGAGGCCGCCAGCGGCTTCCTGCGCGACCTCGAGGGCACCCCCTCCTCGGACCTCTCCAGCTCCGACATCGCCTTCCATGCCCTGCGCGACTACGCTCCCGGCGACGACCGCCGCCATGTCCACTGGCGCACCACCGCCCGCACCGGCAAGCTCATGGTGCGACAGTTCGAGGAGACCCGGCGTTCCCATGTGGTGGTCGCGCTGGACAACCTCGCCGAGCACTACGCCAGCGACGACGAGTTCGAGCTGGCGGTCTCCACCGCGGCTTCGATAGCAGGACAGACCTTCCGCGAGGAGAAGGAGCTGACGCCCTTCTCCCTCGATCAGCGCCAGAGCACCCGCACTCTGCGACAGATGATGGATGACTACACCGTGCTCGACCAGCTCAAGGAGCGGATCTCCTTCCACGAGCTCGGGCAGAAGGCGGCAGACCTCGCGCCCAACGCGTCGGCGGTGATGATGGTCGTCGGCTCGCACACCACGGCGCGGGAGCTGAATTCCGCCGCCAATCAGCTGCCGATCGGGGTGATGGCGGTAGCAATCCGCTGCGTCGATGACGCCGACGTGACCCGGTCCGCGATCGGCGGGCTCGACGTGGTGACCCTCGGATCGCTCGATTCCCTGGCCAAGGCGCTGCGGGCGGTGGGTCGATGAGCGGCCCCACCAGAGCGCCGGCGAAGCGTGCGCCGAGCTACTTCTCCACCGTCCCTCACGGCCGCCGCGCCGTGGATCTGGCAGTGCTCGGTGCGCTGTTCATCCTCGCGGTTCTGGGCTTCCACCATGTCTACGGCGGGGTCCAGTACCTGCTGACCGGGATCATGGCGCTGGTGTTCGGCACCCTGATCGCCCTGATCGGCGCCCGGTGGCGCTGGGGACCGCTGCGGATCACCCCGCTGGTGCTGCTGGTGTACCTCCTGTTCGGGCCGATGTTCGCGGCCCCGACACGCGCGATCTGGGGGATCGTCCCCAGTCCCGGCGCGCTGTGGGAGCTGCTCAGGGCACCTGTGACGAGCTGGAAATCGGTCCTGACCGTGGCCCCGCCGGTGGGCGTCGCCCAGGGCGTGCTGGCGGTGGTGTGGATCAGTGCCCTGCTGCTCTCGCTGCTGGGGATGAGCGTCGTGCTGCGCAGCCGCCGCTATGCGCTCGCCTGGCTGTTCCCCCTGGCGCTCTTCGCGGTCTCGATCGTCTTCGGTACCAATCAGGCCTTCTCCCCGGTGCTGCGCGGCGTGCTCTACGCCATCCTCTCCGTAGCATGGTTGACCTGGCGGTTCGAGGGAGCTCGCCTCTCCAGCGCGCACTCGACGATCATCTCCGACTCCGTGCGCCCCGGCTCCTGGCAGAACCCGGTGCTGCGTCGGCGCGTGATCGGGGGAGCCCTGATCATGGCCCTGGCCGGCAGCGGCGCAGTCGCCGCGCACTCTCTGCTCGACCCGCCGGCCGGGACGATCCGCTACGCGGCACGGGATCACATCTCTCCGCCCTTCGATCCGCGGGAGTACGTCTCCCCGCTCTCGGAGTTCCGTGGCTATCTGAAGGACCAGCGGAATGCGGAGCTGTTCCAGGTCTCCGGGATGCGCAGCGGGGAGCACATCCGCCTGGCCACGATGGACCAGTGGGACCTGCAGGTCTACAACGTCGCCAGCAGCACGTCGAAGAGCAGTCCCTCCGGCACCTTCCTCCGCACCGCTTCGGGGGTCGACCTGCACGAGGGCAGCGGGGCCGAGCAGGTCTCGACGGTGACCATCGGCGACTACACCGGGGTGTGGATGCCCACGGTCGGCACCCGCACCAATCGCATCGATCTCGAGGACATGTCGACGGACCGCTCGAGCGTCACCTCCGAGAACCTCTACCTCAACCAGCAGTCGCAGACCCTCGTCAACTCCCGGGGAGTGCAGGCGGGGGACACCTATGAGCTCTCCTACGAGCCCTACGCCGAGCTCACGGCAGAGCAGCAGCGTACGGCGAGGTTCGCCGACATCCCGCTGCCGGACAACGCCCCGGTGGACAGCTTCGTGCAGTACGCCGAGGAGTGGTCGGGGAACTCGGACTCCGACTACGACCAGTTCCGGAACCTCGCCAGCGCCGTCAAGTCCGACGCCTACTACTCGCACGGGCTCGAAGGCGACACCGCCTCGATGTCCGGTCATGGCGCCAGTCGCCTGCTGGCGATGATGGAAGAGGTCGGCTTCGACAAGGAGACCCCGGACGCCCAGCCGCTGGGAATGATCGGCGACGAGGAGCAGTACGCCGCTCTGCTCGCGGTCCTGGCCCGCTCGATCGACATCCCTGCCCGGGTGGTGATGGGCTTCGAGGTGCCCAAGGGGCAGGAGGGGACCGTCACGATCACCGGCGATGACGTCACCGCCTGGGTCGAGGTGGCCTTCGACGGCATCGGGTGGGTGCGCTTCGATGCGGCCCCCGACGAGGACGAGGATCCGACCCAGCCCGAGCCCAAGGAGGTGGAGAAGCCGCTTCCACAGGTCGCCCAGCCGCCGCCTCCGCCTGCCGAGCCGCCGAGCCCGCCGCCCGGCGCGATGAGCCAGGATTCCGACAAGGACGATGAGGAGCTGCCTGAGCCGACCTCATGGGTGGTCTACGTCGGGGTCGGGCTCATCCCTGTCCTGATGCTCCTGCTCGCGGCGCTCGCCGTGATCCTCGCCAAGGGGAGGCGCCGTGGCCGGCGTCGCACCCAGGGCCCGCTGGCGACCCGGATCGATGGCGGATGGCAGGAGGTCCTGGATCTGCTGGCCGATATGGGGCGCAGCCCCGATCCGTTGCTGACCAGGGCAGAGCTGGCGGCCCGATTGGACTCCGACCTCCCGGCGATGGGAGCGATGAGCCTGGCGAGCCGCGCCGATCGTGCCGTGTTCGGACCAGATGATCTGCCCGAGGCCGCGGCCGAGGAGTACTGGGGACAGGTCATGGCGGCGCGGCGTACCATGTCGGCTGCGGTGCCGTGGCACAAGCGGATCCTCGCGACCCTGTCTCTGCGCTCCTTCCGCCGACGGTCCGCTGATCGTCGCAGCGCGAAGAAGCGGATCAGGGCCCGGACCCGGGCACGCGACAAGGCCGTGCGGCGCTCCGAGACGATGCGTCGTCGACGCTCCTCGCTGCACGGCACTGCGAAGAGACGGACGTCATCGAAGAAGGGTCGTGCCTGATGAGCCAGACGCGATACTGCAGCACCTGCGGCAGTCTGCTCTCCGAAGGAGCGGTGATCTGCGGCGAGTGCGGTGCGCGCTACCAGGCGTCGCCGTACGAGCGCCGGGCCACGGATGCGCCGGGGGCCTGGTCGCAGGCACCCATGCCGCGCTCGCGGGATCTCGGGCGCGAAGAGGAGTCCACAGCAGAGGGCGAGGGCGTCGAGCTGATCACGCACGACTCCCTCGAAGCGCAGAAGCCGGGAGCCACGACGCTCCGCAGTCGGGAACAGTACGATCAGATGATGGTCACGCAGCCTCCGATGCAGCAGAACGTTCCCGGGCCCGCCCAGGGCGCTCCGAGCGGCCCGGGTTCCCCCGCCGGGGGGCCCGCAGCGCCGTCGATGGGGCACGAGATGGAGGCACCGCTGGACGGCTGCTTTCCGGCGTCCCCGCTCAAGCGGCTCCTCGCCGCCCTGATCGATGCGGTGATCGGTGCACTGACGGTCGCGCCGTTGGTCGTGGGCGTGATCCTGATGATCAGCTCGGGGACGGCCGGTGCCCTGCCGTTGATCCTGGTGGGAGTGGGCGTCGCGCTGCCGCTGGCGTACACCCTGCTGATGGTCTGGCTGGTCGGCGCCAAGGGCTTCACGCTGGGCAAGCTGATCCTCGGCCTGCGCGTCACCCGCGAGAGCGAGGGCGGCCCCCTCGGATTCCTGCGATCAGCGGGCCGCTGGGTGCTGTACGGGCTCATCTCCGCGATCATGGCGCTGTCGATCTTCCTGGACCCGAAGAAGCACCTGCGCGGTTTCCACGACCGGGCCGTGGATTCCGTGGTGGTGGACATCAAGGCCGGACGCAACCCGATGAAGCCTCGCCCCGACGATTTCGAGCGGGCGGGCGCGGAGCACTACCTCGGAGCGCCGTCCGTGGCGGTGTCCACGCATGAGAACCTGCTCGCTGAGCCCGGCGCAGCCTGGAAGGACTCCTCGCACCCAGAGCCCTCGCAGCCTGCCGGCGATACCGGCTGGGGGAACCCCCCGCAGCAGGGGGCACCGAGTCCGTACGCTCCGCCGGCTCCGTTCGCATCGAGCGGTTCCGCCGCCTCGGCCACCGACGCCCCGGGAACCGGCGCGCCCTGGTCGTCGTCACCCATGCAGGATCCTGCCGCGTCGCAGCAGGGCGCGGGGAACGGCTGGGCGCCGCCGCCGGTCGACCCGATCCCGTCGCAGCAGGCC